>NZ_JBDPLJ010000002.1:0-688011 GCF_039871955.1 Kosakonia sp. WA-90
GGTGTTCGGGTTGTCATGCCAATGGCACTGCCCGGTAGCTAAATGCGGAAGAGATAAGTGCTGAAAGCATCTAAGCACGAAACTTGCCCCGAGATGAGTTCTCCCTGAGACTTTAAGTCTCCTGAAGGAACGTTGAAGACGACGACGTTGATAGGCCGGGTGTGTAAGCGCAGCGATGCGTTGAGCTAACCGGTACTAATGAACCGTGAGGCTTAACCTTACAACGCCGAAGATGTTTTGGCGGAAGAGAGACAATAATCAGCCTGATACAGATTAGATTGACAGACCGGAAGGTGTGTTGATGACAGAATTTGCCTGGCGGCACTAGCGCGGTGGTCCCACCTGACCCCATGCCGAACTCAGAAGTGAAACGCCGTAGCGCCGATGGTAGTGTGGGGTCTCCCCATGCGAGAGTAGGGAACTGCCAGGCATCAAATAAAGCAGAAGGCCCAGTCGGAAGACTGGGCCTTTTTGCTATTCACCCCACCCGGGCTATATTCTGAATTCCTTACCCAGCTAAGCGAAAATGTGATTTAACTCACTATTTATTTATAACAAATATGCAACATTTCATTTTTTGCATATCAGTGAGTTAAGGATGCTTACTGTGTACACCTCACCACGTGCACATCTCATCAATAGCTCAGGCAGGAGTATCATTACAATGGCTGACAGCAGTATGACAACACGTGAATCGCTCACCAGCAGCGATACCCGGCGTCGGGTATGGGCGATCATTGGTGCCTCATCAGGTAACCTGGTGGAATGGTTTGACTTCTATGTTTATTCCTTTTGCTCTCTCTACTTCGCACATATTTTTTTCCCTGCCGGAAACACTACCACTCAGTTACTGCAAACAGCCGGAGTATTTGCCGCTGGCTTTCTGATGAGGCCCATTGGCGGCTGGTTGTTTGGTCGCATCGCTGACCGGCACGGTCGTAAAACATCCATGCTGATTTCAGTGTGCATGATGTGTCTGGGATCGCTGGTGATCGCCTGCCTGCCGGGCTATGAGACCATTGGAACCTGGGCACCTGCATTATTGTTGCTGGCTCGTTTGTTTCAGGGATTGTCAGTGGGGGGAGAATATGGAACCAGTGCAACTTACATGAGCGAAGTGGCAGTTGAAGGGCGGAAAGGCTTTTACGCCTCGTTTCAGTACGTCACTCTGATTGGCGGGCAGTTACTGGCATTGCTGGTTGTTGTGATATTGCAGCAGGTTCTGGAGGAAGAAGCGCTTCGCGCCTGGGGTTGGCGTATTCCCTTTGCTCTCGGAGCTGCTCTGGCTATCGTCGCTCTATGGTTGCGTCGTCAGTTGGATGAAACTTCGCAGCAGGAAGTGCGTGCGCTAAAAGAAGCTGGTTCGCTAAAAGGGTTATGGCGCAATCGCAAAGCCTTCATTATGGTGCTGGGTTTTACGGCTGGGGGCTCGCTCACGTTCTATACCTTCACGACCTATATGCAGAAGTACCTGGTGAACACTGCCGGGATGCATGCCAATGTCGCCAGCGTGATTATGACGGTCGCGCTGTTTGTCTTTATGCTGATCCAACCGCTTATCGGCGCTCTGTCTGATCGGATTGGTCGCCGTACCTCGATGCTGATCTTTGGTGGTCTTGCCACAGTGTGCACGGTACCCATCCTCAGTGCACTGCACAGTGTAACGTCCCCCTATGCTGCATTCGTACTGGTTATGCTGGCTTTAGTGATCGCCAGTTTCTATACCTCAATCAGCGGGATCCTGAAAGCCGAGATGTTCCCTGCTCAGGTTCGTGCACTTGGCGTCGGTCTATCCTATGCAGTGGCAAACGCTCTCTTTGGCGGTTCGGCGGAATATGTCGCGCTGTCACTGAAATCGATTGGGTTTGAAACGGCTTTCTTCTGGTACGTTACTCTGATGGGCGCGTTGGCATTTCTGGTCTCTTTGATGCTACACCGTAAAGGAAAAGGCATTCGCCTTTAATGTCTGGCCAGTTGCCACACGGTATAACCCGTTGTGGCGCCAGCAACATCCCAGGCAAAATCTTTCCAGCTCCAGCCGCTTCCCGCCGGGCGGCTGTCCCACAACTCTTTTGATGCTCCCAGGCTAACAGAAAACATCAGTCCAAAGATTGCACTTCGATCGCGGCTGATCCCCTGATGCTGTGCGACTTCATTACCTGCAGCAGAGAGCATAGCGGAGCCGAGGAAATGCTGTGCTTTATCCTGCCCGCTCCAGTTGTCATTCGCCATATGACTGCATCCCGTTAGCAGCAGTGAACCGAACAGCACAATATATTTCATTAGCAAAGCCTGAAAAAAAGCCCCGTGCGATAACGGGGCCTCGGTTTAAAGAATACGACTGATTAACTTGTCGATACGGATACGGCGTAACCGGCGAATCAGCTTACGCACTTTTACCGGGTAGTCGGCAATGCTTTGCAGATCGCGATAGTGGTTAACGACCGTCGTATGCCTGCGAATAAGCTCCAGCTCTTTATCGCGTTGCGCTGCCAGCTCGTGCTTTGGATCGTGGATAAGCACCGCGTTTTCGAGATCGAGTCGCCATGCGCGCGGGTTCAGGTTATTACCTGTCAGCAGGATCCACTCATCATCAACCCACATGCCTTTCAGATGGTAACTGTTATCGTCATCTTTCCACAGACGCACCACCAACTGTTCGGTATTCACGTAATACTGCAGTCGGCTCAGGAAACGGCGCAGGTTAATCTCATAAAGATAAGGCAGTGCACCGATGATTTTAAACGGCTGATCTTCTGGAATAAAAAAGTCGTTGGCAGTTTTGTCGCCGACAATAATTTCGACTTTTTTGCCTTCGCGCAGGAGCTGAATGATATTACGCACCAGTACCGCCGGCAGATTGAAGTACGGCGTACAAATAGTCAGTTTGTGTTCCGCACACGGCATCAGGTGAAAGATCGTTTTATTCAGCAGGCTGGATTTTCCCAGGCCGACCAACGGTGTTACCGCGAGCTGTTCGTTATCGGCATCGCCCTGAAAATGAAACGAGGCATCGCGCAGCTCCTGGCGAAACTGGCGAATATCGTTTTTGATTTCCGGACTTTTCGGGCGTTGAGGATTGTCCAGCCGATTCACGCCGCGCCCCTGCACCAGGTTCTGAACGACCCAGTTTTGCATGACATCGGCCATCTGTGGATTGCGGATCAGCTGATAGCGATCGTAACGGTATTTATCGTGCTGATGCAGGTAAACATCATTGAGGCTGGCGCCACTGTAGAGCACGCAGTCATCAATAATAAACCCTTTAAAGTGGAGAACGCCAAGTGCTTCACGGGTATTTACCGGTACGCCGTAAACGGGAACCGAAACGCCGGCGTTTTCTTGCGCCATGCGACAATACCAGTCGGCATTCGTGTTTGACGCTGCGGCACCGATGCGACCACGCTGGGCGCGATGCCAGTCAACGAGCACACACACATCCAGTTCCGGACGTTGGCGTTTTGCTTCATACAGTGCGTTCAGAATTCCTTTCCCACCATCATCCTGTTCAAGATACAGGGCAATGATATAGATTCGGTGCGTTGCGCTGGCTATCCTGGCAAGCAGCGTTTCTCTGAAATCCGCAGGCGAGTAGAAAAAGGCTACATCATCCGCTGACTGAGAAATCTTGGGTAGTTGGGCAAGGTGTTGTTGATGTTTATTACGCTTAAATTTTGACAACATCACAGTGCGTTTCTTCTCTGTTTATTGAAGGGTCTTCTGTACCATGCAGACGACATAAGCGGACAATAATAACACCGAGCCCGCTAAAGTGGTCAACATTTCCAGTACCTTACTCAGGATTCTTCCGTCTGCGTCAGAGGGAGCGACAAGCCCACAATCCCATCTTCCAGCTGAACATCGACATCAAATCCCAGTTTTCGCGCCAGCGTTACCATGCCGCGATTATTCGGCATAGTAATACCATTCAAGCGCTTAAGTCCGTGATCTCGCGTATAACTGATCAGCTTTTCCAGCAGACGCCGCCCAAGACCCAGCCCTTTCAAATCAGAGCGTACCAGCACGGCGAATTCCGCATCGATGTTATCCGGATCGGAGATTGCACGCGTAACGCCAAGGATCTCTTCACCTTCATTCGTACGACGCACTGCAACAAATGCCATTTCCCGATCGTAGTCGATTTGCGTCATATTCGCTAAATCATCATGGGTAAATTCATTGATCTCGCTGAAATAGCGGTAATAGAGATCCTCTTTAGTCACCTGCGCGATAAATTGCTGTAAGTGCGGCTCATCTTCAGGAAGAATCGGGCGGAACAGGCACTTTTCGCCGTTTTTCATTTCCACCTGCTCTTCCAGATGCTGTGGATAAGGGCGAATGGCAAGACGCGTTTCGCCATTCCCCTCAAAGGGGGCGACAGTCATGGTGACATCCAGCGCGATAAACTCGCTGCCGGACGCCAGCAACGGGTGAATATCAAGGCGTTCAATCTCCGGGCAATCAACAATCAGGTTCGAAACCTGTACTAAAAACTGGCTCAGACCCGCGATGTCCAGTGCGCGTAATGCACTTCGCCCGTGGATCTTCTTATTTTTGATTGCCTGAATCACCAGATAACGCGCCAGGTTCATATTCAGAGGGGGTAATGCAACAGCCGCCTGATCTTCTGCCCGCCACTCCACGCCACCTTCACCCAACATAATTAACGGACCAAACACCGGATCTTGCTCAACCACCACGCGGAGCTCCTGCGCTCCCGCACGGTTTGCCATGCTCTGCACCTGCAAACCGTGAATGCGAGCCTGTGGCCAGCTCATCTTCACACGATCGATAATGGCATCGGCAGCCTGTTGCACCTCTTTGGCGGTACGCAAATAGAGCATCACCCCCTGAACTTCCGATTTATGCGGAATATCAGGGGAGCGGAGTTTTAAGGCCACCGGATAACCGATTTTTTCGGCTATATGCACTGCCTCCGCGCTGTCACCCGCAATCCAGGTCGGTAAGGTCTGTAAACCCCAGGCGCGTAAAATAGGCTGTACTTCATGGGTGTCGAGCGTTGTGGCGCCATCGGCAATAGCCTGACGCAGCAGCTTATATGCCTCGGCGGTATCGGCTGTCTGGCTGAGTGGGAGAGCGGGCGTTTCGCGCAATTGCTTCTGGTTCCGGCGGTACTCCACCATATGCATAAACGCCGTGATAGCCCCCTCCGGCGTCCGGTAGGTCGGCAGCCCGGCTTCGCTGAACAGACGTCGCGCATCCTGCGAGGAGAACTCCCCGCACCAGTTGGTCAGGACGGTGACATACTTTCCGCGCGGGTGCTTTTTCAGGGCGTCGATCAGCGCCTGCGCGCTTTCGCTACCCGGCGCTGTCGCACTCGGTGAGTGGATCACCATCAGCGCATCGTAATCCTGGCTTTCCAGCAAAACCGTCAACGCAGAGACATAGCGTTCATTACTGGCGTCGTCACGCAAATCCAGCGGGTTGCTCACATTGACATATTCCGGCAATACCGCGCGAAGCTGCGCCAGCGTTTCTTCACTCAGCGTTGCCAGCTTGCCGTTACGTGACCATAGCTCATCGAGCGCCAGCGCAGCCGGCGCTGCGCCATTACTGATAATCATCAAACGCTCACCCCGCAGCGGACGCATATGACTAAGCGTCTCGACGGCGGAAAACAACTCATGCGTATCCTGTACGCGCAATAACCCAGCACGCTGGATAGCGGCATCCCAGGCCGGATCAAGCCCGGCGTGCACGTTCAGTAAACGTTGCGCAGCCGGACTGCGTCCGCTTTTAATCACCAGGATAGGCTTATTACGTGATGCGCTACGTGCAGCGGAGACAAAACGCCGGGCATCGCTAAGATGCTCCAGATAAAGCAGGATCGCACTGGTTTTACTGTCCCGAGCGAGGAAATCCAGCAGCTCATCGACATCGATATCCAGACTGTCGCCGAGAGCTATAAAGTAGGAGAACCCCATTTCCCGCTGCTGCGCCCAGTCCAGAATGGTATTCGAAACCGCAGCAGACTGAGAAATAAATGCCAGTTTGCCGCGCGTAATCGGCACCGGAGAAAAACTGGCGTTCAACCCTTGCCATGGCGCCAGCAGACCCAGGCTATTTGGACCAAGTAGCCGCATCTGGTAGCGGCTGGCGCAGGCGAGTAAGTCGGCATGCTGCTCAGGAGGCGCAGAAAGAATAATGCAGGTTTTACACCCTTTTTGCCCGAGCGCATCGAGCAGATCGAGGTTGCGCCGGGCATGGGTACAAAGTACTGCCAGGTCAGGGGTAAAAGGCAGGCTGGCGACATCCGGCCAGGCCAGAACACCGAGTACCGCTTTATATGCAGGGGTAACCGGCAGCACCGGCCCGGCAAAACCGCCGGCCAACAGATTGCGCATCATCAGAAAACCGGCGCGATCCGGTTTCATCGATGCGCCCACCACGGCGATCGATTTGGGACGCAATAACGCTTCCAGCCCTCGTTGGCTCATACCGGCCTCCTGAAAAGAGTGACCTGATGATATTAAACGCTTTCTGCTTCGTTTGCTGTGATGGCGGATGGATGATGCGGTTTACCCGCGAGGTAACGTTCGCGAAACAGGGTGAAATGGTCCCCCAGTGCTTGCGCGGCGACATTATCATTCGCCAGATCCAGTAAAGCGATCGCCACTTCTGCGGTGCAATATTGATCGTCAGCATGTGCTTCACGCAAGCGATAGGCCGAAACCCGCGACAAATCCACAGAAATGACCGGCAGTGCATCCAGATAAGGGCTTTTGCGGAACATTTTACGCGCCTCCGTCCAGGTGCCGTCCAGCATAATAAACAGCGGCGGTTTACCTGGTGGCGGTGCGCTCAGCACCTGGCGCTCACTGCCAGCATAAGAGGACGGAAAGACCACCATGGGCTGATATTCGTCACTGGCGCAGAGATCGATTAGCGCTTGCGGCGGCTCGGTACGCGACCACTGAAACGCCAGAGTATCGGGTAAAACATCGGCGATCAGACGCCCGGTATTGCTGGGTTTCATGGGTTCGGTATCAAACATTACCAGGCAAAAACGGCTACTGGCAGCAGCAGGTTTGAGGGTATCGCACAGGCATTGCCGCTGTGGCAACAGGCAGCGTTGACAGCGACGGATGCGGTTACCTCGCGCCAGAAATGGGCGCGTGGCGCGGGCAAGGCGCTCAGCGCGAAGTTGAAGAACGGCGTTATCAGTCATCAGGAATGCACAGGAAAAATGCCATTGTCGCAGAGGTCAAAACGGGGCACAAGATGCGCCCCGACAGGATCAGAGTGATTCGTTGAGCCAGTTATCAAACGGTGCTTTTGGCATTGCGCCGCTCAGCATGTCGACCACTTCACCTTTTTTGAACAACATGATGGTGGGGATACTACGAATGCGGAAACGGGCGCTCAGCTCTCGTTCGGCTTCGGTATTCACTTTGACAAAACGCACTTTACCGCTGCGCTCTTCCGCAACGTCTTCAAAGATTGGCGCAAAGTTACGGCACGGGCCGCACCATGGCGCCCAGAAATCCACCACGACGGGCAGATCGTCTTTCAGCAATTTATCCAGGGTTTCGCCAGTGGCATTAATGACATCGCCGTCGAACAGCTCATGTCCACAGCGCCCGCATTTCGCGCCGTCGTTCATTCTGTCTTCAGGAATGCGGTTCAATGCCTGGCAGCTTGCACATACGGTATTCATAACTAACCTCAGGGAAGCGGTGGTACAACGCGGCTTTTCACCGGTATGTTTCTTCAATGTTACATATTATTAATAAGAAGGTTTCACACGACAATGCGATTTATTCAATGAGTACAATAGTCGATAGCTTTTGTACGAAGTAATGGCTAAGCGCAAGGACATCAGGTAATCTGCGCGCTTCGCGCAGCGCTGGTGGAGAAAAGCATGAACGACGAAAGTAACAACAAAAGCGGCAAGGTCAAAGTGATGTATGTCCGCAGTGATGATGATTCCGATAAACGTGGCTATAACCCGCGCACCGGGAAAGGGCCAGCGCGTTCGGGATCGTCTCGTGCAGATGCAGGCCGTCGCCCAGCCCGTGATGACAGAAGCCGTTCTCAACGTGATGACCGTGGTGGTCGACCACAGCGTGACGATAGAAGCCGTCCATCGCGCGAAGATTTTAGCCGTCAGAGTGATTCTCCGTGGCGCACCGTTTCCCGCGCACCGGGTGACGAAACGCCGGAGAAACCGGATCATGGCGGGATCAGCGGTAAAAGTTTTATCGATCCGGAAGTGCTGCGTCGCCAGCGTGCGGAAGAGACGCGTGTATATGGTGAAAATGCCTGTCAGGCGCTGTTCAGCAGCCGTCCGGATTCCATCGTCCGCGCCTGGTTTGTGCAGAGTGTCACGCCGCGCTTTAAAGAAGCACTGCGCTGGATGGCTGCAAACCGCAAAGCTTATCACGTGGTTGATGATGCAGAGCTGGCGAAAGCCTCCGGCACTGAACATCATGGTGGCGTGTGCTTCCTGATCAAAAAACGCAATGGTTTGAGCGTAGAGAAATGGGTCGCCACCGCGGGGGCTGAGGATTGTGTCCTGGCACTGGAAGAAGTAGGTAACCCGCACAACCTCGGCGCTATTATGCGTAGTTGCGCGCACTTTGGTGTGAAAGGTGTGGTGCTGCAGGATGCGGCAGTGATCGAGTCCGGCGCGGCTGTGCGTACGGCAGAAGGCGGTGCGGAGCACGTTCAGGCGATCACCGGAGAGAGTTTTGTTGATGCGCTTGAAGCGTTCCGCCAGGCCGGTTATGCGCTGGTGACGACCTCCAGCCATAACGGTACACCCCTGTTTAAGGCTGAATTGCCGAAGAAAATGGTGCTGGTGTTAGGGCAGGAGCGCGACGGGTTGTCTGATGCGACGTTGTCCCGTGCCGATCTTAGCGTGTCCATTGACGGTACTGGCAACGTTGAAAGCCTCAACGTTTCTGTGGCGACCGGAGTGTTGCTGGCCGAATGGTGGCGTCAGAACAAAGCGTAACCCGTTGTGCTATTGGCCGGGTAAGGCGTCGCCGCCACCCGGCAAAAGGCCCGGTGGCGTTTGCGCTTACCGGGCCTTCTACATTCTGGTTTACTCACTTTCCGCCGGTAATGTCGGCGTCCAGTCAATCGGTTTCTCACCACGCTGTTCCAGCCACTGATTCGCCAGCACAAAATGATTACAGCCGAAAAAACCGCGATGCGCGGAGAGCGGTGACGGGTGCGGCGCTTTCAATACATGGTGGCGTGTTCTGTCGATAATTGCCCCCTTTTTCTGCGCGTGCGAACCCCAAAGTAAAAAGACAACGCCTTCACGATGCTCGTTAATCAAACTGATCACTTTATCGGTGAAGGTTTCCCAGCCCAGGCTGGCGTGGGAGTGCGCCTGGCCCGCGCGTACGGTCAGCACCGTGTTGAGCAGCAACACGCCCTGGCGCGCCCAGCTTTCCAGATAACCGTGTTCCGGGCGGACAAAACCCGGAAGCGTTTTTTCCAACTCTTTATACATATTCAGCAGAGAGGGCGGGATCGCGATGCCAGGCCGTACCGAGAAGGCGAGTCCGTGAGCTTGTCCGGGGCCATGGTATGGGTCCTGGCCAAGGATCACCACTTTGACATCGCCAAGCTCGGTGAAGCGAAAAGCGTTAAACACGTCTTTTTGTGGGGGGTAGATGGTGATCCCGGCCTGGCGCTCAGCCGCGACGGTGCTCAGGGTATTGATAAAGTAGGGTTGCTGTTTTTCATCGGCCAGCACGTCATGCCATGTTAAAGAAGTGGTCATCCCGCTCTCCTGCGAAGTTCGTTCCCTTTAGCTTAACTGCTTCTTTCCCCGGAACAAAATTCCCCGCTGCTTCCGGTGCCCTGCCTGTAAATTTTTTTTAAAATTTACAAAAATTTTAAGAGGGAGTGAGTGGCGTAACTTGATATAAAACAAGAAATTCCTGGTATCACCATTTTCACAGTGTGGTTTTTATTGATTTTAATCAAAGAATGCGGATTTCTGGACTGGTATATAAACAATCAGACAACAATGGTTTTACCAATTGGCCGGAAAGATTCCGGTGAAATCAAATATTGTGCCCATGGGAGGCTATTCATGATTACTGGTATCCAGATTACTAAAGCTGCAAATGACAACCTGCTGAACTCGTTCTGGCTGCTCGATAACGAAAAAGGTGAAGCACGCTGCGTATGCGCGAAAGCAGGCTATGCTGAAGATGAAGTGGTTGCTGTTAGCAAGCTCGGCAATATCGAATACCGTGAAATTCCGATGGAAGTGAAACCAGAAGTTCGCGTGGAAGGTGGTCAGCACCTGAATGTGAACGTATTGCGTCGTGAAACTCTGCTCGACGCCGTTGAAAACCCGGATAAATACCCGCAGCTCACCATCCGTGTATCAGGTTATGCTGTGCGTTTTAACTCTTTGACTCCAGAACAGCAGCGCGACGTTATTGCTCGTACTTTTACTGAAAGCCTGTAATTTCAGGTAGTAATAAAAATGCCGGGAAACCCCGGCGTTTTTTTATTCTTCTGTATTCTGCTGTTCAGCAGCTGTGGCGCTTGGCTTACGGCGCTTACCAATGTTTTTGGTATCGCGATGGCGTTGCTTCACGCGCGGCTTCTCTTTTTCTTTCTCTTTTTTCTTCTCTTCACGCTTCGCCAGCGCTTTTTTCGACGGTTTGCCTTTCAGTTTCTCGCTCGGCGTGCGGGTTTTTGCCCTCAGCTCATCAATCACACGGGCTTTCAACGGCTCTTCAATGTAGCGACCAATTTTACCCAGTAACAGGTGATCGTGCGCTTCGACCAGCGAAATCGCGGTGCCTTTACGTCCGGCGCGGGCAGTACGCCCAATGCGGTGCAGATAAATGTCGCCGCTGCGTGGCATATCGAAGTTAAAAACGTGGCTGACATCCGGAATATCAATCCCGCGAGCTGCAACATCGGTCGCAACCAGCACATTGACGCGACCATCGGTCAGGCGTTTGATGGCTTCGTTACGCTTAATTTGCACCATTTCGCCTTCGAGATAGCAGTTATTGATACCGGCTTCACGCAGCCAGTTTGCCAACTCATGCACACGCTCGCGTTTGCGAACAAACACAATAGAGCGGCTTACTTCAGGCTGTTTCAGCAGGTGTACCAGCAGCGCGGTTTTATGCGCCACATCGTCGGCACGGTAGTACCACTGGTGAATTTTCTTACGCTCGCGGGTGGACGGCGTAGCGGAAACTTCCACCGGGTCTTCCAGCAAGCGTTCAGCGAAATCTTTGATCGCATCGCCTTCCAGTGTGGCGGAAAACAGCATGGTTTGCTTACGCCACCGCGTTTCGCCCGCGATATGTTCGATATCCTGCGCGAAGCCCATGTCCAGCATGCGGTCTGCTTCATCAAGGATCAGCGTTTCAACTGCCCGGCAGTCAAAGTTCTCTTCTTTAATATACTGCAACAGGCGGCCAGTGGTTGCGACCACGATATCCTGGTTTTCGCTGAAGACTTCCGCGTGGTTCATATACGCCACGCCACCGGTGATGGTCGCGATATCCAGGTGCGTATTAGCTGCCAGCTCGCGGGCGTGATCGGCAACCTGCATCGCCAGTTCACGGGTTGGCGTGAGGATCAGAATACGCGGCGGGCCAGATTTCTTACGCGGAAAGTCCAGAAGGTGCTGCAACGCAGGCAGCAGATATGCCGCCGTTTTACCGGTGCCGGTAGGCGCGGAACCGAGGACATCACGCCCTTCAAGCGCAGGCGGAATAGCGGCAGCCTGGATGGCGGTCGGGCGTGTAAAACCTTTACTCTGGAGCGCGTCCAGCAGGCTGTCGTCAAGTTCGAGTTCGGAAAAAGTCGTTACAGTCATGATCTACCTCTGTGTGGGGCGCTGATTATAGACGTTACGGCTGCAATCTTCATCTGTTGTCTGCTTATCGCTTTTCCGGGGCTTCGCTTTCACCTATGCTACACCTGTTTTCCGTATTGAGGTTGTAGAGATGTCCCAGCCAAAGGCTCAGTTTCGCCGTGATGGCTTCACGTTCAAAGAATTCTTTGTTGCGCATGACCGTTGCGCCATGAAAGTTGGCACCGATGGCGTGATGTTAGGCGCATGGTCGCCGGTATCGAATGCCCGACATATACTGGATATCGGCACGGGTAGCGGCTTATTGGCACTGATGCTCGCTCAGCGTACGCCACAGACTGTGATGATCGATGCGGTCGAGCTGGACGATCAGGCGGCTGCGCAGGCGCAGGAAAACGTGCAGGCCTCGCCGTGGTCCGGGCGTGTTATTGTGCATACCGCCGATATCCGTCAGTGGAGCAATAAGAATACGGTTCGCTACGATCTGATCGTCAGCAATCCCCCCTATTTTGAGGAAGGCGTAAAATGCGCAACGCCTGAGCGCGACCGTGCACGCTACACCACCTCACTGGATCACCAGGCTCTGCTAGAGATTGCCGCGACACTGATTACCGAAGAGGGCTTTTTCTGCGTCGTGTTGCCGGTGGATGCAGGCGATGCGTTCACCCGCAAAGCGCAGAGCATTGGCTGGCATCTGCGTTTGCGTACGGATGTTGCCGAGACGGAAGGGCGTCTGCCGCACCGCGTGTTACTGGCATACTCTCCGCGTCCGGGGGAGTTTTTTGCCGACCGTTTGGTGATCCGCGGGCCGGATCAGCGCTACTCCGAGAGCTATACCGCGCTGACGCAGGCTTTCTACATATTTATGTAACCGCGTGGCGAGAGCACCGTTGGGCCGGAGTTGGGCAGTAAATCCGGATAGTCCAGCGTGTAATGCAGTCCACGGCTCTCTTTACGCGCCATAGCGCAACGTACAATCAACTCCGCTACCTGCACCAGATTGCGCAGTTCCAGCAGATTATTGGAAACGCGGAAGTGAGCGTAGTACTCGTCAATTTCCTGTTGCAGTAATGTAATGCGGCGCAGTGCGCGTTCCAGGCGCTTGGTGGTACGGACGATGCCGACATAATCCCACATAAACAGGCGCAGCTCGTGCCAGTTATGTTGCAGGATCACGCGCTCGTCAGCGTCGTCGACGCGGCTCTCATCCCATGCCGGTAATTCCGTCACAGCATCAATATCCGGCATTCTGTGGGAAATATCTTCCGCCGCTGACCAGCCATAGACCAGACATTCAAGCAGTGAGTTTGATGCCATGCGGTTTGCACCGTGCAGCCCGGAATAACTCACTTCCCCTACGGCATATAATCCGTCCACATCGGTACGCCCGCGATCGTCTATCATCACCCCGCCACAGGTATAGTGCGCGGCAGGGACGATCGGTATTGGTTCTTTCGTCAGGTCAAGGCCCAGACCGAGCAGCTTTTCATAAATCATCGGGAAATGCTGACGGACAAATGCTTCCGGCTTATGACTGATATCGAGATACATGCAGTCCACGCCGAGGCGTTTCATTTCATGATCGATAGCGCGCGCCACAATATCACGCGGGGCCAACTCGCCTCGCGCATCAAAATCCGGCATAAAGCGGGAGCCATCCGGGCGTTTCAGATACGCACCTTCGCCGCGCAACGCTTCCGTTAGCAGGAAATTGCGCGCTTGTGGATGGAAGAGGGCAGTGGGATGAAACTGATTAAACTCCAGGTTTGCGACCCGGCAACCGGCGCGCCAGGCCATGGCGATGCCATCGCCGGAGGCAATATCTGGGTTCGTGGTGTACTGATACACCTTGGATGCGCCGCCGGTCGCCAGTACAACCGCTTTAGCCTGACAGGTTTCGACTTGTTCTTTATTCCGGTTCCATACCCATGCTCCGACGACGCGTCGGGCACCAGGCAGACCGATTTTGTCCGAAAT
Source organism: Kosakonia sp. WA-90 (assembly GCF_039871955.1). Classification (NCBI taxonomy): domain Bacteria; kingdom Pseudomonadati; phylum Pseudomonadota; class Gammaproteobacteria; order Enterobacterales; family Enterobacteriaceae; genus Kosakonia; species Kosakonia sp. WA-90. The sequence continues at coordinate 13,808 of NZ_JBDPLJ010000002.1, forward strand.
AATCAGATCTACCGCATTACAGCGTTCCAATACGCGAATATTGGGGTGATTGAGGGCTTGGCTAACCAGCGTATTTTCGACTTCTTTGCCGGTGGCATCGGCCGCGTGGAGGATCCTGCGGTGACTATGCCCGCCTTCGCGGGTGAGGTGGTAACCCGGCTCGCCGTTCGCCGTTACCTCGGTATCAAATAACACACCCTGATCGATAAGCCACTGTACACACTGGCGCGCATTCCCGGCGACAAACTCTGCCGCCTGGCGATCGACAATACCGGCACCGGCAATCAATGTATCTTCGACATGGGATTCAATGCTGTCCGTTTCATCAAATACCGCCGCAATGCCCCCTTGCGCATAGAAGGTGGAGCCTTCGCTGATTGGCCCTTTGCTGAGGACGATCACACGATGCTGCGCCGCAAGACGCAATGCCACGGAGAGCCCTGCGGCACCGCTGCCAATGACCAGGACATCACAAGAGAATTCAGGCGTCGTTTTCATAATTCGTGTTTAATTTACTAAACAAGGTCCGGCCAGCATAGCACTATGAAAGGTGACCAGGCACTGTTTTTTTTGATTTTTGTATTAAGCACTAAACATTGTATAAAAAGGCGGGATGAGAGTCAGGGAAGGGGAAACAGGGATCTGATTGTTAGTAAGCGCTTATTAGTGATGAAAAAAAAGCGATATTGCGATACTCTCTGGCGATCTTAAGGTCTTTTCTTTGAGAAAACACAGTGTGCAGGGTTTGTAGACTTATAATGAGTGATAATGAAAAGTCTGTAGAACGATGCACAAAAACAAAGGCGTAACGGAACTTTATCACGAACCTGCTCTCTAATTGGCTGCTTGCTCATAGATTGCAGTATTGGAGTGGCGTTTCTGGATACGCGTGGAAATTGGTTTTGGGGAGATTTTACCTCGGATGAGCGAGCAGTTAACGGATCAGGTCCTTGTCGAAAGGGTACAGAAAGGAGATCAGAAAGCGTTCAACTTACTGGTGGTGCGCTACCAGCACAAAGTGGCGAGTCTGGTTTCCCGTTATGTTCCTTCCGGAGATGTGCCTGATGTCGTACAAGAGTCATTTATAAAGGCCTATCGCGCGCTTGATTCGTTCAGGGGAGATAGTGCTTTTTATACCTGGCTGTACCGTATTGCCGTTAACACGGCCAAAAACTACCTGGTTGCCCAAGGGCGCAGGCCGCCATCCAGTGATGTGGATGCCATTGATGCAGAAAACTTCGAAAGTGGCGGTGCACTGAAAGAAATTTCGAACCCTGAGAACTTAATGTTGTCAGAAGAACTGAGACAAATAGTTTTCCGTACTATTGAGTCGCTCCCGGAAGATTTACGCATGGCAATTACGTTGCGGGAGTTGGATGGCATGAGCTATGAAGAAATTGCGGCCATCATGGATTGCCCGGTAGGTACGGTACGTTCACGTATCTTCCGAGCGCGGGAAGCTATTGATAATAAAGTTCAACCGCTTATCAGGCGTTGACGATAGCGGGATACTGAAAAAGGTATTAGGCATGCAGAAAGAAAAACTTTCCGCTTTAATGGATGGTGAAACGCTGGATAACGAGCTGCTCGCGGAGCTGTCTCAGGATCCGCAATTGCAGCAAACATGGGAAAGCTATCACCTCATCCGCGATGCAATGCGCGGTGATACCGCCGATGTCATCCATTTCGATATCTCAGCCCGAGTCATGGCCGCGATTGAGAATGACGCCGTTCAACCGACCGCGCCATTGATTCCCGAAGTGCAACCCGCCCCGCATCAGTGGCAGAAAATGCCGTTCTGGCATAAGGTTCGCCCGTGGGCAAGCCAGCTTACCCAAATGGGCGTGGCTGCATGCGTATCGTTAGCTGTAATTGTTGGCGTTCAGCACTATAATGGCTCAGCTGAATCAACCCAGCAGCCCGAAGGCCCGGTGTTTAACACGCTGCCGATGATGGGTAAAGCCAGTCCGGTAAGTCTGGGTGTTCCGTCTGATGCTACCGCAACCGCCGGTCAGCAACAGCAAGCGCAGGAGCAGCGCCGTCGTATCAATGCAATGCTGCAGGACTACGAACTGCAACGACGCCTGCATGCAGAACAGCTTCAGTTTGAGCAGGCGCAAACGCAGCAGGCTGCTGTGCAGGTGCCAGGAAATCAAACTTTAGGAACGCAATCGCAGTAATGAAGCAACTTTGGTGTGCCATGTCTTTTGTGGCTGCTGGTCTGTTCTTCTCTGCTAACGCCTCGGCTGATGTTTCGTCCGGGGCGTTGTTGCAGCAAATGAACGTGGCGAGTCAGTCGCTCAACTACGAACTGTCTTTTATCAGCATCAATAAGCAGGGAGTGGAGTCGTTACGCTACCGCCATGCGCGCCTGAACGACCAGCCTCTGGCCCAAATGCTGCAAATGGACGGTCCTCGCCGCGAAGTGGTGCAGCGTGGTAATGAGATCAGCTACTTTGAGCCGGGTCTTGAGCCGTTTACGCTGAACGGCAACTACATCGTCGATTCGCTGCCTACGCTGGTTTATACCGATTTTAAGCGTCTCTCTTCCTACTATGATTTCATTTCTGTAGGACGTACACGTATTGCCGACAGACTGTGTGAGGTTATCCGCGTTGTTGCCCGTGACGGCACCCGTTACAGTTACATCGTCTGGATGGATTCGGAAACACGCCTGCCAATGCGCGTCGACTTACTCGATCGCGATGGCGAAACCCTCGAACAGTTCCGCGTGATCGCGTTTTCCGTGAACACGCAGGTTGCGAACAGCATGCAAACGCTGGCAAAAGCCAGTTTACCGCCTCTGCTTTCGGTCCCTGCGGGGGATAAAGTTGACTTCAATTGGGGGCCGTCCTGGTTACCAGAAGGATTTAGCGAGGTGGCCAGCAGTCGTCGCCAGTTGCCAACGGTGGATGTTCCCGTTGAGTCGCGCCTTTATTCAGACGGCTTATTTAGCTTCTCGATTAACGTGAACCGCGCAAACCAGAACAGTAGCGATCAGGTCCTGCGTACCGGCCGTCGCACGGTTAGCACCACGGTTCGTGACAATGCCGAAATTACCATCGTAGGCGAACTCCCTCCACAAACCGCAAAACGCATTGCGGATAGCCTCAAATTCAAGGCCACACAATGATTAAAGAGTGGGCTACCGTCGTTTCATGGCGTAACGGTGAAGCATTAGTCGAATGTGACGTCAAAGCCTCCTGCAGCAGTTGCGCCTCCCGCGCGGGCTGCGGTAGCCGCGTGTTAAATAAGTTAGGTCCGCAAACCAGCCATACCATTGCCGTACCCAGCGCAGAGCCGCTGGTGGCCGGGCAAAAAGTTGAACTCGGTATTGCCGAAGCCAGTTTGCTGGGATCGGCACTATTGGTGTATATGTCGCCGCTGGTTGGGTTGTTTGTCCTGGGCGCCCTTTTCCAGGCGCTGTTTGGTCACGATCTTGCGGCGCTGTGCGGTGCGGTGCTCGGCGGTGTTGGCGGTTTTTTACTGGCACGAGGACTCTCGCCCAAACTGGCTTCCCGCAGCGAATGGCAACCCATCATCATTAGCGTAGGTTTACCTCCGAACCTTGTTCGCGTCGACGATGCTTCCACTGAAAGCCGCCCGTAATTTCACCCTTGTAACGGTGAAAAAAGCGGCATTTTTCTTGCTGGTATGAGCATTTCCCCGCATTGCGGTTGTAGTGTAGAATGCGGCGTTTAAGTACATTTGACGTCAGGCGCGAACAGGCCTCTTAGTTACTCGTAAGGCATAAAATCTCACTATATGAAGAATATTCGTAACTTTTCGATCATCGCTCACATTGACCACGGTAAGTCGACGCTGTCTGACCGTATCATCCAGATTTGCGGTGGTCTTTCCGATCGCGAAATGGAAGCCCAGGTGCTGGACTCCATGGATCTTGAGCGCGAACGCGGTATTACCATCAAAGCCCAGAGCGTAACGCTGGACTACAAAGCCCTTAACGGCGAAACCTACCAACTGAACTTTATCGATACTCCCGGGCACGTTGACTTCTCCTATGAGGTTTCCCGCTCCTTGGCTGCCTGTGAAGGTGCACTGCTGGTGGTGGATGCGGGTCAGGGCGTGGAAGCGCAGACGCTGGCGAACTGCTATACCGCCATCGAAATGGATCTGGAAGTGGTGCCGGTACTGAACAAAATCGACCTGCCAGCCGCCGATCCTGAGCGCGTTGCCGAAGAGATTGAAGATATCGTCGGCATCGACGCGACAGACGCGGTGCGCTGTTCGGCGAAGACCGGTGTTGGCGTGCCGGATGTGCTGGAACGTCTGGTGCGGGACATTCCGCCGCCGGAAGGCGATCCGGACGCGCCGCTACAGGCGCTGATCATCGACTCCTGGTTTGATAACTACCTGGGCGTGGTATCGCTGGTGCGTATCAAAAACGGCACCATGCGCAAAGGCGACAAAATTAAAGTTATGAGTACCGGTCAGGTGTATAACGCTGACCGTCTCGGCATCTTTACGCCGAAACAGGTTGATCGTACCGAGCTTAAGTGCGGCGAAGTGGGCTGGCTGGTCTGTGCAATTAAAGACATTCTCGGCGCACCGGTCGGGGATACGCTGACCTCTGCACGCAACCCGGCGGACAAAGCTCTGCCAGGGTTCAAAAAGGTAAAACCGCAGGTCTATGCGGGTCTGTTCCCGGTTAGCTCTGACGACTACGAAAACTTCCGTGATGCGCTCGGCAAACTGAGCCTGAACGATGCATCCCTGTTCTACGAACCGGAAAGCTCTACTGCGCTGGGCTTCGGCTTCCGCTGTGGCTTCCTCGGTCTGTTGCATATGGAGATCATTCAGGAACGTCTGGAGCGTGAATACGATCTGGATCTGATCACCACTGCGCCGACTGTTGTGTATGAAGTGCAAACCACGAACAAAGAAGTGGTGTATGTCGACAGTCCGTCCAAACTGCCACCGTTGAACAATATTGAAGAGCTGCGCGAGCCGATTGCCGAATGCCACATGCTGCTGCCGCAGGAGTATCTGGGTAACGTTATTACGCTGTGTGTGGAAAAACGTGGGGTGCAAACCAACATGGTTTACCACGGCAACCAGGTAGCGCTGACCTATGAAATTCCGATGGCGGAAGTGGTGCTGGACTTCTTCGACCGTCTGAAATCCACCTCGCGTGGTTATGCATCGTTGGATTACAACTTCAAACGTTTCCAGGCGTCTAACATGGTACGCGTGGATGTGTTAATCAACGGCGAGCGTGTCGATGCGCTGGCGTTGATCACCCACAATGAAAATGCACCGTACCGTGGCCGTGAGCTGGTGGAGAAGATGAAAGATCTGATCCCTCGCCAGCAGTTTGATATCGCGATTCAGGCGGCTATCGGCAACCACATTATTGCCCGCTCGACGGTAAAACAGCTGCGTAAAAACGTACTGGCGAAATGCTATGGCGGTGACGTCAGCCGTAAGAAAAAGCTGCTGCAGAAACAGAAAGAAGGTAAGAAACGTATGAAGCAGGTCGGTAACGTCGAACTGCCTCAGGAAGCGTTCCTTGCCATTCTGCACGTAGGCAAAGAGAGCAAATAACCTTAAGGAGTTGGCATGGCGAACATGTTTGCCCTGATCCTGGTGATCGCGACGCTGGTGACGGGACTTTTATGGTGCCTGGATAAGTTTATTTTTGCACCAAAACGCCGGGAACGTCAGGCCGCCGCGCAAATTGCGACAGGTGATGCCCTTGATAAAAAAACGCTGAAGAAAATCGGTCCGAAGCCAGGCTGGCTGGAAACCGGTGCTTCTGTTTTCCCGGTACTGGCGATTGTACTGATCGTGCGTTCGTTTATTTTTGAGCCGTTCCAGATCCCCTCCGGTTCAATGATGCCGACGCTGCTGATCGGCGATTTTATCCTTGTGGAAAAATTCGCTTACGGTATTAAAGATCCGATCTACCAGAAGACGCTGATCGCAACCGGTCATCCGAAACGCGGTGATATTGCGGTGTTTAAATACCCGGACGATCCGCGCCTGGATTACATCAAACGTGTGGTTGGCGTACCGGGTGACAAAGTCAGTTACGACCCGGTCAGCAAGCAGGTTACCGTGCAGCCAAACTGCAGCTCCGGTCAGGCGTGCGACAACGCGCTGCCGATCACCTACAGCAATGTTGAAGCCAGTGACTTTGTGCAGACCTTTGGTCGCCGCTCCGGCGGTGAAGCAAGCAGTGGCTTCTTCCAGTTGCCTAAAAGCGAAACCATGGCAGATGGCATTCGTCTGACGGAGCGCAAAGAGACTCTGGGTGAGGTGACGCACCGTATTCTGACTGTACCGATCGCCCAGGATCAGCTTGGCATTTATTACCGTCAGCCAGGGCAGCAACTGGCAACGTGGATTGTGCCGCCAGGTCACTATTTCATGATGGGCGATAACCGCGATAACAGTGCTGACAGCCGTTATTGGGGTTTCGTGCCGGAAGCGAATCTCGTTGGTCGTGCGACGGCAATCTGGATGAGTTTCGAAAAACAAGAAGGTGAATGGCCGACAGGTGTACGACTGAATCGTATCGGCGGAATTCATTAATTAACCAGGGCGCAATTATTCCCGTTGCGCCCTGAATTATTTCCGCGATTATTCCCCTCAGACTAACGACAACCCCCCTCGTTGCGTATAGAATATTCCCCCGAAGTTTGAGGCTGGCTCCTCCGGGCGCCACAGCACACGAAACCGCGTTGGTTTTTCTCAGGTCGGTTTCGTGTGCTGCATTGTTGACGCATTTATTTATTGGTATCGCATGAACCCCATCGTAATTAATCGGCTTCAACGGAAGCTGGGCTACACTTTTCATCATCAGGATCTGTTGCAGCAGGCATTAACCCACCGCAGTGCCAGTAGCAAACACAATGAGCGTCTGGAGTTTCTTGGCGACTCGATTTTAAGTTTTGTGATTGCTAATGCGCTCTATCACCGTTTTCCTCGCGTGGATGAAGGTGATATGAGCCGCATGCGCGCCACGCTGGTTCGCGGTAATACGTTGGCGGAAATCGCCCGCGAATTCGAATTAGGCGAATGTCTGCGCTTAGGGCCGGGTGAATTGAAGAGCGGCGGTTTTCGCCGTGAATCCATTCTCGCGGACACCGTTGAAGCATTAATTGGCGGGGTATTTCTCGATAGCGATATCCAGACCGTCGAACAATTAATCCTGAGCTGGTATCAAACGCGCCTGGATGAAATCAGTCCGGGCGATAAGCAAAAAGATCCGAAAACGCGCCTGCAGGAGTTTTTGCAGGGTCGCCATTTGCCGCTGCCGTCCTATCTGGTGGTGCAGGTGCGCGGTGAAGCACATGATCAGGAATTTACTATCCACTGCCAGGTCAGCGGCCTGAGCGAACCGGTGGTCGGCACAGGTTCCAGCCGCCGTAAGGCGGAGCAGGCTGCCGCCGAACAGGCGCTGAAAAAACTGGAGCTGGAATGAGCACTGAAACTGAAAAAAGCTATTGCGGGTTTATCGCCATCGTTGGACGTCCCAACGTCGGCAAATCCACGCTACTGAACAAACTGCTCGGGCAGAAGATTTCCATTACTTCCCGTAAAGCACAGACCACGCGCCACCGTATTGTCGGTATCCATACCGAAGGGGAGTATCAGGCGATTTACGTCGACACCCCGGGCCTGCATATGGAAGAGAAGCGCGCCATCAACCGTCTGATGAACAAAGCAGCAAGCAGTTCAATCGGCGATGTTGAGCTGGTGATCTTCGTAGTGGAAGGCACGCGCTGGACGCCGGATGACGAAATGGTGCTGAACAAACTGCGCGACGGCAAAACGCCGGTGATCCTCGCAGTCAATAAAGTGGACAACGTGCAGGAAAAAGCCGATCTGCTGCCGCACTTGCAGTTCCTCGCCAGCCAGATGAATTTCCTCGACATCGTACCGCTCTCTGCGGAAACCGGCACCAATGTTGATACCATCGCCAGCATCGTGCGCAAACACCTGCCGGAAGCCATTCATCACTTCCCGGAAGATTATGTGACCGACCGTTCTCAGCGTTTTATGGCTTCTGAGATCATTCGTGAGAAGCTGATGCGTTTCCTCGGCGCGGAGCTGCCGTATTCGGTGACAGTAGAAATCGAACGTTTCATTACGAACGAGCGCGGCGGCTACGACATCAACGGGCTGATCCTTGTTGAGCGCGAAGGGCAGAAGAAGATGGTGATTGGCAACAAAGGGGCCAAAATCAAAACCATCGGCATTGAAGCCCGTAAAGATATGGAAGAGATGTTTGAAGCCAAAGTTCACCTTGAACTGTGGGTGAAAGTGAAGTCCGGCTGGGCCGATGACGAACGCGCGCTGCGCAGTCTCGGTTATGTCGACGATCTTTAAGCGTTAATGGCCTGACAGACGGCGAGAACACGATGGAAGGATGGCAGCGCGCATTCGTCCTCCATTCCCGTCCGTGGAGCGAAACCAGCCTGATGCTGGACGTCTTCACGGAAGAGTCGGGCCGCGTGCGCCTTGTTGCAAAAGGCGCACGTTCCAAACGCTCTAATCTTAAAGGCGCATTACAGCCTTTTACCCCTCTGCTTGTACGTTTTGGCGGGCGTGGCGAAGTCAAAACGCTGCGCAGCGCAGAAGCGGTTTCACTGGCGCTGCCGCTCAGTGGTATCACGCTCTACAGCGGCCTTTATGTTAATGAGCTTATTGCCCGCGTGCTGGAGCATGAGACCCGCTTCTCCGAACTCTTCTTCGACTATTTACACTGCATCCAGGCGTTAGCGGGCGTAACCGGCACGCCGGAACCTGTGCTGCGTCGCTTTGAACTGGCACTGCTCGGGCATCTGGGTTATGGCGTTGATTTCCTGCACTGTGCGGGCAGCGGTGAGCCGGTGGATGACCTGATGACCTATCGCTACCGGGAAGAGAAAGGGTTTATTGCCAGCGTAGTAATGGATAACAGCACCTTTACTGGCCGGCATCTGCGTGCGCTGGCTGAGCGTGAATTCCCGGATGCCGACACGTTGCGCGCTGCAAAGCGCTTTACCCGTATTGCGTTAAAGCCGTATCTTGGAGGCAAGCCGTTAAAAAGCCGGGAACTGTTCCGGCAGTTTATGCCGAAGCGATAACGGAAAAAATCAGGCCAGGCGAGGCGAAGACCGCGCCGGAACCAATGAAAACACTGAGGATTGTCATGGCTGAATTACTGTTGGGCGTCAATATCGATCATATCGCAACATTGCGTAACGCACGTGGCACGGCTTACCCGGATCCGGTGCAGGCAGCATTTATTGCTGAACAGGCGGGAGCCGACGGCATTACCGTGCATCTGCGCGAAGATCGTCGCCACATCACCGACAGAGACGTGCGTATTTTGCGCCAGACGCTGGATACGCGAATGAACCTGGAAATGGCGGTCACCGAAGAGATGCTGGCAATTGCCTGTGAAACCAAACCGCATTTCTGCTGCCTGGTGCCGGAAAAACGCCAGGAAGTTACCACGGAAGGCGGCCTCGATGTGGCTGGTCAGCGCGAGAAAATGCGTGACGCCTGCCAGCGCCTGGCCGCTGCCGGTATTCAGGTATCGCTGTTTATCGACGCCGATGCGGAGCAAATCAAAGCCGCTGCGGACGTTGGCGCGCCGTACATCGAAATCCACACCGGTTGCTACGCTGATGCAGAAAACGATGCCGCGCAGGCGAAAGAGCTGGAGCGCATTGCCAAAGCTGCGACCTACGCCGCCAGCCTCGGCCTGAAAGTGAATGCGGGCCACGGGTTGACTTATCACAACGTGAAGGCCATTGCCGCACTGCCAGAAATGCACGAGCTGAACATCGGCCACGCCATTATTGGTCGCGCGGTGATGAGTGGTCTGAAAGAGGCCGTCGCCGAGATGAAACGCCTGATGCAGGAAGCGCGCGCGTAATGGCAATCCTCGGACTGGGTACGGATATCGTTGAGATAGACCGCATCGCAGCGGTGATCGCCCGCAGCGGCGATCGCCTGGCGAAGCGGGTGTTGAGCGCTAACGAATGGGAGCTCTACCAGGCGCATCAGCAACCGGTGCGCTTCCTGGCAAAACGTTTTGCGGTAAAAGAAGCGGCGGCGAAGGCGTTTGGCACCGGTATTCGTAACGGTCTGGCATTTAATCAATTCGAAGTGTTCAACGACGAACTGGGTAAGCCAGGCTTGCGTTTGTGGGATGAGGCGCTGCGGCTGGCGGAGCAGATGGGCGTGAAGTCCACTCACGTGACGCTGGCGGATGAGCGGCATTACGCCTGCGCAACGGTGATAATTGAAAGTTAAATCTTATCGGCGTGGTGCATCTGGACGAATTTATCCCAGAGCTGTTCTTCTGTTTCTATATGTGCCGGATCTTTCAGGATGGTATTGGGGATCGGGCACACTTTCTGGCAGGTCGGCGTTTCATAGTGCCCAATGCACTCGGTGCACCGATCGCTGTTAATCTCATAGATGCTGTCACCCATCGAAATCGCCTCGTTCGGGCATTCCGGCTCGCACATATCGCAATTGATGCATTTTTTGGTGATTAACAGCGCCATCAGGAAAATCTCAGAAACATCACTAACAGGGCGGGCATTATACGATGATTCCCTGCTCAAACCAGTTTTTTTACCAGCTCCTCGCTATGACGAATGCGTTCCGGCGCATGCTCCAGATCCTGCTGTACCAGCGCCATAAACAGTAAGTCCGTCAGCATCATTTGCGCGCTGGTGGAGGAGATGGCCGCACTGCGCGTCGCCTGCTCTTCGGCGATAGTGTAAAGGCAATGTGTCGCCCGTTGTTGCAGGGCGTTGGGGGTAAAGCCGGTGATGGCGAGGATCTTGCCGCCCACGCGCAGGGTTTCATCGGCTGCTATATTGATTTCACGCCGTTCGCCGGAATAAGAAACCGGCAACAACAGATCGCCAGGCTCCATTGCCTGCACGGTTGCCAGCAGGGCGTGCATATCCTGCTCCACCGCGGCGTTAATACCAATTTTCATCAACTTCCAGCCGAAGTTACGGGCAACCAACCCGGAAGCGCCAATACCGGTCAGGATAATACGCCGTGCCTCGCGCAGCAGTCGTACGCTTTCCAGTAGCTTCTCTTCACTGTTGACATCCAGTGAGGCGTGCATGGCGCTCTGGTACTCTTTGATCAGCTTTTCACCCACCACACGTAGCGGATCGTCGCCGCGGATCTGGTTATGCACGGGCACGGACCAGGGATTGGTGTTGCTGGCCAGCGCTTCGCTGATGGCCAGTTTCATTGCCGGAAATCCTTTGAAATCCATTTTCTGGGCAAACTTCACGACGCTCGACTGGCTAACACCCGCTTCGGCGGCCAACTGTTGCGAACTTAAATGGCGCGCGCGATCGGGATTTTCCAGCAGAAATTCCGCCAGCTTTTTATCGCTCTGCGCCAGGCCGGAATAGCGCTGACGGATGCGAATTAAACAGTTCATAGGATCTCCGGAGGCAATAACAACGCATACAAATGAGAGAATTTAATATTCCAGCAATTGATTATTATTATGAATTAAAAATTCTATCACGACAAAGTATCACAACCCGGCATTTGACAGCGATCAAGTGGATCCTTCGGCGCTGTGTCTTTTCACCTTCGGTGAGTTATCGAGCTGACGAATGGCCGGGATCAGGCTGGCAACAAACGTTGCGATGACCACGGCCCCCGCTGAAGCCATTAATACATTGCTGTTACCGTAATGTATGGCCAGCGGTCCGGCGGCCAGTTCGCCAACCGGGATCGCAATAAAGGATCCCAGCGCGTCGTATGCATATACACGCGCCAGTTTTTCTGGCGGTATATGGGTTTGCAGCGACTGTGCCCAGGCCACGCCAAACAGACCGAAAGTGACGCCCGCGATAAAAAATGCCGCGATAAGCCACGGTGGCGGCGCAATCTGCCCCAGCAGGAAAATAGGCAACGCACACAACGACACCAGCATCACGCCAATAAACAGGTCGCGACGCGGGCGCCAGCGCAATGCCAGGAATGAGCCGACAATCAACCCAACGCTTTGCGCCGCAACCATGATTCCCCACTGGGTGCGGCCAAATGAGGCATCGGCAATGATCGGGCCGAGAACCATCACTACGCCACTGAATGCGGCATTGATAATGGTGAACTGAACGACAATGGACCAGACCCATGTCCGGCTGGTGAACTCTTTCCAGCCGTCGCGCAGATCCTGCAGAATGTTGGTTTGCGCGGCGGCGACTGGCGCGACGCCTGTACGGATCCAGTAATAGAGCGGCGCCGAGGCAGCAAAGCCGAGCGCATCAATCGCCAGTCCCCAGCCAGGCCCGACGGCGCTGGTCAGGACCCCGCCCAGCGAAGCACCAACCACGGTTCCACTGTAAATACCTAACTGGATCAACGCATTGGCTTCGCGCAGGTTATGGGCTGGCACCGTCTGGGGCACCAGCGCGGAGGAGGCCGGTAACGCAACGCCTGCGGCGGCACCATTCAGGGTACCTAACAGGGCAAGGCCCATGACCGTTGCGCTGCCGTTTAGCACGGACCATGCGACGACCGCTTGCGATATCGCCGCCACAACAGAGGACGAAACCAGCACCAGGCTACGTGAATAGCGATCTGCCAATACACCGCCGACCAACAAGAAGGCGACATTAAAAACAGATCGAGCCGCCACGACGAGGCCCAAATCGGCGGCGGAACCGCCGATGTCCAGTACCGCAAAGGCCAGTGCAATCGGAGCGATGCCGTTACCCAGTACGGTGAACAGACGGGCAAAGAACAGATGTCGGAAAGAGGCAGAGCTAAAGGCGCGCATCGTTTTGGTATGCGAAGTCATGGTCACTACGGTTCCTGGAAAGATAAGGCAGTGTAGTGCATCTGTGGCGTAACGAAATAGCTGCTTTATATTGCAGGTGTCTTGTTACCGGAAAAGTCAGGTTCTATCTGTTAGGCTATTTCTAATAGCGATCGCCAGAAGAGGATAAATGGCGATCGGCGTTTAACCAGGCAGAGGGACAACATTTGGCTACCAGCGAGCGCCGCGTCGTATTTTTTGATCTTGACGGAACACTGCACCAGCAGGATATGTTCGGTACGTTTTTACGTTATCTGTTGCGGCACCAGCCGTTGAATGCCTTGTTGGTGCTGCCGCTATTGCCGGTGATTGCTGGCGCGTTATTGATTAAAGGGCGTGCAGCCCGCTGGCCAATGAGCCTGCTGCTCTGGGGCTGCACGTTTGGCCACAGTGAACATCAACTGAAAAAGCGTGAGCAGCAGTTTGTCCGCTGGTTTCGCGAACACGTGACGGCGTTTCCGGTGGTGCAGTCGCGGCTGACCCAGTACCTTACCGCTTCTGATGCGGATATCTGGTTGATCACGGGCTCGCCGCAACCGCTGGTGGAGCAAGTCTATTTTGATACGCCCTGGTTGCCGAAGGTGAATGTGATTGCCAGTCAGATCAACCGTCGTTATGGCGGCTGGGTGCTAACGATGCGCTGTCTCGGGCACGAGAAAGTGGCGCAACTGGAGCGGAAAATCGGTACGCCGCTGCGTCTGTACAGTGGTTATAGCGACAGCAAGCAAGACAACCCGTTGCTCTATTTTTGCCAGCACCGCTGGCGTGTGACGCCGCGCGGTGAGTTACAGCAACTGGAATAAACAGCGAAGGGCTGTATAATGCGCCCGCCTGAATCACTGGAGTTTTTCCCTTTGTCCAATCCTGAACTGAACCATGAATACTGGATGCGTTATGCGCTGACGCTGGCGAAACGTGCATGGGAAGAAGGCGAAGTGCCCGTTGGCGCGGTACTGGTGCATAACGAACGGGTGATTGGCGAAGGCTGGAACCGGCCGATTGGCCGTCACGATCCCACGGCGCATGCGGAGATCATGGCACTGCGTCAGGGGGGGATGGTGCTGCAAAACTACCGCCTGATCGACACCACGCTCTATGTCACGCTGGAGCCCTGCGTGATGTGCGCCGGGGCAATGGTGCATAGCCGCATTGGTCATCTGGTGTTTGGCGCGCGGGATGCGAAAACCGGTGCGGCGGGTTCGCTGATGGATGTGCTGCATCACCCGGGAATGAACCACCGGGTGGCGATCACCGAAGGGGTGCTGCGCGATGAGTGTGCGGCAATGCTGAGCGACTTTTTCCGCCAGCGTCGGCAGGAGAAAAAAGCGCTGAAAAAAACGCTCTCTGATTCACAAGAGCAGTCGGGCGGTTAAAGCACTTTATCGGTTCACTTTCAGTGGGTTTTTTACCAACGTATCCGGCGTCAGCAGCGGGTTGCGCGGAAAAGGATCGCTGGTGGTAAAGGCGCTAAAAGGCAGTATGCCGTAGGCGGGGCGGTTCAGTTCATCCGTAGAAACCGCCGGGTAACTCTTTGCCAGCTTTAGCGCTTTGGCCGCTTCTTTCTCTTTCTCAAGCAGGTAACCGACCAGGCTGATTTCATACTTACGGATGTTCTCCACATAAGCGTATGCTTCATGCCCGCGTGCGTAGCCGTAGGTCAGTTTGCTGTACCAGGGTTTCTGGCTCAGTAGCGGCAGACGCTGTTTTACATCGGCCCAGCTATCGGGGTTGCCTTTGGTTTTTGCCGTCAGCGCGCGTGCATCCAGCATATGCGCATAGCCCATATTGTAGGCCGCCAGCGCAAACCAGATTTTCTCATCCTGCGGTACGCTGTCCGGCACTTTGCTCATCATATCCTGCAAGTAGCGCGCGCCGCCGCTAATGCTCTGTTCCGCATCGGTACGATCGCTTAGGCCTAAACTTTGCGCCGTATTTTTTGTCAGCATCATCAGGCCGCGCACCCCGGTTGGTGAGGTGGCCTGGGCGTCCCAGTGTGACTCCTGATAGGAGATGGCTGCCAGCAGACGCCAGTCGATCTGCTGGGCATATTTCTCAAACATCGGTTGCAGCTCGGGCAGTACGCTATCGACAGCGCGCAGGAAAGTGCGCGTATCCACATAGTCAAAGTCTTCACCATGCCCGAGATACTTCTCCTCCAGCCGTGCGAGGGTACCGTCTTCATTCATATTATTGAAGAAATCCAGCATGGCGGCTGAAAGGGTATTGTCGTCATCGCGCTTGCTGAACCAGGTGACCGGCTGTTCATCGGTTACATCCAGTGCGACAGCCAGCTCTGGGTGCACCCGCTGGAACAGGCTTATCGCCACCGAGTCGGCAATGGTGTAACTCAATTTGCCTTCCAGCACCTGTTCCATCAACGCATTGGTGCCGAGCTTCTCATCCACCGTCCAGCTTAAATCCGGGTATTTTTTCTCTTTTAAGGCGCGAAGATCGTCGATCACCACCTGCCCCGGTGCAACGGTCAATTGGCTGGCGTTAACAGATTGCAGCGTGCGCGGGCGAGGGCTGCCAACCCGGTAAACCAGTTGCTGAGAAACGGAGTAGTAAACCGGGCCGGTCTGGTAGTTTTTGATGCGTTCGCTGTTGTACACCAGTCCTGCAGCGAGCATATCCGCATCATCATGATCGAGATCGTCAAAGAGCTGGCTGATATTCTGGCGGACGGTGACTTTGAGCTTCACACCCAGATAGTCGGCGAAATGCTGCGCCAGATCGTAATCGAGGCCGTAGGATTTTCCCTCAATACGGGTATAGGTGAGCGGTGTGGCAATGGTGCTGACGCGCAATTCCCCGCGGGCTTTGATTGCCGCGATGCGGTTATCGGCTTTGCCGAACCAGGGAATGGATGGCCACAGGGCCGCTGCCAGCAGCAGGGTGACAATGCCGATGAGCAGATAATTAATCTTAAATTTTTTCAATCAGTTAATTCTCTGCGCCGTACTTTGCCTCAGCAGATGGCCGTCATGATAACAACAAGGTTTGTCTGTGATTGAGCGGCATTTTGCGCAACAAAACGCCAGTTGGCAACTAATTAGAGTGGTCGGCGGCAGCTATTGTCAAAAATCCGGGCTGATTTTATTTCGACGCAAACGGTTTCGTAGGCGCTCAGGATTCTCTATAATGACGCCCGTTTTCCCCTGGTGCACACTTAAAGCGTCCCCGACGCTTCGTAATCGAAGACGAGAGACTTATGATGGAAATTCTGCGTGGTTCGCCTGCATTGTCCGCTTTTCGTATCAACAAACTGCTGGCGCGTTTTCAGGCGGCCAACCTCCCGGTCAGTAATATTTACGCCGAGTACGCTCACTTCGCTGATCTGAACGACACCCTGACCGAAGAAGAGTACGCCCGGCTCCAGCGCCTGTTGAAATATGGCCCGAGCCTGAGCAGCCATACCCCAACCGGAACCTTACTGCTCGTCACTCCTCGTCCTGGCACCATCTCTCCCTGGTCTTCCAAAGCTACCGATATTGCGCACAACTGCGGCCTTAATAAGATCAACCGCCTTGAACGCGGCGTTGCGTACTATGTAGACGCCGATGGTCTGACGGACGCCCAGTGGGCTCAGATCGCAGCAGAACTGCATGATCGCATGATGGAGAGCGTATTCACCTCACAGGCGGATGCTGAGCGCCTGTTTGAACACCATCAGCCGGCACCGGTACAAAGCGTCGACTTACTGGGTGAAGGCCGCCAGGCGCTGATCGACGCCAACCTGCGTCTTGGCCTGGCATTAGCAGACGATGAAATCGACTATCTGCAAGACGCCTTTACCCGTCTGGGGCGCAACCCGAACGATATCGAACTCTATATGTTCGCCCAGGCGAACTCCGAGCACTGCCGCCACAAAATCTTCAACGCCGACTGGGTGATTGATGGCAAGCCGCAGCCGAAGTCATTGTTTAAAATGATCAAAAACACCTTCGAGAAAACGCCGGATTTCGTCCTGTCTGCGTATAAAGACAACGCCGCCGTGATGGAAGGTTCAGCTGTTGGCCGCTTCTTCGCCGATCGCGGTGAAGGCCGTTACGATTACCATCAAGAACCGGCGCATATTCTGATGAAGGTGGAAACACATAACCACCCGACGGCGATCTCTCCGTGGCCGGGGGCTGCGACCGGATCCGGCGGTGAGATCCGTGACGAAGGGGCAACCGGTCGTGGCGCGAAGCCGAAAGCGGGCCTGGTGGGTTTCTCCGTTTCCAACCTGCGTATTCCGGGCTTTGAACAACCGTGGGAAGAAGATTTTGGTAAGCCTGAGCGTATCGTTACCGCGCTGGATATTATGACCGATGGCCCACTGGGCGGCGCGGCGTTTAACAACGAATTTGGTCGCCCGGCGCTGAACGGCTATTTCCGTACCTATGAAGAGAAAGTGAATAGCCATAACGGCGAAGAGCTTCGCGGCTACCACAAACCGATCATGCTGGCGGGCGGGATCGGTAACATTCGTGCCGATCACGTACAAAAAGGCGAGATCACCGTAGGTGCGAAACTGATCGTCCTCGGTGGCCCGGCGATGAATATCGGCCTGGGGGGCGGCGCAGCGTCCTCTATGGCGTCTGGTCAGTCTGATGCGGATCTGGATTTTGCCTCAGTTCAGCGCGACAACCCGGAAATGGAGCGTCGTTGCCAGGAGGTGATTGACCGTTGCTGGCAACTGGGCGATGCCAACCCCATCCTCTTTATTCATGACGTGGGCGCGGGCGGTCTGTCCAATGCCATGCCTGAGCTGGTCAGCGATGGTGGTCGCGGCGGTCGTTTTGAACTGCGTGACATTCTCAGCGATGAGCCGGGTATGAGCCCGCTGGAGATCTGGTGTAACGAATCGCAGGAACGCTATGTGTTGGCGGTTGCCGCCGATCAACTGGCGCTGTTTGATGAGCTGTGTCGCCGCGAACGCGCGCCTTATGCGGTGATTGGCGAAGCGACCGAAGCGCAGCACCTGACGCTGAACGACAACCATTTTAACGATCAACCGATCGACATGCCGCTGGATGTGCTGTTAGGCAAAACGCCGAAGATGACCCGCAACGTTGAGACACGTCAGGCGACCGGCGATGCATTTACGACACAGGGCATTTCGGTTGCAGACGCAGTGAATCGCGTGCTGCATTTGCCGACCGTGGCGGAAAAAACCTTCCTCGTGACCATTGGCGACCGCACGGTGACCGGTATGGTCGCCCGCGATCAGATGGTCGGGCCGTGGCAGATCCCGGTAGCGAACTGTGCGGTGACCACTGCCAGCCTCGATAGCTACTATGGTGAAGCGATGGCGCTGGGTGAACGTGCGCCGGTTGCGCTGCTGGACTTTGCGGCTTCCGCGCGTCTGGCCGTGGGGGAAGCATTGACCAATATCGCGGCAACGCAGATTGGCGACATCAAACGCATTAAGCTGTCCGCAAACTGGATGGCGGCGGCAGGGCATCCTGGCGAAGACGCAGGCCTGTACGCGGCAGTGAAAGCGGTGGGTGAAGAGCTTTGCCCTGCATTGGGACTGACCATTCCGGTGGGCAAAGATTCCATGTCGATGAAAACCCGCTGGCAGGAAGGAAATGAACAGCGTGAGATGACTTCGCCGCTGTCGCTGGTGATCACGGCCTTTGCGCGCGTTGAAGATGTACGTCATACAGTAACGCCGCAACTCTCCACCGAAGATAACGCCCTGTTGCTTATCGATCTGGGTAACGGCAACAATGCGTTGGGCGCAACGGCGCTGGCGCAGGTATATCGTCAACTGGGCGACAAGCCTGCCGATGTACGTAACGTTGAGCAACTGAAAGGCTTCTATGATGCCATCCAGGCGCTGGTTGCGGCGGGCAAATTGCTGGCTTACCACGATCGTTCCGACGGCGGTCTGCTGGTGACGCTGGCGGAAATGGCCTTTACGGGGCACTGCGGTGTAAATGTGAATATCGCTTCCCTGGGAGGCGATCGTCTGGCGGCGTTGTTTAATGAAGAGCTGGGCGCGGTTATCCAGGTACGTGCGGGCGACCGCGAAGCGGTGGAAAGCGTGCTGGCGACATACGGTCTGGGCGATTGTGTTCATTATCTGGGAAATGCTGTCTCCGGCGATCGCTTTGTCATTGAAGCTGATGGTCAGGCAGTGTTCAGTGAAAGCCGCACCACGCTTCGTATGTGGTGGGCGGAAACCACCTGGCAGATGCAGCGCCTGCGTGATAACCCGGAGTGTGCGGATCAGGAGCATGACGCGAAAGCCAATGACAACGATCCAGGGCTGAATGTAAAACTGTCGTTCGATATTAACGAAGATATCGCTGCGCCGTTTATTGCCACTGGCGCGCGCCCGAAAGTGGCGGTACTGCGCGAGCAGGGCGTCAACTCACATGTTGAGATGGCGGCCGCGTTCCACCGCGCAGGTTTTGATGCAATCGATGTGCATATGAGCGACCTCCTGGCCGGGCGCTCCGGGCTGGAAAACGTCCATGCGCTGGTCGCTTGTGGCGGCTTCTCTTACGGTGATGTGCTGGGCGCGGGCGAAGGCTGGGCGAAATCGATCCTGTTTAACGACCGTGTACGCGACGAGTTCGAAACCTTCTTCCACCGTCCGCAGACGCTGGCGCTGGGCGTATGCAATGGCTGCCAGATGATGTCCAACCTGCGCGAACTGATCCCGGGTAGCGAACTGTGGCCACGCTTTGTGCGTAACCACTCCGATCGTTTCGAAGCGCGTTTCAGCCTGGTGGAAGTGACGCAGAGCCCGTCATTGTTGCTCGGCGGCATGGTGGGATCGCAAATGCCCATCGCCGTATCTCACGGTGAAGGTCGTGTGGAAGTGCGCGATGATGCGCACCTGGCTGCGCTTGAAAGCAAAGGACTGGTGGCGCTGCGTTATGTCGATAACTTCGGCAAGGTGACGCAGACTTACCCGGCGAACCCGAACGGCTCGCCGAACGGCATTACGGCGGTCACGAATGAAAGCGGCCGCGTGACGATCATGATGCCGCATCCGGAGCGTGTATTCCGTACGGTGTCCAACTCCTGGCATCCGGAGAACTGGGGTGAAGATAGCCCGTGGATGCGTATTTTCCGTAACGCCCGTAAACAGTTGGGTTAAATTCGCGAGAAGCGTATAAAGCCTCCGGCCTTTCTGGCGGAGGCTTTTTTATTACCTGTTGAAAAGTGTCGGCATTTCCCGACAATGGCTTTTCTTTTGTGTCTCCAAATGGCGACATTTAATTATATGAATTATAAGTAATTATTTTAAACGTTATTAGGGTGTTGTTAAACAGCGACAGTGAGATGAAAAAACAAACATCTTGCCGTTGCGTGTGATAAATATAAAATCAATTATAATCAATGAGTTAAATTATTATTTTGTGCATTGGCATAATATGTGCATAATACTAAGCAGTGGCTCATTCATCTTTCTTATGTCAGCCCCTTCGGGACGTGCTACATAAACTTCGAATGACGCACTTAAAGGTGCCTGCCGTCCACCTGCTGATAATTGCTTTGCTTTATCAGGCTTCGGGCGAAACGTCGAGTTAGGCACCGCCTAATTTCATAACAGAGCCGGGCTTATGCCCGGCTTTGTTGTTTCTGGCTTTCCCCCGGCGCGTTACTCAGTTAGCATCCCTGTATCTATTCTTGCGAGAGCATTGCGTTGAAACGTTGGCTTGTTTTCCCCCGCTCGCTACGCCAGTTGGTGATGATGGCGTTTCTGTTGATTTTATTACCGCTGCTGGTACTGGCCTGGCAGGCGTGGCAAAGCCTGAATGCCCTCAGCGCCCAGGCACTACAAACCAACCGCACAACGCTCATTGACGCGCGTCGCAGCGAAGCCATGACCAACGCAGCGTTGGAAATGGAGCGCAGTTACCGCCAGTATTGCGTGCTCGACGATGCCACGCTGGCGCGGGTGTATCAGAATCAGCGTAAACGCTACAGTGAAATGCTGGATGCCCATGCGGGCGTGCTGCCGGATGATAAGCTCTACCAGGCGCTACGCCAGGATCTGAACGACCTTGCCCAATTGCAGTGTAAAAACAGCGGTCCTTCCGCTTCAGCCTCCGAGCGGCTGGAAGCCTTTGCCGCCGCAAACACCGAAATGGTGCAATCTACCCGTGCGGTCGTGTTCTCCCGTGGTCAGCAATTACAACTGGAAATCGCCGAACGCGGCCAGTTTTTTGGCTGGCAGGCGCTGGTGTTGTTTATGGTCAGTCTCGGGCTGGTGCTGCTGTTTACCCGTATGATCATCGGTCCGGTGAAGGGGATTGAACGGATGATCAACCGGCTGGGGGAAGGGCGATCGCTTGGCCATACTGTGGTGTTTAAAGGCCCGCGCGAGCTGCGCTATGTGGGCGAACGCATTATCTGGCTCAGTGAAAGGCTGGCGTGGCTGGAGTCGCAGCGCCATCAGTTTTTACGTCATTTGTCACATGAGCTTAAAACCCCCCTCGCCAGTATGCGCGAAGGAACGGAGTTGCTTGCCGATGAAGTGGTGGGGCCGCTGACCGCGGAACAGAAAGAGGTGGTTGAGATCCTCGATGCCAGCAGTCGCAACCTGCAAAAACTTATTGAGCAACTCCTCGACTATAACCGCAAGCTTGCCGACGGCGCGGTTGAGCTGGAAGAGGTTGAGATCGCACCGCTGGTGGACATGGTTATCTCTGCTCACAGTTTGCCGGCGCGAGCTAAAATGATGCATACCGGGGTCACGCTCGATGCGGCCACCTGTCAGGCTGAACCGATGTTACTGATGAGCGTGCTGGATAATCTCTACTCTAACGCTGTGCACTATGGTGCTGAATCCGGTAACATTTATCTGCACAGCTATATTGCCGGCGCGCGGCTCTTTATAGACGTGACAAATACCGGTACGCCTATCCCTGAAGCAGAACGCAGCATGATCTTCGAGCCCTTTTTTCAGGGCAGCCATCAACGAAAAGGGGCGGTAAAAGGCAGTGGGTTAGGGCTGAGTATTGCCAGAGATTGTATTCGTCGTATGCAGGGCGAACTCTATCTGGCAACCGATAGCGAAGCCGATGTCTGTTTCCGTATTGAGTTACCGCTCAATGTGCCGGTAAAAGAGATTAAATGAACCTGGACCTGGTAAGTATGTCGCATGTTTTTTCCCGCGTAATTAACGCGGTGTCACCGCGCAATAAATGGCTTCGTGCGTTTCCTTGCCTGTTGCTGGCCGGATGCGTGGCGCAAAAGCCGCAAAGCGCTATCCATAATGGCCAGGAAGAACGACTCCCTGAGCACCAACTGGCGGATTTTCTCTCAACAGACTGTGATGACATCTGGCTGTTGTCGGGCCCGCATGTCGACACCAACCCGCTTTACTGGCTGCGAGCGATGGATTGCGCACAGCGTCTGGCCCCGGCAGTGGCCCGTGCTGAAGCGCGCTCCTGGACGGATGATAACTGGGCTGCCACGTTCCGCCGTGGCATTTTGCTCTCCAGCGCTAAAATCACACCGCTTGAACGGCGTGATTACACTACCCGGCTGGACGCTGTAAGCCCGACTATCCCGGCGCAGGTTCGCCCGTTGTTCCAGCTCTGGCGCGATAGTGAAATGTTGCAGTTACAACTGTCAGAAGAGCGCAGTCGCTACAGCAAACTGCAACAATCCACCGATAGCGAGCTGGATACGTTGCGCCAGCAGCAGCAATTTTTACGTGAGCAACTGGAAACCACCACGCGCAAGCTGGAGACGCTGACCGATATTGAACGGCGTCTTTCCACGCGTAAGCCCGCGCCAGCCGATATGCCGGATAGCACGCGCCCGTCGAAAAATGACGGGAATCAGGAGGATGTAAAACCATGACAAGCCGCAAACCTGCCCATTTACTGCTGGTGGATGACGACCCTGGCCTGCTGAAGCTGCTGGGGTTGCGTCTTACCAGCGAGGGGTACAGCATTGTCACCGCCGAGAGCGGGCAGGAAGGATTGCGCATTCTGGCGCGGGAAAAGGTCGATCTGGTGATAAGCGACCTGCGCATGGATGAAATGGATGGCATGCAGCTGTTTGCTGAGATTCAGCGCGTTCAGCCGGGTATGCCGGTGATTATCCTGACGGCGCATGGCTCAATACCGGATGCGGTAGCCGCCACGCAGCAGGGCGTCTTTAGCTTTCTTACCAAACCGGTGGATAAAGACGCGTTATACAAAGCCATTGATGAGGCGCTGGAACACAGCGGCCCGGCGGCCGACGATCAGTGGCGCGAAAGCATTGTTACCCGTAGCCCGGTCATGCTGCGCTTGCTGGAGCAGGCGCGAATGGTGGCGCAGTCCGATGTCAGCGTGCTGATCAACGGGCAAAGTGGTACCGGCAAGGAGATCCTCGCGCAGGCGATCCACAACGCCAGCCCTCGCAGTAAAAGCGCGTTTATCGCCATCAACTGCGGTGCATTACCCGAGCAATTGCTGGAGTCGGAACTGTTTGGTCATGCGCGCGGGGCGTTTACCGGCGCGGTCAGTAGCCGCGAAGGGCTGTTTCAGGCGGCGGAAGGCGGTACGCTGTTTCTTGATGAAATTGGCGATATGCCAATTCCGTTGCAGGTGAAATTGCTGCGTGTGCTGCAGGAGCGTAAAGTCCGCCCGCTGGGCAGCAACCGCGATATTGATATTAATGTGCGTATTATTTCCGCCACCCACCGCGACCTGCCGAAAGCGATGGAGCGCGGTGAGTTTCGTGAGGATTTGTTCTACCGCCTGAATGTTGTGAACCTCAAAATCCCGGCACTGGCGGAGCGCGCGGAAGATATTCCGCTGCTGGCGAACCATCTGCTGCGTCAGGCAGCGGATCGCCACAAACCGTTTGTGCGTGCTTTCTCCACCGATGCCATGAAACGGCTGATGACCGCGAGCTGGCCGGGTAACGTGCGTCAACTGGTGAACGTGATTGAGCAGTGCGTGGCGCTGACATCCTCTCCAGTGATCAGCGATGCGCTGGTTGAACAGGCGCTGGAAGGGGAAAACACGGCGTTGCCTACCTTTGTTGAAGCGCGTAATCAATTTGAACTTAACTACCTGCGCAAACTGTTGCAAATCACCAAAGGTAATGTGACCCATGCCGCGCGGATGGCGGGCCGCAACCGGACTGAATTTTACAAATTACTCTCGCGACATGAGCTGGACGCCAACGACTTTAAGGAGTAATGGCGCGGTGAGTATGATACTGTGAGCAACCGATTACGATGCAGCAGACTGGCAAGAGCGTTTAAGGACCCACCATGAAAAAGATTGATGCGATTATTAAACCTTTCAAACTGGATGATGTGCGTGAAGCACTGGCGGAAGTCGGTATCACCGGGATGACGGTGACCGAAGTGAAAGGGTTTGGTCGCCAGAAAGGCCACACAGAACTCTACCGCGGCGCGGAATACATGGTGGACTTTCTACCCAAGGTGAAAATTGAAATTGTGGTCACCGACGATATCGTTGATACCTGCGTGGATACCATTATCCGCACGGCGCAGACCGGTAAGATCGGCGACGGCAAAATCTTCGTCTTTGACGTTGCGCGCGTGGTGCGTATCCGTACCGGCGAAGAAGACGACGCGGCAATCTGATGTGATTCCCTCACCCAGCCGGGTGAGGGAATGTCTGCTTACAGGACCTTATGCGGCCCAAAGCATTCGTAGTGGATATTGGCTTTGTCTACGCCGAGCGTCACCAGTTGCTGAGCGGCAAACTGCATAAATCCAACCGGCCCGCAGAGGTAAAACTGCATCATCGGGTCGCTGAATTTTCCTTCCAGTTGCGTTAAATCCATTAACCCTTCGCTGTTAAAACGACCTGCACTTCGATCTGCTGCTTCCGGTTGGCGATACCAGACATGTTGATAGAAGCGATCCAGTGATGCTCCCAGCTTGCTGACTTCATCGGCGAAAGCGTGAACCTGGCCATTGTCGGCGGCATGAAACCAGTTCACCTGTGCGCTGTGCTGAGAGGCGGCAAGGCTGTCCAGCATCGCCAGCATCGGGGTTTGCCCTACGCCTGCGGAGATTAACGTAACCGGAGTAGCAGCAGGCACATCCATAAAGAAATCCCCTGCTGGCGCGGCCAGGTGCACCACATCACCGGGTTGGGCTTTATCGTGCAGCCACTCTGAAACCTGGCCACCGCTTTCGCGTTTTACGGCAATACGGTAGCTTTTCCCGTTCGGCTGGCGGGTCAGCGAGTACTGACGGATCTCCTGATTCGCGAAACCTTCCGGCTTCAGCCAGATGCCAAGATATTGTCCCGGCTGGTAAGACGCCACCGGCTGATCATCTACCGGTGCGAATTCAAAGCTGGTGATCAGTGCACTCTGCGGGGTTTTCTCCAGCAAGCGGAACGCGCGTGTTCCTTGCCAGCCGCCCTGTTTTTCCGCGTGCTCACGGTAAATCTGCGCTTCACGATTGATAAACACCCCAGCCAGCACGCCATAGGCTTTACCCCAGGCATCCAGTACCTCTTGTCCGGGGCTGAACATTTCATCCAGCGTTGCCAGAAGGTGCGCGCCGACAATGTTGTACTGCTCCGGCTGGATCTGAAAACTGGTGTGTTTCTGTGCGATCTTTTCAACGGCGGGCAGCAATGCCGCGAGGTTATCGATATTACTGGCATAAGCGGCAATCGCGTTGAACAGCGCTTCACGCTGGTCGCCATTGCGCTGATTGCTCATATTAAAGATCTCTTTTAGTTCCGGGTTGTGGCTGAACATCCGGTCGTAAAAATGTGCGGTGAGTTTAGGTCCGGTGGCGGCCAGCAGGGGAAGGGTGGCTTTGACCGTAGCGATGGTTTGAGCGTCGAGCATTATGGCTTCCTTTAGCGATGATTATTTAAAATTGTATTTTAAATGCATCTTATAGCGCAGCGCACGGCCTTGTAAAGAGCGGGCCATCTAAAGGATTTGCATCGTGAATAAGTTGCATCACAAACCTGAAAAGAAATCCGCTTATATGGCGAAGCCCGTTATCGCTCAAACCCTTGACTGGCGCGGAGCCAATCGTTTGCGTAAAAACCTTTGTCAAGACCTGTTATCAGGATATTAATCAGTTATACTGTGAGCCGTTCCCCAAATTGGGCCCTCGTTTAGAGTTGTTTTTGTTAGCTGAGTCAGGAGATGCGGATGTTAAAGCGTGAAATGAACATTGCCGATTATGATGCCGAACTGTGGCAGGCTATGGAGCAGGAAAAAGTACGTCAGGAAGAACACATTGAACTGATCGCCTCCGAAAACTACACCAGCCCGCGTGTAATGCAGGCTCAGGGTTCTCAGCTGACGAACAAATACGCCGAAGGTTACCCGGGCAAACGCTACTACGGCGGTTGCGAATATGTCGACATTGTTGAGCAACTGGCGATCGACCGTGCAAAAGAGCTGTTCGGCGCTGATTATGCCAACGTCCAGCCGCATTCAGGTTCACAGGCGAACTTCGCTGTGTACACCTCTCTGCTGGAGCCGGGCGATACCGTACTGGGTATGAACCTGGCGCACGGGGGTCACCTGACGCACGGTTCTCCGGTTAACTTCTCCGGTAAACTGTATAACATCGTGCCTTACGGCATCGATGAAACCGGCCATATTGATTACAACGACCTGAACGCGCAGGCGCAGAAACACAAGCCGAAAATGATCATCGGTGGTTTCTCGGCTTATTCCGGCGTGGTTGACTGGGCAAAAATGCGTGAAATCGCTGACAGCATCGGTGCATACCTGTTTGTGGATATGGCGCACGTTGCAGGTCTGGTCGCCGCAGGCGTTTACCCGAACCCGGTTCCGCATGCACACGTGGTGACCACCACAACCCACAAAACGCTGGCTGGCCCGCGCGGTGGTCTGATCCTGGCGAAAGGCGGCAGCGAAGAGCTGTATAAAAAACTGAACTCAGCTGTGTTCCCTGGCGGCCAGGGCGGCCCGCTGATGCACGTGATCGCCGGTAAAGCGGTGGCGCTGAAAGAAGCGATGGAGCCGGAATTCAAAACCTATCAGCAGCAGGTTGCGAAAAACGCCAAAGCGATGGTGGAAGTGTTCCTGAACCGTGGTTACAAAGTGGTATCCGGCGGTACAGATAACCACCTGTTCCTGCTGGATCTGGTGGATAAAAACCTGACCGGTAAAGAAGCCGATGCTGCACTGGGTCGCGCTAACATCACCGTTAACAAAAACAGCGTACCGAACGATCCGAAAAGCCCGTTTGTCACCTCCGGTATCCGCATCGGTAGCCCGGCGGTAACCCGTCGCGGCTTTAAAGAAGCGGAAGTGAAAGAGCTGGCTGGCTGGATGTGCGACGTGCTGGATAGCATCAATGACGAAGCGGTGATTGAGCGCACGAAACAGAAAGTACTGGATATCTGCGCTCGTTTCCCGGTTTACGCTTAAGTTTCAGGCAAATAAAAAAAGCCCCGTACGGGGCTTTTTTTATGCCTTATTGCAAACCGGCGTAGCCGTGAATGCCCATGTAAATACCGACCAGAGCGATCAACACGCTGGAAAAGTAGGGGGCTTTACGGGCGAGTGTATTAAAGCCAGACCAGCGTTTTGCCGCCTGTTGTACACTGATTGCCGCACCTACGCCAACGGCGACCAGCGTGAGCGCCAGGCCAATACTGAAACAGACCACCATCGTTGCACCTAATGTCAGCGCCTTAAGCTGAAGACAGATAAGCAGAATGGTGATGGCCGCCGGGCATGGGATCAAGCCACCGGTCAGGCCGAACAGCAGAATTTGTCCATTCGTGACGTCACCACCGTTAAAACGCCGCTCAATATCCCGGGCGTGTGCCCGTTCATGCGCATCCTGATACTCCTCTTCTTCTTTTGCTACGCTCCGCATGGCGAGGATATTCGGCTGTGCACGCACCGCAGAGAGTTGTGGCTGGAAGATTAACCCGCGTGGCTGCGGAGCGTGGCCGTGATGATGATGGTGATGATCGTCATGATGATCGTGGTGATGATGGCCTGCACGTCGGGCGCTTTCCCCTTGCCATGTCCGCCAGAACATCCACGTTGCTGTACCGAGGATCACCACGGCGGAGATCATTTGCAGCCAGGGTTCCACCGATTGGGCGGTAAATTTCTGGCTGATAAACATCCCGCCCAATGCGATCAGCCAGACTACCGCGGTATGAGAGACCGTGGCTGCCAGCCCTAACATGATGGCCTGTTTAACCGTACCTTTGATCGCGATAATAAACGCCGCCATCATGGTCTTTGAGTGTCCTGGCTCCAGGCCATGCAGGGCACCGAGCAGAATTGCGCTGGGAATAAAAAACCAGGCGTTCCCTTGCTGAAAAAGGGTGGTGAAGTCATTCATGAGAATAATTCTCGGTAACATTTTGTGCGCTTAAATCTACTCCCCCCCAGTAAAAAATACTACCCCCCAGTAGAAAGAAACTCCCCCCCAGTTGTTGCATGGTATGCTATCGTCTGTGAAGCACGATGAAACTGAGGTCTGTATGTCGCACACCATTCGGGATAAACGAAAGCTAAAAGCGCGGGCAAGCAAAATAGAAGGGCAGGTGGTTGCGCTGAAAAAAATGCTCGACGAACCGCATGAATGCGCACAGGTTTTGCAGCAAATCGCGGCCATCCGTGGTGCGGTGAATGGCTTAATGCGCGAAGTGATTAAAGGGCATCTGACCGATCATATCGTCCATGAAAGCGATGAAATTAAGCGCGAAGCAGACCTGGATGTCGTATTAAGCGTGCTGGATTCATACATCCGTTAGGCCGCCACACCTTGTTATCTGATTGTTACTTGCCAGCCCGGCTATTTGCCGCCAGACTATCGCCTCCATTCAGGAGGAAATCATGGTTCTGCAGTCCACGCGCTGGCTGGCGCTCGCTTATTTCACCTACTTTTTCAGCTACGGCATTTTCTTACCTTTCTGGAGCGTCTGGCTCAAAGGCGTGGGATTAACCCCGGAAATTATCGGCATGTTGCTGGGCGCAGGCCTGGTGGCACGTTTTCTGGGCAGTTTGCTTATTGCGCCACGCGTTAGCGATCCGTCCCGTCTGATCACTGCATTGCGTGTGCTGGCGCTGGTGACATGCCTGTTTGCGCTTGCCTTTTATGCAGGCAACCACGTGGCCTGGCTGACGGTGGTGATTGTGGGCTTTAACCTCTTCTTCTCGCCGCTGGTGCCGCTGACCGACGCACTGGCCGGTACCTGGCAAAAACAATTCACCATGGACTATGGCCGCGTCAGGGTCTGGGGATCCATTGCTTTTGTGATTGGTTCTGCACTGACCGGTAAGCTGGTGAGCCTGTATGATTATCGGGCGATTCTGGCGATGCTGACGCTTGGCGTCGCATCCATGCTGCTGGGTATGCTGTTACGGCCTTCCGTCTTACCGCAGGGTGAACAGCGCCATCAGGAAGGTGCTGGCTGGCAGGCATGGCGTCAATTGATTGTCCAGAACTGGCGTTTTCTCGCCTGTGTCTCCCTGCTGCAGGGCGCGCATGCCGCCTATTACGGCTTCAGCGCAATCTACTGGCAATCTGCCGGGTATTCCGCTTCGACGGTGGGTTACCTTTGGTCATTGGGGGTGGTCGCGGAAGTCATCATCTTCACGCTCAGCAACCGTCTCTTCCGTCGCTTCAGTGCGCGCGACTTGTTGCTGCTTTCCGCGTTTTCCGGGCTGGTGCGTTGGAGTCTGATGGGCTGGACCACCGACTTGCCCTGGCTTATTGTCGCGCAAATCCTGCACTGCGGAACATTCACCGTTTGCCACCTGGCCGGCATGCGTTATATCTCGGCGCGCAAGGGCAGCGAAGTGATCCGTTTGCAGGCGGTCTACTCCGCCGTTGCGATGGGGGGAAGCATTGCGTTGATGACCATGATTGCCGGGTTCTTGTTCGAGCATCTGCACCAGGGGCTGTTTTGGGTGATGGCGCTGCTGGCGATCCCGGCCATCTTCCTGCGGCCGCGAGTTTCCGCACAGCAGTCCGTCGCCAGTTAGCACTCCAGCATGGCGCGAATATGCTGCTGTTGCTGTGTGCTTAATGGGCCATCGGTGTGGATCAGCGGTGGCGAAAAGAGCGGCAGCGGCGTGGTGTACGGCGTGACGATCAGTGTGGCATCGCGCGGCGCGCCTTGCTGGCGAAACTCAGCCAGTGGTAGGTAGTTAATCGTGAGCGGCAGCAGCGTTAATTCACGCAGCTGTTGCTCTATTTCCTGTTCCCGCGCGCTGTCTTCGCCGGTAATTAACACCACCTGCTTTTCATGTAAATCGTTCTCCTGCATCAGCCAGGCACCGAAAATCACCGCCACCAGGCCGGCTTCTTCATCGCTGAAACGCAGGCTGTATTCCTCTTCCAACGCTTGCAATGCGCTGCGGGTGGTGCGCATCAAACGCGGATAGAGTTGATGGATCTCCTCCGGCAGACTGTTATCGATGCCGATGCCAAACAAGCTGCGATCCAGCGCCTGTGCCAGATGGATATAGAGCTGTGCGCTGAGTCCTTGCTCATCGCTAAAACGCAGGCCTGCCAGATCGCGAAAACGGACAATCATCCGGTTGATGGCCTGCTGTAACCGCCGATCCTGGTGGTGGCTGTCGCGCAGAGGGTCGGGGATCCGCACCATCATAAATAACAGTGACAGGAACAGATGCTCATTCTCTTGTGGATGCGCGATCACACGCCGCCGCCAGTGGCGCACAATATCTTGCGCGACCTGATACTCTTCGCGCATCTGCGCCCAGCTCTGCTGCACCGGGTTGAACTCCGGCGTGTGTCCATGATGATTTTGCAGTAAGCAATATTGCAGGTAGAGGCGCAAAAATTGTATATCCCGGCACTCAAAAGAGCGTTGCAGGCGGCGGGCACACAGATTAATTAACGCACGCAAATTGGTATCGTCATACAGGGTCCTGGCGATCCCTTGCTGCCTGAGCGCGGTTTTTAATGTCGGGGTAAAATGCTGCGTGATAAATTGCGGACATAGCCGGAGTGAGCGCCGCAGCCAGTGCAGCAGGCATAAACGCTGATCCAGCGTTGCGCCTTCAATCCGGTAACCGCCGTTATGCTGTGGCACGATGGAAAGACGATGGTAACGGCGGATCTCGCTTTCGGTCTCGGCAAGATCCTGGCGTGCCACATGATCGTCCACACCATTCATGGCGCTGATATGTTCCATAGTGACATATTGCCCTGGCAGCGCGAGCATCAGCAGTACCTGGCAGCGTCGCTGCGGACTGGAGAGCGCAGATGGGGGCGTCATTACAATTGTCATCTGTCAGATTCCAGTTAGGGGTGTTTGATAAGCGTAGTTAAAGCTATGCTGTGCGATAGCGCAGCCGCTGCTCTTTCCTTCAGGATTGCCGGAGAGCATCACAGAATTTTTCACGTGAGGAATACATGCAAGCAGTTAAACAGTGCGCCTGGGGCGTTTTTCTCGCGCTTTTATCATTCTCAGTGGCGGCGCACCCCCATAGTTTTATCCGCCTGAAAACACAAGTATTAGCAGAGAACGGGCAGTTTACCGGCTTGAAAATGCGCTGGACGATGGATGAGATCACCTCCGCGGATTTGCTGTACGACGCGGGCAATGCGAAACCCGGTGAGGAAATCTGGAAAAAGCTGGCGGCGGAAGTGATGGCTAACGTGTTAGGCCAGCACTATTTTACCGAAGTGTGGCACGACGGGCAGAAGGTGAAGTTTCTCAACCAGCCCACGGAATATGGTATGGCGCGGGAGGGACACCAGGCGGTGTTGACATTTATTCTGCCTCTCGCGCAACCGCAACCTCTTCACGGCCAGACATACACCTTTGCTACCTTCGATCCTACGTATTATGTGGACATGAGTTACGAACATGATAGCGATGCCTCGCTGTCCGGCGCGCTGCAAACGTCGTGTAAGGTGGCGGTTCATACCCCAAAGCCTGGCGA
The DNA here is from genome assembly GCF_039871955.1 of Kosakonia sp. WA-90. Lineage (NCBI taxonomy): Bacteria > Pseudomonadati > Pseudomonadota > Gammaproteobacteria > Enterobacterales > Enterobacteriaceae > Kosakonia > Kosakonia sp. WA-90. The sequence continues at coordinate 45,510 of NZ_JBDPLJ010000002.1, forward strand.
AGAGGTGCTGAATTATGCCCAGTCGCTGGATAAAGAAGATGCCCCGGAGGAAGACATGCAACTGGGTAAACAATTCGCGCAGACGGTAACGCTGGCATGTCAGTAATCCCGGCGAGCACACTGCGTAAGCGGCGTTTGCTGCACTGGTGGCCGCTGGCGCTCTTTGTATTGTTCGCCGTTGCTGGTGCGTTCTGGCTATGGCAAGCCTGGCCGCAGGTGATGGTAAAAAGCGTGGTCTGGCAGCGCGATGTGAATATGCAGATGAGCAACCTGCTAAAAAGCGTGGCAGAAAACCCCGGCAAAACGGGAGGTTCGTTGCTGCTGTTCAGTTTTGTCTATGGTGTGCTGCATGCATTAGGGCCAGGGCATGGCAAAGTGGTGATCACCACCTGGCTGGCGACCCATCCGTCGAAACTGCGTTCCGGTATTGGGCTGACGCTGGCCTCGTCGCTGTTGCAGGGGCTGGTGGCGATTGTGCTGGTGGTCGTCGTGTTAAGCATACTGGCGTTGCCTGCTCGTCAGTTGCATATGAGTGGCTACTGGCTGGAAAAGGGTAGCTATCTGCTGGTTGGCGCACTGGGTGTGCTGCTGTGCTGGCGTGCTGTCAGGCAACTGCGCGCGCTGCTGAAAAAGCCGGTATTTCGATCTTTTACTCCGCATCATGTGCATCATGAAGGCTGTGGCTGTGGGCATCACCATCTCCCGTCGCCGTCGCAACTGCAAAGTGGTGAGGACTGGCGGGCACGGCTGGCAATTATCTTGTCGATGGGTATGCGACCCTGTTCCGGGGCCATTATGGTGCTACTGTTCAGTAAAGTGATCGGTGTCTTTGCCTGGGGGATCGCATCGGCGCTGGCAATGGCGGCGGGTACGTCGCTGACCATCAGTTCGCTGGCATTGCTGGTGCACGGCTTTCGCCAACTGGCGATAAAACTCAGTGGCAATCAGGCGCCATCGCTGTGGCGGCAGGTGGGCTGGACGACGCTGGCGCTGGCCGGGGGCGTACTGTTGGTTTGTGCGGCAGGAGTGATGTGGGTCAGTGCATTACCGCCGGGCGGCGGCTTAAGGCCGTTTTAAGCGTGATAGCCCGATAGGCATGGTGCCACCGGGCTATCCACTAATAACTTAGCGTTTCAGCGCGTCGCTCAGTTCTTCGCGCATGTTCGCCAGCATCGCTTTCACGACACGCGGGTTACCTGCGACGATGTTGCCGGTCATCATATAGTTATGACCGCCCGTGAAATCACACACCAGACCGCCCGCTTCACGCACCAGCAGTTCGCCGGCAGCAAAATCCCACGGCTTCAGTGCGATCTCAAAGAAACCATCAACGCGGCCTGCTGCAACGTAGGCCAGATCCAGCGCAGCGGAACCGGTACGACGGAAGTCCGCGCATTCGGTAAACAGTTTACCGACGATATTTACATAGGTAGTGGCGTGCTGTTTGGCTTTGAACGGGAAACCGGTCGCCAGGATGGTGCCATCCAGATCGCGGGCAGTGCTGCCACGCAGACGGTAACCGTTAAGCTGCGCGCCCTGGCCGCGCGTGGCGGTGAACAGTTCGTTACGCATCGGATCGTAAACCACCGCGACTTCAGTGCGGCCTTTAATACGAACGGCGATAGATACCGCGAAGTGCGGCAGGCGTTTGATAAAGTTGGTGGTGCCATCCAGTGGATCGATAACCCATTGTACATCCTGGTCAGCGCCTTCGTGCTCACCACTCTCTTCGGTGATGATGGTGTGTTGCGGGTAAGATTTGCGGATGGTGTCAATAATTACCGCTTCGGCGGCTTTATCAACGTTAGTCACGAAATCATTGCTGCCTTTCTGGCTGGTTTCTACGGTGTCAGGGGTTTCGTAGTTTTTGGCAATTAAATTACCCGCCTTGCGCGCAGCACGCACGGCGATGTTCAGCATCGGATGCATCGGTCTCTCTCACTGGATGTTAAAGAACGGAAAACGGCGCGTATGATAGCAGCGAATTCGGATTATGTCTTCGCTTTATGGTAATATGCGCAAATATTCTTTAGCCGTTGAAAATCTATGCTGCAAAATATTCGAATTGTGCTGGTGGAGACCTCTCACACTGGCAATATGGGCTCCGTTGCCCGCGCGATGAAAACAATGGGGTTAACCAATCTGTGGCTGGTTAATCCGCTGGTTAAACCGGACTCTCAGGCTATTGCGCTCGCCGCAGGTGCCAGCGATGTGATTGGCAATGCAAACATTGTCGATACGCTGGACGAAGCACTGACCGGTTGCAGTCTGGTGGTGGGCACCAGCGCACGCTCGCGTACGTTGCCATGGCCAATGCTGGATCCACGCGAATGTGGTCTGAAAAGCGTTGCCGAGGCGGAACATGCGCCGGTTGCGCTGGTCTTTGGCCGTGAACGCGTAGGTCTGACCAACGATGAACTGCAAAAATGCCACTACCACGTCGCCATCGCCGCTAACCCGGAATACAGTTCGCTGAACCTCGCTATGGCGGTGCAGGTGATAGCTTATGAAGTGCGCATGGCCTGGCTGGCGACGCAGGCAAGCGATGCCCCGGCCGCTCATCATGAAGAGACGCCGTACCCGCTGGTAGACGATCTTGAGCGCTTTTATGGGCATCTGGAACAAACGCTGCTGGCAACCGGGTTTATCCGTGAAAACCATCCCGGTCAGGTGATGAATAAACTGCGCCGTCTGTTCACTCGCGCACGTCCGGAAAGCCAGGAACTGAATATCCTGCGCGGCATTCTGGCGTCTATTGAGCAGAACCAAAAGCAATAGCGCTGGATGGCTGCTTTGCTTTATCTGACGCGTAGCCCAGAAAAGCAGGCGCGCCATCGGGTCATAAACACCACAGCACGAAAGGATAAATACCTGACTAAAACAGTCAACTAAATAGTTGACCAATTTAGTCAGGAATGTCAGACTTGCGACTGCTATGCAACATTAACATTTTAATAATAATCCCCGGGCAGGGGCGAGTCTGAGGCTAGTAAGACATGAGACTGACATCTAAAGGGCGTTATGCCGTGACCGCAATGCTGGACGTTGCACTCAACTCCGAATCAGGCCCGGTTCCGTTGGCCGATATTTCTGAGCGTCAGGGAATTTCACTCTCCTATCTGGAGCAGTTGTTCTCCCGCCTGCGTAAAAATGGCCTGGTGGCCAGCGTACGTGGTCCGGGCGGCGGTTACCTGCTGGGTAAAGAAGCGGGCAGCATTGCCGTCGGCGAAGTGATTAGCGCCGTTGACGAATCCGTGGATGCGACCCGTTGCCAGGGGAAAAGTGGCTGCCAGGGCGGCGATAAGTGCCTGACCCACGCGCTGTGGCGCGATCTGAGTGATCGTCTGACCGACTTTTTAAATAACATTACGCTGGGCGAACTGGTGAATAACCAGGAAATCCTCGACGTCTCCGGCAGACAGCACTCCCACGAATCTCATCGCACGACCCGCGCACAAGACGCTATCGACGTTAAACTGCGCGCATAATAAAAAAACAGAATTCAGAATCGGGCCAGGGCACAGTTATGTGCCCTGTTAACACGGTCGTACATCCAGCCGGTTGCCTGATTCCTTGCATTAGAGCGATGTACGGAGTTTAAAGAGCAATGAAATTACCGATTTATCTCGACTACTCCGCAACCACGCCGGTGGACCCGCGTGTTGCCGAGAAAATGATGCAGTTTCTGACCCTGGACGGGACCTTTGGTAACCCTGCTTCCCGTTCACACCGTTTTGGCTGGCAAGCTGAAGAGGCGGTAGATATCGCCCGTAACCAGATTGCTGAGCTGGTTGGTGCCGATCCGCGTGAGATCGTCTTCACTTCCGGTGCAACCGAATCCGATAACCTGGCGATTAAAGGTGCAGCCAACTTTTATCAGAAAAAAGGCAAGCACATCATCACCAGCAAAACCGAACATAAAGCCGTGCTGGATACCTGTCGCCAGTTAGAGCGCGAAGGTTTCGAAGTGACTTACCTGGCTCCACAAAGCAACGGCATTATCGACCTGAAAGAGCTGGAAGCGGCGATGCGTGAAGACACCATCCTCGTGTCCATCATGCATGTGAATAACGAAATCGGCGTAGTGCAGGATATCGCGACCATCGGCGAAATGTGCCGTGCGCGCGGTATTATCTACCACGTTGATGCAACGCAGAGCGTCGGTAAACTGCCTATCGATCTGAGCCAGTTGAAAGTGGATTTAATGTCCTTCTCCGGCCATAAAATCTACGGTCCGAAAGGCATTGGCGCGCTGTATGTGCAACGTAAACCACGTGTACGCATTGAAGCGCAAATGCACGGCGGCGGTCATGAGCGCGGTATGCGTTCCGGTACGCTGCCTGTTCACCAGATCGTCGGCATGGGTGAAGCCTACCGCATCGCCAAAGAAGAGATGGCGACCGAAATGGAGCGTCTGCGCGGCCTGCGTAGCCGTCTGTGGAATGGCATCAACGATATCGAAGAAGTTTACCTGAACGGTGACCTGGAGCACGGCGCGCCGAACATTCTCAACGTCAGCTTTAACTACGTTGAAGGCGAATCGCTGATCATGGCGCTGAAAGACCTGGCTGTTTCGTCTGGTTCTGCCTGTACGTCTGCAAGCCTGGAACCGTCCTACGTGCTGCGCGCGCTGGGCATGAATGATGAGCTGGCACACAGCTCCATCCGTTTCTCTTTAGGTCGTTTTACCACCGAAGAAGAGATCGACTACACCATCGCACTGGTGCGTAAATCCATTGGTCGTCTGCGCGAACTCTCCCCGCTGTGGGAAATGTTCAAACAGGGCGTGGATTTAACCACGATCGAATGGGCTCATCATTAATAACGGTTGCGCAAACAGGAGAATTTAGAATGGCTTATAGCGAAAAAGTAATCGATCACTACGAAAATCCGCGCAACGTGGGCTCTTTTGACAACGGCGACGATAGCGTTGGCAGCGGTATGGTTGGCGCACCGGCGTGCGGCGACGTGATGAAGCTGCAGATCAAAGTGAACGATAAAGGCATTATCGAAGACGCACGTTTCAAAACTTACGGTTGCGGTTCCGCCATCGCCTCCAGTTCCCTGGTGACAGAGTGGGTGAAGGGCAAGTCTCTGGACGAAGCTCAGGCGATCAAAAACACCGATATCGCCGAAGAGCTGGAACTGCCGCCAGTGAAAATTCACTGCTCCATCCTGGCGGAAGATGCGATTAAAGCCGCCATCGCGGATTACAAAAGCAAACAAGAAGCGAAATAAGGCAGGAGGTTGTTGTCATGTCCATTAGCCTGAGCGACAGTGCCGCTGCGCGAGTCAATACCTTCCTGGCCAACCGAGGTAAAGGGTTTGGTCTGCGTCTGGGGGTCCGAACCTCCGGTTGTTCTGGTATGGCCTATGTACTGGAATTTGTCGATGCGCCGAACGAAGAAGATACGGTGTTTGAAGACAAAGGCGTGAAGGTCGTGGTCGACGGCAAAAGCCTGCAATTCCTCGACGGTACTCAACTGGACTTTGTCAAAGAAGGCCTGAACGAAGGGTTCAAATTCACCAACCCGAACGTGAAAGATGAGTGCGGTTGCGGCGAAAGCTTCAACGTTTAATCGCCATCATTGATGACCCCACCGCAGGCCTCTGTGCGTGGGGTTTGTTTCGATTGCACACCCGGAACTGTTATGGATTACTTCACCCTCTTTGGGTTACCAGCCCATTACCAACTCGACACGCAGGCGCTGGCGACACGTTTCCAGGATTTACAGCGTCAGTTCCATCCTGACCGCTTTGCCAGTCAGCCGCAGGCTGAGCAACTTGCCGCCGTGCAGCAATCTGCCACCATTAATCAGGCCTGGCAAACCTTACGCAACCCACTAACGCGCGCCGAATACCTGTTGTCATTACACGGGTTTGATTTAGCCTCTGAGCAGCACACGGTGCGGGATACCGCTTTTTTGATGGAACAGCTGGAGCTACGTGAAGAGCTGGACGAGATTGAGCGTGCGAAAGATGCAACGCGACTGGAGTCTTTCCAGACGCGCGTGAAAGGGATGTACGACGCGCGCCATCAGTTAATGGTAGAACAGTTAGATACTCAAACGTGGGACGCAGCGGCGGATACCGTGCGTAAACTGCGTTTTCTCGATAAACTGCGCAGCGCAACAGAACAACTCGAAGAAAAACTGCTCGGTTTTTAATTTTTTGGAAGCAAACAATGGCCTTATTACAAATCAGTGAGCCCGGCCTGAGCGCCGCACCGCATCAGCGTCGCCTGGGGGCGGGCATCGACCTTGGCACCACCAATTCGCTGGTTGCCACCGTGCGCAGCGGTCAGGCGGAAACGCTGGCCGACAGCGAAGGTCGCCATTTACTCCCTTCCGTGGTGAATTACCAGGCGGACAGCCACAGTGTGGGTTATGACGCCCGCCGCAACGCCGCGCTGGATCCGGTCAACACTATTAGCTCGGTAAAACGCCTGATGGGCCGTAGTCTTGCGGACATCCAGGCGCGCTATCCACATCTGCCATGGCAGTTCCAGTCCAGCGAAAACGGTCTGCCGATGATTGTCACCGAGGCCGGTCTGGTTAACCCGATTCGTGTCTCTGCCGATATTCTCAAAGCCCTTGCTGAACGCGCGCAACAGACGCTGTCTGGCGATCTCGACGGTGTGGTGATCACGGTGCCCGCCTATTTTGATGACGCACAACGTCAGGGCACGAAAGATGCCGCGCGGCTGGCGGGGCTGCACGTGCTGCGCCTGCTGAACGAACCGACCGCGGCAGCCATTGCTTACGGTCTGGACTCGGGCAAAGAGGGCGTGATCGCCGTGTACGATCTTGGCGGCGGTACCTTTGATATCTCCATCCTGCGTCTTAGCCGCGGGGTGTTTGAAGTACTGGCCACCGGCGGTGATTCCGCTCTGGGTGGGGATGATTTTGACCACCTGTTGGCAGACTTTATTCGCGAGCAGGCGGGGCTTGACGATCGCAGCGATGCACGCCTGCAGCGAGAACTGCTGGATGCGGCCATTGCCGCGAAAATTACGCTGAGCGATGCCAATAGCGCAGCTGTCGATGTGGCAGGCTGGCAGGGTGTGATCACGCGAGCACAGTTCGACGATCTGATCGCAACCCTGGTGAAACGTACGCTGCTCTCTTGCCGTCGCGCGCTGAAAGATGCGGGCGTGGAAGCGCATGAGGTGCTGGAAGTGGTAATGGTCGGCGGCTCAACCCGCGTGCCGCTGGTACGCGAGCGTGTGGGCGAATTTTTTGGCCGCACGCCGTTGACATCGATCGATCCGGATAAGGTTGTCGCCATTGGCGCGGCAATCCAGGCGGACATTCTGGTCGGCAACAAGCCGGACAGCGAAATGCTGTTGCTGGATGTGATCCCGCTATCGCTTGGGCTTGAAACCATGGGCGGCCTGGTGGAGAAAGTGATCCCGCGTAATACCACTATTCCGGTCGCGCGCGCACAGGAGTTCACCACTTTTAAAGATGGTCAAACTGCGATGTCCATCCATGTGATGCAGGGCGAGCGTGAACTGGTGCAGGATTGCCGCTCTCTGGCGCGTTTCTCGCTGCGGGGCATTCCTGCGCTTCCCGCTGGCGGCGCGCATATTCGCGTCACCTTCCAGGTCGATGCCGATGGTTTGCTGAGTGTGACCGCCATGGAGAAATCCACCGGGGTGGAAGCCTCAATTCAGGTGAAACCGTCATACGGTCTCACCGATGGCGAAATCGCCGACATGATCAAAGACTCCATGAGTTTTGCCGGGCAGGACGTGAAAGCACGTATGCTGGCGGAACAGAAAGTGGAAGCCGCGCGCGTACTGGAAAGTCTGTCCGGTGCGCTCGCCGCTGACGCCGCGCTGTTAAGCGCCGCAGAGCGTGCGGTCATCGACGAGGCGGTGGCGCAACTGCGCTCCGTTGCCGAGGGCGATGATACCGCCGCGATAGAACAAGCCATTAAAAATGTAGATAAACAAACCCAGGAATTTGCCGCTCGCCGCATGGACCAATCCGTGCGTACCGCGCTGAAAGGCCATTCCGTCGACGAGGTTTAATATGCCTAAAATTGTTTTTCTGCCTCATCAGGATCTCTGTCCGGATGGCGCAGTTCTGGAAGCGAAGAGCGGTGAAACCATTCTTGATGTTGCCTTGCGCGGCGGCATCGAGATTGAGCACGCCTGCGAAAAATCCTGCGCCTGCACCACCTGTCACTGTGTCGTGCGCGAGGGCTTCGACTCTCTGCCGGAAAGCAGTGAAGACGAAGATGATATGCTGGATAAAGCCTGGGGGCTGGAGCCGGAAAGCCGTTTAGGCTGCCAGGCGCGCGTCACCGATGAAGATCTGGTGGTTGAGATCCCGCGTTACACCATCAACCACGCACGGGAGCACTGATATGGGGTTGAAGTGGACCGACAGCCGTGAAATCGGCGAGGCGCTGTATGACAGCCGCCCGGATCTCGATCCGAAGACCGTTCGTTTCACCGATATGCATCAGTGGATCTGCGAACTGGAAGAGTTTGATGATGATCCGAATGCATCGAATGAAAAAATTCTCGAAGCGATTCTGCTAGTCTGGTTAGACGAAGCATCGTAATCATCTAACGGGCTGCCTTCGGGCGGCCCGTTTTCACGAATGCGCTAATAAGGATAAATAAAATGACAGAAGCCATGAAAATTACGTTAACCACGCAACCTGCCGATGCCCGCTGGGGTGAAAAAGCCGCATACAGCATCAATAATGACGGCATCGCTCTGCACCTAACCGGTAAAGATGATTTGGGGCTTATTCAGCGCGCAGCGCGTAAAATCGACGGCCTGGGCATCAAGCACATTGCACTGAGCGGTGAAGGCTGGAATGCCGATCGTAGCTGGGCATTTTGGGCGGGTTATAAAGGGCCGAAAGGCACGCGCAAAGTGGAGTGGGCGGCGCTTGATGAGGCTGAGCAGAAAGAGCTGGATAGCCGCCTGAAAGTCATTGACTGGGTACGCGACACCATCAACGCCCCGGCGGAAGAACTGGGCCCGGAACAACTGGCGCAGCGTGCGGTGGATCTGCTGCACAGTGTTGGAGGCGATAAAATCGCTTACCGCATCACCAAAGGTGAGGATCTGCGCGAGCAGAACTACCTCGGTCTGCATACTGTCGGACGGGGTTCCGAACGCCCGCCCGTGCTGCTGGCACTGGACTATAACCCAACCGGTAATCCGGATGCGCCGGTGTATGCCGCGCTGGTGGGGAAAGGTATTACCTTCGATTCCGGCGGTTACAGCATTAAACAGAGCGCGTTTATGGATTCAATGAAATCCGATATGGGGGGCGCGGCACTGGTAACCGGTGCACTGGCTTTCGCTATTAATCGCGGCCTGAACAAACGCGTCAAACTGTGGCTCTGCTGCGCCGACAACCTGATTAGCGGTAACGCCTTTAAATTGGGCGATATTATCCACTACCGCAACGGTAAAAGCGTTGAGATCATGAATACCGATGCTGAAGGGCGTCTGGTGCTGGCCGATGGTCTGATCGACGCTTCCGCGCAGAAACCGGAACTGATCATCGACGCCGCCACGCTAACGGGTGCGGCGAAAACGGCGCTGGGCAATGACTACCATGCGCTGTTTAGCTTCGATGACGCGCTGGCTGGCCGCTTGTTGAGCAGCGCTGCCGCTGAGAATGAGCCGTTCTGGCGTTTGCCGCTGGCGGAGTTTCACCGTAATCAGCTGCCGTCGAACTTTGCCGAGCTGAACAATACTGCCAGTGCAGCTTTCCCGGCTGGCGCGAGCACCGCGGCCGGTTTTCTGTCGCACTTTGTGGAAAACTATCAGCAGGGTTGGTTGCATATCGACTGTTCCGCAACCTACCGTAAAGCGGCGGTGGAGCAGTGGGCGGCAGGGGCCACCGGTCTGGGTGTGCGCACGCTCGCGAATCTGTTAACGGCTGAGTAATATTTCATCTTTACCCTCACCCTGATGCTCTCCCGGTAAGGGGAAACGCGCGTCCTCTCCCTTCCAGGGAGAGGGGCCGGGTGAGGGTTAATTTTTCGGAATTTGTATGTCGGAAACCAAAAACGAATTAGAAACCCTGCTGGCGCAGGCGGCGACCGAACCGGCTTATCGTCCGGCGTTTTTCCGCACACTGCTGGACTCCACCGTGTGGGTACCGGGAAGCGCTGCGGAAGGTGACGCGATTGCAGATGATAGCGCGCTGGATCTACAGCACTGGGAAAAAGATGACGGAACCTCGGTGATCCCGTTCTTTACCTCACTGGACGCCTTGCAACAGGCCGTTGACGATGAACAAGCGTTTGTGGTGATGCCCGCCCGCACTCTCTTTGAGATGACGCTGGGGGAAACCTTGTTCCTCAACGCCAAACTGTCTACCGGTAAAGAGTTTACTCCGCGTGAAATCAGCCACTTAGTGGGAAAAGAGGGCAGTCCGTTAAGCCAGCAGGAAGTGCTGGAGGGCGGTAGCGCGTTGTTGCTGTCTGAAGTGGCGGAACCGCCAGCGCAGATGGTGGACTCCCTGACCACACTGTTTAAAAGCATCAAAACCGTTAAACGTGCGTTTATCTGCACCATCAAAGAGAACGCAGAGGAGCAGGCGAACCTGTTGATCGGTATTGAAGCGGAAGGGGATATCGAAGAGATTATTCACGCGGCGGGCAGCGTAGCGACGGATACCTTACCGGGCGATGAACCTATTGATATCTGTCAGGTGGTTGAAGGCGAGAAAGGTATTAGCCATTTTATGCTGGCGCACATTACGCCTTTCTATGAGCGCCGCTGGGGCAGCTTCCTGCGCGATTTTAAAAATAACCGCATTATTTAATGATCAGGTGGCGCCGCGTGCGCCGCTTATTCTCTTTGCTGGCTAAGGGTTATTGTTACTCTTCATTATGCACCCTGACTTCTTTTTACTGATAAACACATTCCTGGCCGGAAAGCGGGTGCTATCGTTTACGCTACGTTGATTTGTGGTTCATTTTTATGGATAAAAAAAGCCTGCTGTATTGTTTCGGCATTCCGCTGCTGTTATTCATCTGGTCCTGTTGGCAATATTCCAGAATCAGCGACAGCGATGCCTGGGTTGTTATTGAGTGGGGCACCGCTTCGCACAACATTCTGATGCCACTTTCCCGCCGCTATGTTGCAGGCGTATCCGTCACTCTCTCCGTCATCGCACTGTTTGCAAGCACCTGCGCTGTGATATTAAGCCTTTATAGCGTACGCAAAGCCCGAATATCGACCGGGCAGTTAATTCACGCCTTTACTCTCTGCCGGAAAATGCTGCCGCTGATTATGGCTGCGCTGATGACGGCAATGGGTTTCGCGCTGGTGTCTGTTTTGCTGTATGAATTATTGTGGTTGTTAACGATTAAACAAACCACCCCGCTGAATATTAAGCTGTTCGGCGTGCTGTTACTGGTTACCGGCTGGTTGATTTTTATGGTGCTCAGTAGTCTGTTTCTGCTGAAAAGATGCTATGCGAAAATTCAACCGCAAGACCGGAACGTTTTTGGCATTGCCATGACGGAGCAGGATGCACCCGCACTCTGGCGGTGGGTCAGAGAGCTGGCGCAGCGTGGTCAGGCAATAATGCCGGATAATATTGTCGTGGGATTGTTTCAGGGATTTTACGTTACGACGTTGCCAGTACAACTGGAAAAAGGCGAACGCCTGACAGGTAACACACTCTATTTTCCCGTGACGCTTGCTGCCTTTCTGGATAAAGACGAAATTGCGGCTGTTATTGGTCACGAGTTGGGGCATTTTTCCGGCCAGGACACCGCATACACACTGCATTTTGCCGGGCTTTATTCCGGCATGAAAAGTAGCCTCGACCATTTTTATCAAAACCTGAAATTCTGTGGCTGGTTCGAGCGGATCGCGCTGTCTCCCCCGGTGCATATTGGCGTCTGGTTTTATCGTCGGTTTGATGTAACGGTCAGTGGCTGGAGTCGGATGCGAGAGCTGGCGGCGGATGCTGCTGGCGCACGCACCAGCACGCCTCAGGCACTGGCCTCATCGCTGCTACGCTGCACCACGCTGGATATTGAGTTGGCGGCGCCCATGCAGCGTTTTTTAGATCGCAAACTGAGCACCACCAATCTGGTTAACACGCTTTACTCAGGGCTTTATAAACTTGGGGCGTTGAACGCCGAGGTGGCGTTGGGACGGAAGTTATCGCACCCAACCGATCATCATCCGACGGTGCGCGAGCGCCTTAAGCAGTTGAATGTGCCGCCAGATAATGTGTTACTGACGCGGGCTTCACGTCAGGTCAATGAAGCCGACTATCTCTGGCTGCATCACCTGTTGCCTGACTTCCCGGCACTTTGCCGGGCGCTCACCGCACAAGTCAACGATGAACTGAATGCCAACCATCATGCTTACCTGGAGCAGTTGCAAGAGATGGTTGCACAGGCCCGGGATGCCGTCGTGGTGTCACTGAAAAAAGGCAATGTGTGGGGCTACATTGCGCTGGCGATGATAGCGGGTTTCCCGGCATGCGTACTGTTTATCCTGAACAGGCTGTGGGGTTTGACTTTTCTGCAGTTTGATATTGTGGTGGGCGGCCTGGCAGCGATGTCGATAATTTTGGCGCTGGGCGCCTGGGCGATGTATCAACGCGTACAGCAACCCTTGTTGACTCTGCGCCCGCAAGCGATTGAGAGTTATCAGCTCAGTGCGCCGTTGGCGCTGTCGAAGATTGAAGCGACCCATGTCAGCAAGTTTCGTGGGCAGAACTGCATCGAGCTGTACTGGACTGAGGGATATCAGCCGCCGGAATGTATTGTCGGGCGGTTTGTGCATAATTTCATTTTTGATACGCAAAAGCGCAAAGTCATCATCACGATCCCTGGCGGGATGACACAGGGCGAGGCGCGAGAAAACATCACCCTCGGCGAGTTACATACGCGTATCCGCGAATACATTGGCGCAACCTGGGCGCGGCAGACACTCAACGATCTCTAACCGGACTGGCAGACCCGGTGTTTTGCACCCTATGTTGCCTCCAGCAACAGCAAATCCATCAACAATACCAGGTTGGATTCAAACGAGGTGATCCCCGCCGCTTCCGCCGCGAAATGTACCGCTTCGTCGTAGAGTGCGAAGTGGATATCTGCCAGTGCAGCGAGTGAGTTTGCGGAGGCGCGGGTAAACGCGACGACCGTCATGCCGACGGTGTGTGCGATCCGCACTTTATCCAGCACCTGCTCGGTTTCACCACTGCGCGATACGGCGATAAACACCTGATAGCGCGACGCATTGCTGAGAAAGATATTGCGGCTGTCGCCCGGGCCGGAGATAAATGCCGTCTTGCCCAAGACCTGCAGCTTCTTGGTTAAATACTCCGCGAACAAATATGAGAAACCTGCGCCGTAGAGAAAGAAACTCTCTTTGTCGCGCAGCAGCGCGGCGAACTGGCTGCGCTTTTCTGCTGTCACCCATTGAAAGGTCTGCTGATAATTGGCCATGAACTGTTGAAACAGCGCCGGGAGTTCAACGGCACCTTCACTGCGTTGCTCCGCAATATGCGGTGTATCGGATAAAAGCTGTTTGCAGTGCCAGATAAACTCGCTAAAGCCGCTGAAGCCCAGTTTCTGGCACAGACGGATAATGGTGGCGGTGGAGACATACGTGGCCTGCGCCAGTTGTCGCACGGTGATGTGGCCCACCAGCAGCGGATGCTCCGTCAGGTGCGCCAGGACGCGGTACTCGGCGCGGGTCAGTGACTCCCCGCGCGTCAGTAATGGCGCAAGTCGGTTATCCATTTACGCCGGTTCTACGGGTAAATCGTCGCGTGCGCCCCATTCACTCCAGGAGCCGTCATACAGCGTGACGTTTTCCGCACCCAGGGTTGTCAGCGCGAGAATAACCACCGATGCAGTGACGCCCGAACCACAGCTGGCAATAATTGGTTTATGCAAATCCACGCCCTGGCGGCGGAAAATGGCGGCGAGTTCATCGGTGGTTTTCAGCTCACCTTCCGCCACCAGATCCCCCCACGGCACATTCTTCGCACCGGGAATATGCCCGCGCTTCAGCCCTGGACGGGGCTCGTCCATTTCGCCATTAAAACGCGGTGCCGGGCGCGCATCGACAATCTGCGCTGTCCCTTCGTGACTGACTAACAGGACATCTGTCAGCTTTTTCACCACGGAGGGGTCAAAGTTGGCATTAAAATCAGACTCCGGCAACGCCACATCGCCTTTTTGCAGCGGCAGGGCATCCCGCTGCCAACCCGCGAGGCCACCGGCAAGAATTGACACCTTTTCTACGCCGTAATTGCGCAGCATCCACCAGGCGCGCGGGGCGGAGAAGAGGTTGCCTTCGTCGTAGACCACAAGGTGCTTATCCTGACTAATGCCCAGTTCGCGCATGGCGACAGCAAACGCTTCCGGGCGCATGAGCATATGTGGTAATGACGAAGTGTGATCGGAGAGAGCTTCAATATCAAAAAATACCGCACCGGGAAGGTGCCCGGCGCGGTATTCCGCTTTAAGGTCTCGATGCTCCTGTCCAGGAGGCGCCATACGGGCGTCAATCAGCTGGATTTCAGGATCATCGCTGTGTTCTATCAGCCAGTCGGCCGCGACAAAAAACGAGGTAGACATGGTTGCCTCCGTGTCATCAACAGTAACCTGAATTGTTCACGTTTTTTCCTGACCCGACAAGTTACCTTCGCTCATGTCGCGAGCAACCTCGTTATTTTTGCACGGCTTTGCCGTTTTCCCAGGCTTTTTGCAGTGCAGGCCAGTAATCCCGGTTGGCTTCGATCATCTCATCAAGGATCGCTTTAGCATGCTGCATGGTGGGCACGGTTTTGTTCAGTGTAAAGGCCTGCAACGCTTTTTCGTAGCTGCCCTCAATGGTGGCTTCGACCAGCAGTTGTTCCGAGGCCAGTTGCTGCATCAGTAGGGTCTGGTGAAAAAGAGGTACCGCCCCCATACGCACTGGCTCCGGGCCTTCGCTGGTAATATAGGCTGGCACTTCGACCATCGCATCGTAGGGTAAATTGGCAATCGCGCCTTTGTTTTCCACAATCACCAGATGGCGCTGGCGCAGGTCAAACGCCAGTGAACAGGCGACGTCAACAATAAACGCGCCGTGCACGCCCACGTGAAAAGCATCCGGCAGGATCCCACTGCGCTTATACTCCTGGGCGGCGGCAAACAATTTTTTCTCGCGCCCGTCCATCACTTCATTGGCGCGGGTGTAGTCGGGATCCTGATGGGCAACGATCTCGTTTGGCATCAGGTAGTACTGCAAATAGGGGTTTGGCAGATATTCCGGAAAGTGATCCATGATCGGCTTGATATTGCGCCAGGTTTTCACCCATGACGGATCGGCATGTTGCGGGTCCGTTTGGGAGGCATCTTCCGTCAGCAGACCAAAACGGGCAATATGCTCGCGCAACGCAGGTAGACGATCCTCACCATCTACACGTACCTGGGTAAACCAGCCAAAGTGGTTCAGGCCAAAGTAATCGACCTCCAGTTTATGGCGATCCACGCCGAGGATAGCGCCCATATTGCGCATCGCCGCCACGGGCATATCGCAGATATTCAGTACCCGTGCTTTCGGACGCAGACGGCGCACACCTTCGGCCACGATGGCTGCCGGGTTGGAATAATTGACGATCCAGGCTTTTTTATCGGCGTAACGCTCCACCAGATCGATCAGCTCCACCATCGGCAGAATCGTGCGTAGCCCGTAGGCTAGCCCACCCGGGCCGCAGGTCTCCTGACCCACCACACCATGGCGCAAGGGGATTTTCTCATCCTGTTCGCGCATTTTGTACTGACCGACGCGCATCTGAGCAAAAACAAAATGTGCGCCGCTGAGCGCCGTTTCGGCATTGCTGGTCACGGTAAATTTAATGCTCTGACTGTGGTCGCGGATCACTTTCTCTACCACCGGCGCAATGGTGCTCTGCCGGGCTTCATCAATGTCATACAGGCGAATTTCCGCCAGCGGGAACGCCTCCAGTCGGACCATCAGGCTTTTCACGATGCCGGGGGTATAGGTGCTGCCGCCACCGGCGATGGATAAAATAAACGGGGGTTTAACCATTTCTGGACTCCTTCAGAGAAACATCTCAACAGCTTCTCGCATTTTTTTGACATGCAGCCCGTAGACCACCTGAACGTTATTGCCTTGTTTGATAACACCTTTTGCGCCGGTTGCTTTCAGTTGCGGTTCATCAATCGCCGCCACATCGATCACCGTCACGCGCAGGCGGGTGTAGCAGTTGTCCACCACGTCAATATTGGCGCGCCCGCCCAGACCTTCGATGATCGCTGCGCCGACGCCAGCATTGCTGCCTTTTGCCTGATACTCCTGTTTGCTGTAGAGACGAGTCTCCTGCTCATCATCTTCACGGCCTGGCGTTTTCATGCCGAAGTGCACTATCAGGAAGCGGAAGATAAAAAAGTAGAGGGCGAACATAATGAGCCCAACGAGGATGTACATCGGCCAGTTGGACTTTTCGGTGCCGAGGGGCAGGTTGTAGAGCACAAAATCGATAATGCCGTTCGCGCCAATAGCATGAACGCCAAGCAGTGAGAACAGCATCATGCCGATACCTGTGAGCACGGCATGCACCACAAACAGCAGCGGTGCGACAAACAGGAAAGCAAACTCGATAGGCTCGGTGACACCGACTAAAAATGAGGTGAGCGCAGCAGGGATCAGGATCGCTTTGGCTGCGGCTTTGCGCTCAGGTTTCGCTGTCACATACATCGCCAGCGCAGCAGCGGGCAAACCGAACATTTTGCTGATACCGCGCGCATCCCAGACGACGGTGTTGCTGAGTTGCGTCACGCTCGGGCAGGCTATTTCGGCAAAGTAGATGTTACGTGCACCCTGATAAGTTGTACCGCAAATATCCGCCGTACCGCCGAGTTCGGTGTACAAAAACGGCGTATACACCAGATGGTGCAGCCCGGTCGGCACCAGGATGCGCTCAAGGAAACCGTAGACCGCAACGCCGAATGGCCCCGCACCTTTGATAGCCATCGCCAGGGCGCTGATACCCTGCTGGGCGAAAGGCCACAGTTCGCTCATGATCACACCTAATATCATCGCAACCGGCAGCATGATAATGGCGACGAAGCAGTGACCCGAGTAGATTGCCATCGCCCCGGAAAACTGTACCCCGGAATATTTATCGTACAGATAACCTGATAGCGCGCCGGTGAGGATCCCGGCGAAAACGCCCATCTCCAGCACCTGTACGCCTAACACCATACCCTGGCCTGCGGCTTTCATCTGCGCAGCAGGTGCCAGTACTCCCTGAAATTGCAGCATGACATTCATGGCGTTAATAAAGACGATAAAGGTCACCAGACCAATCAGCGCCGCATAGCCTTTATCCCGTGAGGCCAGGCCCACCGGAATGCCGACCGCGAAGACAAGGGCAAGGTTCGCCAACACCGATACAGCGGATTTGGCAATTAACTGACCGATTTGTTGAATAAGGGGGTGACCAAGAAAAGGCAGATAGTCGGCCAGGTTGCCGTTGCCGAAGATATTTCCACAGGCAATAAATAAGCCGACAATCGGCAAAATGAGCACCGGACCAAAGAGGGACTTACCAAAATTTTGTAGGGCATTCACGGCTCTGGACATAATGTTCTCTCTTATTAGAACCGCGCACAAAGGTGCACAGACAGCTTAACGGTAGCAGCAGGTCGCGTTGTTTTTCCATCTATCTTATTGTTTTAAAAACAAATGACATGAAACGTAACATGTTACGTTTCGCACTGTGATCCGCGTAACAGGGTGATCGGAAAAGCGTGACGGGACTTTGCGAAGCGCTTTCCAGAACCAAAGACACATTTTGTAATTCTTATCGTTGCGAATAATAATGTGTGGCAATGTTCAACAGGCTTTATAGGCCAGGGATAAAGAATGAAACCGCTACGCATTGCGGCGCTGACCGTCGCGCTGTTCACTACGTTTACGTTAGCCGGCTGTGATAACAACGATAAACCGCAGGCAAGCAGCTCGCCTGCTGCGGCATCCGCGCCGCAGCAAAGCCAGGCAGCCCCCACGCAAAGTAAAGAGAAACTGGCACAGCTTGCCGCGCGTAGCGAAGGTAAGCCGCTCACGCTGCTGGATGCCTCTGAAGTACAACTGGATGGCGCCGCCACGCTGGTGCTGACCTTCTCCGTTCCACTTAATCCCGATCAGGATTTTGCCTCGACCGTCCACCTGGTAGACAAAAAGAGCGGCAAAGTCGATGGTGCCTGGGAACTGGCGCCGAATCTGAAAGAGCTGCGCCTGCGCCATCTGGAGCCAAACCGCGAATTGCTGGTGTCGGTGGATCGCGGGCTAACGGCGCTGAACAAAGCCACGTTCGGCATTGATTACGAAAAAGCCATTACCACCCGCGATGTGCAGCCCAGTGTCGGCTTCGCCAGCCGTGGTTCGTTGCTGCCGGGAAAAGTGGTGGAAGGGCTGCCGGTGATGGCGCTAAACGTCGATAACGTCGACGTGAATTTCTACCGCGTGAAACCGGAGTCGCTGGCGGCGTTTATCAGCCAGTGGGAATACCGTAACGCCCTGTCAAACTGGGAGTCGGACACGTTACTGAAAATGGCCGACCTGGTGTATACCGGCCGTTTTGACCTCAACCCGGCGCGCAACACCCGTGAGAAGTTACTGTTGCCGCTCAGCAGTATTCAGCCGTTGCAACAAACCGGGGTCTATGTCGCCGTAATGAATCAGGCCGGTCATTACAACTACAGCAATGCCGCCACGCTGTTCACGCTCAGCAATATTGGCCTGTCTGCTCACCGTTACCATAATCGTCTGGATATCTTCACCCAGGGGCTGGAAAACGGCGCAGCGCTCTCCGGTATCGAGGTGATGCTGCTCAATGAGAACGGGCAAACGCTGGCGCAGGCCACCAGTGACAAAGAAGGTCATGCAACGTTAACCACCGACAAAGAAGCGGCGCTGATCCTGGCGCGTAAAGACGGTGAAACCACGCTGCTGGACCTGAAATTACCGGCACTGGATCTGGCGGAATTCGCCATTACCGGCGAACCGGGCTACAGCAAACAGTTCTTTATGTTTGGCCCACGCGATCTCTATCGTCCGGGTGAAACGGTGATCCTCAACGGACTGCTGCGCGACAGCGACGGCAAGCCGTTGACTGCGCAACCGGTGAAACTGGAAGTCGTGAAACCGGACGGGCAGGTGATCCGTACGGTGGTCAGCCAGCCGCAGAACGGGCTGTATCATTTTACCTACCCGTTGGAAGCCAGCGCGCAAACCGGGATGTGGCATATCCGCGCCAATACTGGCGATAACCAGCCGCGCGAGTGGGGCTTCCATGTTGAAGACTTTATGCCGGAGCGCATGGCGCTGAATATCACCCCGCAGACATCACCGATTGCACCAGCGGATGACGTGGTGTTTAACGTGAACGGCCACTACCTCTATGGTGCGCCAGCGAGCGGCAACACGTTGCAAGGGCAACTCTATTTACGCCCGTTGCGCGAAGCTGTCCAGGCGTTGCCGGGGTTCCAGTTTGGCGACATCGCAGAAGAAAACCTCAGTCGTAGTCTGGATGAAGTCCACCTGACGCTGGATGACAACGGGCAGGGCGAAGTCACCACCGCAAGCCAGTGGCAGGAGAGTCATTCGCCGTTAGACGTTATTTTACAGGCCAGTCTGCTGGAGTCGGGCGGTCGCCCGGTTACACGCCGCGCACAGCAAGCCATTTGGCCTGCACAGGCGCTGCCGGGTATCCGCCCGCAGTTTGCGTCAAAAGCGGTCTATGACTATCGCACCGATACCACCGTCAACCAGCCCATCGTTGACGAAGACAGTAACGCCGCGTTCGACATCGTCTATGCGGATGCCAAAGGTAACAAAAAAGCAGTCAGTGATTTGCAGGTACGGTTGATCCGCGAACGCCGCGATTATTTCTGGAACTGGTCAGAAAGTGAGGGTTGGCAGTCGCAGTTCAATCAAAAAGATTTGGTTGAAGGTGAGCAGAGCCTCAACCTGGCGGCGAATGAAACCGGTAAAGTGACCTTCCCGGTGGAGTGGGGCGCTTATCGTCTGGAGGTGAAAGGGCCGGACGATACCATCAGCAGCGTGCGTTTCTGGGCCGGTTACAGCTGGCAGGATAACAGCGACGGTGCGGGTGCCATTCGTCCGGATCGCGTCACCCTGAAACTGGATAAACCGGCCTACAAACCGGGCGATACCGTCAAGTTGCACGTTACTGCGCCTGCTGCGGGCAAAGGCTATGCAATGATCGAGTCGGCTGAAGGCCCGCTGTGGTGGCAGGAAATTGATGTGCCGGCAGACGGCCTCGATCTCTCTATTCCTATCGATCAGAAATGGCAGCGCCACGATCTTTATATCAGCACACTGGTGGTTCGCCCCGGTGACAAGTCGAAGTCCGCGACGCCGAAACGCGCGGTCGGTCTGCTGCATCTGCCGATGGGAGATGAAAACCGCCGTCTTGATGTCACGCTGAATACCCCGCAAAAAATGCGCCCGAACCAGCCGTTAACGGTGAAAGTGAAGGCGGCAGTGAAAAATGGCGACACACCTAAACAGATCAATGTGTTGCTTTCCGCAGTAGACAGCGGTGTGCTTAACATTACGGATTACGTGACGCCAGATCCGTGGCAGGGCTTCTTCGGCCAGAAACGCTACGGTGCGGATATTTACGATATCTACGGCCAGGTCATTGAAGGGCAGGGGCGTCTTGCTGCACTGCGTTTTGGTGGCGACGGCGACGAAATGAACCGTGGCGGTAAACCGCCGGTCAACCATGTCACCATTATTGCCCAGCAAGCACAGCCCGTTACACTGGATGAGCACGGTGAAGGCACGGTGACGTTGCCAATTGGTGATTTCAACGGTGAGTTGCGCGTGATGGCACAAGCCTGGACGGCGGAAGACTTTGGTAGCAGCGAAGGCAAAGTGATTGTTGCGGCTCCTGTGATTGCCGACATGAATATGCCGCGTTTCCTCGGTAGCGGCGACACTTCCCGCTTGACGCTGGATGTCACTAACCTTACCGATCAGCCGCAAACCCTGAATGTGGCACTGGCAGCAAGTGGATTGCTGACGCTGGAGAGTGGTCAGCCTGAACCGGTAAAACTGGCTGCCGGGCAGCGTAAGACGTTGTTTATTCCGGTGCGTGCGCTGGACGGTTTTGGCGAGGGTGAGATCAGCGCGCAAATTAGCGGGCTGATGCTACCAGGCGAAACGTTTGCGCCACAGCAGAAACAGTGGAAACTTGGCGTACGTCCGGCATTTGCTGCGCAGACCGTTAACAGCGGCGCGATGTTGAATCCCGGTGAGAGCTGGCATGCCCCAGCGCAGCACCTTGCCGGAATGTCCCCGGCAACGCTGCAAGGTCGCGTGCTGTTTAGCGGCAAACCACCGTTGAACCTTGCGCGCTATATTCAGGAGCTGAAAGCCTACCCGTACGGGTGCCTGGAGCAAACCGCCAGCGGCCTGTTCCCGTCGCTCTACACCAACGCCGCACAGCTTAAAGCGCTGGGCATTAAAGGCGAGAGTGACGAGCAGCGCCGTGCTGCGGTGGATCTGGGTATCTCGCGGCTGTTGCAAATGCAGCGTGACGACGGCGGTTTCTCGCTGTGGGATAAAAGCGGTTCAGAAGAGTACTGGTTAACCGCCTACGTTACTGACTTCCTGGTCAGCGCCTCCGCCCAGGGCTACAGCGTACCGACAAATGCGCTGAATAACGCCAACAACCGCTTGCTGCGCTACCTGCAGGATCCGGCGACGATGGCAATCCGTTACAGCGACGATCTTCCTGCCACCAAATTTGCCGTACAAAGCTATGCAGCGCTGGTGCTGGCACGTCAGCAAAAAGCCCCGCTGGGTGCGCTGCGTGAAGTCTGGCAGCGCCATGAGCAGGCCAAAGCAGCGCTGCCGTTGATGCAACTGGGTGTGGCATTAAAACTGATGGGTGATGCGCAACGCAGTGAACAGGCCATCAACCTGGCGCTGAAAACGTCACGGGTGCAGAACAACCGCTGGCTGGCGGATTACGGCAGCGATCTGCGCGATAACGCGCTGATGCTGGCGCTGTTGCAGGACAACAACCTGCTGCCGCAAGTGCAAACGCGTCTGCTGACAACCTTGTCTGAACAAGCGTACGGTCAGCGCTGGTTGTCGACTCAGGAGAGTAACGCGTTGTTTTTAGCCGGGCGTAATCTGCAAAACGCCTCTGGTAGCTGGCAGGCGCAAACCTCGCTCGATGCCGCTGCACTGGGTGGCGAGAATGCCCAGAGCCGTAACCTGGATGCCGATCAGCTGGCTTCATTGCAGGTCACCAACAGCGGTTCAACCCCGTTGTGGTTACGCCTGGACAGTGCCGGTTACCCGGATCATGCGCCGACGCCTTCCGCCAATGTGCTGCGCATTGAGCGCAACATTCTTGGCACTGATGGCCGTAGCAAATCTCTTTCATCGCTGAAAAGCGGCGATTTGGTGCTGGTATGGCTGGAAGTGAGCGCCAGCCAGAATGTACCGGATGCGCTGGTGGTGGATTTACTGCCTGCCGGTCTGGAGCTGGAAAACCAGAATCTGGCCAGCAGCAGCGCCAGCTTGCAGGATAGCGGAAGTGAAGTGCAGGAACTGCTAAACCGTATGCAGCAGGCGGATATCCAGCATATGGAGTTCCGCGACGATCGCTTTGTGGCGGCAGTCCCGGTAAGCGAAGGTCAACCCGTTACGCTGGTCTATCTGGCGCGGGCAGTGACGCCGGGCCATTACCAGATTCCTGCGCCGCAGGTGGAATCCATGTACGTACCGCAGTGGCGGGCGACAGGCGCGACCAGCGGCTCGCTGACTATCGTGCCGTAACGTGAAGATCGTGCATCTGATGCGCACCCGCTGGCGCTGGCTGGTGGGGGCGCCCCTGTTATTGGTGCTGGCGGTGATCGCTGCGGATAAAATCTGGCCGCTGCCGCTCAGCGAGGTGGATCCCGCGCGTGTGGTGGTGGCAGAAGATGGCACGCCGCTATGGCGTTTTGCCGATGCTGACGGCATCTGGCGTTATCCGGTGACCATTGAAGAGGTTTCGCCGCGTTATTTGCAGGCGCTGATCCAGTATGAAGATCGCTGGTTCTGGGATCATCCCGGCGTTAACCCGTTTTCCATTCTCCGTGCCGCCTGGCAGGATCTCAGTTCCGGGCGCGTGGTGTCGGGCGGCAGTACATTGACGATGCAGGTTGCCCGTCTGCTTGATCCTCATCCACGGACTTTCGGCGGCAAGGTACGCCAGCTCTGGCGCGCGCTGCAACTGGAGTGGCACCTTTCTAAACGCGACATTCTCACGCTCTACCTGAACCGCGCACCCTTTGGCGGTACGTTGCAAGGCGTGGGCGCGGCAAGCTGGGCTTACCTTGGCAAACCCCCCGCAAAACTCAGTTATGCCGAAGCTGCGCTGCTGGCTGTTCTGCCGCAAGCGCCAAGCCGTCTGCGTCCTGACCGCTGGCCAGAACGGGCGCAGGCGGCGCGTGACAAAGTGCTTGAACGCATGGCGTCACAACAAGTATGGCCAGAGGTGCAGGTGAAAGAGTCGCGGCAGGAACCGGTCTGGCTGGCACCCCGGCAAATGCCGCAACTGGCACCGCTGTTTGCCAGACGTATGCTTGGCGAAAGCCGGGCGTTGAAAATCACCACGACGCTGGACGCCACGCTGCAACGGCAGCTTGAAGAGCTGGCGCTGAGCGTCAAAACGCGTCTGCCGCTGCGCAGTTCGCTGGCGATGATCGTCGTTGATCATACTGATATGAAGGTGCGCGGCTGGGTTGGCTCGGTAGACATCAATGATGACAGTCGCTTCAGCCATGTGGATATGGTCAGCGCGGTGCGCTCGCCCGGATCGGTGCTGAAGCCGTTTATCTATGGTATGGCGCTGGATGAAGGATTAATTCACCCGGCGTCGTTACTGCAGGATGTACCGCGACGGGTCGGGGATTATCGGCCCGGCAATTTTGACAGTGGTTTTCACGGCCCTGTCAGCATGAGCGAGGCGTTGGTGCGTTCGCTGAATTTACCGGCAGTACAGGTGCTGGAAGCTTACGGGCCGAAAAAGTTTGCCGGTAATTTGCGTAATGCCGGATTGCCGCTGAGCTTACCGACCGGGGCTGAGCCCAATCTGTCGCTGATCCTGGGGGGCGCAGGGGCGCGGCTGGAAGATATTGCCGCCGCTTACAGTACTTTTGCCCGCGGTGGTAAAGCCGGGCAACTGCGCCTGACGCCGGATGCACCGTTGGTGGAACGACGGTTAATGTCGCCGGGAGCGGCGTGGATCATTCGTCGTATTCTGGCCGGGGAAGCGCAACCGATGCCGGACGCCGTATTGCCGCAGGTCGCGCCGCTGGCCTGGAAGACAGGCACCAGTTATGGCTACCGTGATGCCTGGGCTATCGGTGTGAATGCCCGCTACGTGATTGGGATCTGGACCGGCAGGCCAGATGGTACGCCGGTCGCCGGGCAGTTCGGTTTTGCCAGCGCCGTACCGCTGCTTAACCAGGTGAACAACCTGCTGCAGGCGCGTTCGGCGCTTGAGCAGGGGAAATTACCGCGCGATCCGCGTCCGCAATCCGTCAGTCAGGGAATGATTTGCTGGCCTGGCGGGCAAAGTTTGCCGGAGGGAGACAGTAATTGCCGTCGCCGTCTGGCAACCTGGTTGCTGGAGGACAGTCAGCCCCCTACGTTGCTGATGCCAGAGCAGGAAGGGATGCACGGCATCAATTTTCCGCTGTGGTTAAACCGTGAAGGCCGACGCGTTGCGGCGGACTGCCCGGATGCGCAACAGAAAACATGGATTGTCTGGCCACTGCCGCTTGAACCCTGGCTACCGCCAGGAGAACGGCGGGCGGCGCGTTTACCCCCAGCAGATAAGCACTGCCCGCCGCGTAATGATAACGCGCCGCCTCCCCTGTTACTCAGTGGCGTGCGTGAGGGCGCGGTGATTAAGCGTATTCCGGGGCAATCTTTTGTGCTGTTGCCAGTGCAAAGCAGCGGCGGGGAAGGGGGACGCTGGTGGTTTCTGAATGGTGAACCCCTGTCGCCGCACGAGAATTTATTAAGCCTGAAACTTGATAAAACCGGTGAGTATCAGTTATTGGTGATGGATGACGTGGGGCAGGTCGCTGCGGTGCAGTTTACTGTGCAATAACCTGTTAAATGGTGAGTTTAGTGAAGGGTGTTGCTAAAGCTCGTCTTATTTTAAAAAAATGTTACCTTAATCCATAGGCAACGCTCACGTTGCTCTTTATAATCCGCGCCAGGTCATACTCATGTGTATGTACGACAACAGAACAACTTACAGAGGTAATCATGGCTATTGAACGTACTTTTTCCATCATCAAACCAAACGCGGTGGCAAAAAACGTTATTGGCAGCATCTTCTCTCGCTTTGAAGCGGCAGGATTTAAAATCGTCGGCACCAAAATGCTGCATCTGACCGTTGAACAGGCTCGCGGTTTTTACGCTGAGCACGAAGGTCGCCCGTTCTTTGACGGTCTGGTTGAGTTCATGACTTCCGGTCCGATTGTGGTCTCTGTTCTGGAAGGCGAAAACGCAGTGCAGCGTCACCGTGATCTGCTGGGCGCAACCAACCCGGCGAATGCGCTGGCGGGCACGCTGCGTGCTGACTACGCTGATAGCTTCACTGAAAACGGCACCCACGGCTCGGATTCCCTTGAATCCGCGGCTCGCGAAATTGCTTACTTCTTCGCTGAAGGCGAAGTGTGCCCGCGCACTCGCTAATCACCCGTTAAACTGTGTAACGAGTTTTACACTTTAATTTGTGAAATGCCGCGTGCAAACGTGGTATCTGTGCGTCAGAATTTGTACAATGCTGCGCCCCAGGATGAGCAGACGCTTACCTGGGGCGCTTCTTTTTAACCCTCCAGGGGCCATAACGTGTAATAACGAGGCCGGAATAAATTATGTCTGAACAAATTGTCATACCTGAGAACGACGCTCTCACGATCCCTAATAAAGATGCAAAAATTAACCTGCTGGATTTAAACCGTCAGCAGATGCGCGAGTTTTTCAAAAACTTAGGTGAGAAACCCTTCCGTGCCGATCAGGTCATGAAGTGGATGTATCACTATTGCAGCGATGACTTTGATGAAATGACCGACATCAACAAAGTTCTGCGCGGCAAGTTAAAAGAAGTCGCTGAGATCCGCGCGCCGGAAGTTGTTGAAGAGCAACGCTCTTCCGACGGCACCATCAAATGGGCGATCGCGGTAGGCGATCAGCGCGTTGAAACCGTCTATATCCCGGAAGATGATCGCGCGACCTTATGCGTCTCTTCACAGGTCGGTTGTGCGCTGGAGTGTAAATTCTGCTCAACCGCGCAGCAGGGCTTTAACCGCAACCTGCGGGTGTCAGAAATCATCGGTCAGGTATGGCGCGCCGCGAAAATTATCGGTGCGGCGAAGGTGACCGGCAACCGTCCTATCACCAACGTGGTGATGATGGGCATGGGTGAGCCGCTGCTGAACCTGACCAACGTCGTTCCGGCGATGGAAATCATGCTGGATGACTTTGGTTTTGGTCTGTCCAAACGCCGCGTAACGCTGTCCACCTCGGGTGTGGTTCCGGCGCTGGATAAACTGGGTGACATGATTGACGTTGCACTGGCGATTTCTCTGCATGCACCGAACGATGAAATTCGTGACGAAATTGTACCGATCAACAAAAAGTACAATATCGAAACCTTCCTCGCGGCGGTGCGTCGCTACCTGGAAAAATCCAACGCCAACCAGGGTCGCGTGACCATTGAATACGTTATGCTGGATCATGTGAATGACGGCACTGAGCATGCGCACCAACTGGCGGAGTTGCTGAAAGATACACCGTGCAAGATCAACCTGATCCCCTGGAACCCGTTCCCGGGCGCACCGTATGGCCGCAGCTCCAACAGCCGTATTGATCGCTTCTGTAAGGTGCTGATGAGCTATGGTTTTACTACAATTGTACGTAAAACGCGTGGCGATGATATCGATGCTGCCTGTGGTCAGCTCGCAGGCGATGTGATCGACCGTACCAAACGCACTCTTCGTAAGCGTATGCAGGGCGAACCGATTGCGGTGAAGTCACTGTAATGCGAAAACGCAGCACGAAGAATGTGCTGCATTTTCTAAAAATGACGAATATTTGGCCTGTACGTATGCAGGCCATTAATAATTACGGTGCGTTTCTCCTGACTTTGAGGCAGTATGTAGTGATGGAACAACGGCTTAGCAAAAAGTGCTGAAAGCTGTTCTGTTATGCAAAGCCTGACAGTCTTATACTAGGGGTCCAGGCTTAATTGACCCGGTTTTTTCGCGGCGCGTGTAGGCATTGCGGTCACGCGCGCCTGAATGTTTAATTTCACGTACCAGTAGTTGTAGCGAATGAATACTGAAGCCACTCACGACCAAAACGAAGCACAAACCACTGGCGTACGTCTGCGCAGCGCCCGTGAACAACTTGGACTCAGCCAGCAAGCGGTTGCAGAGCGCTTGTGCCTGAAGGTTTCCACGGTACGCGATATCGAAGAAGACAGGTCACCCGCTGACCTGGCCTCTACCTTTGTGCGTGGTTATATCCGCTCTTATGCCCGGTTGGTGCATATTCCCGAAGAAGAATTACTGCCAATGATTGAGAAGCAAGCGCCGGTCAGAGCCGCGAAAGTGGCCCCGATGCAGACGTTCGCTTTAGGCAAGCCGCGTAAAAAACGCGACGGCTGGCTGATGAGTTTCACCTGGCTGGTGCTGTTTGTGGTGGTAGGCCTGACCGGCGCCTGGTGGTGGCAGAACCATAAAGCGCAACAGGAAGAGATCAGCACCATGGCCGATCAATCCTCTGCTGAACTCAATGCTAACAACAGCAACGAACAGAGTGTTCCACTGAATACCGACTCCTCTTCCGCCCCGGTAGATAACTCCTCGACGTCAGTTGAGCAGCCTGCGCCGACCACAACGGCTCAGGCTCCGGCGGTTGCACAGCAAGCCCCGGCAAACACCGCTAACCAGAACACAGTGGTACCGCCGTCTCAGGCTAACGTTGATTCTGCGCCTGCGGCAATGGCGAACAACGGGCAACTGCCGACCGATCAGGCAGGCGTTGCTGGCGCGGCAGCCAACAGCAATGGTCTGGCGATGACCTTTAACGCCGACTGCTGGCTGGAAGTGAGCGATGCAACTGGCAAAAAACTGTTCAGCGGCATGCAGCGTAAAGATGCAACGTTGAATCTGGCGGGCCAGGCACCGTATAAACTGAAAATCGGCGCACCGTCAGCAGTCCAGATCCAGTATCAGGGTAAACCTGTCGATCTGAGTCGTTTTATCAGAACTAACCAGGTTGCGCGTCTGACCCTCAATGCCGAACAATCAGCAGTACAGTAACAGACGGGCAACGCGGGAGATTTTTCATGCATAACCAGGCTCCGATTCAGCGTCGGAAATCGAAACGGATTTACGTTGGTAATGTGCCAATCGGCGATGGCGCGCCTATCGCCGTGCAGTCAATGACAAACACCCGCACCACGGATGTTGAAGCCACGGTTAACCAAATCAAAGCCCTTGAGCGTGTCGGCGCGGATATCGTCCGCGTTTCCGTCCCGACGATGGACGCGGCGGAAGCGTTTAAACTGATCAAACAGCAGGTGAGCGTTCCGCTGGTGGCGGACATTCATTTTGACTACCGCATTGCGCTGAAAGTGGCGGAATACGGGGTGGATTGCCTGCGTATCAACCCGGGCAACATCGGCAACGAAGAACGTATTCGCACCGTTGTTGATTGCGCGCGTGACAAAAACATTCCTATCCGCATCGGCGTGAACGCCGGATCGCTGGAAAAAGATCTTCAGGAAAAATACGGCGAACCGACGCCGCAGGCGCTGCTCGAATCTGCCATGCGCCATGTGGATCATCTCGATCGTCTGAACTTTGATCAGTTCAAAGTCAGCGTCAAAGCCTCTGATGTGTTCCTCGCCGTTGAGTCTTATCGCCTGCTGGCGAAGCAGATCGACCAACCGCTGCATCTGGGTATCACCGAAGCTGGCGGCGCACGCGCGGGTGCGGTGAAGTCGGCGATTGGCCTCGGCCTGCTGCTCTCCGAAGGGATTGGCGATACGCTGCGTATTTCGCTGGCCGCCGACCCGGTGGAAGAGATCAAAGTCGGTTTCGATATCCTGAAATCCCTGCGCATCCGCTCCCGTGGTATCAACTTTATCGCCTGCCCGACGTGTTCCCGTCAGGAGTTCGATGTTATCGGTACGGTTAATGCGCTGGAGCAACGTCTGGAAGATATCATCACGCCCATGGACGTTTCCATTATTGGCTGCGTGGTGAACGGTCCGGGTGAGGCGCTGGTCTCTACACTGGGCGTGACAGGTGGCAATAAGAAAAGCGGCCTGTATGAAGATGGCGTGCGCAAAGATCGCCTTGATAACAGCGATATGATCAGCCAGCTTGAAGCCCGCATTCGCGCCAAAGCGTCGATTCTGGATGAAGCGCGCCGCATCGACGTGCAACAGGTAGAAAAATAACGTGACTGGGAAGCGGCTGGCTTCCCGTGTATGATGAACCCGCCAGGCGCTCCGGCCCTGAGGGTTCATTTTTTGTATTCATAAAGAGAAGAAACGTGGCAAAGAATATTCAAGCCATTCGCGGCATGAACGATTATCTGCCTGGCGAGACCGCCATCTGGCAGCGCATTGAAGGCACCTTAAAAAACGTGCTCGGCAGCTACGGTTACAGTGAAATCCGTTTGCCGATTGTAGAGCAGACCTCGTTATTTAAACGCGCGATCGGTGAAGTGACCGACGTGGTTGAAAAAGAGATGTACACCTTTGACGATCGCAATGAGTTAAGTCTGACGCTGCGTCCAGAAGGTACGGCGGGCTGTGTACGCGCCGGCATCGAGCATGGTCTTCTGTACAATCAGGAACAACGCTTGTGGTATGTCGGGCCCATGTTCCGCTACGAGAAGCCACAAAAAGGACGCTACCGCCAGTTCCATCAGTTGGGTGTTGAAGTGTTTGGCCTGCAGGGGCCGGATATCGACGCCGAGCTGATTATGCTGACCGCCCGCTGGTGGCGTGAGCTGGGTATTGCTTCCCATGTTGCGCTTGAACTTAACTCCATCGGTTCACTTGAAGCGCGTGCGACCTACCGCGATGCGCTGGTGGCGTTCCTCGAACAGCATAAAGATAAGCTGGACGAAGATTGCCTGCGTCGCATGTACACCAACCCGCTGCGCGTGCTGGACACCAAAAATCAGGACATCCAGACGCTGTTGAACGATGCGCCGAAACTGGGTGATTACCTGGATGACGAGTCCCGCGAACACTTCGCCGGGCTTTGTGCATTCCTGGATGCGGCAGGCATTGCCTATACCGTTAACCAGCGCCTGGTGCGCGGTCTGGACTACTACAACCGCACTGTATTTGAGTGGGTCACCACCAGTCTGGGCGCGCAGGGCACCGTGTGTGCTGGCGGTCGTTACGACGGTCTGGTTGAACAATTGGGTGGTCGCGCCACACCGGCGGTGGGCTTCGCGATGGGTCTTGAACGACTTGTTTTGTTAGTTCAGGCAGTTAATCCGGAATTTAAAGCAGAATCCGTTGTCGATATATACCTGGTGGCGTCTGGCGCCAATACGCAATCCGCTGCGATGCAGTTGGGTGAGCAGGTGCGTGATGCGTTACCTGGCGTACGGCTGATGATGAACCACGGCGGCGGCAATTTCAAAAAACAGTTTGCCCGAGCAGACAAGTGGGGCGCTCGCGTCGCACTGGTGCTCGGCGAATCTGAAATCGCCGACGGTAATGTTGTGGTGAAGGATTTACGCTCTGGTGAGCAGAGTACGGTAACGCAGGACAGCGTTGCGGCGCATTTGCGCACACTACTGGGCTAATCTCCCCGGTGAATTATCGTTAAGGAGAAGGACTGCGTGGAAATTTACGAAAACGAAAACGACCAGGTAGACGCGATTAAGCGCTTCTTTGCTGAAAACGGCAAAGCGCTGGCTGTTGGCGTTGTTTTAGGTATTGGTGCGCTGGTTGGCTGGCGCTACTGGACCAATCATCAGGCTGATACAGCAAAAGCCTCATCGCAAGCTTATGAAAACGCGGTTTCCGCGCTTCAGGCAGACAAACCCGAGTCGTTCGCGGCGGCGGAGAAGTTTGCCGCTGACAACAAAAACACCTACGGCGCGTTAGCGTCGCTGGAACTGGCGCAGCAGTACGTTGATAAAAACGAGCTGGACAAAGCTGCTGCCCAGTTGCAACAAGGGCTCGCGGCGACCAGCGATGAAAATCTGAAAGCGATTTTCAACGTGCGTCTGGCGCGTGTTCAGGTGCAACTGAAACAGCAGGATGTTGCGCTCAAAACACTGGATGCCGTAAAAGGCGAAAGCTGGGCAGCTATCGTGGCTGATTTACGCGGCGAGGCACTGCTGAGCAAAGGCGACAAACAAGGCGCGCGCACCGCATGGGAAAACGGCATTAAAAACAATGCTTCCCCTGCGCTGAGTGAAATGATGCAAATGAAAATTAATAATTTGTCCATCTAAGAGGGACCCGATGCAATTGCGTAAATTACTTCTGCCTGGGCTGCTTTCCGTTACGTTATTGAGCGGCTGTTCCCTGTTCAATGGCGAAGAAGATGTTGTCAAAATGTCCCCGTTGCCGGTTGTTGAAAACCAGTTTACGCCGTCAACGGCGTGGAGCACCTCCGTTGGCAACGGTATCGGCAATTTCTATTCCAACCTGCATCCGGCCTTTGCGGATGGCGTGGTATATGCCGCCGATCGCCATGGTGTGGTGAAAGCTCTGCATGCAGAAGATGGTCGTGAAGTCTGGTCCGTGAATCTGGCCGAAAAAGATGGCTGGTTCTCAACCCGCGCTGCACAGCTTTCTGGCGGTGTGACTGTTTCCGGCGGCCACGTGTATGTCGGTAGTGAAAAAGCACGCGTTTATGCGCTGAACACCAGTGATGGCTCTACCGCCTGGCAAACGAAAGTGGCCGGTGAGGCACTGTCTCGCCCGGTCATCAGCGATGGTCTGGTGCTGATCCATACCAGCAACGGTCAGTTGCAAGCGCTGAATGAAACTGATGGTGCAGTAAAATGGACCGTTAACCTGGATATGCCTGCGCTCTCTCTGCGCGGTGAGTCTGCTCCGACTGCTGCCTTTGGTGCTGCCATTGTTGGCGGTGATAATGGTCGCGTGAGTGCGGTGTTGATGCAGCAAGGCCAGTTGATTTGGCAGCAACGTATCTCTCAGGCAAACGGGCCGACGGAAATCGATCGTCTGAGCGATGTAGACACCACGCCGGTTGTGGTGAATGGTGTCGTGTACGCGCTGGCTTACAATGGCAACATGACAGCGTTGGATCTGCGCAGCGGCCAAATCATGTGGAAACGTGAGCTGGGTTCAGTCAGTGATTTCATCGTTGACGGCAACCGTATCTATCTTATCGATCAGAACGACCGCATTCTGGCGCTCACCACGGACGGTGGTGTAACTCTGTGGACACAAAGCGATCTGCTGCACCGTAACCTTACCGCTCCGGCGTTGTATAATGGTTATATTGTGACAGGCGATAGCGAAGGCTATGTGCACTGGATTAATGTCGAGGACGGCCGTTTTGTGGCACAGCAGAAAGTCGACAGCTCTGGTTTCCTGACCGAGCCGGTCGTTGCCGATGGCAAACTGCTGATCCAGGCAAAAGACGGTACGCTGTACGCCATCACGCGTTAATCGCGCTGAGGTTGTCGTTCCCGTAAACGGCTCCTGTTGCAGGAGCCGTTTTCCTGTTTTTAAAACGCTGCGCAAACCGCGCCGTTTTGCTAATGAATTTTCTGTAATGAGGCTTCAAACATGGTACCTGTGGTCGCGCTTGTCGGGCGCCCTAACGTTGGAAAATCCACGCTATTTAACCGTTTAACACGCACCCGTGATGCGCTGGTAGCGGATTTCCCGGGTCTGACTCGTGACCGTAAGTACGGTCGTGCTGAAGTGGAAGGCCGTGAATTTATCTGCATCGATACCGGCGGTATCGACGGCACGGAAGACGGTGTGGAAACCCGTATGGCGGAACAGTCGCTGCTGGCGATTGAAGAAGCCGATGTGGTGCTGTTTATGGTGGATGCGCGCGCTGGCCTGATGCCTGCTGACTCCGCTATTGCGAAACACCTGCGTGCGCGTGAAAAACCGACCTTCCTGGTGGCGAACAAAACCGATGGTCTGGATCCGGATCAGGCAACGGCGGATTTTTACTCGCTGGGCCTCGGTGAAATCTACGCCATTGCCGCATCGCACGGGCGCGGTGTGACCAGTCTGCTGGAACACGTGCTGATGCCGTGGATGGACGAGCTGAATCCGCCGGAAGAGGTGGACGAAGACGCTGAGTACTGGGTGCAGTTCGAAGCCCGTGAAAACGGCGAAGTAGAAGAGCCGGAAGATGACTTTAACCCGCAGGATTTGCCGATCAAGCTGGCTATTGTCGGTCGTCCGAACGTCGGTAAGTCCACACTCACTAACCGTATTCTTGGTGAAGAGCGTGTTGTGGTGTATGACATGCCGGGGACCACGCGTGACAGTATCTACATCCCGATGCAGCGCGATGAACGTGAGTACATACTTATCGATACGGCGGGCGTGCGTAAGCGTGGCAAAATCACTGATGTGGTGGAGAAGTTCTCCGTTATCAAAACGCTGCAGGCGATTGAAGACGCTAACGTGGTGCTGTTGGTGATTGATGCCCGCGAAGGCATCTCCGATCAGGATCTGTCGCTGCTGGGCTTTATCCTTAACAGTGGTCGCTCGCTGGTGATTGTGGTCAACAAGTGGGATGGCCTGACCCAGGAAGTGAAAGAACAGGTTAAAGAGACGCTGGATTATCGCCTTGGCTTTATTGATTTTGCCCGCGTGCACTTTATCTCTGCGTTGCACGGCAGTGGCGTCGGTAACCTGTTTGAGTCGGTTCGCGAAGCCTACGACAGCTCTACCCGTCGCGTGAGCACCGCGATGCTGACCCGCATTATGACGATGGCATCGGAAGATCATCAGCCGCCGCTAGTGCGCGGTCGCCGCGTGAAGCTGAAATACGCGCACGCCGGGGGGTATAACCCGCCGATTGTAGTGATCCACGGTAACCAGGTGAAAGACCTGCCGGATTCCTACAAACGCTATCTGATGAACTACTTCCGTAAATCGTTGGACGTGATGGGTACGCCGATCCGTATCCAGTTCAAGGAAGGGGAAAACCCGTTTGCAGAGAAGCGCAACACCCTGACGCCGAACCAGATGCGTAAACGTAAGCGTCTGATTAAACACATTAAGAAAAGCAAGTAATGCGTCACGCCAAACCCGCCATCCGGCGGGTTTGCTGTTATGGTCAGGCCGTTTGCGATTTTGCCCACTCCACAGCGTGCTCAGCCAGGATCATCTCCCCGGAATAAAAATCGTATAACACGCCGCCGGAAAGCTTCGTCAGACAACTGGCCGCAGCCAATGCCGCCATGGTTTCAGCGGGTCTGCTTCCGGCACAAAATGTGATGCTGTAGTTGAACGGTTGCACGCCATCCAGCTCTGCAAAATCGTCATCATCAAGTTCGCGCGCGTAATACTCGAAACCGGATATTTTCTCTTCCACCGGGCAGGGCAGAAAGCCGCTGAAGGTGAGAGGGTCGAAATCATCATCCAAATCGCACGCAAAACCCTGCTGCTTTATTTCTGCTCTCCACGCCGGGGGGGCGGGCATCTTTGCAGCATGAAGATAAACGCTAAAATCCCGTGACATAACCGCTCCTTGCTATTTATGAACGCCCTATTTATCACATGCTGTTATTTGCGAGCAGAGATTTTTTTCATCACTTAC
Organism: Kosakonia sp. WA-90; assembly: GCF_039871955.1. Taxonomy (NCBI): domain Bacteria; kingdom Pseudomonadati; phylum Pseudomonadota; class Gammaproteobacteria; order Enterobacterales; family Enterobacteriaceae; genus Kosakonia; species Kosakonia sp. WA-90. The sequence continues at coordinate 80,395 of NZ_JBDPLJ010000002.1, forward strand.
GGAGATACACCTTGGCCAACCAAACCAAAGATAAAACAGGCGACGGATTATTTGTTACCCGCCGTGTATGATAGTTGCAGTGAAACATGAAGGAGCTCGTTATGGATTTAAAATGCCCGACCTGCCACAACCCACTGGAACAGGTGGGAACGCACGCCCACTGCAACGTCTGCGATACAGACATTGAAGTACAGGCCAACTGCCCGGAGTGTCATCAGCCTCTGGAGGTGTTAAAAGCCTGTGGCGCGGTGGACTTCTTCTGTCAGCACGGCCACGGGCTGATTTCCAAAAAACGCGTTGAATTTACCCTGCGTTAAGACTTGCAGATACACCCTTCACCTTCGCGCCACAGATCAACAAAAGAGGGAGGGGCTTTACTTTCCGGGATCAGCAACAACACATCTGTTGGCTGCGTGGTCCAGGTTATCTGTACACGGTAAAAGCGCTGGTCGCCGCGTCCTGGTGAACCTGGCTGCCCGGGCGGTTGCCCGAGCGGCAAAGCCTGGTGCAGGATTTCAACCAGGCGCTGGCGCTGCTCGTTGCTGAGCTGGGCAATGACAATTCGCCGTTTGCCGCTCAGCTTCGGCATAAAAGCCAGCCCGCCTTCACGGGCTAACTCCACCACCGCATCGTCGGTTAATTCCGGTTCGTTCATCATAATACTCCGACATCTTTCCACGCCTGCTCAATGGCTGCCGACACCTTTTTGCCGGAGCGTTTTTCGCCGTGTTTGATGGTGAGTTTCGCAAAAGCGGCAAAATCCGCGTCTTGCGCCAGTGACTTATCGCAGACGGTATCGTACCAGGCGTACCCTGTTTGCTCCCAGGCATGCCCGCCAACGGCAGTCGCCGCCAGGTAAAACGCGCGGTTAGGAATACCGGAGTTCAGGTGTACGCCGCCATTATCTTCCCGGGTTTTGACATAGTCCTTCATATGCGCGGGCTGCGGATCCTTACCCAATAACGGGTCATCATAGGCGGTGCCAGGCTCAGACATCGAACGTAGCCCACGGCCGTGAATGCCTTTTGCCAGCAAACCCTCGCCAATAATCCAGTCTGCTTCGGCGGCGGTTTGTTGTTTGTGATACTGCTTCACCAGCGATCCAAAAACATCCGATAGCGACTCATTCAGTGCGCCCGCTTGTTCAAAGTAGATTAAGTTCGCTTCTGTTTCTGTGACACCGTGGCTGAGTTCGTGCGCTACGACATCAATGGCTATCGTAAAGCGGTTAAAAATCTCACCGTCGCCATCGCCAAAGACCATCTGCTGACCGTTCCAGAAGGCGTTTTGATACTCTTTGCCGTAATGCACGGTGCCGTTGAGGATCAATCCCTGGTTATCCAGCGAGTTGCGCTGATAAATCTGCCAGAAGAAATCGTGCGTGACGCCAAGGTAATCGTAGGCTTCATCCACGGCGACATCGCCATTCGATGGCTGACCTTCGTACCGTACCTGCTCACCGGGCAGGGTCTCTTTTTGCTGCGCGTCATAGATATCGCGCACCAGTTCACCGGGGGAGGTCACCAGCGGCGCATTGACTTTGCCATGGCTGTGGGCCATCAGCGTTTGCACGTGCGTTAACGTCTGGCGGGCGCAACGTTGTTGCAGCTCGGAACCATTATCAATAATGCGGCGAAGGATATAAGGCGGGATAACGCTGTACGGGCGATATGAATGCATGTTGATCTCCTTGATAAAACAACAAAGAACAACAAAAAGTATAGGACCGCAGGATCCGGGGGACGGACAAATTAGGAGGATTTACGCTGGCGCGGTTTTTTTACGGGCTTGACGGCGCTGACTTCGCTCTCTACCCAGCCATCGTTTAGCCGCGTGGTCAGCTTGTCGCCCGCTTTCACCTGTTTAGTCTGTTTCAACACTTTGCCATCCGTCGCGGTGGTCACGCTGTAGCCACGCGCCAGTGTCGCCAGCGGACTGACTGCTTCCAGATGAGTGATAGCCGTTCCAAAGCGTTCACGCGTGTGACTTAAGCGGTCGCGAATGGTCTGGCTGAGGCGATACTCCAGTTGTTGCACGCGAGTTTGCGCCCGGTGAATACGCGGCTGCGGATTTTGCTGGTTCAGGCGCTGCATCACACGTTGCTGGCGTAAAGATGCACGCTTTAACTGGGTATCCAGCGCATTGTGCATGCGCTGTTGTAAACGGTCCAACACGGTTTGCTGGCGTGCCAACCTTAATTGCGGGTGCTGTTGTTGCAAACGGTGATTCAGTTGCGCAAAGCGGCGGTTGCGGCCTGCCAGGTAATAATCCATCGCCATTTCGAGACGCTGCTGCATCGCCTGCACCTGGCGCAACAGTTCCAGTTGATTACGGCTGACGATTTCCGCCGCTGCAGACGGCGTTGGCGCACGCAGATCGGCGACAAAATCGGCAATCGTCACATCAGTTTCATGCCCGACAGCGCTGACCACCGGAATGGTGCTTGCAAAAATCGCCCGCGCCACGCGCTCGTCATTAAAGCTCCATAAATCTTCCAGCGAACCGCCACCGCGCCCGACAATCAGCACGTCACACTCCTGGCGCGCATTCGCCAGTTCGATGGCACGTACAATCTGTGCGGGGGCATCTTCGCCCTGAACTGCCGTCGGGTAAATCACCACCGGTAGCGACGGATCGCGGCGTTTCAGCACATGGAGAATATCGTGCAGCGCAGCGCCGGTTTTCGAGGTAATCACGCCAACGCAGTGCGCAGGTGAGGGAAGTGATTGCTTACACTGCTGGTCAAACAACCCTTCGGCAGCAAGCTTCGCTTTAAGCTGCTCGTACTTCTGTTGCAGTAAACCTTCGCCCGCCGGTTGCATGCTTTCAACCACAACCTGATATTCACCGCGCGGTTCATACAGCGTGATATTGGCGCGCACCAGCACTTGCTGGCCGTGCTGTGGGCGGAAGGTGACACGACGATTGCTGTTGCGGAACATCGCGCAGCGCACCTGGGCGGTGTCGTCTTTTAACGTGAAGTACCAGTGGCCTGAAGAAGGTTGGGTAAAGTTGGAGATTTCGCCGCTGATCCACACCTGGCCAAGTTCGCGTTCCAGCAGTAAGCGCACCGATTGATTCAGGCGGCTGACGGTATAAATGGAAGGGGATTGGAACGATGACATGTGAGCCAGATCAAATTCTAAATCAGCAGGTTATTCAGTCGATAGTAACCCGATACGAGGGGATAGCAAGTATTTTTCTTAAAAAAGTGTGGATGCAATCGGTTACGCTCTGTATAATGCCACGGCAATATTTAACCCCCCAGGTCAGAGATATTGCCCATGCTACGTATTGCTAAAGAAGCACTGACGTTTGACGACGTCCTCCTCGTTCCCGCTCACTCCACCGTTCTGCCGAATACTGCCGACTTGAGCACGCAGCTCACCAAAACCATTCGCCTGAACATTCCTATGCTCTCTGCGGCGATGGATACCGTGACCGAAGCGCGCCTGGCGATTGCCCTGGCACAGGAAGGCGGCATTGGCTTTATTCACAAAAACATGTCGATTGAGCGCCAGGCAGAAGAAGTTCGCCGCGTGAAAAAACATGAATCCGGCGTGGTTAAAGATCCACAGACCGTGCTGCCAACCACCACCCTGCGCGAAGTCAAAGAGCTGACCGAACGTAACGGCTTTGCCGGTTACCCGGTTGTCAATGGCGATAACGAACTGGTCGGCATCATCACCGGTCGTGATGTGCGTTTCGTGACCGACCTGACTCAGCCGGTCAGCGTTTATATGACGCCGAAAGAGCGTCTGGTGACCGTTCGCGAAGGCGAATCCCGCGAAGTGGTCTTCGCTAAAATGCACGAAAAACGCGTTGAGAAAGCGCTGGTTGTGGACGACAGCTTCCACCTGCGCGGCATGATCACCGTTAAAGACTTCCAGAAAGCAGAACGTAAACCGAACGCCTGTAAAGATGAGCAGGGTCGCCTGCGTGTTGGCGCGGCAGTCGGTGCAGGCGCAGGTAACGAAGAGCGCGTCGATGCGCTGGTTGCCGCCGGCGTTGACGTACTGCTGATTGACTCCTCTCACGGCCATTCCGAAGGCGTGTTGCAACGCATTCGCGAAACCCGTGCTAAATACCCGGACCTGCAAATCATCGGCGGTAACGTTGCAACTGGCGCAGGCGCACGTGCGCTGGCAGACGCTGGCGTAAGCGCGGTGAAAGTTGGTATCGGCCCTGGCTCCATCTGTACCACCCGTATCGTGACCGGCGTGGGCGTTCCGCAGATCACCGCCGTTTCCGATGCGGTTGAAGCGCTGGAAGGCACCGGCATTCCGGTTATCGCTGACGGTGGTATCCGCTTCTCTGGCGACATCGCTAAAGCTATCGCCGCTGGCGCAGCTGCTGTGATGGTTGGCTCCATGCTGGCGGGCACCGAAGAATCCCCGGGCGAAATCGAACTCTACCAGGGACGTTCTTACAAATCTTACCGTGGCATGGGCTCCCTGGGCGCAATGTCCAAGGGCTCTTCTGACCGCTACTTCCAGAGCGATAACGCCGCCGACAAACTGGTGCCGGAAGGCATTGAAGGCCGCGTTGCCTATAAAGGCCGCCTGAAAGAGATCATTCACCAGCAGATGGGCGGCCTGCGTTCCTGTATGGGTCTGACCGGCTGTGGTACTATCGACGACCTGCGTACCAAAGCGGAATTTGTGCGCATCAGCGGTGCGGGCATCCAGGAAAGTCACGTTCACGACGTGACCATCACCAAGGAATCCCCGAACTACCGTATGGGTTCTTAATGATTTTCGCGCCCGGTTTTACCGGGCGCTTTCGTAACTTGCCTCGGAAGTAGCGTCAATGACGGACAACATTCATAAACATCGTATTCTGATCCTCGACTTCGGTTCCCAGTACACCCAGCTGGTTGCGCGCCGCGTGCGTGAACTGGGCGTTTACTGCGAACTGTGGGCGTGGGATGTCACCGAAGCGCAGATCCGCGACTTCAATCCAAGCGGCATCATCCTTTCCGGCGGCCCGGAAAGCACCACCGAAGACAACAGTCCGCGTGCGCCGCAGTATGTGTTTGAAGCAGGCGTGCCGGTGCTTGGCGTGTGCTACGGCATGCAGACCATGGCCATGCAACTGGGCGGCCACGTTGAAGGTTCCAATGAACGTGAATTCGGTTATGCGCAGGTAGAAGTACAGACCGACAGCGCACTGATCAGCGGTATTGAAGATTCGCTGACCGCAGACGGCAAAGTATTGCTGGACGTGTGGATGAGCCACGGCGACAAAGTAACGGCGATCCCGGCTGACTTTGTGACCGTTGCCAGCACCGAGACGTGCCCGTTCGCGATTATGGCGAACGAAGAAAAACGCTTCTACGGGGTGCAGTTCCACCCGGAAGTGACCCACACCCGCCAGGGCCTGCGTATGCTGGAGCGCTTTGTGCGCGACATCTGCCAGTGCGAAGCGCTGTGGACGCCGGCAAAAATCATTGATGACGCTGTTGAACGCATCCGCCAGCAGGTGGGCGACGACAAAGTCATCCTCGGCCTTTCCGGCGGTGTGGACTCTTCCGTGACCGCGATGCTGCTGCACCGCGCCATCGGCAGAAACCTGACCTGCGTCTTCGTGGACAACGGCTTGCTGCGCCTGAACGAAGCCCAGCAGGTAATGGACATGTTCGGCGACCACTTCGGTCTGAACATTGTTCACGTGGAAGGGGAATCCCGTTTCCTGGCCGCGCTGGCTGGCGAAAACGATCCGGAAGCGAAACGCAAAATCATTGGCCGCGTGTTTGTGGAAGTGTTCGACGAAGAAGCCCTGAAACTGGAAGACGTGAAATGGCTGGCGCAGGGCACCATTTACCCGGATGTGATCGAATCTGCTGCTTCGGCTACCGGTAAGGCGCACGTTATTAAGTCTCACCACAACGTGGGCGGTCTACCGAAAGAGATGAAGATGGGCCTGGTTGAGCCGCTGCGTGAGCTGTTCAAAGACGAAGTGCGTAAAATTGGTCTGGAGCTGGGCCTGCCGTACGACATGCTGTACCGCCACCCGTTCCCGGGTCCGGGCCTCGGCGTTCGCGTACTGGGCGAAGTGAAGAAAGAGTACTGTGACCTGCTGCGCCGCGCCGATGCGATCTTTATTGAAGAGCTGCATAAAGCCGATCTCTACAACAAAGTAAGCCAGGCCTTCACCGTGTTCCTGCCGGTACGTTCTGTGGGCGTGATGGGCGACGGTCGTAAATATGACTGGGTTGTCTCCCTGCGTGCTGTAGAAACCATCGACTTTATGACCGCACACTGGGCGCATCTGCCGTACGATTTCCTCGGCCGCGTGTCCAACCGTATCATCAACGAAGTCAACGGCATCTCCCGCGTGGTGTATGACATCAGCGGCAAACCGCCAGCTACCATTGAGTGGGAATGATTTCGCGTCTGGCAACAGCCTGCACGTTAAAGCCGTAAAGTACCTCTAAGCCCGCGTAACTGTGGGCTTTTTTGTTTTTGTGTCTGGCACTTTCTGGCAGCTGTTAGCAATGTGAAGCACGGTTTTTTCAATGGAATTTTTGATGGTACTCTCTGGTTTCGAATTCAGGTTTGAAAAAGTACCATGTGATAGATTTCGGTTGAGTTATGGTATTTGTTTTTTATAACTCAATTAAAAACAGATAGTTAAATAACTTTTCTGAATTTTTTACAACATGCTATTTTTGAGAAAGGAAAACAATAAACCATGTTGACTGACACCAGGCTGTGAACTGCTCCCGGTTGATTATCACACGCCAATGTTAGTCCTGCATCCCCGCGCTTATGACAAATGCGAACTTCCGTTCTTTGCTCACAGCGGGCCTTCAACTCAGTTAGCTCGTCCGCTTTGAGTAGAGGAATTTCGTGCTATGGTTTTTTATATAGTAACCACTCATCCCAAGCATTTTGCGCATCAATATCGGGATAGCCTCGGCTTTTGATCATGTCCTTGGCAATCTCTACAGGTAACTCAATAGCAGTAGCATTATCTCGGATCGACTCAACATCCTCTCGAGTCAATTCTCGTCCGAACTCCTTCTCTTTGGCTTCAAGCAGCGCAACAAGGGCAGGAATAAACACAATAGCCATGATGTGCAATACTCCGTAAATGATTAAATTTAATTCATTTTGGCATAGATATCATGTCAATACATACCTTATAGCCGCTGCATAGCTGGAAAAATTTTATATTTAAGTTCGTTCGTGAGGTGTAGACGTCCGTTCCTCGCTCTTAGCGGACATCAAGGTGGTCATTTCCTCCTAATTAGCATTTAAAGAAAATATATCTCCTCTTTAGCACCTCTAAAGGATGCCCCTTTTAATCAGTGTTAGCTTTAGTTCTTGTCCTGACAGTTGATCAAAAAGGAGAACCAACATGGAACATCAGGACTGGCATCCGGCAGATATTATTGCGGGTTTACGGAAAAAAGGGGCATCGTTGGCGGCGCTTTCTCGTGAGTCGGGGCTGGCTTCATCCACGCTCGCCCATGCCTTAACCCGGCACTGGCCGAAAGGGGAGCGGTTAATTGCCGAAGCGTTAGATACCCGACCAGAAGTAATCTGGCCGTCGCGGTATCCGGGGTGTAAATCCGATCAGTGTGCATATGAAAAGCAGAGCGTATAAAGGCTGAAACATAAAACGGTAATGCTCCCGTGCCAGGGGCATTACCGCCTTCTCAATACATCCATTTCTCCACAATCTCATCGCCGAGGTGTTCGCGCAGCAGATCCTCATTGTCCTCCTCGTCGTGGGCGGCCAGTAGGCACTTAAACATCAGCACGTCGAGGTACTGACCCGCGTCGCTGAAGATCTGCGTCAGCATCGGCGAACTGTCGTGATCGAAATACCACACTTCGCCCGTTTCCCGGTGGAAGCACCACAAATTGCCATTGCCAAGGTAGTCGCCAAAAGCAACCAACTGATCAACCAGCGCTAACAGTTGTTCTGCGTCGGGCGCATCTTCCAGGATGTCGCTAATGCCGGGATAAGCATTCAGCAGCGGTTCGATGCTGGCGTATTTCTCGGGCGTTACGCTGCACAGCCTTTCCGCCAGTTCCAACGCACCAATCTGTTCATGATAACGACGCAGCAAGGAGGGCAGGGCACAGTTCAGGCGCTGCTCCAGGGCATCGATCTCTTTGAGGGGCACAGGCGTGATGGGCGGCGGGTTATTCCACAAGTCGAGGTAAGCCTGCGCACAGGCGCGCCACCACGCCAGCCGCTCTGCTTCGTCGGTAAATGCTGGCCACGCAAGTGGTGGCAGTGCCTGGTTATCTGAAGTCATTATCGTGTCCCGATTAATAAGTCTGGCTGTCGACAGTGAAGCGGTAGTTCATCTCCATATCGGCGGTCGCGTGCTCGCGTTCGGTTCTCTTCAGCACGAACTCAATTGCAGGCTCGTAATACGCGCCGCGCAGTACTTCTCCGGCGAGGATCTCAACCTCATACATGCCGTTATCAAGGTCAATTTGCGGTCGCCCTGGCTGGCGATAGCGCGCCTCAAGCGCGCTGATTTGCGCATCGGTGAAGTTTTGCAGGATCCGCCACGTGAACAGCATTAATTGCCGGTTTTCGATGCGCAGTACATAGCCGCCACGTTGGTGCTGCAAATGGCTTTCCGGCTTGAGCAGTTCCGGTGTCTCATCCGCAAGGGTGAAAATCACGGTGTAGGGGTAATTTTCAATGCCCGCCAGAGGGATGACAATGCCCTGCTGCACAGCCCGGTCGCCGCTGTCATTGCTGATAAACTCGGATGCCACATCGTCATCAAGTGCATGCTCTTCCTTCCAGGTCTGCAACAGGCGGATGTCGCCCAGCAAAAAGTAATCAATCAGATCGTTGAGCACCTCAACGAATTCATAGCGCATTATCCACTCCGGCGTCAGTTTTGCTGCCAGTTGAGGCCATCCTTCAACCGTTCAGCGGTGGTAGCCACCATAACTTATGGCTTTACTGAGTGTTTTCCTGAACGTTAATGTAATCGAAAATACGTCAACGTGCTGAACGGAGCGCGCAATGCAACGATTACGCTTGATGGGTGAGGGATATGAGCCTCAGGTATGGCAGGAAGGCGAGCGGCTGACCTACTCGCTGCCTGTGGAGTCCGGGTTTGTCAGCTTCGACTTCACGTTTGAAATTCGGCAGCCGGATCTGGATGTGCTTCTTGCCGATGACTACCGCCGCGCGGTGCTGGAGATCGTCGCCCATACGCTGCTCCAGCGCGCGAGTGTACGTATCAACTTTACCCAGAGCGACTTCGATAAACTGATAGCAGAGACACTCCATGCCTCGCCAGAAGCCCTACAAACGCTCATTGCCCGTGTCAGTCAGGATCATCACATTGGGATTGCGCAGTATGCGCAGCAGATCATGGCGCGGCGTAACGGGGCGAAGGGGTAGCGGCCTGTGATTCTGACTGGTATGTATCACGCCATATTCACCTTATGGCAGGGTACTAACCCCTCGTAATTAGTAGCTTTTTTTTGGACGAGTGGGCGGTTAAGGTCTAGGCTGATACTGTCCAAAACGTCAGCAACCCACAAGGCAACCGCCATGTTTAAACGCCTGCTCTCCGCCATCAGCGGCAAAAACGCCTCTGAGCCGACACCGGCCACCAATACGCACACCACGGAACCTTCACAAGACGAGCAGCCAATCGTGGCGTATGACGCCTATGGACGCGAGATGCAGATCCCGCGCAGTGAATGGCGCGAGAAGGTGTTTTTACCCTCGCTGGAACAGAAGCGTGATAACGCTGACGAACTCTATCAGGCCATCGTCGATGGGTTGAACGATGGATTTGCTGCGGACCTGGTGCAGGCAGCCGAGCGCCTGCTGGAGATCGATCCGCTTCCTGAACGCAGCCATACCATTCATGGCATTGTACTGATGGATAACGGCCAGCTTACAGCGGCAGAGAACACGTTGCAGGCGGGTATCGCGAAAGCAGGGGCGACCGGTACGCTGCTCACCAATCTGGCGAAAGTCTTTTCTTCGCGCGGTGAAGAAGCGCGTGCAGACGAAACACTATGGCAGGCTGTGCAGGCCGATCCGAATCAGGAAAATGGCCTGATGTGGTGGGCCTCTATCCAGCAGGAGCGTGGCGGCGATGAGGCCTGGCTCGCAGCGCTGAAAACCGCTGCGGCGCTGTCGGGGAGCTGGCGTGCGCAGCTGTGGCTGGCGCGCCATTATCTGCAACAGCAGAATATTGCCGCCGCCCGCGCATTATATGCTGAGGTGCTGGCCGGGGGTCGGTACGACAGTGGCGCGTTGATGATGATTTCCGGCGATTTGGGGAATAACGGGCAGATCCCGCTGATTGTCGAATTGGTGGCCCCCGTGTATGACGAGCATCGTCATGATCCGATGGCGGGTCTCAATTTGCTACGTGCCTGGCAGGCGCTGGGCAATGCGCAAGAGGGCGAAAAACTGCTGGCGCGGATGTATGCGCTGGGTTATGCGCCTCTGAAGCCTCACCTTGATGAGTTTGCTCGCGCATTCCAGGAGATGAACCTGCACGATGCGACCTCAACCCCTGCCGATGCTGCTGAGCTGAAGGTCAACACGCTGGCGATCACCCAGCCGATCTGGCAATACGGCCTGTGTAAAGCCGACTGGCTGTTTGCGCACAAAACGGAAGATGCACCGTCTGTCGGCTTTTTTGCCTTGTCCAAAATGCAGAGCGGTCCTGAACGCACGGAGTCGCAGCGCGAAGATGATATTGGTCGCATGACGCGGGCGATATCGCTCTATTTTGCCGAAGCCGCACACTACTGGAGCGACTTCGCCAGCCGTTTCTATGTGCAGGTAGTGGAAGGGGGAGGGCCTGTGCTGATGGGGGGCGAAATCGATGGCCATGTACTGTTCGATATTGTCCCGCCGACGATGAAGTTCTTTGTCACCGGGGAGATGGGCTGCACCGGTGAAGGCGAACAGCGTGAGTGGCAACTCTCGTTGAGCCTGTGGGACTGTACCACTCGGGCTAAAAAAGCCAGCATCACAGAACGTTGTGTGGAGGCGGATCTGGGCGCACTGGTGCTCAGTCTTGAGCAACGGCTACTTACGCAAATAGGCGCACCTCGCCAGCAGCCGCTGGATGCGTTTTATCTGCGCCCGTCTGCTGAGGCGATGGCGATTTACCTGGGGGAGTTAGCGCAGGCATTCACCCTGACGCTGGTGGCGAATAACACTACCCCGCGCGAGGCGATGTGGGGAGAACGGGCGATGCTCGACTGGCCGCTGCAGATGGCGCTCCAATGGCCGCAGGTGGCGGTGCCAAAGTTAATGTATCTCTCCGGGCTGGGTAAAGCGTTCGATTATCACTCCGACATCCTGGCTGAGTACCGACAACGCAGTCTGGAAATGCTGCGCGATGCTCAGGGGAGCAACAGCCCGGCAGCCTCGCTTGCGCCGCTGGTGTGGAAGATCTTCGGCATGGACGATGAATTCAACGCGCACAGGCAGAATTTACCGGCTGATACCACTCCCGCCTACCGCGACTGGTTACAGCGGGTGGCAGAAAAGTGAACATCTGGTGTTCAGATATGCGTAAACCCACGCGGTGAAGCGTGTCGTAAAGGGGCGTTAGATTTTAACGTTGGGCAGTGGAATCGATAGTCTGGCTGACTTGTTGCGACTGGACTTTACCCTGATGGTGATACCAGGCGCCAATAGTGGAATAGACGAAGCGGCCGAAGAAAAAGAGAAAGCTGATAAGAAGTACGATACGGGTCATGCGACTGTCAAATCGATGTCGTTTTCGCATACTGGGTGCCTGACTCACAATGGTTCCTTTAGGAAAGCCCGATAAACGGGCGACAATGACATTAAGGCACAGACTCCGGGGAAGGTCAATTCAGCCTGGCGCAAAAATGCCATGGATAAAAAATAAACAGAAATTATATAAGATAAATTAAATATTTATATGCGGAATATTATTTCTGCCCAAACGTAAAAAAGCTGTGGAATAAAATAGCTTGCCGAGATTTTCTTGATATATATCAATTATAAGTTATTGTTCAGCACTAAACTTTCGGTTTCTTCGGGCATTTGTACCCCTTGCCCGGCATGGCCAGGTTGAATGCCTGCCTGAAATGCCCACCAGGATCAGGTTTTTGCGTTGAGCATCTATGACATTGATAAAAAAATATAATCATCTGAAAGATCAGTGGTGGGCACTGCCTCTCATCGTCCCCTCGATATTGTTTCCATTATTTAGTCTGGCTAATGCATTTGTTTTAGTCTCCGGGCAGCATGTCATTCTTTACTATCTGCCGATGGCGCTGCTGATAAGCCTGATGATGTTTTACGGCTGGGCGGCGTTGCCTGGTATTATAGTGGCGCTCGTTTTACGTTACGGCACTCTCGAACCGCTCGTTTTGTTTCTGCAAAGCATGCGTTTACTGGTTCCGGTGATACTGAGCTGGGGCGGTTATCGCGTTTTTGTTAGCCGACGACACCGCGTGTCGTACGGTACATCGTTGCTGGTATCCCAGCGCATCTTCTGGCAAGCGCTGTGCCCGGCCACCCTTTATCTGATCATCCTTGAAGTGGGCGTCTGGCTGAACCTGTACGATGTACCGCTCAGCGAGGCGAATGCGATGGCGCTCAATGTACCCATGCTGATTAATTATCAGGGGTTGCTGGTTGGGTTACTCACTGGCGTTCCCTTCAGTTATCTGGTGATCCGCGTTATTCGCCATCCGCGTTATGTCATCACATGGTTCTCGCAGTTGCGCCATGAGTTCGACCCAAAAGTCACGCGCGTGGAGGTGCTGATATGGTCGGTTATTGTTGCAGGAATCGTCTTTTTACTGCTGATGCCGCTTAACATCCACAGCTCAATTTTTAGCACCAACTACACATTATCGTTACTGTTGCCGGTCATGCTGTGGGGCGCGATGCGTTACGGCTATCGTTTTATCTCGTTTGTCTGGACGCCATTACTGATCGTCTCAATTCACTATCTTGACCGCTATCTGCCCAAATTTCCCTCATACGATGTGCAACTGGCAATCGTCTCCTCAAGCTACCTTGTGTTCTCGTTCATCATTATCGCCATGGCTGTGATGGCGACCCGGCAACGTACCGTGAACAGCCGTGCCCGCCGCCTGGCGTTTATCGATCCGGTAACGAATATGCCTAACCTGCGGGCGCTTAACCGTGCGCTGGCGGAAACGCCCTGGTCGGTACTTTGCTTTTTACGCATACCGGAGCTTGAGCTATTAGGGCGTAACTATGGCGTGATGTTACGCATTCAGTACAAACAACGAATCGCGAACTGGCTACAGCCTTTATTGCAGGCGGATGAGTGCGTGTACCAGCTCTCCGGACACGATCTGGTGATCCGCCTGAATACCCAGTCGCATCAAACGCGCATTGAGGAGCTGGATGCGCGTATCAAACAGTTCCGCTTTGTCTGGGATGATATGCCGCTGCAACCGCAGGTCGGGCTGAGCTACTGCTATGTGCGTTCACCGGTGAAGCACTTATCGCTGTTGCTGGGTGAGATGAGCACCATTGCGGATTTGTCGCTGGCGACCAACCATCCGGAAAATCTGCAAAACCGCGGTGCAACGAACCTGCAGCGTGGCCTCCGGTTGAAAGTGGACATGATGAATCGCCTGCAACTGGCGCTGGAACAGGATCAGTTTGTGCTGATGGCGCAGCGGATCCATGGCGTGCGCGGTGACGATTACTACGAGATTCTGCTGCGGCTCGCCGAGGAGGGGGGCGAGAGCATCAGCCCGGATGTGTTTTTGCCGGTGGCGTATGAGTTTGGTTTATCGTCGCGCATTGATCTGTGGGTTATTGAGCATGTATTGCGCTTTATGGCGCAAAACCGCGAGCGTCTGCCTGCACAGCGTTTTTCCATCAACCTTTCCCCGGCGTCCGTATGTCGCAAACAGTTCAGCCAGGAAGTCCGCCGTTTATTGCGCAAATACGGCATTGAAGCCTGGCAACTGATTTTTGAAGTCACCGAAAGCAATACGCTGAGTAGCATCATGCAGGCGAACCAGACGCTGATGCAATTACAGTTGATGGGCTGTCGGGTGGCGATTGATGATTTTGGCACCGGTTATGGCAGCTATGCGCGGCTAAAAACGGTGAATGCCGATATCCTGAAAATCGACGGTAGTTTTATCCGCAATATTGTCTCTAACAGCCTGGACTACCAGATTGTGTCATCCATTTGTACCCTGGCGCGGATGAAGAAAATGCATGTCGTGGCGGAATATGTCGAAACGGAAGAGATACGCAGCGCGGCCGTTGCGCTGGGGATCGATTATCTGCAGGGGTATGTGATTGGTAAACCTGCGCCGCTCGAACAGCTTATTGCGCCGCCAGCGCAGGTTTGATTAGGCTGCGTGGCGGATCAGGCCGCCACGTCAGATTGCTCTTCTTCGATTTTCAACCGCCAGCCGGTTACGGCTTCCCAGTATTCCTGCTCTTTTTCCAGATCGAGCAGCACCAGTGCATTCTGGCTGAACCAGTCATACGGGAAACTGAGCGTCCAGTGATTGTCATCCGTTTTCAGGCGCAGCGTCGGCGGCGTGGTGGTCGCCTGGCGCTGGTTATTCAGCAACACGCCCAGACGTAAAATTTGCACCAGCGGCAAATACTGCTTCTTCTTGAATAGCGTAAACCGCGGCAGATCGTCGAGCTTGATCCCTTTACGATGGCAGCGAACCAGCGTCGCCATCATCAGTTGTTGCTCCTGGTTAAAGCCCGGCAAATCGCTGTTTTGCAGAATATACGCGGAATGACGATGCATACCGCTGTGGTTAATGTTCAGCCCCACCTCATGCAGCATCGCCGCCCACTTCAACAATGCCGCCAGTTGCGGGTTGGCGAGCTTCGGGTTTTGCGCTTGCCACTGATCGTACATCTGGGTGGTGGTATCCAGCACACGACGCGCCTGTTCGCGGTCAATATTGTACTGGCTGGCAAGGCTCTGTGCCGTGCGGCTACGAATGTCCTGGTGACGGAAACGGCCTTCCATCTCATACAGAACGCCTTCACGCAGTGCACCATCGGACAGGCGCAGCTCGCGGATAGCCAGCGCATCGAATACGCCGCACAGGATTGCCAGGCCCGGCACAAACACCACTTTGCGCTCTTCGGAAAGCCCTGGCAGGCTGAGTTCAGCGAAGTTTTTATACTTCAGCACCTCAGCGACCAGCTTTTCCAGACGTTCCGGGGTGATGATGCCATCTTTCTCACCGGAGGCCAGCAGCACTTCATGGGCGGCTTTAATGCTGCCGGAGGCACCAAGCGCCACATTCCAACCCTGAATGCGGAACTGCCACGCCAGCGACTCCAGCTTTTGCGTCGCAGCCATGCGCGCACGACGGAAGTTTTCGCCGTTAATGGTGCCACCGGGGAAATAGAGTTGTGCGAAACTGACACAGCCCATCCGGCGGCTTTCAACCAGTTTCGGTTCGAAATCTTCTCCGATCACCAGTTCCGTCGAGCCGCCGCCGATATCGATGACCAGCTTGCGGCCTTTTTCTGGCTGCGTGTGCTCTACGCCCATAAAAATCAAACGGGCTTCTTCATTGCCCGAAATGATCTCAATCGGGTAGGGGATCACTCTCTCGGCGCGTTTGAGAAAGTCCGTGGCATTCAGCGCCTGGCGCAGAGTATGCGTGCCGACGATGCAAACGCTTGAGGGATCGAAACCCTGCAAGCGCTCGGCAAAAAGCGACAGGCAGGCCAGCCCGCGCTCTATGGCCTCTTCGCTCAGCATGTTATTGCTGTCCAGTCCATCCGCCAGATGAACGCGTTGCTTGAGGCGGCCAATGATCTGCATGGCACCGTCCACCACACGCGCTATCACCATGTGGAAACTGTTGGAACCCAAATCGACCGCAGCAAACTCTTCCGGTCGTGGTGTCTTCTCTTGTATCGGCATAGATTAGTCGGGCTGTTCGAGTGATTTGATGTAGTCGTAAATCGCCAGTTGTGCGCGTACTTTACGGCGATTGCCGCGCGGCACATAGCGATTACTCAGTTCTTTATCGATATACCTGGCTTTCACGGTATCACTTAAAAGCAAATCGATGATATCCAGAACGCGCTGTTTAAGGCGCGGATCGAGCAGCGGTGCCGCCACTTCAATACGGTAATCGATGTTACGCGTCATCCAGTCAGCGGAAGAAAGATAGACTTGCTTATCGCCGCCGTTCTCAAAAATATAGATGCGATCGTGCTCAAGATAACGGTCAACGATGCTGGTTACGCGAATATTTTCGCTGATGCCTTCGAGATCCGGGATCAGCGAACACATCCCGCGCACCAGCAGGTTAACCGGCACCCCGGAACTGGAGGCGGCGTACAGTCTGTCTACCAGACCTTTGTCCACCAGGTTATTCAGTTTCAACGTGATTCCCGACGGTTTGCCTTCTTGCGCGTTGGCAATTTCAGTATCGATCATGTCATACAGCAGGCGACGTGAGTTCTGTGGTGAAACCAGCAAATAATCAAAGCTTACCGGGCGGTAAGGGTTTTCAATAAAGTTGAACACCCGGCGTACTTCATTGGTAATACGTGCATCGGCGGTGATCAGCGAATAGTCGGTATAAAGTCGCGCGGTTTTTTCGTTAAAGTTGCCGGTGCCGATGTGGGCATAACGCACCACCTCTTCCCCTTCCATACGGGAGATCAGGAACAGTTTGGCGTGAATTTTTAATCCCGGCGCCGAGAAGATAACCTGCACACCCGCTTCGGTCAGGCGTTTTGCCCAGTGGATATTCGCCTCTTCATCAAAACGCGCTTGCAGCTCCACCACTACCGTTACTTTCTTGCCGTTATGGGCCGCGTGGATCATGGAGTCAATAATGCGCGAGTCTTTTGCCACACGGTAAATATTGATTTTTATTGCCAGCACGCTCGGGTCGAACGACGCTTGACGCAGCAGCTCCAGCACGTGCTCAAACGTATGATATGGGTAATAGAGCAGCACATCGCGTTCGCGAATGGCATCAAAGCCGTTGCGGAATTTGTCAAACCAGAGATGACGCAGGCGCGGCAGCGGTTTATTGACCAGGTTGGATTTGCCGACGTTCGGGAAACCAATAAAGTCTTTAAAGTTGTGGTAACGGCCGCCGGGAATAATTGAGTCATAGCGGGAGATGGTCAGTTTCTCGCGCAGCATTTCCACCATCGCATCCGGCATGTCGCGCTGATAAACGAAACGCACTGGTTCGGCGGTCAGTCGCTGCTTCAGGCTGGAGGACATCAGCTCCATCAGGCTCGATTCCATTTCGTGCACCAAATCGTATTCGGCGTCACGGGTCATCTTCATCGAGTAGGCGTTGAGTGTGTCGTAATCAAAGAAGCCTTTGAAAATATCATCCAGGCAGTAGCGCAGGATGTTATCAAGCAGGATCATCGGCTTACGGCGGCGCGGGGTTTCCGGCGGCAGGTTAACAAAGCGCGGAACCTTGTCCGATGGGATCTCAAGCAATGCATAGCGAATATTGTCGCCACGAATAATTTCCACTGCCAGATAGGTGTAATCATCCTTCAGAAAGCGCACCAGATTGGTTTCGCGGTTGATAAGCGTCGGGGTGATGTGCTGGCGCAGGTACTGTTTAAAGTAGTTACGCAGCCAGCTCTGCTGGTTTTGCGAAAGCTGGCGTTCGTTGATCAGGAAGATCTGGTTACGCGCCATTTCCAGCAGCAGATCGTTGTACAGGCTGTCGAACTCCTGGTCGGCTTTCAGTACGCGGGACTGAATTTTGCCCAGCAGATGGCGTGAATTGGTCGGAAGGCCTTGCTCTTCACTGATGATCAGCCGGCGTTTCAACTCCGCAAAACGGACCTTATAGAATTCATCGAGGTTGTTGGAATAGATCCCCAAAAAACGCATGCGCTCGATCAGCGGGTTACTCTTGTCGGCGGCTTCCTGAAGAACGCGTTCATTGAAGCACAACCAGCTTAGTTCTTTTTCGAGATATAACTTTTCCTGACCCATTCCTGTTTACACTCCGGTTCAATCTCGGGACACAGCAAGTCCATCTCGCTCTCGCGGCGCCCGGCTTACAGGTGAACGTTGCTGGCGTTCCTTCGTATGACACAACTTATTATGGCGAGCTTTGCCACCAGATGTCCAACTGTGCCAAAAAAGTATGACAGTATTCTTTTTTCTGACTTAAGGTGATGAAAATACAGCGGGGAAGGGATAAACAAGCCGGATAAGACGGAGACGCTATCCGGCATAAGTGATGTAACAGAGACGTTATTCGTCAGCCGCATAGCCCTGCGGCGGTAAGCAGACGCCATCCAGCCAGGCGGCGTTGTTTTCCATCTTCAGGCGACCCTCGACAAACCAGCTCACCACCAACGGGTAAATGGCATGTTCCTGCGCCTGAACGCGTGCGGTGATTTCCTCTTCTGTATCGCCATCGAACACCGGCACTTTTGCCTGCAAAATCACCGGGCCGCCGTCCAGCTCATCGGTGACAAAGTGCACAGTGGTGCCATGCTCTTCATCGCCATTTTCCAGTACCTGACGGTGCGTGTGCAGACCGGGATATTTCGGCAGCAGGGAAGGGTGGATATTCAACAGACGCCCGGCGTAGTGGGAGACAAATGCCGGACTGAGGATACGCATATAACCCGCCAGCACCACCAGATCCGGCGCATAAGCGTCGATTTCCAGCATCAGTTCGCGATCGAAAGCATCTCGACTGGCGAACTGGTCTGCTGTGAGGGCATGTGCGGGAATTGTTGCTTCCCGCGCACGTTCAAGGCCGAACGCATCGGCCTTATTACTGAATACCGCCCGCAGGGTGCCGTTGATTTTCTTCTGTTCGCAGGCGTCGATAATTGCCTGCAAATTGCTTCCGTTACCGGAAATCAGCACCACGATATTTTTCATTCAATGACCACGCGCTCACTGGAATCGGATGCTTTGATGATACCGATTTTCCACGCGTTTTCACCTTTAGCGTTCAGTAGTGCGATGGCTTTATCTGCTTCAGCCGCTGGCAGTGCAATCACCATCCCGACGCCGCAGTTAAAGGTACGATACATTTCATGGCGGCTGACGTTGCCCGCGCTTTGCAACCAGTTAAACACAGCCGGCCACTGCCAGGATGACTCGTCGATGACCGCCTGGGTGTTGTCTGGCAGTACGCGCGGGATGTTTTCCCAGAAGCCGCCGCCGGTCAGGTGCGCAATGGCGTGTACATCTACGCTTGCAATCAGCTCCAACACGGATTTCACATAAATGCGCGTTGGTTCCAGCAGGTGATCGGCCAGCGGTTTGCCTTCAAGCTGTGTCGTTTGCGGATCGCAACCGCTCACTTCGATCACTTTGCGTACCAGGGAGTAACCGTTGGAGTGCGGACCGCTGGAGGCCAGCGCTACCAGCACATCACCGTCGATCACTTTTGAACCGTCGATGATTTCTGACTTTTCCACCACGCCGACACAGAAACCGGCCACGTCGTAATCTTCACCGTGATACATGCCCGGCATTTCTGCTGTTTCACCGCCGACCAGCGCACAACCGGATTGCAGACACCCTTCGGCGATGCCGTTGATCACGCTGGCCGCTGTATCGACATCCAGCTTGCCGGTTGCGTAATAATCCAGGAAGAACAACGGCTCTGCACCCTGTACCACCAGGTCGTTCACGCACATCGCCACCAGGTCGACGCCAATGGTGTCGTGACGTTTCAGATCCATCGCCAGACGCAGCTTGGTGCCTACGCCGTCAGTGCCGGAAACCAGTACTGGCTCACGATATTTTTGCGGCAGAGCGCACAGCGCGCCGAAGCCACCCAGACCGCCCATCACTTCAGGACGGCGGGTTTTCTTCACCACGCCTTTGATTCGGTCAACCAGAGCATTGCCCGCGTCGATATCAACACCGGCATCTTTGTAGCTGAGAGAGGTTTTATCGGTCACTGCTTCAGTCCCCACGCGTTTACTTGCGGTAGAAATAAAATTCGGCGCAATTCTAACAGCCAAGGCAAACGTTTGCGAGTCCATTATTTCGGGGCGCTGAGGATTCTTACGATATACTCTTTTCCAGTCTGATTGATCGTGATCAAGCGCCTGCCTGTAGCGCAACGGAAAAAAAGCGGTATAATCCGGCGATTTTTTTTGTGGCTGCCACCTGTCTGGGGAAAGGAGAAGAGTATGAAGATCGTGGAAGTAAAACACCCACTCGTCAAACACAAGCTGGGTCTGATGCGAGAGAACGACATCAGCACCAAACGCTTTCGTGAACTCGCCTCGGAAGTGGGCAGCCTGCTGACGTATGAAGCGACTGCGGACCTCGAAACGGAAAAAGTGACCATCGAAGGCTGGAACGGGCCGGTCCAGGTTGAGCAAATTAAAGGGAAGAAAATCACCGTTGTGCCAATCCTGCGCGCAGGTCTGGGTATGATGGAAGGTGTGCTGGAGCATGTACCGAGCGCGCGCATTAGCGTGGTCGGCATCTACCGTAACGAAGAGACGCTGGAGCCGGTGCCGTATTTCCAGAAACTGGTGTCCAATATCGACGAGCGTATGGCGCTGGTGGTTGACCCGATGCTGGCAACCGGCGGTTCGATGATCGCCACGATTGACCTGCTGAAAAAAGCGGGCTGCCACAGCATCAAAGTGCTGGTGCTGGTTGCTGCACCGGAAGGTCTGGCGGCGCTGGAAAAAGCGCACCCGGACGTGGAACTGTACACCGCGTCGATCGATAAGGGCCTCAACGAGCACGGATACATTATTCCGGGCCTCGGCGATGCCGGCGATAAAATCTTTGGTACGAAGTAATTGCTTAAAAATCGAAAGCCGACTTTGATAGTCGGCTTTTTTTTGGGATTCAAAACACTGCCCGCCGTTAAGGACGGGGAGATACACAACAACACTCAGAGGAAAACACTATGACGCGCCGTGCTATCGGGGTAAGTGAAAGACCACCGCTTTTGCAAACCATCCCGCTTAGTCTACAGCACTTGTTCGCCATGTTTGGCGCAACCGTGCTGGTGCCAATCCTGTTTCACATTAACCCGGCCACCGTGCTGCTGTTTAACGGTATCGGGACACTGCTGTACATCTTTATTTGCAAAGGGAAAATCCCGGCATATTTAGGCTCCAGCTTCGCCTTTATCTCGCCGGTGTTGCTGCTGTTGCCGCTGGGTTACGAAGTGGCACTGGGCGGTTTTATCATGTGCGGCGTGCTGTTCTGTCTGGTCTCCTTTATTGTGAAAAAAGCAGGTACCGGCTGGCTGGACGTGATGTTCCCGCCTGCTGCGATGGGCGCAATCGTTGCGGTCATCGGTCTGGAGCTGGCGGGCGTGGCGGCAAACATGGCCGGTCTGCTGCCTGCAGAAGGGCAGTCTGCGGATTCCAAAACTGTGATCATCTCGCTGGTAACACTGGGCGTGACGGTGTTTGGTTCCGTGCTGTTCCGCGGTTTTATGGCCATTATTCCGATCCTGATCGGTGTGCTGGCGGGCTATGCGCTCTCGTTCGCGATGGGCGTTGTCGACACCACGCCGATTGCGCAAGCGCACTGGTTCGCTTTGCCGACCTTTTACACCCCGCGTTTTGAGTGGTTTGCAATTTTTACCATTCTGCCTGCGGCGCTGGTGGTGATTGCCGAGCACGTTGGTCACCTGGTGGTCACAGCGAATATCATCAAAAAAGATCTGATTCGCGATCCGGGCCTGCATCGCTCGATGTTTGCTAACGGCCTGTCGACGGTGATTTCCGGCTTCTTCGGTTCTACGCCAAATACCACCTACGGTGAGAACATCGGTGTGATGGCAATCACCCGCGTCTACAGCACCTGGGTGATTGGCGGTGCGGCGATCATCGCCATTCTGCTCTCATGCGTAGGTAAACTGGCGGCGGCTATCCAGATCATTCCGGTACCGGTGATGGGCGGCGTTTCGCTGCTGCTGTACGGGGTTATCGGCGCGTCCGGTATCCGCGTGCTGATCGAATCCAAAGTGGATTACAGCAAAGCGCAAAACCTGATCCTGACGTCCGTTATCCTGATTATCGGTGTGAGCGGGGCGAAAGTGCACATTGGTGCGGCAGAGCTGAAAGGCATGGCGCTGGCGACCATTGTGGGGATCTGCCTGAGCCTGATCTTCAAATTGATTAGCGTGCTGCGCCCGGAAGAAGTGGTGCTGGATGCGCCAGACAGTGACGTAACGAAGTAATTTTTACGTGGGGTTGAGCCGGGTTTCACGCCCGGTTCAAACCGAACGGGATTTTATGATAAACTCACTGCGTTTTTTGTAAGCCCTGTTGAGGTCCCTCTGAACACACCGGCACAGCTCTCCCTGCCATTATATTTACCCGATGACGAAACCTTCGCGAGTTTCTGGCCGGGTGATAACCCCTCTTTACTGGCGGCGTTGCAAAACGTTCTGCGCCAGGCACACAGCGGATACATCTATATCTGGTCGCGTGAAGGCGCGGGGCGCAGCCATTTGCTGCATGCTGCTTGTGCTGAACTCTCCCAGCGCGGCGATGCCGTGGGTTACGTGCCGCTGGATAAGCGCACCTGGTTTGTGCCGGATGTGCTGGAAGGGATGGAGCAACTTTCGTTGGTCTGCATCGACAATATCGAATGCGTCGCTGGCGATGAGCTGTGGGAGATGGCGATCTTCAACCTCTATAACCGCATTCTGGAGTCGGGAAAAACCCGGTTGCTGATCACCGGCGATCGTCCTCCGCGCCAGCTTAACCTTGGGTTGCCGGATCTGGCTTCGCGGCTGGATTGGGGGCAAATCTACAAGCTGCAACCGCTCTCTGATGAAGATAAATTGCAGGCATTGCAGTTGCGTGCTCGCTTACGGGGTTTTGAACTGCCGGAAGACGTGGGCCGTTTTCTGCTCAAGCGGCTGGATAGGGAGATGCGTACCCTGTTTGATACGCTGAACGAGCTGGATCGCGCGTCCATTACCGCGCAGCGCAAGCTGACCATTCCGTTCGTGAAAGAGATCCTCAAGCTGTAATACCCGGCCGGACTCGTGCCACTTCCTCCGGCCTGGGCGCGTTATAAAATTGCCAGTACCTGCTCCGGCGGGCGACCAATCCGCGCTTTACCGTTGGCAATCACAATCGGGCGTTCAATCAGCTTCGGATTCTCCACCAGTGCCTGAACCAGTGCTTCCTCTGACAGCGTACTGTCGCCAAGTTTCAATTCTTTATAAAGATCTTCTTTTGTTCGCATCAGTTCCCGTGCGCTGGACATCCCCAGCATCTGCAATAACCTACGCACGGTTGCCGCATCCGGCGGCGTTTCCAGATAGAGCACCACATCCGGCTCTACGCCGTTTTCTTTCAGCAGGTTCAGCGTCTCACGGCTCTTTGAGCAACGCGGGTTATGGTAAATTTGTACGCCGTCTGACATCTTTTCTCCTTATTACATCTTCTGATACGGTTTGAAACGCTGCTGCATCTGCCGTAGCTGATCAATTCGCGCATCGTAACGCGCCTGTTGCAGGCTGCCGAGTTTCACCTGCGCGCTGGCGTTACTCAGTAAGCTTATCGCCTGATCCAGTTTACCCACCAGTGCCAGACCTTCCGCCCGCGCAGCAAGTTCCTGATCGCGGTGATTCAGCGCGGCTTCGGTCTGCGCCAGCAAATCCCAGCCGTTCACATCCTCTTTATTACTGAAGGTATAACGGTTCAGGATGCGCTCTGCTTCTGCGGGCTGACCGCCTTCGAGCAAGGCATTCGCCAGGTTGAGCTGCAATACCGGGTTGGTTTTTACCTCACGGGCGGCATTCAGACGCTTAATGGCATCGGCGCTTTTGTGCTGGCCTAAATCGATGTCGGTTGCCAGGTCGAGGAACCAGGCATTGTCAGGATCGGCGCTGAGCAGCGGTTGCAGGTTTTTGGCGGCATCAGCGTAGTTTTTCGCATCCATCGCCTGCAACGCCCGGCCATATTGTGCGGCGCGCTGCTCACGCACATTGCCTTTCGCCCAGGCGTCAAGCTGGTCGCTGGTCAACTGATTGCGCCCGGAATTGTACATTCCTAACGCCCTGGCTTTCGCCATATAAAACGCCTCGGAGGATTGCACCACCACCGGACGCATCTGGTTGGCGCGGTTGCGGGCATCCGAGAGACGGCTTTCCGGTAAGGGGTGCGTCAGCAGAATTTCCGGCGGACGGGTGGAGTAACGCGACTGGTCGAGGAGTTTTTCCAGAAAGGTAGGCATCGCCTGTGGATCGAAACCGGCGCGTTGCAGTACCTGAATCCCAATACGGTCTGCTTCCTGTTCGTTCTGCTGAGTAAAGCTGATCATCCCTTGCTGCGTACCCGCCAGCGTACCGGTTAACGCCGCCATCCCGGCTTGCGGGCTGGCCATTGCCAGCAGAATTGAGCCGAGCGCTCCGGCCCAGGTCAACGGTGCGCTGCGTTTTTGATCTTCCATCGCGCGCGCCAGGTGGCGTTGCGTAACGTGAGAAATTTCATGTGCCATAACCGATGCGAGCTGGCTCTCGTTGTCCGCGTAGCGGAACAGGGCGGAGTGCAGCACGACATTGCCGCCAAAAAAGGCGAAGGCGTTAATTTCGTCGTTATTGACGAGATAAAAATGGAAGGGCGTTTTTACTGAGTCCGCATGGGCTACCAGACGCATCCCCAGCCCGTTGATGTACTGAACCAGTAGCGGGTCGTTAATCAGCGGCGCGCTGCCTCGCAACTGGCGAACATAGTAGTCGCCCATTTGCATCTCCTGTCCGATGGAGAGCGTGCTTCCGGCGGATGTTCCCATATCCGGCAGGCTGTCTGCCGAATCTGCAAACGCCATGGTTATCGGGCCTGTGGCAAGTGCAGCAATAAGGGTGGCGACCAGCGTGCGTTTCAACTGCCTGAACATAACCTCTTCCTGTGTTTGGGGGGTAGTATTATGACCGGTGTTCGGGGTCTTCGTTCCGGTTTTCCCGCTTTGCGAGTGTAGCCGCGTTGGCAGGTGAAGAAAATCCCATTCAGCAGAATGTTATGTTTCCCCGAAAGGATACGAAAAGCGAAGTCTTTTTTGTGACATTTCGATACAATTCCACTCCTTAACTCCCGCCAACGAGGCTCAAGAAAAAACGTTATGCTCGAAATGTTGATGCAGTGGTATCGCCGCCGTTTTAGCGATCCGGAGGCAATTGCACTGCTGGTCATTCTCCTTGCGGGTTTCTGTATCCTCTTCTTTTTTAGCGGCCTGCTTGCGCCCCTGTTGGTGGCGCTGGTCATCGCCTATCTGCTGGAGTGGCCCACCGCGCGTCTGCAACGCATCGGCTGTTCGCGCAGCTTTGCTGCCACGCTGGTATTGATGATGTTTGTCGGCATTCTGCTGGTGATGGCGTTTGTGGTCATGCCCGTAGCCTGGCAGCAGGGCATCAATCTGATCCGTGATATGCCCGGCATGTTGAACAAACTCTCTGATTTTGCCGCGACTCTGCCGCGTCGTTACCCGGCGTTGATGGATGCCGGCATTATCGATGCGATGGCGGAGAATATGCGTTCACGTATGTTGACGATGGGCGACTCCGTGGTCAAATACTCCCTTGCCTCGCTGGTCGGACTGTTAACGCTGGCGGTTTACCTGGTACTGGTGCCGTTGATGGTCTTCTTCCTTGTTAAGGATAAAGAGCAGCTTCTTAATGCTGTGCGCCGTATACTGCCGCGCAATCGCGGGTTGGCGGGGCAGGTATGGAAGGAGATGAACCAGCAGATCACCAACTATATCCGCGGTAAAGCGCTGGAGATGGTGGTGGTCGGTGTCGCCACGTGGATTGGCTTTATTCTGTTTGGTCTCAACTACTCCTTGTTGCTGGCGGTGCTGGTGGGCTTCTCGGTACTGATCCCTTACATCGGTGCGTTTGTGGTGACCATTCCGGTCATTGGCGTGGCGCTGTTCCAGTTTGGCCTGGGTACCGAGTTCTGGAGCTGTTTCGCGGTCTATTTAATTATCCAGGCACTGGATGGCAACCTGCTGGTGCCGGTGCTGTTTTCTGAAGCGGTCAACCTGCACCCGTTGGTGATCATCCTGTCGGTGATCATTTTCGGCGGGCTGTGGGGATTCTGGGGCGTTTTCTTCGCCATTCCTCTCGCCACGCTGATCAAAGCGGTGATCCACGCCTGGCCGGACTCACCGGCTATCGAAGAGTAAAGATGCCGGGCGGTGCACGCAGCGCCGCCCGGAAGTCGAATTAATGTGCAGCGTTCTGGTTGCGCAGATAGATAATCCAGTAGGTGATGCCCACCAACAGCCCGCCACCGATAATATTCCCAATCGTCACCGGGATCAGATTGGCGGTAATAAAGTTGCCGACGGTCAGCGCCGGGAAATTATCCGGCGAGGTATGTACGGCGCTCCAGAAGCCCTCTGGCGCAAAATCGCGAATGATGATCGCCAGTGGGATCAGAAACATATTGGCGATACTGTGTTCAAAGCCGCTGGCGACAAACATGCCGATCGGCAACAGCATCGCCATCACTTTATCCGTGAGCGTATGGCCGGAGTAACTCATCCATACTGCCAGGCAGACCATCAAATTGCACAGTGTCCCCAGACAGACCGCCTCAATAAACGTGTGGTGCATTTTATGATCGGCAGTTTGCAGCACATTCAATCCCCATAGCCCGTTGCCGTTCATGGTCTGACCGGCAAACCAAATCAGCGCAACAAAAAACAGCGCGCCTGTCAGGTTGCCAAAATAGACGATGATCCAGTTGACGATCAGTTGCCGCCAGCTCACCAGCCCACTGGCTTTTGCCATTACCGTCAGCACAGTGGAAGTAAACAGGTCGGCGCCACAGACCACCACCAGTATTAACCCAAGGGAAAAACAGAGTCCGCCCGCCAGTTTTGCCAGCGCGCTGGCGGGGGCCGGCCCGCTGGTGACGGTGATATAGAACACAAACGCAATCGAGATAAATACCCCTGCCGTGACCGCGAGAAAAAACGACAGCTCTTTCTTTTTAGTGACTTTATACAGACCAGATTGTTCGGCGACTTTTGCCATTTCCGCAGGAAGTCGCAGGTCAAACGCGTTGCCGGTATCCATTTGATTCTCCTGATTCAATGCACATAAGTGAGATACCCGCGGTCATATGCATAGCGCATACCAGCGGTAATCGGGAGATCGTTAACGACTTCACATAACGGAGGAAGGGTTAC
Organism: Kosakonia sp. WA-90; assembly: GCF_039871955.1. Taxonomy (NCBI): domain Bacteria; kingdom Pseudomonadati; phylum Pseudomonadota; class Gammaproteobacteria; order Enterobacterales; family Enterobacteriaceae; genus Kosakonia; species Kosakonia sp. WA-90. The sequence goes on from NZ_JBDPLJ010000002.1 coordinate 107,528, forward strand.
AGCACTTCGCGCACGGCAATACCGAGGCGCTGCATGCGGGATAACAGGGTAGTGCGTTTCATTCCGAGTTTCGAGGCGGCACCGCGCGGCCCGGCGACAATACCGTTGGTTTCTCGCAGCACCTGGATGATCCGCTGGCGTTCTTCTTCGTCATTTTCCGGCGGCTCCGGATGCATCATCTCCGCCACTTTTGGCAGGGTAAACGGGAAGGGATCGTGTGCCACGGGCTGTACCATGCTTACCGGTTGAGCATGCAAATGCAGACTCAGGGTATTGTCGCGCGCCAGCAGTACAGCGCGTTCAATCACATTTTCCAGTTCGCGCACGTTGCCGGGCCACTCATAGCGCATCAACTGGCGCATCGTGTCCGGAGGAATGGTGTCGATAGTGCGGTTTAAGCGGCGCGCCAGTTTTTGTGTGAAGTAGCGTGCCAGTAGAGGGATGTCGTCCGGTCGCTCACGCAAGGGGGGCAGCACCAGCGGGAACACGTTCAGGCGGTAGAAGAGATCGTTGCGAAATTCCCGGTCAATTACCATCTGGCGCAGGTCGCGGTTGGTGGCGGCTATCACCCGTACGTTGACCGGGATGGTGCGGGTGCCGCCAATGCGTTCGATCTCCCGCTCCTGTAATACACGCAGCAGCTTCGGTTGCAGTTCGAGGGGCATATCGCCAATTTCATCCAGAAACAGCGTCCCTTCATCGGCCATTTCAAAACGCCCGCGGTGGGCATTTATCGCGCCGGTAAACGCCCCTTTGTCGTGACCAAACAGCTCGCTTTCCAGCAGGCTGGCGGGAATGGCGGCGCAGTTTATTTTCACCAGCGGTTTGTCTTTACGTGGACTCATCTGATGCAGGGCGCGGGCGATGATCTCTTTGCCTGTTCCTGTCTCGCCGAGGATCAATACGGTGCTGTCGCTCAGCGCCACAATGTTGACCTGCTGGAGCACGTCGCGCATTGCATCGCTCTGGTAAATGATGTCGCCGAAGCTCTGGCTGGAGAAGATTTGCTCGTTCAGCTTACGGTTTTCACTGTTCAGGTTCTCTTTCAGATGCGTGACCTGGCGATACGCGTCGGCATTATCGACGGCGATGCCAATTCTGTCGGCGATCTGTTGCAGCAATCGACAGTTTTGCTCATTAAAAACGCTGTTATCCCGATGCGACAGCAGCAGGACGCCAGTGGATTTATGGCTGAACGCCAGCGGTAAAATCAGCGCAGCGTCCAGTTCCTGAACCGCCAGTTGCTGTAATACCGGATCGTTTTGCCAGAGCGCTTCATCCTGCTCCCGGCGCAGTAAAGCGCTGCGATGGTCGTTCAGCGCCGCCAGTAGCAACGGGCTTTCATTACGCAGCGGGTACTGTTCGGTACCCGGCGGGCAGGTGGGAAAGTGGGTGGCATGGCAAATCAACTGGCGTGCGTGCAGGGTGTCGCGCAGGACGATACGGACATTATCAATACCGAAAAAACGATGGATCTCCCGGGAAACATCAGCAACCAGTTCATCAAGATCAAGGTGCGACAACACCGAGTTGGTGATATCCACCAACACCCGGTCGTGATCGCGCTCTTCCTGGAGCTGTGCCACCGACTGGCTCAGTTGCGCTCGCGAGCACTGCTCTTCCAGCGCCTGAGTCGCCAGCCGCGCCAGCCATGCGAACATGGCGTTGTCGGCGTCATTAAATACGCCATTGTCGGTGCGCACAAAACGCAGCTCCACAACCTCGCCCTCATTAAGCAGGGCGATATGCACTGAACTGTCGCTGATTTTTCCGTTGTAGGCATGATCGCTGCACTCGACGCTGCCATCATCGAAGCAGCGCCAGAAGTGCGTGTTATTGAGACATAATTCGATGTACTGGATGGGGCTGAAGGGGGGCGGCAGCGGGATAAATGCCCGAAGTAGTGAAGCCTGCAAATTATCTTGTAAGATCATGGATACGTCGCCCTTCCAGATTTACCCGCTATCCCTCAAAGTGAGTATGGATAGTACAATATCCCCTATTTTCGTAGTGTTACAAGCTTCACGTATAAGTCATCGTCCTGGCATTAATTGCCTGAATACCCCTAATTGAGCACCCGCACCATCAGATAGAGTGCCGGTTCATGGGCCATATCCTGCAAATGTTGCACTATTTGCAGGCTCCATCCCCGCCACGGCTCGGGGGCGGTTTTCGACAGTGCAGCAAACGCGGGCGCCAGTGTGTCAATGTGGCTGGCATCTATGATGATTTCGCCAAAGGTCAGCAGCCCCTGCATTTTGCGCCGCTCGGTTCCTTCTTCCAGCAGCGTCAGCCATTGCTGGTAGTCGGTGAGCGAACACTCCAGCACAACGTTCAGGCAATCAATCACCCCGACGTGATGGCCAATCGCCAGCGAGTAATACATGACCTGGCGACTCTTCTCTTCCAGCTCCACGCTGTCATCGACAAACTTTTGCCGCAGTGCCCAGAACATGACTTTTGCCGGATTGTCAGACATGGCTGCGCTCCAGGACCTGCATCAGTTGCTGCACAATCGCCGTCAGTCGCGGATCGTCAGCCTGCTGAAGCCAGGCGTTAACGCGTGCCGTGCTCTGGTTCGGATCGCCATTGCTCAACAGTGTAAACAGGCGATCGGCGATTTCACGCCCCTGACGGTATCCCGCCAGTTGCCGCGCTTCTCTCTCCATAGTCACGCGCAGTGCCAGTGGCAGGGAGGGCCAGCGTACGCTGGCGACTTCGTTGACTGCTTGCTGGTGGTCAACCGCGTGCAGTTTTTGCTCCAGTAAACCCAATGCAACCGCAAAACCATGAATGGTCGCCGCCGGGGTGGGTGGACAGCCAGGGATCCACACGTCAATGGGCACGATGGTGTCGCTGCCGCCCCACACGCAGTAAAGATCGTGAAAAATCCCGCCGCCCACGCCGCATGCGCCATAAGAGATGGCGATTTTATGATCCGGAGCCGCCTCCCAGGCGCGCAGGGCTGGCATACGCATGGCGCGCGTGACTGCGCCGGTAAACAGCAAAATGTCGGCATGGCGCGGTGACGCTACCACCTTGATACCAAAACGCTCCGCATCAAACAGCGGGGTGATAGCGGCGAAGATTTCGATTTCACAGCCGTTACAGCCACCGCAGTCAACGCGGTAAACATAGGCGGAGCGCTGGATGTCGCGCAGTAGCAATTGTTTGATTTTCTGTGCCGATTCATCAAGCTGAACCGGCTGGCTGACATGCTGGGTCAGCACCTTGAGATCGGAACTCATGCTTGCTCCTCAAGATAGTAATGAACATTGACACTGCCGCGGTGCTCCAGTGCGTCGCGACGTCGGCACGCCGGGCAAATAGAGGCCTGAGCGCGGAGTGTGTCGGCAAGTTCAGGGGCATTCTGATTGAGGGTCAGCAACTCCACCGCCAGCGCAACGGATTTCTCCGGTGCGAAAGGCACACCGCACCTGCTACAGTGCTGCAAGCGAAAAGTGGCCCGCACGTACAAATCCGCTTTGTTGGTCACTGCCAGTTCAAACTCTTCAGAGAGGTGGATAGCGCGTGTCGGGCACACCTCTTCGCAGCGTCCGCAATAAATACAGCGGCCAATAAACAGTTGCCAGGTGCGGCTGTTCTCGTCGGCGAGGGTTTCCATGGTTAGCGCATTCGCCGGGCAGGCGGTCGTGCAGGCCCCACAGGCGATGCACTGCTGGGGATCCAGCTCCGGTTTACCGCGAAATCCCGGGCAAACCTCCAGCGGCGCGAACGGGTATTTCACCGTGACTTCGCCCGCCCTGAGGATGGTTTTCAACAATTTCAGCATCGTTTCTTTCCTTACTTCAGCGGCGAATGGCGACGTTCAATGCCGTAACGTTCGATCTCTTTATAGGGCACCGTGGTCGATTTACGTTTGCGCACGTCGACCAGCGTGACCCGGTCGGTACAGGAGTAACAGGGATCGAGACTGCCGATAATCAATGGCGCATCGGAAACGGTATTGCCGCGCAGCATATAGCGCAGCACCGGCCAGTTAGCGTAGGTCGCCGCACGGCAACGCCAGCGATACAGCTTCTGGTTATCACCCAGCATGCTCCAGTGCACATCTTCGCCACGCGGCGCTTCAACATAGCCGAGGGCGAACTTATGCGGCTGATAGCTGAAGCCTTCTGTGAGCAACGGGGTATCAGGCAGGTTATCGAGGGCAAACTCGATCATCGAAAGCGAGTCGAACACCTCTTTTACCCGCACCATCACGCGGGAGAACACGTCGCCATCCGGCCAGGTGAACAGGGTTTTGGGCAGGCTACCGTAATCGGCATAGGGATGATCGAAGCGTAAATCGCGGGCGAAACCGCTGCCGCGGATCAGCGGGCCGACCGGGCTGTAATCCCGCGCGACCTGACGATCAAGCACACCAACGCCCTGGGTGCGCTGCGCCATGTTGGGCGTGGAGAGCAGCATATCCACCAGTTGTGAGACTTCCGCGCGCATCTCTTTCACCAATTGAATGGTCTTCACGCGCTGCTCTTTCAGGATGTCACGACGGATGCCGCCAATCAGGTTAAGACCGTAGGTTTTACGCGAGCCGGTCAGCAACTCCGCCATGGTCATTGATTTTTCACGGATGCGGAAAAACTGCATAAACCCGGTATCGAAGCCGACAAAGTGGCTGGAAAGGCCGATATTCAGCAGATGGCTGTGCAGGCGCTCCACTTCCAGTAGCACTGAGCGGATGGTGTGCGCACGTTGTGGCACAACGATGCCGAGGGCATTTTCCACCGAAGTGGTATAGGCCACGCTGTGGGCAAACCCGCAAATCCCGCACACCCTGTCCGAGAGGAACGTGACCTCGTTATAGCCCATCCGGGTTTCCGCCAGTTTTTCCATACCGCGGTGCACATAGAACAGACGGTAGTCGGCATCGACAATCCGTTCCCCGTCAACGAACAGACGAAAGTGACCGGGTTCATCAGAGGTAATGTGCAGCGGCCCAATGGGGACAATGCGCGCCGAGCTGCCGCCATCGTTAACAAACGAGTAGTTTTCCGTCTCGCTGGTGGGTTCCGGACGCAGGCGGTAATCCATGGTGTCTTTGCGCAGCGGATGCAAATCATCCGGCCAGTCATCTGGCAGCACCAGCCTGCGTTGATCCGGCAGACCCACCGGGATCAGACCATACATATCGCGGATTTCGCGCTCGCCCCATACCACCGCCGGTACGCGTGGCGTCACCGACGGGAACTCACGGGTTTGCGCGTCCACCAGCGCTTTGACGACGATCCAGCACTTTTCCGCCCCTTCCATCGACAGGGCGTAATAGACCGCGTAGTGGCCGTTCAGGGTCCGTTCATCATTACCAAACAGCACCGGAAGCCAGCCGTCATGCTGGTAGTAAAGATAGTGCACAATATCCGGCAACAGATTGAGTTTCACCGTAATGGTGACCTGTTCAAAGGTCTGACGCTCTTCATCCAGCACCGCGCCGGGGAACTGTTGTTTTAATGCAGCAAGACAGGCTGTGCCGCGGGGTTGTTGCAGATTCACACTGGCTAAATAACTCACTTTCACTCTCCCTGAACACGCGGTGACGTTACGGGCGCGGCGGTGGTCTCAAACGAGGCCCACAGCCAGCTAAATGGGGTGGATGGTTGATCGTTGCCGGACAGAACAAGGCTGGACGCGTTGGCCAGTAAGCGGCTGACTGGCTGCGGAATATGCGTTCCCATCACCAGCATCATCACCAGTAAAATCACCATTGGCAGGGTAGTCAGCCAGCCGAGTTCACCGGTGGCGACTTGCTGCGGCGGCGTCGCGAACAGCGCTTTGGCGACCATGCGCACCAGCCCACCGAGCACCAGCGTAAGCAACAGCAACAGCACGATAGTGACGACCAGGTGCTCCGCCGCCAGGCCTGCGGTGACGGTCATAAACTCGCTAAGAAAGATGTTAAAGGGGGGCATGCCGCCCAGCGCCAGTGCGCCGCCGCCAAGCAGTACCGCCGTAAACGGCATCACTTTTAGCATGCCGCACACCACATCCAGGTTGCGGGTGCCGTATTTCAACAGCACATTACCTGAACCGCAGAACAGCAATGTTTTGGCCAGACTGTGGTTCAGCGTATGCAGCAACGCCGCCAGAATACCGAGCGGTCCGCCAATACCCAGCGCCACCGCCACCAGCCCCATGTTCTCGACGCTGGAGTAGGCCAGCAGGCGTTTCATATCCTGTTGCACGAGGATAAAGAACGCCGCCACCGCCACCGACAGCATGCCAAATATCAGCAGCAGCCTGTTCGGGAAGGTATCGCCAATCGCATGGCAGATGATGATGTAATAACGGATCAATACCAGCAGCGCGCAGTTCAGCAACACCGCCGATAGCAGGGCGCTGACCGGACTGGGGGCTTCACTGTGCGCATCCGGCAGCCAGGCATGCATCGGGAACAGGCCGGTTTTGGTGCCGAAGCCTATCAGCACAAAGACGAAAGCCAGCACCATTAACGTCGGATCCAGTTTGCTGCTCTCTTTCAGCACTTCGGTCCAGAAAATCGCATGATCCGGCTGTGCCATAAAACTGGCAGCGTTGGCATAAACCAGCACCGTGCCGAACAGGCCAAACGCAACGCCAACGGTACAGATAATGATGTATTTCCATGCGGCTTCCAGCGACGAACGCTGACCGTAAATTCCCACCAGAAACGCCGAACTGAGGGTAGTGGCTTCAATGGCCGCCCACATCACAATCAGGTTATTGCTGGTGACCACCAGCAACATGGTGAACAAAAACAGGTGAAAGAAGCCATAATAGTTGCACAGCGTGGGAACGGTGATTTCGCCGTGATCCACCTCATGGCGCATATAACCTATGGAGTAGAGACCGGTAAGAAAACCGATAATGCCCAGCAATGACAGGAATAACCCGCTGAGGCTGTCAATGTGCAGCCAGCGATGTGCCGCGAAAATTTCACCTTCGCCTACCGCCTCCGCTACCGTCCACAGGGCAATAAACAATAGGATAGTGATCCCAAACGTGTGGACAGTGGTCACCAGATTACGGGCTGCTGCGCCGCTCAGGCGACAGGTGAAACAGAGCACGGAGACCACCAGCGGCGTCAGCAGCAACAGCGTGAACATCAAGGCATGACTCATGGCGTTACCCCTTCAGCGCGGTGAGATTGTTAACATCCAGCGTGCCGTGGGTACGCCAGATTTTGCGCGCCAGCAACGCCATCACGATCACGGCAAAAATGGCATCTGTGGCGATGCCAATCTCTACCAGCTCCGGTGCACGCCAGGCCAGCAGTGCCAGCACCAGATGCGAGCCGTTTTCCATCAGGCAGTAGCCAAACACCTGACGCAGGATGTTGCGCTGGCTAATGATGCACAGTAACCCCAGTAGAAAATGACCAAGGGCAACCGCCAGCGCCGGTTTCAGTTGCGCGACTATCGGCAACTGCACCGGGCGCACCACAAACCAGCACAGCAGTACGATGGCAGCGGCCATCAGCACCAACGCGGCCGGGCCGAACAGTCTGCCGCCTTCGCCATCAGGCGCCATTTTGCGAAACGCATAACCCATGATCAGCGGCACCAGCAGCACCTTGGTGAAAAAGGCGCTAAACGACCACATCAGCAACTGCTCTGCATGGAGTAACTGCGAGAGGGTAAAAAAGAGGGACACCAGCACCAGCGATTGCAGGGCATACAACCAGCAGGAGACGGAATAGCGTCTGGCGCAGGTGACCAGCAGCGAGGTAAACATCATCAACCCCGCCAGATTGTTGACTATCAATGTTCCGGTCATCATCGACTCCCTTATCCAAGCCACGCCGAAGCAATCACGCTTGAGCACAGCGACATCACAATCAGAACCACCAGCACCAGCTGCATGGCGTAGGGCAGTGGCGCGGCCTGCGCCACCTCTTCGCTGGGTTCACCCGGTACCACACGCCCGAACCAGTAAATAAACCAGCCGAAGCTGGCGACCGATTCCACCAGCGCCAGTATCATCACCGGCAGCAGAATCGGGTACTGGCTGGAAAGGGAGAACCCGGCGGCAAAGAGCGGAAACTTACTGAAGAAACCGTTGAAAGGTGGAACGCCGGTGATCGCCAGGGCGGCCACGCAAAAGCCGATGCCTGCCAGCGGCAGTGTGTGCATCACGCCGCGCAAACGTGGCAGCAGACGGGTGCCACAGCTGTAGCTGAGCGCGCCGGCAACGAGGAAGAACAGGCTTTTAGCGAACGCATGGTTGAAGATGTAAACAATCCCCGCGTTGAACGCCATCTTCGAACCGAAGGTAGAAAGCGACAAGGCAAGGAACATCCACGCCAGCTGCGAGATGGTCGACCATGCCAGTAAGCGCTTCATGTCTTTTTGCGGCAGGTACATTAAAAAGCCGTACACCAGCGTCAGGGTCGCCATTCCCACGCCAACCCAACTTATAACATGAGGAATTTCACCGCCCTCAGCGATGGCGCGGGCAAAAATATAGACGCCGACCTTCACCATTGACGCGGCATGTAAGTACGCACTGACCGGGGTTGGCGCTTCCATGGCGTCCGGCAGCCAGGCCTGCAACGGCAACTGGGCTGATTTACCCCATGCGGCAAAGAGGATGCCGCCATACACCAGATACGCAGCTGGGCCCTGTAACTGGCTGATGGCGCTCAGTGCAAAGGTGCCGGTATTGAGAAACAGCGTGGCGGCCGCCAGATACAAACCCAGTGACCCGACGTGGGTGATAAGCAGCGCTTTCATCGCTGAGCGCTGGGCTTTTTCACTCTGGTAGTAGCTGATCAGCGCCCAGGAACATCCGCCGGTGATTTCGAAAAACAGCAATTGCCCCAGCAGCGTGGAGGAGAGCACCAGACCGGACATCGCACCGATAAAAATCAGTAAAAACGCGTAGTAACGGTTGCTGCCGTCATGCGGATGCTCGCGGTTGCCGCGGGTCAGGTAACCGGTGGAGTAGAGCGCTACCAGCAGGCCGAGAAATACCACTACAAACAGAATCAACGTGCTGATGCGGTCAACCTGCAAACCGAACAGCGCCACCCGTCCTGCCGCCAATAGCGGGATGTCGACGGTTTCGCTGCCCGCAGTGTAGAAATTCAGCGCCAGCGAAAGCGTTGCAACGGTCGCCAGCAGCGCAAACAGGGTCGCCAGTCGCGGAGCGGTTTGCCGGGGCGCCAGAGAGACGACCAGCGCGCCAACAAAGGGCAACAGCAGCGTCGTCAGAGCGAGAGTTTCCATAATGTTCCAGTGCTCCTTACAAACCGGTTAGCCAGAGAACGTATGACAGCGCAGCCAGACTGAAGCCGAGCCAGGTCAGGTGATGCGTCAGCAAAAAGCGACCGCGCGCCAGCGCGTTTTCCACCAGCGACGCCAGCGTGAACACCACCAGCAGTTTGAGCAGCGTGATGACCAGCGACAACACCATTGCGCCGATGCTCAGGGTGACGGCATTACCAAAAGGGAAAAACAGCGCGAGGAACAGGGAGGCCATCACCACTTGTTTCAGGCCCACGCCCCATTTCACCAGCGCCAGGCCCGCACCGGAGTATTCGGTGAGCGGCCCTTCCTGCAACTCTTGTTCGGCTTCCGCCACATCGAAGGGGATCTTGCCCATCTCGATAAAACAGGCGAACCCACAAGCCAGCAATGCCAGCAACGTCGCTACCGGGGAGATCCAGCCCGCCGCCAGCGTCGTGCTGATAGTGCTGATGTTGGTGGAACCGGCCAGCAGGGCCAGCACCAGTAACGAGAGGATCAACATCGGTTCAACCAGAATGCCCAACGTCAGCTCGCGGCTGGCGCCAAGCCCGGAGAAGGGGCTGCCGGTATCCAGCCCGGAGAGCGCAAAGAAGAAACGGAACAGGGCGAAGAGGTAAATTAAGGTGATCAAATCGCCCGCACCGGCGAAAGGCGAGGTGCGAATAAACAGCGGCAGGGTCATCGCCACCAGCAACATGCTGCTGAGCAGCACCCACGGCATGGCGCGAAACATCAGCCCGGATGAGGCTGGTGCGACCGCCTGGCGCTTCAGCAGTTTTTGTAAGTCGCGGTAATCCTGCAAGATGCCCGGCCCGCGGCGGGAGTGCATGCGTGCGCGGATCTGGCGGGAAATACCGGTAAATAGCGGGGTCAGCGCCAGCAGCAGAATTGCCTGACAAAGGGCGAAGACCCCCATTGACCATGCAGACGTCTGTTCTAACATTGTCTTTTCTCCTTACAGCGCAATCGTCAGCAACAGGGCCACCAGCGCGGCGATCATATACAGGCAGTAGAGCCGGAAATCTCCGCTTTGCAGATGCTGTACAACCTGTGCAATGCGCCGGGTGATACGCACCAACGGGCGGATAATTTTCTCGTCCCAGAACGGTTCCGTGCGGGTTGCCGCCTGGGTAATGCCGCCAAGGCTTCGCTGGAGCGGTTGCGCCGGATCGAGCTGTTGGCGCAGGCGATAGAGCGGGCCGAACATCACCCGTAATGGTTGGGTGAAACTGCCTGCCGACGGGGCCATGCCTTTTTCCCACGCGTAACCGCAAGCCCAGGCATCACCACTGCGGCGATATGCCCCGCGCGTCTGGCGATTGACATACCACAATACGGCGGGCAGCAGTGGCAGCACTAACAACAACAGGAACACCGTCGATGGTGTGAGCATGGCTTGCTGCACATCGCCGGGAATCAGCGTTGCGCCCTGGGCCACCGCCAGCGTGGCGGGAGGGGTTAACGTAAGGACAATCTGCATCAGATGCGGCGCAACAACGCTCGCGCCGACGCCGGTCAATACGCACAGTAGCGCCAGCGCACACATGGCGACGACCATCGGCCAGGGCACTTCCCGCGCCTGATCGGCTTTTTCGCTGCGGGGATTGCCGCAAAAACTGACACCGTACACTTTGACAAAGCACATTGCTGCCAGCGCCCCGGTGATCGCCAGCATCACGATGGCAATCGGGCCGGCAAGGCGTGGAATGATGGCGTCAATGCGGGTCAGTGAAAACAGAGACTGATAGGTGTACCACTCGCTGATAAACCCGTTGAGCGGCGGCATGGCGGAAATGGCGAGACACCCCACCAGAAATGCGCCTGCTGTCCACGGCATGCGTTTGGCCAGCGCGCCCATTTTCTCCATATCGCGTGTATGCAGACGATAGATAATGGCCCCGGAACCGAGAAACAGCAGTCCTTTGAACAGCGCGTGGTTAAGCAGGTGAAACAGAGCGCCCAATAAGCCGACGGCGGCGATCACCGGCTGGTGCAGCGCAATGCCCGCCATACCGACACCCACGCCCATCAGGATAATGCCGATGTTCTCAACGGTGTGCCACGCCAGCAGGCGTTTGATATCGTGTTCCGCCAGGGCGTACAGCACGCCCAGCACCGAAGAGACCGCGCCAAACGCCAGCACCAGTACGCCCCACCACAACGGAATGCCGCTATGACCAAGCAGATCGATGCCGACTTTGATGATGCCGAAAATACCGATTTTAACCATCACACCGGACATCAGTGCCGAGGCATGCGAAGGCGCTGCCGGGTGTGCACGCGGTAACCAACTGTGTAACGGCAACATCCCCGCTTTTGCGCCGAAGCCAAAGAAGGCCAGCAGGAAGACCGCCGATGCCGTGCCGGGCGTCAGCGATAAGGTGCGGAAGCTGGCAAAATCCAGGCTGGCGCTCTGCCGCCACATCAGGAAGAAGGCGATCATGATCAGCACGGAACCGGCATGGGCAATAAAGAAGTAAAGCAGCCCGGCGTGAATCGACTCTTCATCCTGGTCGGTGATCACCAGGAACCACGACGCGAGGGACATCATTTCAAACAGCACGATGAACCAGAAGGCGTTATCCATCACCACCAGCCCGACCATTGAGGCGATAAACAGGTTCATAAAGAATCCCATCGCCCCAGGTCCTTTGCCGAGATACTCACGCACATAAGAGAGGGAGTAGAGTCCGCAGAACGTGACCAGCAGGGAGATCACCAGCACCATAAAGGCGCTGAGGCTGTCCATGCGGACAACGAAATGCGCAAAGCTGAACGGACCTGCGGCCTGCCAGCTTAAGGGTTCTCCAACGCTGAGCGCTGCCAGCGCGCTGAGTACGCCAAGCGCGCCGCCGATCATCGCGGAAATCCCCGCGACCTTGATCGCCAGCGCTTGTTGGCGGGCAAGCAACAGTGAGGCGACCCCGCCGGCAACGTATAGCACAATTGACCACATCAGTAATTGCAGGGCATCCATTAGCGTTGCTCCGACGATGAGGGAAGGGAAGCAAAAGTCAGATCTGTCGAACTGAGGGCGGCCAGCTCTCTGCGTGTTTTGAGCTGTTTATGCAGGGAGACGTCGGTCACCAGATGCAGCGCGTTTGTTGGGCAGGCGCGCACGCAGGAAGGTCCCTCAGGCAGGAAGTGGCACAGATCGCATTTCACAGCGATGGTTTGCACACCTGCGTTCCAGCGTAAAAAGGGGTGATCCGTTTGCGCACTGCCGGGGACATCCCGTAATTGCTCCTCAGGAATGTGGTGCTCGTAGCGGGCGGGAATATTCAGTGGACGACTGCCGGACGGAGTGATGGCGCCGAAGGGGCACACCAACCCACACAATTTGCAGCCAATACACAGCGTTTCATTGAGATACACAGCGTCATCCTGAAACGAAATGGCGTTGACCGGGCACACCTGTTTGCAGGGGGCATCGTCGCAGTGGCGGCAGAGAACCGGTGCGGTTTGGGTTTCCGTTCGCACCAGCGTCAACCGGGGATGCTGCTGCAACCCCTGAATTTTATGCACATCCGAACACGCAGCAAGGCAGGTATTGCATCCTATACACCACTCGGGATTGGCAATCACAAAGCGGTTCATGTCGGCTCCTTGAAAGAAAAGCTAAAACGTTGAGCCTGCTTAAGCATAAGATGTGCCAGGATTAAAATTGATTAAATTTCAATTGGTTGTATTTAATTGCGGCGTGAGGGCGAACAAAAGTGATGGTCAGGTCAGAACGAAAAATAACCTGTCGACACGAGTGACGAGCGGGGAAAACAAAATGTGATGGAGTTCAAATATTGCAGTGAAGGTGGAGGGCGACCCGGTCGGGCAGCCCTAAGAGGAAGGTGTGGCGATCAGGCGTTTTCTTTCAGCCAGGCGAGCACAATATCGTGGTGATTGCTGGTTTTGAAATCATCAAACACATGCTCGACTTTACCGTCAGCATCAATAAGGAAGCTGATACGGTGGATGCCGTCATAGGTTTTGCCCATAAACGACTTTTCACCCCAGACGCCAAATGCTTCGCAGACCTGATGGTCTTCATCAGAAAGCAGCGTAAAGTTGAGCAGCTCTTTTTCGGCGAAACGGGAGAGTTTTTCTGGCTTGTCGGTGCTGATACCCAGCACTTCCACACCCGCTTTCTTTAACTCATCCATGTTATCGCGCAGGCCGCAAGCCTGGACAGTACAGCCTGGTGTCATGGCTTTCGGGTAGAAATAGACCAGAACACGCTGTCCCTGGAAGTCGGCCAAATTTACTTGTTCTCCGTCTTGATCCGGCAAGCTAAATTTCGGTGCAATATCACCGGCTTTCAGTGGATTCATTACTTAACTCCATCCTGTTCATCATGCTGTGAATAGTTGACGATGTTTATACTGCCTTGTGCGTTCAGTTCTGTACATAGGGCTTTGAACGCCTGGTCAATATTTGATGCGTCTTGCGACGCCGGACTATGCGCTGTTATCTGAATAAACAGCTGTGGTGCGCCCGCGTCATTGCCAGGCTGTGTGCGGGAAACCAGCTCCGCGATATTCATCGCGTGTGCATCAAAAAGCGCGGTAAAACGCTCAATCAGATGCGGCGAATCAGGGACTTCAACCTGCACCCAAACGGTGGCTGGCATTTCAGGGCGCGGGCGGGCTTCGGTGCGTTTCATAACGATCAGCAAATCCAGTTCAGCACCTTTCAGCGGCAACGTCGATTCAATGAGCGTAATGGCGTTCCATGACCCGGAAAGCAGCATAATGAACGTGAACTCTTCCCCCAGCATGGCCAGACGGCTGTCTTCAATATTACAGCCGCAGCTACTGACGTGGCGTGTGATTGTGTTCACAATGCCAGGCCTGTCGGCCCCCAGCGCAGTGATAACCAAAAAATGTTGTGATGAGGCTGTCAAACCTGTGCTTCCTGTCAAACATGAGGTAATCATAAGGAAAGCATAAAAAAAACCGGCATACAACCGCCACAGAGCCTCAGGTCTCTTGCTTTTCTTACAGCACCGCACGTACCATTGAGAATCTTGTTTGCACAGAGGATGGCCCATGTTCACGGGAAGTATTGTCGCGCTTGTCACGCCGATGGATTCGCAAGGTAAAGTCTGCCGGTCAAGCCTGAAAAAACTGATTGATTATCATGTCGCCAATGGAACCTCGGCGATTGTTTCGGTAGGGACTACCGGTGAATCCGCCACGCTGAGCCACGATGAACACGGCGATGTGGTTATGCTGACCCTGGAGCTGGCTGACGGGCGCATCCCGATTATTGCCGGAACAGGTGCAAATGCAACCGCAGAGGCCATCAGCCTGACGCAACGTTTTAACGACAGCGGCGTAGTGGGCTGCCTGACCGTTACCCCTTATTACAATCGCCCGACTCAGGAAGGCCTGTTCCAGCATTTTAAAGCCATCGCTGAACATACTGACCTGCCGCAAATTCTGTATAATGTGCCGTCGCGCACCGGCTGCGATATGCTGCCGGAAACCGTGGGTCGTCTGGCGAAAATTAAAAATATTATCGGTATTAAAGAAGCAACAGGGAACTTAAGTCGCGTTCACCAGATCAAAGAGCTGGTTTCAGATGACTTTATCCTGCTGAGCGGCGACGATGCCACTGCGATGGACTTTATGCAGCTTGGCGGTCACGGTGTGATTTCCGTTACCAGCAACGTAGCGGCGCGCGATATGGCCGATATGTGCAAACTGGCGGCTCAAGGGCATTATGCCGAAGCGCGCGTGATCAACCAGCGTCTGATGCCGTTACACAACAAACTATTTGTCGAACCCAATCCGATCCCGGTCAAATGGGCATGTAAGGAGTTGGGACTTGTAGCAACCGATACGCTGCGTCTGCCGATGACGCCTATCACCGACCACGGTCGTGAGGTTGTCCGCGCAGCGCTTAAGCATGCCGGTTTGCTGTAAAGTTTAGGGAGATTTGATGGCTTACTCAGTACAGAAGTCGCGCCTGGCGAAGGTAGCGGGTGTTTCACTTGTGATGTTGCTCGCCGCCTGTAGTTCCGATTCACGTTACAAGCGTCAGGTTAGCGGTGACGAGTCCTATCTGGATGCTGCTCCGCTCGCTGAACTTCATGCGCCGGCCGGGATGATCCTTCCGGTGCAGAACGGGGATTACAACGTCCCTGTAACCAATGGCAGCGGCGCTGTTGGCAAACAGTTAGATATTCGCCCGCCGGCTCAGCCGCTGGCGCTGGTAAGCGGTGCGCGCACCCAGTTTACTGGCGACACTGCAACGCTGATGGTTGAAAAGGGCCGTAACAGCACGCTGTGGCCGCAGGTGGTAAGCGTGCTTCAGGCGAAAAACTACGCCATTGCCAAACGTGACGATGCGTCGCAGACCCTGACAACCGACTGGGTTGACTGGAACCGTCTGGATGAAGATCAGCAGTACCGTGGTCGTTATCAAATCTCGGTAAAACCGCAGGGGTATCAGCAAGCGGTGGTGGTGAAACTGGTGAACCTGGAACAAGCAGGCAAACCGGTAGCGGATGCCGCATCGCTGCAGCGCTACAGCGCTGAAATGCTGAACGTGATCTCCGCCGGGCTGGATCAAACCGCGACCGATGCGCAAAATGCCGCAGAAAAACGCAGCGTAACCTCGCTGGATGTTCAGAGCGCGGCGGACGACACCGGTCTGCCAATGCTGGTGGTGCGTGGTCCGTTTAACGTCGTGTGGCAGCGTCTGCCTGGCGTACTGGAAAAAGTGGGCATGAAAGTGACCGACAGCACGCGCTCTACCGGTAGCATGGCGGTGACCTACAAGCCACTGTCTGACAGCGGCTGGCGCGATCTTGGTGCGCGCGATCCGGGCCTCGTTTCCGGTGATTATAAACTGCAGGTCGGTGATTTAGACAACCGCAGCAGCCTCCAGTTTATTGATCCGAAAGGTCATACCCTGACGCAATCGCAGAATGATGCGCTGGTAGCCGCATTCCAGTCTGCCTTTAACCACTAATCCCGAAGGCCGGATCGTATCCGGCCTTTTTTATTATGGTGACGCAAACGTGTGCGTCGGCGTAAAATAGCCAAATTCGATTTATATCATCACACCTGGAGTAACAAAGATGCAAAAGCAAGCTGAGTTGTATCGTGGCAAAGCGAAGACCGTTTACAGTACGGAAAACCCGGATCTGTTGGTGCTCGAATTCCGCAATGATACGTCAGCAGGGGATGGCGCGCGCATCGAACAGTTCGATCGTAAGGGCATGGTGAACAACAAGTTCAACCATTTCATTATGAGCAAACTGCAAGAAGCGGGTATCCCGACCCAGATGGAAGCGCTGCTCTCCGATACCGAATGCCTGGTGAAAAAACTGGAGATGGTGCCGGTTGAGTGTGTTGTCCGTAACCGTGCCGCCGGTTCGCTGGTGAAACGTCTGGGTATTGAGGAAGGCATCGAGCTGAATCCGCCATTGTTCGATATGTTCCTGAAAAATGACGCCATGCATGATCCCATGATTAACGAGTCATACTGCGAAACTTTCGGTTGGGTGAATAAAGAAAACCTGGCGCGCATGAAAGAGCTGACTTACAAAGCCAACGACGTACTGAAAAAACTGTTTGATGACGCGGGTCTGATCCTTGTCGACTTCAAACTGGAATTCGGTCTGTTTAAAGGCGAAGTGGTGCTGGGTGACGAGTTCTCTCCGGACGGTAGCCGCCTGTGGGACAAAGAGACGCTGGATAAAATGGACAAAGATCGCTTCCGCCAGAGCCTCGGTGGCCTGATCGAAGCATATGAAGCCGTTGCGCACCGCCTGGGTGTGAAACTCGACTGATTGCCTGTCTGCGTCATAACCAGAGGGTCATGGTATCCTCTGGTTTTCTGCACCGTTTTTCCTGTGGTAATCCTTCCCTAAGCGCCTACGATCATATATACACTGAGTCCATTATTGGAATAGTGAGGTTGTTATGCGCTGGCAAGGGCGTCGAGAAAGCAACAATGTAGAAGACCGACGCGATGAGTCGGGCGGTCCGTTCATCCGGGGGCCGGGTTTTCGTCTGCCTGGCGGTAAAGGCGGGATCATTCTGCTGTTTCTGGTGATAGTAGCCAGTTATTACGGTGTCGACTTAACCGGCCTGTTAACCGGCCAACCTGTCAATCCCCCCTCACAGCAACAACACATTAACCCGCAGGAGGATGAATCCGCGCGTTTTACCAGCGTGATATTCGCCACCACCGAAGAGACCTGGGGACAACTGTTTGAAAAAATGGGGCGTCACTACCAGCAGCCTAAATTGGTGCTGTACCGTAATCGTTTCAATACGGGGTGCGGTATCGGGCAAGCCATTATGGGGCCGTTCTACTGTCCGGCGGACAGCAAGATCTATATCGACCTCTCTTTTTACGACGAAATGAAAACCAAACTGGGCGCGGATGGCGATTTTGCGCAGGGTTATGTCATTGCCCATGAAGTCGGGCATCACGTACAGAAATTGCTGGGTACTGAAGAGAAAGTTCGCCGCCTGCAGCAGAATGCCTCGCCGACGCAGGTTAATGCGCTTTCCGTACGGCTGGAGCTACAGGCGGATTGCTATGCGGGCGTCTGGGGGCACAGCATGCAGCAGCAGGGGGTGCTGGAGCCGGGCGATCTGGAAGAGGCGTTGAATGCCGCGCGGGCCATTGGTGACGACCGTTTGCAACAGCGCAGCCAGGGGCAGGTCTTCCCGGACAGCTTCACCCACGGTACGTCGGAACAGCGCTATAGCTGGTTCAAGCGCGGTATGGACAGCGGCGATCCGGCGCAATGCGACACGTTTAGCGGGCAGTTGTAATTCTTTGTGATGCAGGCATTTATTGAAGAGACCGCGCGGATGGCGCAGGAAGGCATCCGTCGGTTACTGGTAGTAAGCGGTCAGGCAGCGTGGTGCGAACAGCACGCTGAGACGTTACGTGCAACCGTGCCGGGAGACTGGCTGTGGGTCGGTGAGCCAGCAGGCTGGTCGCCGCACTGTTCGCCGCGCGCGCTCGCAACCCTGCTCGGGCGAGAATTCCGCCATGCGATTTTTGATGCACGCCAGAGCTTTGATGTTGCGGCTTTTGCTGCACTGGGCGGAACGTTAAAGGCCGGAAGTTGGCTGGTGTTGTTAACGCCGCCGCAGGCGCAGTGGCCGCACTTGCCAGACGCCGACAGTTGCCGCTGGAGCGACACTGTCGATCCCATCCCCGTCCCCACATTTGTTCGACATTTCTGCCAGACCGCCGCAGCAGACGGCGAGACGGTACAGTGGCATGAAAATCAGCCTCTCATGCTTCCCCGCTTTGCTGCCCGCCCGGCCTGGCATCCGGCAACGGGGGAGCCTGAACATGAGCAAGCGCAGATCCTTACCGCACTACGTACCATGCCGCCTGGCGTGATGGTGGTGACGGCCCCGCGCGGTCGTGGCAAATCGGCGCTGGCGGGTATGCATATCGCGCAGTTATCCGATCCAGTAGTGATCACGGCTCCGGCGCGTGCCGCAACCGATGTGCTGGCGCATTACGCCGGAGAACGCTTTACCTTTATCGCGCCGGATGCATTATTGCAGCAGATTGAGCGCACCGGTGCGCAGCCTGGCTGGCTGGTGGTGGATGAAGCCGCGGCGATCCCAGGCCCGTTGCTGCATGCCCTGACGGCCGCATTCAGCCATGTGTTACTGACCACCACGGTTCAGGGATATGAAGGTACCGGTCAGGGATTTCTGCTCAAGTTCTGTGCGGGTTTTCCACGCTTGCGTCATTCCACACTGAGCACGCCACTGCGCTGGGCGAAAGGCTGCCCGCTGGAGCGTTTTATCAGTACGCTGCTGCTGTTTGACGATGCCCCCCTCGCTGATGTTCCGAAAGGCGAATGTGTGATGCAGCCGCTGGCGCAGCGTGCATGGCAGCACAATCCCGCACAACCTGCTGCGCTCTATCGCCTGTTGGCGAGTGCGCATTACCGTACTTCTCCACTCGATTTGCGGCGCATGATGGATGCCCCCGGACAGCATTTCTGGCTGGCGGAAAAAGCGCAGACGATCGTGGCAGCGTTGTGGCTGGTGGAAGAGGGGGGACTCAGCGAGGCGTTAAGCCAGGCTGTGTGGGCCGGTTTTCGTCGCCCGCGTGGCAATCTGGTGGCGCAATCGCTGGCGGCGCATGGTGGCAGTCCGCTGGCGGCAACCCTGCGCGGGTTGCGGATTAGTCGCATTGCGGTTCATCCCTACAGCCAGCGTGAAGGCATCGGTTCGGCGTTAATCACCCGGGCGCAGGCGAACAGTTGTGGTGTCGATTATCTCTCTGTCAGTTTTGGTTACACGCCCATGCTGTGGCGTTTCTGGCAGCGCTGCGGTTTTTTGCTGGTGCGCCTGGGCAGTCACCGGGAAGCCAGCAGCGGCTGTTACACCGCCATGGCGCTGTTGCCATTAACCACAGCCGGGCACGAATTAGCGGCGCGTGAGCAAGTGCGGCTGGCACGCGATCTGCCCTGGCTTTCCCACTGGCGGCAGGAAACGTTACCCCTTCCGTCGGCACAAACGGCTACCCTTAATGATGATGACTGGTGTGAGCTGGCGGGGTTTGCTTTTGCCCATCGCCCATTATCCGCAGCGATGGGCGCATTACACCGTTTGTTGAACCGTAGCGCGTTACCGCTGCTGGCGTTGCGAGGCCAGCTTACCGCTGGCGAGCGCGAGCAAACGCTGTGCGAGTGCTTATCCCTTTCTGGCCGTAAAGCCTTGCTGGCACAGCAGCGCGTGGAGGCGGCACAGGCTTTGTGTGCGCTTGATACGCAACGCACAGAAATGCTGAAAGAACAGGTGAAGAAACTGCAGTTTTTTTAACTAACTCCTTCAGTTAAATGGCATGGTCATTATTGCTCCCCGGCGTAAACTGCATCTATCAAATGAAGGAGACAACCATGAAACATGACCATTTTGTCGTGCAAAGCCCCCAAACTCCGGCGAAACAATTGCTGCTGCTGTTTCATGGCGTCGGCGATAACCCTGTCGGGATGGGCGAAATCGGTAGCCGGTTCGCCGCGCAATTTCCGGATGCACTGGTGGTCAGTATCGGCGGCGCCGAAGCCAGCGGTCCTGCGCCAGGGCGTCAATGGTTTTCCGTGGATGGCGTAACGGAAGAGAACCGGCAACAGCGTGTGGATGCCATTATGCCGGTGTTTATCGATACCGTGCGTTACTGGCAGAAACAGAGCGGGCTTGATGCCCGGGCGACGGCACTGATCGGTTTTTCCCAGGGCGCAATCATGGCGTTGGAAGGGGTAAAAGCCCAGCCCGATCTGGCCTCACGGGTGATCGCGTTTAATGGTCGCTATGCCACGCTGCCGCAGGCGGTTTCTGCTGCACATACCATTCACTTGATCCACGGTGGGGAAGACCGCGTTATCGATCTGGCCTGGGCCGTTGCCGCAGAGGAAGCCTTGCAGAGCCTGGGGGGCGATGTGACGCTGGATATCGTGGAGGATTTGGAGCATGCCATTGATGACCGCAGCATGGCGCTGGCGCTGAACCATCTGCGCTATACTGTGCCGAAGCACTATTTTGATGAGGCGTTAAGCGGTGGCAAACCTGATGACGACGATATCATTGAACTGATATAAAACAGCCACTCCCGGCGGGAGTGGCGTACGGTGCGTTACTTTTTCGGCTGGTCTTTTTTTGGCCAGTCATCTTCATCATCCCACTTGTCGTTAAAATCACGATGGGGAGGAAGCTCCGGTTTGTTGGCGAGGAATTTTTTATGGTCGACGCGATTCAGATCTTTAATCACATTCAGTATCACGCCGAGTAAAAACACCAGCACCAGGATCCACCAGTATTTAGCAAGCCAGTCCATGCAATCCTCCAGACCCGTCAGGCGATGAGTTGTTCCATAATGCGTTGATACATACGGGCAAGCATCTGCAAATCCGCAGCGTTCACGCATTCGTTAATCTTGTGAATGGTCGCGTTTACCGGCCCAAGTTCTACCACTTGCGCACCCATTTGCGCGATAAAACGGCCATCTGAGGTGCCACCAGTGGTTAACAACTGCGGTTTAATCTCATTATAGTGCTCAATGGCGTTCACGACCGCATCCACCAGTTTGCCGCGCCCGGTCAAAAACGGTTGCCCTGAGATCCACCACTCCACGGTATAACGCAGCTGATGTTTTTCCAGCAGCGCAATAACTTTTGCTTTGATCATCTCATCCGTCAGTTCAGTACTGAAGCGGAAGTTAAACTGCACAAACAGATCGCCAGGAATCACGTTGTTGCTGCCCGTACCGGCTTTGATATTGGCAATTTGCATACTGGTCGGTGGGAAATAGTCGTTGCCTTTATCCCATTCGATGCCCACCAGTTCGCTGATCATGGGGGCGGCGCGGTGCACCGGGTTATCGGCGAGATGCGGATACGCCACGTGGCCCTGTACGCCGTGGATAGTCAGGTTACAGGTCATGGAACCGCGGCGACCATTTTTTACCACGTCGCCCACCACTTCAGTGCTCGACGGTTCACCTACCAGGCAGTAATCCAGGCGTTCGTTGCGCGCCATCAGCGTTTCCACCACTTTGACCGTGCCGTTCGCGGCGCTGGCTTCTTCATCGGAGGTGATCAGAAATGCGAGGCGGCCTTTATGCTGCGGGTGCTGAGCGACGAATCGCTCGGCGGCAACGACCATGGCCGCCAGTGATCCTTTCATGTCCGCCGCGCCACGGCCAAACAGCATGCCATCGCGGATGGTGGGTTCAAACGGGGGATTGATCCAGCGATCCGCATCACCGGCCGGAACCACGTCGGTATGACCGGCGAAGGCCAGCGTTTCCCCCTGACCACGCCATGCCCAGAAGTTTTGCGTGTCGCCAAAATCCATCGGCTCAACGGTGAAACCGATAGCACGCAGGCGCGCAATCATTAACGCCTGACATCCCGCGTCATCGGGACTGAGAGAAGGGCGACG
Source organism: Kosakonia sp. WA-90 (assembly GCF_039871955.1). NCBI lineage: Bacteria > Pseudomonadati > Pseudomonadota > Gammaproteobacteria > Enterobacterales > Enterobacteriaceae > Kosakonia > Kosakonia sp. WA-90. The sequence goes on from NZ_JBDPLJ010000002.1 coordinate 129,708, forward strand.
AATAAGCTGCTGTGTCAGCTCAATAACCGGGCACGACATAAACTACACCTCGTTGATAAACTTCTCATAACTGGATTCATTGAAACCCAGCAGCATAGGCTTACCGGGCGCGCAGAGCAATGGGCGTTTGATAATTGCCGGCATTTCCACCATCAGTGCAACGGCAGCATCGGCGTGGGTGATCGTGTCGCGCAGGGAGGCATCCAGTTTACGCCAGGTAGTGCCCCGTGTGTTCAGCAGGGCTTCCCAGCCCAGTTCTGCAATAAAAGTATGCAGCAGTTGTGCATCAATACCATCTGCCCGGTAATCATGAAAGCGATAATCCACCTGGTTTTCTTCCAGCCAGCGACGGGCTTTTTTGATGGTGTCGCAGTTTTTGATACCGTACATTGTGAACATGGTGAATCCTTTTGTCTCATTTTTGGTTATTTGAACAAGAATTTAGAATAACGGATTTTAAAAAGAATATCATTCGCCTGTTAATGATAATTCAGCGAATATAGCCACTCTGCTCCAGCTTGAATAAACTCTCAGATGTTGCGCATACCATTCCGGTTGTTAAAAAGTGAAAACCATATTGTTGATAAAATCCCGTTTTTTCCGGCACTGAATAAATAAAGATTTTACCGTGAGGTAATAATGTTTTAACGATGTCCATTATTAATTGTTTACCATAACCGCGACCCTGCATTTGCGGAGCGACAACAATATCAGCCACATAGCTTGCCCATGTTAAATCGCTGATGGCGCGGGCTGTAGCGACCAGTTCGCCGTCATGGTAACCGAACCAGCAAAAGGTGCTGTTACACCACGCCTGCTCTACGAGGTCAGGCGGGCGCTGATTGAGCCCGCCTGCGGCGAGCAAGGCACTTAATTCCAACCAGTCAACCTCATTAATGGAATGTTTATCACACAATGTGAATGTCATTTCATTTGGCCCTAAAGTTTTTACGGAATATTGCCGTTACTCACATTAAATGACAGGTGAACGGCGCATAGTGAAACCAGTTATTAAACATACCCTGCAAACAACGATTAAAGCAATTGGTTGAAGTATCTTCACAGTGGCTGCTGTTTTAAGTAGAATGATCGCAATAATAAGAGAGGTAGTTATGATTGAACATGAACTGGGGAACTGGAAAGATTTTATCGAAGACATGCTTCGTAAATAACATCCAGAAGAATTATTAAGCAGTGACGGCTTATAGCTAAATGTGTGAAAGTATCCACATGAAAAAAGGCGACCCGCAGGTCGCCTTTTTTGTTTTCATCGCTTAATTCTCCCCTTTCGGGGAGAGGGGGAGTATCTTACTGCGCACGTTCTTTGAGCGGGAAGCGGCGGCGCACCAGCACAAAGAACAGAGGCACAAAGAAGATGGCAAGTAATGTTGCGGAAATCATACCGCCCATCACGCCGGTGCCTACTGCGTGCTGACTACCGGAGCCCGCGCCGGTGCTGGTGGCCATCGGCAGTACCCCGAAGACAAATGCCAGCGAGGTCATCAGGATCGGACGTAAACGCTGGCGGCAAGCATGCAGGGTCGATACCAGCAGATCTTCACCTTTCGCATTCATATCATTGGCGAACTCGACGATCAAAATGGCGTTCTTCGCCGATAACCCGATTACCGTCAACAAGCCGACCTGGAAATAGACATCGTTTTCCAGCCCGCGCATCCATGTCGCTAACAGTGCGCCGATCACCCCAAGCGGTACGACCAGCATCACCGAGAAGGGCACTGACCAGCTCTCATACAGCGCGGCCAGACACAAAAATACCACCAGCAGGGATACCGCATACAACGTGGGTGCTTGTGCACCGGAGAGGCGTTCCTGATAGGACATGGCTGTCCATTCCAGACCAAAACCCCCCGGTAACTGGCTGACCAGTTTTTCCATCACATCCATGGCTGTACCGGTACTGACGCCAGGGGCAGACTCACCCACAATTTCCACCGCGGCATAGCCGTTGTAACGCTCCAGACGGGGCGATCCGGTTTCCCAGTGCGACGTGGCGAAAGCGGAGAACGGTACCATGCCGCCGCTGCTGTTACGCACATACCACAGATTAATATCATCCGGCAGCATGCGGTATTTTGCCGCTGCCTGTACGTAGACCTTCTTCACGCGACCGCGATCCATAAAGTCGTTCACGTAGCTGGAACCCCATGCGGTTTGCAGCGTGTCGTTAATATCATTAATGGAGACCCCCAGCGCTTGCGCTTTGCGCTGATCGATATCGATCTGCAACTGCGCGCTGTCATCGAGGCCATTATGGCGGACGCGGGTTAATGTCGGCTCTTTGGCCGCAAGCTCAAGCAAGCGATCGCGGGCATTCATCAGCGCATCGTGGCCTGCTCCGGCGTGATCCTGTAGCTCCATGTCGAAACCGGCTGAGCTCCCCAACCCGCTGATAGCCGGAGGGCTACTGGCGAAAACGCGGGCCTCTTTAATCCGGTTAAAGGCTTTGGTGGCGCGTTCAATAATGGCGAAGGCGCTGCCGCTGTTCGGATCGCGCTCGTCCCAGTCTTTCAGACGAATAAACAAACGCGCGACGTTTTGCCCGTTACCGCCAGGGCCGGAGCCGACGGTGGCAAACACTGACGAGACATTCTCTTTTTCATGGGTGAAGAAATAGTCTTCTACCTTTTGCACCACTTTCAGGGTCTGCTGCTGCGTTGCGCCACTGGGTAATTGCACGGAAGTGGTGAACATCCCGCGATCTTCCTGTGGCAAAAATGACGTAGGCAGACGCAGAAACAGCAGCACCATGGCACCAATCAGCAACACATAGAGCAAAATCCAGCGCAGGCTGCGGTGCAGAACCCGGCCTACCGCCGTTTCATAACGGTCGGCGTTACGGTTGAAGATGCGGTTAAAGGCCCCGAAGAACCCTTTTTGCCCGTGCAACTCTCCCTTGTGTAGCGGCTTCAGCAGCGTGGCACACAGAGCTGGCGTGAGGATCATCGCCACCAGCACCGACAGCACCATCGCTGACACAATGGTGATGGAGAACTGGCGGTAAATGGCACCGGTGGTACCGCCGAAAAAGGCCATCGGGACAAAGACTGCCGACAGTACCATGGCGATCCCCACCAACGCCCCCTGGATCTGCCCCATTGATTTACGCGTTGCTTCCCGTGGCGACAACCCCTCTTCGGTCATAATGCGCTCAACGTTTTCCACAACGACGATGGCATCGTCGACCAGTAAACCGATCGCCAGCACCACCGCGAACATGGTCAGCGTGTTAATGCTGTAGCCAAAGGCGTAGAGCACAGCAAATGTCCCGAGTAACACCACTGGCACGGCAATGGTGGGGATAAGCGTGGCGCGGAAATTTTGCAAGAACAGATACATCACAAGGAAAACCAGCGCGATAGCTTCAAGCAGGGTTTTCACCACGTCGATAATGGAGGCTTTAACGAACGACGTGGTTTCGTAAGCGACTTTATACTCCAGACCATGCGGGAAATAGGGCGCCAGCTCATCGAGGCGTTTTAGCACCAGTTCCGCCGTCGCCATTTCGTTAGCCCCGGAAGCCAGTTTTACCCCAAGACCCGACGCAGCTTTACCGTTAAAACGGCTGAGGTTGTCGTACTTTTCCGCACCCAGTTCCACCGTTGCGACGTCGCCCAGTTTGACTTCTGAGCCGTCCTGATTGACGCGCAACGTAATATTGCGGAACTGCTCCGGGGTTTGTAATAACGATTGGGCATTAATGGTGGCGTTCAGCGCCTGGCGATCAACCGACGGCGTTCCGCCAAGCTGACCAACGGCAATCTGCGCATTCTGCGAAGAGATAGCACTTGTCACGTCAGACGCGGTCATCTGATAGCTGTTGAGCTTCGCCGGATCGAGCCAGATACGCATCGAGTATTGCGTGCCGTAGGCATCAATATCCCCCACACCATTCACACGGCTGATAGGATCCTGAATGTTACTGGCGACATAATCGGCGATATCCTGTTTATCCATTGAGCCGTCGGTTGAGACAAAGGCGAGAGTCAGGATGTTGGTGTCACCGGTTTTACGCACGGTGACGCCCTGATTTTGCACTTTTTGCGGCAACTTACGCAGTGCCGATTGTAACTGGTTCTGTACTTGCTGGACGGCTTCGTCAGGGTCGGTACCGGCTTTAAAGTTAAGCGTGATCGTCGCCTGGCCCGTTGCGCTGCTTTGTGATGACATGTACATCAGGTTATCGAGCCCGGTCATGTTTTGCTCGATAACCTGCGTCACGGTGTTTTCCAGCGTTTGTGCAGATGCACCGGGATAATTAGCGGTGATACGGACGTTCGGTGGGGCTAAATCAGGATATTGTTCGACCGGTAAAGAAATAATGGCAAGTGTTCCCGTGAGACAGATCAGGATCGCCAGCACCCACGCAAAAATGGGGCGATCAATAAAAAAATTCGCCATCAGAAGCCAGACCTCTATTGCTGCGTATCGTTATAGTGACATTGCTTGCATCAATGTAGCGGCAATGCAGAAATCAATCGTGGAGAAAATAAGGATAAAATGTAAATTATCATGCCGGGTTAAGGCATAACTATGCAAAACGCGATTTAAGCAAAACTCCTTCCGCCAGATCATGTAATTCTATGCTTTTCTTTACATTGGTTGACGTTTTGGTTGGCCGGCATGCGGAAAGCGAAGCTGCACTTCCGTTCCGCCGCCCGACGGTGAAACAATATCCAGCGTGCCATTCAGTCTTTCTGCCCGCTCGTGCATGATGCTCAACCCATAATGTCCGTCTGGCTCCGCTGTGGTGCTCATACCTATGCCATTATCGCGAATATAGATGGAGTGCGCCCCATCGGGATCGGTGACGCAAGTGACGTTAATGTCGCTGGCACCGGAATGCTTGATGGCGTTGATAACTGCTTCGCGGATAATCTGCAGCACATTGATCTGCTGTTGAGCGTCCAGCGCCTGGGTTGGCAGGCGGCAATCCAGGCTTAGCTTCGCCTGAGTCTGGCTTTGCAGCAGATCCAGTGCTTCGCGCAACGCTGCGGTCAAATCACTCTGTTGTAGTGACAGACGGAAGGTGGTCAACAGCTCGCGCAACTGACGGTATGCGTTATTCAGCCCGCGAGAAAAATCATCAATGATGACATGTGCCGGTGCGTTTTCGTCCGGCACGGCGCGTTTCAGTAACGTTAACTGGATGCGTAAATACGAGAGCATCTGTGCCAGCGAATCGTGTAGCTCACGAGCAATCGTGGCGCGTTCCTCCATCAGTATCAATTGCTGATACTGTTTTTGCGCCTGATTGATATACAGCCCGCGCCCGAGAATGGTGGCGATACTGCGCATTAACGGTATAGAGGCATGCTGCTGTGCACTCTGCCAGCGCAACTCACCCAGAACGTTATCCTGCATATTCACTGGCAAACTGCCCAGCGGACGCTGCGGATCCTGTTTTCCCTGTTGCAGACACCAGTTATCATCCGTCACCAGCTCCAGATAACTGGCCACCTCATGTTCATAGACAATACGCAGGACATGGCGCAGTGAGTGCACATCAAGCTGGCTGGTGTTGAGCGCCTGCGAGCATTGGTACATCACTTCCAGACGACGATGCGCGTCATGCAGGTCGCGGGTTTTTTCCTCGACGGAGGCTTCCAGCGAGCAATACAGCTTTAACAGCTCGCCGGACATCCGGTCGAATGTCGAGGCCAGCAGGCCCAGTTCGTTATCAAGGTGAATATTGAGTGGCGGGTAAGAAAAGTGCCCCTTTTGGATTTGCTGGCTGGCGGTCATCAACTGGCGGAGCGGTTTCACCACGTGCTGGCGGATGCGGTGCAGAGTGAAAAATACGAGGAGGAAAATCCCCGTTGCGCCCAGCAGTGAAATGATCACCACCAGTATCATTTTGCGTTCGGCATAGTGCTGAAGCGCCAGCACAAACAGATCGATGTTGCCGACGTAACCCTGAATATTCTGCTGATACCACTGCGTATCATGCTGCGCCAGCCGCGCATCCATCTGTTGCCAGCTATCGTGCAATTGCCCATAACGCTGTTGAACATCCTGCGGGATATACCAGTGATGAAGATGTTGCAGCACCGGCGAATTCAGCGTCTGTTGATAGCGCTGTCGGTGCCCGACCAGCTTGTCGGGATCGGCGTGCAGATCGTAGCCGAGACGATAGCTTTGCATACGCAATGATCCGGCAATGTTAATGGCTTCCGCATCGCGCAGACTGCTGGCAAGGGTAATCAATGCGATACCTGTTGAGAGTAACGACAACAGGACAATATAGAAAAAGGCTTTGGCGAGACTGGATGACACAGGTCTTTTCACTGACACAGTCGCTGTTCCCGATTCCTGATGTTACGTGCGGCAAACGGCAGCGCGAACGCCCATCGAATGAAATTAGTGTTCAGAAATCCTGAAATAAATTGATCTGCTACAAGTTCGTGACAAATAGATAACCTATCTGGGCAATTGTACATTGCCAGCGTGAAACTGCCCCGGTAAATACAATGCTCATATAAAAAACAGGGTTTATTAAACCAGAAAAGAAGGGTGCCATGAATCGCTTTATTATGGCGAATAGCCAGCAATGTATAGGATGTCGTGCCTGCGAAGTGGCGTGCGTAATGGCTCACAATGAAGAGCAGCATGTCGTCAGTCCGGCGCATTTTCATCCGCGCATTACGGTAATTAAACATCAGCAGCAGCGCAGCGCGGTGACCTGCCGCCACTGTGAAGCTGCACCCTGTGCCCGCAGTTGCCCGAACGGTGCGATCGGTCGTGTCGATGATGCCGTGCAGATCGACCAGCAGAAGTGCATCGGCTGTAAGTCCTGCGTTGTCGCATGCCCGTTCGGCACCCTGCAGGTCCTGGTAACGCCCATTGGCGAGGGGAGGGTGAAAGCCACCGCCCATAAATGCGATCTGTGCCGCGATCGGGCAGAGGGGCCGGCCTGTGCGCAAAACTGCCCGGCCAATGCATTGCAGCTCGTAAACGGCGATGCATTGTCGGAGATATCAAAAGCGCGTCGTTTGCGTGCGGCCAGCCATGAAGCGCAGCCGTGGCACAGCGTTGCAGCGCTGGTGCCAGCATTCGACGATCGCAAGGTGCGGCAAATGCGTAAAACACCGCCGCGCGGTGAGCCGGACAAACTGCCAGTGGCGGCGCGTAAAACCGGTTTCGACGAAATTTATCTGCCGTTTCATGCAGATCAGGCGCACCGCGAAGCGGAACGGTGCCTGACGTGCGGTGAACACAGCGTATGCGAATGGACCTGCCCACTGCACAACCATATTCCGCAGTGGATTGAACGGGTAAAAGCGGGCGATATCGCCGCAGCGGTCGAGCTTTCCCATCAGACCAACTGTCTGCCGGAAATCACCGGCCGCGTCTGCCCGCAGGATCGTCTGTGCGAAGGGGCTTGCACAGTGCGCGACGAATACGGCGCGGTCACCATTGGCAATATCGAACGCTATATTTCCGATCAGGCATTGGCACAGGGCTGGCGGCCGGATTTACAACAGGTGCAGGCGGTGAACAAACGTGTGGCGATCATCGGGGCCGGACCGGCGGGACTGGCCTGCGCCGATGTGCTGGCGCGTCATGGCGTGAGCGCAACGGTTTTCGATCGCCACCCGGAAATCGGTGGGTTGCTGACCTTCGGTATTCCCGCCTTTAAGCTGGATAAATCGCTGCTGGCGCGTCGCCGGGAAATCTTCAGCGCAATGGGCATCCGTTTTGAACTGAACTGTGAAATTGGCAAAGACATCTCCCTCGATACGCTGCTGGATGAGTATGACGCCGTGTTTGTGGGGGTAGGAACCTACCGTTCAATGAAGGCCGGTTTGCCGAATGAAGATGCGCCAGGAGTTTACGATGCGCTGCCCTTCCTGGTTGCCAACACCAGACACTTAATGGGGTTGCCGGATAGCGTTGAAGAGCCCTTTATCAACACTGAAGGGCTGAATGTCGTGGTGCTGGGCGGCGGCGATACAGCGATGGATTGTGTGCGTACCTCGCTACGTCATGGTGCCAGCAAAGTCACTTGCGCCTATCGCCGCGACGAAGCCAACATGCCGGGTTCGAAGAAAGAGGTGAAAAACGCCCGCGAGGAAGGGGCAGAGTTTGAATTCAATGTGCAGCCAGTGAACCTGGAACTGGATAGCGAAGGTAAGGTGTGTGGCATCCGTTTACTGCGTACGCAACTCGGTGAACCGGACGCCAAAGGCCGTCGCCGTCCGGTGCCCATTGCTGACAGTGAATTTGTGATGCCTGCCGATGCGGTGATCATGGCGTTTGGCTTTAACCCGCATGCCATGCCGTGGCTGGAACGCCATGGGGTTCGCGTGGACGACTGGGGGCGGATTTCCGCCAGTGTCGACAGCACCTACCGTTATCAGACCAGCAACCCGAAAATTTTCGCCGGTGGCGATGCGGTACGCGGTGCCGATCTGGTGGTAACTGCGATGGCAGAAGGTCGCCATGCAGCGCAGGGCATGATGGACTGGCTGGGTGTAAAAGCACCGGGTAAACATTAACGCTCTTCGCGACAAAACAGGCTCCACGGCGTAGTATGACGCCAGATTGTTAGCGCTTTGGAGCCTGTATGTCGCTGAAAATTGAAGTTATCAAAGATAAACTCCTCTCTGAAAATTACTTTATCCTGCGCAATATTACCTACGATCTGACCCGTCAGAACGGCGAAGTCGTGCGTCATAAGCGCGAAGTCTACGATCGGGGTAATGGCGCCACGATCCTGTTGTATAGCCGCGAAAAACAGAGCGTGGTGCTGATTCGTCAGTTCCGTATTGCCACATGGGTGAACGGCAATGAAGATGGGCGCTTAATTGAGTCTTGCGCTGGTTTACTGGATGACGATGAGCCGGAAGTTTGTATTCGTAAAGAGGCCATTGAAGAGACCGGTTACCAGGTTGGTGAGGTGCGTAAAGTCTTCGAACTCTATATGTCGCCGGGCGGCGTAACGGAAATTGTGCACTTTTTTATTGCGGAATACAGCGATGCACAACGCGCTAATTACGGCGGTGGCGTAGAAGATGAAGACATTGAAGTGCTGGAGTTGCCGTTCCATCAGGCGTTATCCATGATGGCAAACGGTGAGATACGCGACGGCAAGGCGGTGATTTTACTGCAATACTTACAATCATCAGGAATAATGGACTGAATTTTAAGGTTTTTTGTTCCATCTTTCGGATGAAGCTATCCGACAAATCCGATTGAGCCAGCGCCCCCGGAAACCGAAGATACGCACGTCGCGCTTCTCTTCTTCCGGGGTTGTACCATTCATGCGTTATCGCAGCTTATTCACCTTGCTCTGCGGTCTGTTTACCGCGCCTTTACTCCAGGCTGCGCCCGCACAGCAGACATTCTCCGACTGGCAGGTCACCTGCAATAACCAAAACTTTTGCGTTGCCCGTAACACCGGAATGCATGGCGGTCTGGTGATGACGCTTGACCGCAGTGCCGGGGCGCGCACCGATGCCGCACTGCGTATCGATCTTGGCGGTAAAGAAGCGCCGCCGGTAAAAGAGCCGCCGATTGCCGATCGCTTATTGCTGGATGAGCAGCCCCTGAAACTGACGGCGACACACTGGCAAATCTCCCCCTGGCATTTGATGACCGATAACGCCATTGGCATTACTGACTTCCTGAAAACGATTCAGGAAGGGCAGACCATCACGCTTGCGGGCAGTAAAGGCAAGATTTCGTTGTTGGGTCTTAAAGCCGCACTGCTGTTTATCGACACACAACAAAAGCGTGTGGGGAGCGAAACCGCATGGATCAAGAAAGGCGATGAGCCACCGTTAAGTGTACCGCCCGCGCCTGCGCTAAAAGAGGTAGCGCTGGTGACGACGATGCCCGTACCGCTCACCCACCAGGAGCTGAATGATCTGCTGGATTATGCCAACTGGCGTATGAATAACACCCAGTGTTCGCTGGATCCTATGCGCCGCGAGGTGCGTGTCACCGCGCTGACGGACGATAAAGCTTTGCTGATGATTGATTGCGAAGCGGGTGCGTATAACACCGTCGAGCTGGCATGGCTGGTTTCGCGGGAAAAACCCTTCGCCTCACGCCCTATACGTTTGCATCTGCCATTCACACCGGATAACGGTAATGACGAAATGGAGCTGATGAACGCCACGTTTGATGAGAAAACCCGGGAACTGACCACCTTGTCAAAAGGGCGTGGTCTGGCGGACTGCGGCGTAGCGAGCCGCTGGCGTTTTGATGGGCAGCGTTTTCGCCTGGTACGTTACGCCCAGGAGCCCACCTGTGATAACTGGCACGGCCCCGATGCCTGGCCGACGCTGTGGGTGACGCGATAAGCGTAAGTTATTTATAATCTTCCCGAATCGTTTATCCGGGAAAGAGAGAATGAAGCACGTATACGCCCATTGGATTGCCGCCTGTCTGCTGTTCATCGCCGCCCTGCCTGCGCAGGCGGAGCTCAGTGCTGCCGACCGGCAGGAGATCACCCGGCAGGTTGAACGGTGGAATCACTATCTTAATGGCGAACAGAATGCCACCGGTAGCGATCTCTACGCCGCGCAGGTGCAGTGGTTTGGTCAGCCGCTTGCCAGTGACGCGGTACTGAACAAACAGCACGATTTTCAAACCCGTACGCCGCAATTTTCCCAGCGCATTATCAGCACCCTCGATATCGTCGACGATGAGGCAGGACAGGTGCTGGTGGAGTTTGTCAAACAGGCAGGCGTTGATGGCAAACAGGTCAAAAACTATCCCGCGCAGTTAATGTTCAAAAAAGAGGCCGGTGGCTGGCGCATCAGCGGGGAAACGGATTTACTCACCCGGCTGAATCAAAAAGACACAGCCGTGGAAGGCCGTGTTGCCAAGGGCAAGTTTGACGGCGTCAATAAAGATATCGTCTGGCTTAGCGCCCGCGATCCGCAAAACGGCGGCAGTTGCGATATGGATGGCGACTGCCAGTGTTCTGTCTGGAGTAGCAACCCCGCCATTCAACCGGCGATTCTGCCGCAGTGTATTGGCGGCGGGGTGCAGGTGCTTTCGCAACTGGATGACAGCGGGCGCGACAGGGTGGTCATCTTCCCGGAGTGGTGGACCAGCGCCTGGCGGGTGGTGTATGTCTACGACATTCAGCAAGGGCAGTGGATTAAAGCCATTCCGTCGTTTCCGATGAACACCAATATGCAGGAAGAGGATGATGCCGCCACGCTGGTGAAGCGCGACCCGCAGCACAGCGGCAATGTGCTGGTGAAAAAAGCGCTCTGGGATGAGAAGCAGGAAGATATCATCACCCCGCAAAACAGCGAGGCATTGCAGGTGCTGAAATAAGATCACGCGCCAGCGAACAGTAAACGCTGGCGCGCCTTTGTGCTTATTTTTTCAGAACCGATTTGGCTTTCGCCACCACGTTTTCCACGGTAAAGCCGAAGTACGGGAACAGCTTATCCGCCGGGGCGGATTCACCGTAACCGGTCATGCCGACGATGGCGCCTTTCAGACCGACATATTTGTACCAGTAATCGGCTATCCCCGCTTCCACTGCCACACGTGCACTGACGTTTGATGGCAATACCGATTCGCGCCAGTCGTCATCCTGCGCATCGAAAATATCGGTTGAAGGCAGGGACACCACCTGCACCTGGTGGCCTTCCGCACTGAGCTGTTCGGCCGCTTTCATGGTGATCGCCACCTCGGACCCGGTGGCGATCAGGATAAGATCCGGTGTGCCCTGGCACGCTTTCAGGATATAACCGCCACGGCTGATTGCCTCCACTTGCTCCGGCGTTCTCTCCATTTGCGCCAGGTTCTGGCGAGACAGGATCAACGCAGTCGGGCCGGTATGCCGCTCGATCGCCAGTTTCCAGCCAACGGCGGCTTCGACCTGGTCGCAGGGACGCCAGGTGCTGAAGTTTGGCGTCAAGCGCAGGCTGGCCAGTTGCTCCACCGCCTGGTGAGTCGGACCATCTTCCCCGAGCCCAATGGAGTCATGGGTATAGACCATGATTTGCCGCGCTTTCATCAGTGCTGCCATACGCGCTGCGTTACGGGCATATTCCACAAACATCAGGAATGTGGCGGTGTAAGGCACAAAACCACCGTGATGGGCAATGCCGTTAGCAATCGCCGTCATACCAAACTCACGTACGCCGTAATGGATATAGTTACCGGCGGGATCCTCTTTCAAGGAGGTGGAACCCGACCAGATGGTAAGGTTACTGGGCGCGAGATCCGCCGAACCGCCGAGCAGCTCCGGCAACAATGGGCCATACGTGTTGAGGGCATTTTGCGAGGCTTTACGGGTGGCGATTTTTGCCGGATTGGCCTGCAATTCGTGAATCCACTGCTGGGTGGTTTTTTCCCAGGCTTCCGGCAATTCGCCGCGCATCCGACGCGTAAACTCAGCGGCCAGCTCCGGGTATGCTTTCGCCCAGGCCTCGCGTTTTTCATTCCAGACCTGCTGGGTTTTTGCACCACGCTCACGGGCATCCCATGCCTGATAAATCTCTTTCGGGATCTCAAACGGCGGGTAGTGCCAGCCCAGTTTCTGCCGGGTCAACGCGACTTCTTCTTCTCCAAGCGCCGCACCGTGCGACTCCTCTTTCCCTGCTTTATTCGGCGAACCAAAGCCGATAACCGTACGGCAGATAATCAGCGACGGTTTATCTTTCACGCTTTGCGCTTCCAGAATGGCTTTTTTCACTGCTTCCGGCGAATGGCCGTCGATATCGCCAATCACATGCCAGTTATAGGCTTCAAAGCGTTTGGCGGTGTCATCGGTAAACCAGCCTTCGGTTTCGCCATCAATAGAGATGCCATTGTGATCGTAAAAACCAATCAGTTTTCCGAGGCCCAGGGTGCCCGCCAGCGAGCTGACTTCATGAGAGATCCCTTCCATCAGGCAACCATCCCCCATAAACACATAGGTGTAGTGGTCGACAATGTCGTAGCCGGGACGGTTAAACTGCGCCGCCAGCGTACGTTCGGCAATCGCCAGCCCGACCGCATTTGCCAGCCCCTGACCCAGTGGGCCGGTGGTGGTTTCTACGCCCGGTGTATAACCAATTTCCGGGTGTCCCGGCGTCTTAGAGTGCAACTGGCGGAAGTTTTTCAGCTCATCAAGCGATAAATCGTAACCACTCAGATGCAGCAGGCTATACAACAGCATCGAGGCGTGGCCGTTGGAGAGAATAAAACGGTCGCGATCGTACCAGGTCGGGTCCGCCGGGTTATGGTGCAGAAAGTCGTTCCACAGCACTTCAGCGATATCCGCCATCCCCATTGGCGCACCAGGGTGGCCGGAATTGGCTTTTTGCACTGCGTCCATACTCAGGGCGCGAATGGCGTTAGCTAGCTCTCTACGGGACATAGTTCACTCCGTGGCAAAGGGTTAAAGTTTTGCGGCGATCAGATCTTCCAGTTTGCGTTGGTCTACGGCGAACTGGCGGATGCCATCCGCCAGTTTTTCCACCGCCATCGGATCCTGGTTGTGCTCCCAGCGGAACTCCGCTTCCGTAAGCGGTTCCGGGCGATGGAAGGTTTGCCGCGACGGCACCAGCTTGCGTTCAACCGTGCCTTCCTGCGCCTGCAACTCTTTCAGCAGCGCCGGGGAGATGGTCAGACGGTCGCAGCCTGCCAGCGCAAGGATCTGCTCGGTGCGGCGGAAACTGGCACCCATCACGATGGTGGTATAGCGATGTTGTTTGAAGTAGTCGTAGATGTTGCGCACCGACTTCACGCCGGGGTCTTCGTCCACCACATACGGGTCAAGCGGTTTGCGGTCGTTATACCAGTCATAAATACGCCCCACGAAAGGCGAGATAAGAAACACGCCCGCCTCGGCGCAGGCGCGCGCCTGCGCAAACGAAAACAGCAGCGTCAGGTTGCAGTTGATACCCTCTTTTTCCAGCGCTTCTGCTGCGCGGATCCCTTCCCATGTGGATGCCAGTTTGATCAGGATGCGTGACTTATCGATCCCCTGATCGTGATAGAGCTCCACCAGGCGGCGCGCTTTGGCGATGCTTTTTTCTTTATCGTAGGAGAGACGGGCATCGACTTCAGTCGATACGCGTCCCGGTATGCTTTTCAGAATTTCCGCACCGAAGTTAACCGCCAGTTTGTCGCTGGCTTCTGCCACTTGCTGCTCCTGGGTTTTACCGCGCGCTTTACCGTAGGCAATGGCGTCGTCAATCAGGTGGGAGAAGTGTGCCAGCCCGGCTGCTTTCAAAAGCAGGGAGGGATTGGTGGTGGCGTCTTCCGGCTGATAGTGGCGAATAGATTCGATGTCGCCACTGTCTGCCACCACGGTGGTGAATTGTTTCAGGCCGTCTAAATGATTCATGAAAATAACTCCTTTAAAAGCAAAGTGTTACTGGAGTGCTTTCGTTCGCACTTTTGTGAGGATGAGAGGTGCATAACAAAAAAGCATAGCAGACGGGCACCTGACCTGCCGTTAGTGACCGGTAACAAAAATGTGATGAATTGATAGCAACTTTGTTTATGGAATGACGAGATTTTGGCTATGTTCAAAGTTTGCCGCTGCTTCAGGGGCCATACTAGGCGGCGCATCGGGATCGTAATCACGCTTTATCACACTGAAAGCAACGTGAAAGGAACCTCAAATGGATGACCAGTTAAAACAAAGTGCCCTCGATTTCCACGAATTTCCTCGTCCGGGGAAAATTCAGGTGTCCCCGACCAAGCCTCTGGCCACCCAGCGCGACCTGGCGCTGGCGTATTCGCCGGGTGTTGCGGCGCCGTGCCTTGAGATCGAAAAAGATCCGCTGGCAGCCTACAAATACACCGCGCGCGGTAATCTGGTGGCGGTCGTGTCCAACGGTACCGCCGTGCTGGGGCTTGGCAACATTGGCGCGCTGGCCGGTAAACCGGTAATGGAAGGAAAAGGGGTGCTGTTCAAGAAATTCGCCGGTATCGACGTGTTTGATATCGAAGTCGACGAGCAGGATCCGGACAAACTTATCGATGTGGTTGCCGCGCTGGAACCGACGTTCGGCGGCATCAACCTGGAAGACATTAAAGCGCCGGAGTGCTTCTATATTGAAGCCAAATTACGCGAACGCATGAATATCCCCGTGTTTCATGACGATCAGCACGGCACGGCGATTATCAGCACCGCCGCCATTCTGAATGGCCTGCGCGTGGTAGAGAAAAACCTCTCTGATGTCCGCATGGTCGTTTCCGGCGCAGGCGCAGCCGCTATTGCTTGCATGAACCTGCTGGTGGCGCTTGGCATGCAGAAACACAACATTGTGGTCTGCGACTCGAAAGGGGTGATTTACAAAGGGCGTGAGCCGAATATGGCGGAAACCAAAGCCGCCTACGCGGTGGAGGATGACGGCAAACGCACGCTGGCGGATGTGGTGGCCGGTGCGGACATCTTCCTTGGCTGTTCCGGGCCGAAAGTGCTGACACCGGAAATGGTGAAAGAGATGGCGCGCCAGCCGTTGATCCTCGCGCTGGCTAATCCGGAACCGGAAATTTTGCCGGACCTGGCGAAAGCGGTACGCCCGGACGCCATTATCTGTACCGGGCGTTCTGACTATCCCAACCAGGTGAACAACGTGCTGTGCTTCCCGTTTATTTTCCGCGGCGCGCTGGATGTGGGCGCTACGGCGATTAACGAGGAGATGAAACTGGCGGCAGTCAACGCGATTGCGGAGCTGGCCCATGCCGAGCAAAGCGAAGTGGTGGCGTCTGCCTATGGCGATCAGGATCTGAGCTTTGGCCCGGATTACCTGATCCCGAAACCGTTCGATCCGCGCCTGATTGTGAAAATCGCACCGGCAGTGGCGAAAGCTGCGATGGTGTCCGGCGTGGCGACAAGACCGATTGCTGATTTCGATGCCTATGTCGATAAACTCACCGAGTTTGTCTACAAAACCAATCTGTTTATGAAACCGATCTTCGCCCAGGCCCGCAATGCGCCTAAACGTGTGGTGCTGGCGGAAGGGGAAGAGCCGCGCGTACTGCATGCCACTCAGGAACTGGTGACGCTGGGGCTGGCAAAACCGATCCTTGTCGGGCGACCGGGCGTGATCGAGATGCGTATCCAGAAGCTGGGTTTGCAAATCCGCCCGGGTGTTGATTTTGAAATTGTGAACAACGAATCCGACCCGCGTTTTAAAGAGTACTGGATGGAGTACTTCACGATCATGAAACGACGGGGGATCACCCAGGAGCAGGCGCAACGTGCGGTGATCAGCAATACCACTGTGATTGGCGCCATCATGGTTCATCGCGGAGAGGCGGATGCGCTGATTTGCGGCACCATTGGTGATTACCACGAGCACTTTAGCGTGGTGCAGGAGATCTTCGGTTATCGCGATAACGTGCACACCGCCGGTGCGATGAATGCGTTGCTGCTGCCGAGCGGCAACACCTTTATTACGGATACCTACGTCAACGAAGATCCGAGCGCGGAACAGCTGGCAGAGATCACTTTGTTGGCGGCGGAAACGGTACGTCGATTCGGGATTGAACCGCGTGTGGCGCTGCTCTCTCACTCACAGTTTGGTTCCTCCAATGCCCCGGCGGCGGTGAAAATGCGCGATACGCTTGCGCTGGTGCGTGAACGTGCGCCGGAGCTGATGATTGACGGAGAAATGCACGGTGATGCCGCGCTGGATGAGGCTATCCGCCATGAACGTATGCCGGATAGCCCGCTGAAAGGGGCGGCGAATATCCTGATTATGCCGAACGTTGAGGCGGCGCGTATCAGCTATAACCTGTTGCGCGTCTCCAGTTCGGAAGGGGTCACCGTCGGGCCGGTGCTGATGGGGGTGGCGAAACCGGTGCATGTGCTGACGCCCATTGCTTCCGTTCGCCGTATCGTCAATATGGTCGCGCTGGCGGTCGTTGAAGCACAAACGCAGCCGCTGTGATGCGTTACGCCATCAGGTAATCCGTGCCTGATGGCGATTCCGTCTTATCCGGGCGGTAAAATTAAACCCACTCTCTGACTTTAATAAACTCACTGAGGGCGGCCTCCGGGCTGCCTTCTGCGGGGTGATAGTTGTATTCCCAGCGCACCAGCGGCGGCATTGACATCAGGATCGACTCGGTACGCCCGCCGGTTTGCAAACCGAACAACGTTCCGCGATCCCACACCAGATTAAACTCCACATACCGCCCGCGTCGGTAGAGCTGGAAATCCCGCTCGCGCTCGCCATAAGGGATGGCCTGGCGGCGTTCAACAATCGGCAAATAGGCGTCGGTGTAGCCTTTGCCCACGGCCTGCATAAAGGCGAAGCAGCGATCAAAATCCGGCGTGTTCAGATCGTCAAAAAACAGCCCGCCAATACCGCGCTGCTCATTGCGATGTTTGAGGTGGAAATAGTCATCACACCATTTTTTGTAACGCGGGTAGACTTCTTCACCAAACGGCAGGCAGAGGTCGCGCGCGGTGCGATGCCAGTGCTGCGCATCTTCCTCAAAACCGTAATAAGGGGTGAGATCGAAACCGCCGCCAAACCACCATACTGGATCCGCGCCGGGTTTCTCGGCAATAAAAAAGCGCACATTGGCATGGCTGGTGGGAACGTACGGGTTACGCGGGTGCACCACCAGTGAGACGCCCATCGCTTCAAAACTGCGCCCGGCCAGTTCAGGGCGGTGTGCGGTGGCAGAAGCGGGCATGGCATCGCCGTGCACATGAGAGAAGTTAACCCCGGCTTGTTCAAATACGCCGCCGTCGCGCAATACGCGGCTGCGCCCACCGCCGCCTTCCGCGCGCTGCCAGACGTCTTCGACAAACGCTGCGCCATCAATCGCCGAGAGCTGGCGGCAGATCTCATCCTGCAAGTTCAGCAGGGCGGTTTTTACCGGATGTACGTCGGGTGTGGTCATCAGCGTTTCTTCGTATGAGTTTTATGATTATCAAACCAGTTAAAGTAACTGAGTACGCCGTCGGCAATCGCGTTGGCGATCTTCTGACGAAACGCGGCAGTACCCAGCAGTTTCTCTTCCGCCGGGTTGGTGATAAACGACGTTTCCACCAGTACGGAAGGGATCGACGGTGATTTTAGCACCACAAATGCCGCCTGCTCTGTATTGCGGCTGTGCAAGCGGTGCACGGGTTTAATCTGTTTAAGGATATGCGAACCCAGCGTCAGGCTGTTTTTAATGGTGTCGGTCTGCACCAAATCGAACAGCACCTGTTGCAGCAGATGATCTTTATCCGTCGCTTTTTTCCCGGCGACTTCATCGGCGGCGTTCTCTTTGTCCGACAGGTATTTCGCCATCGCGCTACTGGCACCGCGATTAGAGAGGGCAAAAACGGATGCGCCCGCCGCGCTGGGGTTGGTAAAGCCGTCGGCGTGGATTGACATAAACAGGTCTGCGCCATGCTGATGGGCGATCTCAACGCGGTCGTATAACGGGATAAACGTATCGCCGGTGCGCGTCAGCCTTGCGTCAATGCCCTGGGCGCGAAGCTGGGCACGGACATTTTTGGCGATCGCCAGCACGACATGTTTCTCTTTGGAGCCATTATGACCAATGGCACCGGTATCAATCCCACCGTGACCCGGGTCGAGCATAACGATGCGCCTGGCTCCCGCTTTCTTTGCTTTTGGCTTGCTGTGGCCGGTGGTGGTTTTTAGCGGCGTCTCATCCTTTGCGATGGCGCGGGACATACCCGACAATGTCAGAGCTGCCAGACCTGCTTTCAGCAGCTGGCGGCGCGAGGTGAGTGTTTTTAAAGGTTTAAAAGTGCTCATACAGCCTGAGTTGTATTATCCGTGGTCCCTGGTGTTATATCGTATCGTGTTTGCCGTTACGACAGTCCGTAAGAACTATTGTTTTACTTTTCATTTCAATACGTGACAGAGTGACATTATGCCATTTTTCAATAGCGATCTCGCTGGATATTGGCTACGGCGGCGCTTAGGGCCATAATCGCTATTTTCACAGTTGAAAAGATGGGGCATACCATGGAGATACGCGTTTTTCGCCAGGAAGATTTCGAAGAAGTGATCACCTTGTGGGAGCGCTGTGGTCTGCTGCGGCCCTGGAACGATCCGGAAATGGATATTGAGCGCAAAGTGAATCACGACGTCAGCCTGTTTCTGGTAGCAGAAGTGGGCGGCGAAGTCGTCGGGACGGTAATGGGCGGCTATGACGGTCATCGCGGTTCTGCGTATTACCTGGGCGTGCATCCTGAGTTTCGCGGGCGTGGGATTGCGAACGCGTTGCTCAACCGGCTGGAGAAAAAATTGATTGCCCGTGGTTGCCCGAAAATTAACCTGATGGTGCGTGAAGAGAACGAGATGGTGATCGGCATGTATGAGCGGTTGGGCTATGAACACATGGACTCTGTGAGCCTGGGTAAGCGTTTGATTGAAGATGAAGAGTACTGAAATCCATCCCGCCGATTACGACAGTCATGGTCGTCTTAAGCTGCCTTTCCTGTTCTGGTGCGTGCTGTTTTTACAGGCCCGCACCTGGGTGCTGTTTGTCATGGCTGGCGCGTCACGCGGTCAGGGAGATGCGCTGCTAACACTCTTCTACCCCGATCACGATGATTTCTGGCTGGGATTGATCCCCGGCGTGCCTGCGGCGTTGGCGTTTGTACTGAGCGGTCGCCGCGAACAGGTTCCCCGTCTCTGGCGCACAATCTATCCCTTATTATTGCTGGCGCAACTGGCGTTGTTGTTATGGCAACCCTGGCGTTGGTTAACCGGCGAGGCATTATCCGGCCCGGCAATAGCGCTGATGATTGCCGACGCTGTCTCCCTGTTATGGTTGGTGACAAACCGTCGCCTGCGTGCCTGTTTTTATGCCGATCCACATTGAATGGCACTTTTTGCCGTTCCCGGACTCCAACAGGCGTTAAATGAACAAGAAAGGAATGTGTATGAAATCCCTGCGTATGGTTGTTTGCGTCCTGCCGCTGGCGTTGGCGGGCTGTTCGACCCTCTCCTCCGTAAACTGGTCAGCAGCGTATCCGTGGAACTGGTTTGGTTCTTCCGTTGAGGTGAGCGATAACGGCGTGGGTAACATCACGGCGGCTACACCGCTGACTGAACAGGCTATCAGCGACGCATTAAAGGGTGATTACCGTCTGCGCAGCGGCATGAAAACGGAGAAAGGGGTGGTCGTGCGTTATTTCGAAGCGCTGAGAGATAACCAACTGGCGCTAGTGGTCAACGGTGAAAATGGCGCAGTCAGCCGCATTGACGTGCTGGACCACGATATTGCCAGCGACAAAGGCGTGAAAGTCGGTACGCCTTTCACTGATCTCTATGACAAAGCTTTCGGCAACTGCGTGAAAGCAACAGGCGACGACAGTGATGGTGTGGAGTGCAAGGCGCCGGGTAGCCAGCATATTAGCTATGTGTTCACCGGTGAGTGGAGCGGCCCGGAAGGGTTGATGCCCGCGGATGATGTCCTGAAAAACTGGAAAGTCAGCAAGCTTATCTGGCGTCGTTAATTTGATCGAATCGCGTCGGTCAGCGCTAAAAAACAGGTACAATGCCGCTATCAATGCCACGGATGCGTGGCATTATTTTTTCAGGAGGAGTGATGTCTCAGGTTCAGAGTGGCATTTTGCCAGAGCATTGCCGTGCGGCAATATGGATTGAAGCCAGCGTGAAAGGGGACACAGATGCCCTGCGCGCGGGCAGTAAAGCGTTCGCCGATAAGCTGGCGACATTTCAGATGACATTCCCGGACGCTAACCTTGGTGCGGTAGTTGCCTTCGGCAACACGGTGTGGCGTGCACTGAGTGGTGGGGAAGGAGCGGCAGAGCTGAAAGACTACCCCTCATATGGTAAAGGTCTGGCGCCAGCAACGCAGCACGATGTGCTGATTCATATTCTTTCCCTGCGTCATGACGTGAACTTCTCGGTGGCACAGGCTGCGCTGGACGCGTTTGGCGATGCGCTGGAAGTGAAAGAAGAGACGCACGGTTTCCGCTGGGTGGAAGATCGCGACTTGAGCGGTTTTGTCGACGGTACGGAAAACCCGTCAGGGGTTGAGAAACGCCGTGAAGTGGCGATTATTCAGGATGGCGTAGACGCTGGTGGCAGCTATGTGATGGTGCAGCGCTGGGAGCATAACCTCAAGCAGCTCAACCGCATGAGCGTGGGCGATCAGGAAATGATGATCGGCCGTACCAAAGAGGCCAATGAGGAGATCGACGGCGATGCGCGTCCGGTGACGTCTCATTTGACCCGTGTCGATCTGAAAGAAAATGGCAAGGGGTTGAAAATTGTTCGCCAGAGCCTGCCGTACGGTACGGCCAGCGGCACGCACGGTCTTTATTTCTGCAGCTACTGCGCCCGTCTTTATAACATCGAACAGCAACTGCTGAGCATGTTCGGCGATGCTGATGGCAAGCGCGACGCGATGCTGCGCTTTACCCGCCCGGTAACCGGGGGGTATTACTTCGCGCCGTCTCTCGATAGATTACTGGCGCTGTAAGCGCAAGGCCGGGCGGGGACATTTCGCCCGGCGTACTCCCTTCTGCTTATATTCTTTTCTGATTCCAAATCACCAATTGGTATATAAAACCGTTACTGTTTTCACACTCGTTATAAATAAACTGAAGGTCAGAGAGTCATCAGCTTATAAGGGTGCGCAATGGTCGTTAACTTACTCAAAAAAGGATATCTGACGCTGACAGCGTTGACGCTGTTTGCTGCGCAGGCGCAGGCGACGGAATTGCTTAACAGCTCATACGACGTATCGCGTGAGCTTTTTGCGGCCCTTAATACGCCATTTGAACAACAGTGGGCGAAAGATAATGCCGGCGACAAGCTGACGATCAAGCAGTCGCATGCGGGGTCGTCCAAGCAGGCGCTGGCTATTCTGCAAGGCCTGAAAGCCGATGTTGTGACCTACAACCAGGTCACCGATGTGCAAATCCTCCATGACAAAGGCAATCTGATCCCGGCGAACTGGCAGAGCCGTTTGCCGAATAATAGCTCACCGTTCTACTCCACCATGGCCTTCCTGGTGCGTAAAGGCAACCCGAAGAATATTCACGACTGGAACGATCTGGTGCGTGATGATGTGAAACTGATTTTCCCGAATCCGAAAACTTCCGGTAATGCGCGTTATACCTATCTGGCGGCCTGGGGTGCAGCGGATCAGGCTGACGGCGGCGATAAAGCCAAAACGCAGCAGTTTATGACCCGTTTTTTGAAAAACGTCGAAGTGTTTGATACGGGCGGTCGCGGCGCGACAACCACTTTTGTTGAACGCGGTCTTGGCGATGTACTGATCTCGTTTGAGTCGGAAGTCAATAACATCAGCAAGCAGTACGCGGCGCAAGGTTTTGAAGTGGTGGTGCCGAAAGTGAATATCCTCGCCGAATTTCCGGTGGCCTGGGTAGATAAAAACGTACAAGCCAATGGCACTGAAAAAGCGGCGAAAGCCTATCTGAACTGGCTCTATAGCCCGCAGGCACAAACTATCATCACCGATTACTACTACCGCGTGAACAACCCGGAAGTGATGGCAAAACTGAGTGACAAATTCCCGCAGACTACGTTGTTCCGCGTCGAAGACAAGTTCGGTAGCTGGCCGGAAGTCATGAAAACCCATTTTGCCAGCGGTGGCGAGCTGGATACGTTATTGGCGGCGGGGCGTAAGTGATGTTTGCAGGATCGGCTAAGCGCGTGTTGCCGGGCTTTGGTTTGAGCCTTGGCAGCAGCCTGTTTTTTGTTTGTCTGGTATTACTGCTGCCGTTGAGCGCACTGGTTATGCAACTGGCGCAAATGAGCTGGTCACAATATTGGGAAGTGGTCACCAACCCGCAAGTCGTAGCCGCGTACAAAGTGACGTTGCTGGCAGCGTTTGTCGCCTCGGCGTTTAACGGCGTGTTTGGGCTGCTGATGGCATGGATCCTTACCCGTTACCGTTTCCCTGGGCGCACGCTGCTGGATGCGCTCATCGACCTGCCATTTGCATTGCCGACGGCGGTCGCCGGCCTGACGCTGGCGTCGCTGTTTTCGGTAAACGGTTTTTACGGTGAATGGCTGGCGACGTTCGATATCAAAGTGACCTATACCTGGCTGGGTATCGCGGTGGCAATGGCGTTTACCAGCATTCCGTTTGTGGTGCGTACCATCCAGCCGGTACTGGAAGAGCTTGGTCCGGAGTATGAAGAAGCGGCGGAAACCCTCGGCGCAACGCCCTGGCAGAGCTTCCGCAAAGTGGTGCTGCCGGAGCTGTCTCCGGCGCTGATGGCGGGTGTGGCACTCTCTTTTACCCGCAGTCTGGGCGAGTTCGGTGCGGTGATTTTTATCGCCGGGAATATCGCCTGGAAGACGGAAGTGACCTCGCTGATGATTTTTGTCCGTTTGCAGGAGTTTGATTACCCCGCTGCCAGCGCGATTGCTTCCGTGATCCTCGCGGCTTCACTGCTGTTGCTGTTTTCCATCAATACCCTGCAAAGTCGCTTTGGCCAGCGTGTGGTAGGTCACTAATGGCGGAAATAACCGAATTGAAACGCTATGACAAACCTCAGGTGAACTGGGGGAAATGGTTGTTGATTGGCGCGGGCGTCCTGCTCTCGGCGTTCATTCTCGTCGTGCCGATGCTCTACATCTTTGTGAAGGCGTTCAGCCAGGGTCTGGTTCCGGTGCTCGAAAACCTGGCAAATGCTGACATGCTGCACGCGATCTGGCTGACAGTGCTGATTGCCTTAATCACCGTGCCGGTGAATCTGGTGTTCGGTACACTGCTGGCCTGGCTGGTCACCCGTTTTAACTTCCCTGGCCGTCAGTTGTTACTGACGTTGCTGGATATTCCCTTTGCGGTTTCGCCGGTGGTAGCGGGGCTGATGTATCTGCTGTTTTATGGCTCCAACGGCCCGCTTGGTGGCTGGCTGGATGCGCATAATCTGCAAATTATGTTTGCCTGGCCGGGCATGGTGCTGGTCAGCGTGTTTGTCACCTGTCCGTTTGTGGTGCGTGAACTGGTGCCGGTGATGCTCAGTCAGGGCAGCCAGGAAGATGAGGCGGCCATTCTGCTTGGCGCCTCCGGCTGGCAGATGTTTAAGCGCGTGACGTTGCCGAATATTCGCTGGGCGCTGCTGTACGGTGTCGTGCTGACCAATGCTCGTGCGATTGGCGAGTTTGGCGCGGTGTCGGTGGTGTCCGGCTCCATTCGTGGGGAAACGCTGTCACTGCCGCTGCAAATTGAATTACTGGAGCAGGATTACAACACAGTGGGGTCTTTTACCGCTGCTGCCCTGCTGACACTGATGGCTATTTTGACGTTGTTTTTGAAGAGTGCGTTGCAGTGGCGTTTGAACAACCAGGAAAAACGCCAGCAACAGGAGGGAAATCATGAGCATTGAGATTGCCAATATTAAGAAATCTTTTGGTCGCACCCAGGTGCTGAATGATATCTCTCTGGATATCCCTTCCGGGCAAATGGTTGCACTGTTGGGGCCATCCGGTTCCGGTAAAACCACCTTGCTGCGCATTATCGCCGGGCTGGAGCACCAGACCAGCGGCCGCATTCGCTTCCACGGGACAGACGTCAGCCGTCTGCACGCCCGCGAGCGTCGCGTGGGGTTTGTGTTTCAACACTATGCGCTGTTCCGCCATATGACGGTCTTCGACAATATTGCGTTTGGCCTGACGGTGTTGCCTAAGCGCGAGCGTCCAAATGCAGCGGCGATCAAAGTCAAAGTGACGCAATTGCTGGAAATGGTGCAACTGGCACATCTGGCGGATCGTTACCCGGCGCAACTCTCCGGCGGTCAGAAACAGCGCGTCGCGCTGGCCCGCGCACTGGCGGTAGAGCCGCAAATCCTGCTGCTGGATGAACCTTTCGGCGCGCTCGACGCCCAGGTGCGTAAAGAGTTGCGCCGCTGGCTGCGTCAGTTACATGAAGAGCTGAAATTCACCAGCGTGTTTGTTACCCATGATCAGGAAGAGGCAACGGAAGTGGCCGATCGTGTGGTGGTGATGAGCCAGGGAAATATTGAGCAGGCGGATGCACCGGATCAGGTGTGGCGCGAACCGGCGACCCGCTTTGTGCTGGAGTTTATGGGGGAAGTGAACCGCCTGCGAGGAATGGTCCGCGGTGGGCAGTTCCATGTGGGTGCGCATCGCTGGCCGTTGGGTTATACGCCTGCGTATCAGGGGGAGGTCGATCTGTTCCTGCGCCCGTGGGAAGTGGACGTCAGCCGTCGCACCAGCCTTGATTCTCCGTTGCCGGTACAGGTGCTGGAAGCCAGCCCGAAAGGGCACTATACGCAATTGGTTGTGCAGCCATTAGGCTGGAGCCCGGAACCGCTAACGGTTGTGATGCGTGATGAGCCAGCGCCGCACCGCGGTGAACGCCTGTTCGTGGGGTTACAAAACGCCCGCCTGTATAACGGTAATGAACGGATTGAAGCCCCGCAGGCGCTTGCTCTGGCGGAGTCCGCCTGATAGGTTAGTGAGCATGTCTATCGCCCGGTGGCGCTTTGCTTACCGGGCCTACAATCTCTGCACAGCTTTGTAGGCCGGGTCAGCGTAGCGCCACCCGGCTTTTTTATTGAGCGAAAATCGTGAACACATTAGAACACACCATCGGCAATACGCCGCTGGTCAAATTGCAACGTCTGACGCCGGACAACGGCAGTGAAATCTGGGTCAAACTTGAAGGTAACAACCCGGCAGGCTCAGTCAAAGATCGCGCGGCGCTGTCAATGATTGTGCAGGCGGAAAAACGCGGTGAAATCCAACCCGGTGATGTGCTGATTGAAGCGACCAGCGGAAATACCGGAATTGCGTTGGCGATGATTGCGGCGTTAAAGGGGTACCGCATGAAATTGCTGATGCCGGACAACATGAGCCAGGAACGCCGCGCCGCGATGCGCGCTTACGGTGCTGAACTTATTCTGGTCAGTAAAGAACAGGGGATGGAAGGTGCACGCGATCTGGCCCTTGAAATGGCGGCACGCGGTGAGGGCACGTTGCTCGATCAGTTCAATAATCCTGATAATCCGTACGCGCATTACACCACTACAGGCCCGGAAATCTGGCAGCAAACGGCCGGGCATCTTACCCATTTTGTCTCCAGTATGGGCACTACTGGCACCATCACCGGTGTCTCGCGCTTTTTACGTGAACAACCGAAAAAAGTCACCATTGTTGGTCTGCAACCGGAAGAGGGCAGCAGTATTCCCGGTATCCGCCGCTGGCCTGCTGAGTATATGCCGGGCATTTTTAACGCCGATCTGGTTGATGAGGTGCTGGATATCCACCAGCGTGAGGCGGAAAATACCATGCGGGCGCTGGCCGTGCAGGAGGGGATCTTCTGCGGTGTCAGTTCCGGCGGCGCGGTAGCCGGGGCATTACGCGTAGCAAAAGCAAACCCTGGCGCGATCGTGGTGGCCATTATTTGCGATCGCGGCGATCGCTACCTGTCCACCGGGGTGTTTGGTGAAGAGAGTTATTCGCAGGGTGCGGGGATTTAACCCCTTAAGGAGACAGAATGGAGATGATCCTGTTCAGGGATAAAACCCGGGCGCAGCAGGCTGATATTGTCGCAGTTCAGTCACAGGTGGTGTATGGCAGCGTGGGCAACAGTATTGCCGTACCCAATATTCGCCAGCACCAGTTGAATGTGCTGGCGGTGCCTACGGTGCTGTTCAGTAATACGCCGCACTATGACACTTTTTACGGTGGAGTAATCCCTGATGAGTGGTTTAACGGCTACTTGCAGGCGCTGGAAGAGCGTGATGTCCTGCGTGAAGTGAAAGCGGTGACCACCGGGTATATGGGCAGTGCCAGCCAGATAACGCTGCTGGCACAGTGGCTGAAGGCGCTACGGAAAAAACATCCGCAACTGCTGATTCTCGTTGATCCGGTGATTGGTGATACAGACAGCGGTATCTATGTAAAACCAGAAATACCCCAGGCGTATTGTGAGCATCTGTTACCGCTGGCGCAGGGGATCACGCCGAATGTATTTGAGCTGGAAGTATTAAGTGGTAAACCGTGCCGGGATCTACAAAGCGCCATTGGCGCGGCGCAGGGGCTGCTCTCTGATTCGTTACACTGGGTTGCCATCACCAGTGCACCTGTGGAGGTGGATGACGGGCAAATCCACGTGGTGCTGGTCACGCCCGATGGGGTTACAGTGAGTGGCTATCCACGTGTAGCAACGGATTTGAAAGGGACCGGCGATCTGTTCTGTTCAGAACTGGTGAGCGGCATTATTCAGGGGAAAACACTGGATATGGCGGTACGCGCCGCGGGTGACAGGGTGGTGGACGTAATGGGGTATACGCTGGACAAAGGGTATGACGAGCTGATTTTACCGCCGTGTTAAAACAAAAATGGCGCCTTACGGCGCCATTTTTACATGCGATGAGCTTACTTTTTGATACGGATAACCGGGGTTTCACCCACGGTCACGCTACCAGACAGTTTGATCAGCTCTTTGATTTCGTCCATGTTGGAAATAACCACCGGCGTCAGGGTTGACTTGGCTTTCTCTTCCAGCAGCGGCAGATCAAATTCGATTACCGGGTCGCCAACTTTCACGCGCTGGCCTTCTTCCGCGATGCGTTTGAAACCTTCGCCTTTCAGTTCAACGGTGTCGATACCGAAGTGAACGAACAGCTCAATGCCGCTATCGGATTCGATAGAGAAGGCATGGTTGGTTTCAAAGATTTTGCCGATAGTACCGTCAACCGGAGCTACCATTTTGTTGCCGGTCGGTTTAATAGCAATGCCATCACCAACGATTTTCTCAGCGAAAACGACATCAGGTACATCTTCAATGTTGACGATTTCGCCAGAAAGCGGGGCAACAATCTCAATGGTTCCGGTGTCTTTTTTATCATCAGAAACCAGAGATTTCAGTTTATCGAACAAACCCATGATCTTCTCCTAAGCAGTAATTTGGGCCGCATCTCGTGGATTAGCAGATTGTTTTTTCTTCAATGAACTTGTTAACCAGCGTCATTAACTCGTCCGTTGTCGGTTGAGCAAGAGCCTGCTCTGCTAACACCTTCGCATCTTCGAAGTTCGTGTTACGAATAATCTTCTTAATGCGCGGGATAGAAATGGCACTCATACTGAATTCATCCAGACCCATCCCCAGCAACAGAAGTGTAGCACGTTCGTCGCCAGCAAGCTCACCACACATGCCAGTCCATTTGCCTTCAGCATGAGAAGCATCAATAACTTGCTTGATCAAAGTGAGTACGGACGGTGACATCGGCTGGTAAAGATGTGAAATCATATCATTACCACGGTCAACTGCCAGGGTGTACTGCGTTAAATCATTGGTACCGATACTAAAGAAATCAACTTCTTTGGCCAAGTGACGAGCGATAGTCGCTGCGGCAGGGGTTTCCACCATAACGCCGATTTCAATGCTCTCGTCGAAGGCTTTACCTTCACTACGCAGTTCCTGTTTGTAGATTTCAATCTCTTTTTTCAGCGCACGCACTTCTTCAACAGAGATGATCATCGGGAACATAATGCGCAGTTTGCCGAAAGCAGAGGCGCGCAGGATAGCGCGAACCTGATCGCGAAGGATCTCTTTGCGATCCATAGCAATACGCACAGCGCGCCAGCCAAGGAACGGGTTCTCTTCTTTCGGGAAATTCATGTACGGCAGTTCTTTGTCACCGCCAATGTCCATGGTGCGAACGATAACAGCCTGAGAGCCACAGGCTTCAGCAACCGCTTTGTACGCCTCGAACTGCTCTTCTTCGGTCGGCAGCGCGTCGCGATCCATAAACAGGAATTCGGTACGGTACAGGCCCACACCTTCAGCGCCATTGCGCTCTGCACCTGCGATGTCGCGAACGGTGCCGATGTTAGCGCAGACTTCTACCTGGTGACCATCAAGGGTGATCGCCGGCAGGTCTTTCAGTTTCGCCAGTTCTGCTTTCTCTTCCGCAACCTGAGCCTGCGCAGCACGCAGGGTTTCGATCTCGTCGTCGCTTGGGTTAACGTAAACTTTGTTGTTCACCGCGTCGAGGATCAGGTAGTCGCCGTTTTTCACTTGCGTCGTGACGCTGCCGGTACCCACAATCGCTGGCAGTTCCAGAGAACGGGCCATGATGGACGTGTGAGATGTGCGGCCACCGATATCAGTGATAAAACCGAGCACTTTTTTCAGGTTCAACTGTGCGGTTTCTGACGGGGTCAGATCTGCCGCAACCAGGATAACTTCTTCCTGGATTGCGCTCAGGTCGATAATCGGCATACCCAGAATGTTGCGCAGCAGGCGTTTACCGATGTCACGCACGTCAGCCGCACGCTCTTTCAGGTATTCGTCGTCCAGCTCTTCCAGGGCCGTAGCCTGGCCTTCGATAACTTCATGTGCCGCAGCATCGGCAGTCATGCTCTTATCTTTAATCAGGGCTATGATTTCCTGCTCCAGCTCCTCATCTTCCAGCAGCATAATGTGCCCTTCGAAGATGGCTTCTTTTTCTTCACCGAAAGTTTCACCCGCTTTCGTTTTGATCGCTTCCAGCTGTGCCGATGCTTTGGCACGACCGCTCAGGAAACGCTCAACTTCCTGGTCAACCTTGTCGGCAGAAATTTTCTTCCGGTCGATGACGATCTCGTCTTCTTTCAGCAGCAGTGCTTTGCCGAAAGCGATACCCGGGGATGCTAAAATGCCTGAAATCATAACCCTACCTTTACTTGTGACTGATCTTGAAAAGAACCCGAAAAACTTACTCGAGTTCAGCCATCAGTTTAACCAGATGTTCAACTGCTTTTTGCTCGTCTTCGCCTTCCGCGGTCAGAGTCACAACAGTACCCTGAGTCAGGCCCAGAGTTTGCAGTTTGAACAGGCTTTTCGCGCTGGCGCTTTTGCCGTTGGAAGTCACAGTGATCTCAGAAGAGAAGCCTTTCGCTTCTTTAACAAACTGAGCAGCAGGGCGGGTGTGCAGACCGTTCGGAGCGGTAATGGTAACTTCTTGCTGGAACATTGTATTTCCCCAACTTATAGGTTTAGTGTTGTGGAACTAAAGTCTAGCCTGGCGGTTTGACTTTAGCCTGTATAGTTAGCGCCGGCGTAACGGAACAAGAGACAGAGGTCGTGCCGAGAAAATCCGCTACAGACGCATCCGATCGCTGACGTTTCGTCCGTCATTAAACATTATGCCGCGAAAGCCAGAATTGAACCAAATCATAAAATCGATTCAGCAAGATGAAATCTGACTTCGATTAATTTCGCGCTTCAAAATAAATGTGATGGTTAAATACCAGACCCGGAGGATCCAGGCAATGCCAGGAGGGGTAAAAATTTGACGTACGCCACAAAAAAGCACCTCGATGGGTGCTTTTTTGCGCTAATTTAACAATCTGGCATCACTGTTGCAGCTCTTTCTCAGTGAACAGATCCGCAAACAAAGCGGTGCTCAAATAACGCTCGCCGGAAGAGGGAAGGATAACCACAATATTCTTGTTGGTAAAGGTTTCATCTTCCTGCAACTTCAGTGCGGCAGCCACTGCCGCACCGGAAGAAATACCCGCCAGGATACCTTCTTCTTCCATCAGGCGGCGTGCGGTACTGATGGCTTCTTCATTCGTGATTTTGACAACTTTGTCGATCAGTTTCAAATCCAGGTTACCCGGAATAAACCCTGCGCCAATGCCCTGTATTTTATGCGGACCGGGTTTCAGTTCTTCGCCCGCCAGCGCCTGGGAAATGACCGGCGAATCGGTCGGCTCTACTGCCACAGTGATCAGATCGGTTTTGCCTTTGGTGTTTTTGATATAGCGCGTCACGCCGGTCAGCGTACCGCCGGTACCCACGCCTGAGATAAACACATCCACCTGGCCATCGGTATCTTCCCAGATCTCCGGGCCGGTGGTTTTTTCGTGGATTTCCGGGTTCGCCGGGTTGCTGAATTGCTGTAGCAGCAGATATTTAGCCGGATCGCTGGCGACAATCTCTTCTGCTTTCTGAATCGCGCCTTTCATGCCTTTCGCACCTTCGGTCAACACCAGGTTGGCACCCAGGGCTTTCAGTAACTTACGGCGTTCAATGCTCATGGTTTCCGGCATTGTCAGCGTCAGTTTGTAACCACGCGCTGCCGCCACATAAGCCAGAGCAATACCGGTGTTACCGCTGGTTGGTTCGACCAACTCAACACCCGGCTTCAGTACACCGCGTTTTTCGGCATCCCAAATCATATTGGCACCGATACGGCATTTCACGCTGAAGCTTGGGTTGCGGGACTCGACCTTCGCCAGGATACGTCCGTTACCGATGCGGTTCAGTCGAACCAGCGGCGTATGACCAATAGTCAACGAGTTGTCTTCAAAAATCTTACTCATAGCCCGTCCTTAACTGTATGAAATTTGGGAACCACATCAGCATACGCACTTACTGTTGATGCGGAAGTAAGGAATTCGCATATCTATATGCTGCACCGAAATAATGCTAAGCAGTATGGAATAAGAAACGGAATAATTCCTTCCTTAACGCCAGGCTGCATGTTTGTCGCGGTAACAATCGACCCACATCGCCGTAGCGCCGCACACTGCCACCGGCATTACCACCAGATTCAGCACCGGAATCAGCGTAAACAAGCTCGTCAGCGCGCCGAACTGCATATTCATGGACTTACGCGAACGCAGCGCGAGACGCATCTCTTTGAACGGGACTTTATGGTTGTCGAAGGGGTAATCACAATACTGAATCGCCAGCATCCACGCGCTGAACAGAAACCACAGTACGGGTGCGACGGTTTGCCCAATTCCAGGAATAAAATAGAGGATCAGCAAAAGCGCGGCGCGAGGGAGATACCAGGCCAGTTTCTGCCATTCACGTTTCATAATACGCGGGATATCTTTCATCACGCCCATGATACCGGCATCGGGTGGTGTGGCGCCGGTCAGTCGCGCTTCCAGTTGCTCAGCCAGCAGGCCATTAAATGGCGCCGCAATCCAGTTGGCGATAGTCGAAAAGAAATACCCAAACACCAGCAGAACCGAGATCACCACAATTGGCCATAACAGATAGCTCAGCCACTGTAACCAGTCCGGCACATGGCTCATCAACGACGGGATCCAGCTATCAAGGCGGGTAAACAGCCACCAGAATGCGCCACCCAGCAAGATAATGTTCACCAGCAAAGGCAAAATCACGAAACGACGAATGCCCGGCAGCGTGACCAGTTTCCAGCCCTGGGAAAAGTAAAAGACACCACTGCGTACCGCACCTGGGGACGAGGAAATCATAATCTGTCTGTACTCCTTTTATGACAGCAGGAAAAATTGAAGCTTATAATATTCACCTGACGGGGGAAACCCGTTCAGAAATGTTCGAAAAAACAGCAAAAAGCACAATTTAGCGTATCTTTCTGCGGCGAAAGCTCCCCACACACTTGCACTTGAGTTACGGGGCAAATACTCTTAGTGAGTAAAGGTTTGCCGTGGTGGCAAGGTGTTAGAACAACAGAGAATATAATGATGCAGGATTTGCGTCTGATATTAATCATTGTTGGCGCGATCGCCATAATTGCTTTACTGGTTCACGGGTTCTGGACCAGCCGCAAAGAACGTTCTTCAATGTTCCGCGATCGCCCAATAAAACGCATGAAGTCGCGACGTGACGACGACGAGTTGTATGACGAGGATGTCGAAGACGACGACGAAGGCGTGGGTGAAGTTCGGGTTCATAAAGTGAACACAGCGCCAAAAGCTGCAAGCGAGCAGGATGCACCGCGTCAGCATCCGCAGCATCAATATCAGCCGCCTTACGCGTCGGCCCAACCGCGCCCGTCTGCGCCTGTGCAGCAACCGCCGGAAGAACCCGCACATCACGCACCGCAGCCCTCTGTTCAGCCGCCGCAACCGGAACGCCGTCCTGTTCAGGCTCCTGTGTTTGAACCCCAACCGGTTCAGCATCAGCACGCTCCGCAGCCTGCCGCTGCGCAATATCAACAACCTGCTGCACCGCAACATCAGCCTCAACATCAGCCTCAACATCAGCCTCAACATCAGCCGCAGCAGCAGGTTCATACCCCTGCGCCGCAGCCTGAGCCCGAGCCGGTTGTGGAAGCGCCGGTGGAAAAACCGCAGCGTAAAGAAACGGTCATCATTATGAACGTTGCCGCACATCACGGCAGCACTCTGAACGGTGATGTGCTGTTAAACAGCATCCTGCAGGCAGGCTTTAAATTTGGCGATATGAGCATTTTCCATCGTCATCTTAGCCCGGACGGCAGCGGCCCGGCGCTTTTCAGCCTGGCGAACATGGTCAATCCGGGGACGTTTGACGTCGAAATGATGGGTGAAATGACCACGCCGGGTGTCACTATCTTTATGCAGGTGCCTTCTTACGGCGACGAACTGCAAAACTTTAAACTGATGCTGCAATCTGCACAGCATATCGCCGATGAAGTCGGCGGTGTGGTACTGGACGATCAGCGCCGGATGATGACGCCGCAAAAACTGCGTGAATATCAGGACCGTATTCGCGAGGTTAAAGACGCCAACGCGTAACGGGTCCACTCAGATACTTTCCTTCCAGAACCCCCGCCAGTCGGGGGTTTTTTATCATTGATGGTGCGATATGGAATCAATTGAACAACAACTGACTGAACTGCGAACCTCCCTTCGCCATCATGAATATCTGTACCATGTTATGGATGCACCGGAGATCCCGGATGCGGAATACGATCGCCTGATGCGTGAGCTGCGTGAGCTGGAAGCGCAACATCCTGATCTGATTACACCGGACTCGCCCACACAGCGGGTTGGTGCCGCGCCGTTGACAGCGTTCAGCCAGGTACGTCACGAAGTCCCGATGTTGTCGCTCGACAACGTTTTTGATGAAGAGAGCTTTCTGGCGTTTAACAAGCGCGTGCAGGACCGGTTGAAAAGCACTGATGCGCTGATTTACTGCTGCGAACTGAAACTCGATGGCCTGGCGGTCAGCATTTTATACGAAAATGGTGTACTGGTACGTGCTGCAACGCGTGGCGATGGCACGACCGGGGAAGATATCACAACGAACGTCCGCACCATTCGCGCGATCCCATTAAAGCTGCATGGCGACAATATTCCTGCGCGCCTTGAAGTGCGCGGTGAGGTGTTCCTGTCGCAGACCGGCTTTGAAAAAATCAATGACGATGCGCGTCGCACCGGGGCAAAAGTATTTGCTAACCCGCGTAACGCAGCGGCGGGGTCCTTACGCCAGCTCGATCCGCGTATCACCGCAAAACGTCCGCTCACCTTCTTCTGTTATGGCGTCGGCATTCTTGAAGGTGGAGAACTGCCGCGCAGTCATCTGGCGCGTTTGCAACAGTTTAAAGCCTGGGGGCTGCCGGTGAGTGAGCGCATACGTCTGTGCGACAGCCCGGAAGCGGTGCTGGCTTTCTACCATCAGGTTGAAGAGGATCGCCCGACGCTGGGTTTTGATATTGATGGCGTAGTGATCAAGGTTGATTCCCTCGATTTGCAGGAGCAACTTGGCTTTGTTGCCCGTGCACCGCGCTGGGCGGTGGCATTCAAATTCCCGGCGCAGGAGCAAATGACCTTTGTGCGCGACGTGGAGTTTCAGGTTGGGCGTACTGGGGCGATCACGCCGGTCGCGCGCCTTGAGCCAGTGCATGTTGCCGGCGTGCTGGTGAGTAACGCCACACTGCACAATGCCGATGAGATTGATCGTCTGGGGTTACGCATTGGCGATAAAGTGGTGATCCGCCGCGCCGGGGATGTTATCCCGCAGGTGGTGAATGTGGTGCTCTCCGAACGACCGGCAGAGACGCGTGAAGTGGTATTCCCGGCGCACTGCCCGGTGTGTGGCTCTGATGTCGAGCGTGTGGAAGGCGAGGCGGTTGCCCGGTGTACGGGCGGGCTGATTTGCGGCGCACAGCGTAAAGAAGCCCTGAAGCATTTTGTCTCCCGCCGTGCGATGGATGTAGACGGCATGGGCGATAAGATTATCGACCAGTTGGTGGAAAAAGAGTATGTACACACGCCCGCTGACTTATTCCGGCTGACAGCCGGGAAACTGACCGGTCTGGATCGCATGGGGCCAAAATCGGCACAAAATGTGGTCAACGCGCTGGAAAAAGCCAAAGAGACGACGTTTGCCCGTTTCCTCTATGCGCTGGGGATTCGTGAAGTCGGTGAAGCCACGGCGGCCGGTCTGGCGGCCTATTTCGGCACACTGGAGGCGCTGATGGCCGCCTCCGTCGACGAACTGCAAAAAGTCCCGGATGTGGGTGTGGTCGTGGCGAAGCACGTTGATAACTTCTTCAACGAAGAGAGTAACCGTGAGGTTATCCGCCAGCTTGTCGGCGAGGTGGGGATCCACTGGCCTGCACCCGTGGTGGTCAATGCCGAAGAGATCGACAGCCCGTTCGCCGGGAAAACGGTGGTGCTGACCGGTAGTTTGAGTCAGCTCTCCCGTGATGAGGCCAAAGCACGATTAACGGCGCTGGGCGCGAAAGTGGCGGGGAGCGTGTCGAAGAAAACCGATCTGGTGATTGCGGGCGAAGCGGCGGGTTCAAAATTGGCGAAGGCGCAAGAGCTGGGTATCCCGGTGATTGACGAGGCGGAGATGATCCGCTTACTGGGAGAGTAAATGGAAAAAGAGCAGCTCGTTGAGATCGCCAATACCGTGATGCCTTTCGGGAAATATCAGGGGCGACGGTTAATTGATCTGCCGGAAGAGTACCTGTTGTGGTTCGCCCGCAAAGAGGCGTTTCCCGCCGGGCGTTTGGGAGAATTGCTGCAAATTACGTTGCTGATCAAAACGGAAGGGCTGAGCCATCTGGTTCAGCCCCTGAAACGCCGCTAGGCTTTTGCCGCTTCCTGCGCCTGGCTTTTTTCTGCCTGGCGTTTGTAGCGGCGCGCCAGCACGGCGCAGACCATCAACTGGATCTGATGGAAAATCATCAACGGCAGTACCATCATACCGATCGCCGATGTCGGGAACAGGATGTTGGCCATCGGAATACCATTGGCAAGGCTCTTCTTCGAGCCGCAGAAGACAATGGTAATCTCATCCGCTTTGTTAAAGCCGCCTTTGCGCGCGACCACTATATTCACCACGATCACGATAGCCAGCAATAGCAGACTCGCCACGACGATAAACAGCAGTGAACCGACGCCGACTTTATGCCAGATGCCGTTTACCACCGCTTCACTGAATGCTGAATAAACCACTAACAGAATCGACGTCTGGTCAGTTTTGGAAATCCACTTTTTATGTTTCGCCACCCATGCACCAGTCCACGGGCGAGAGAGGTGCCCCAACACAAAAGGCAGCAACAGTTGCAGCATGATTTTGCCAACCTGTTCGAGACTGCCTTCCGCGCCGTGCAGGTTCATTAGCAGGCCGACCAGCAACGGTGAGAGGAAAATGCCAAGCAGGCTGGATGCCGATGCAGAACAGACCGCAGCGGCAACGTTGCCGCCCGCCAGTGACGTAAACGCGATCGCCGACTGTACGGTGGCGGGCAGAATGCACAGATAGAGGAACCCGGTATATAGCTCCTGGCTGACATTCACCGGTGACCACCAGACAAACAGTACGCCGAGCGCCGGGAAGAGGACAAAGGTGCTGCACATGACCCACAGGTGCAAGCGCCAGTGGCTGCCGCCTGCGATAATCGCCTCGCGGGAGAGTTTGGCGCCATGCATAAAAAACAGCAGCGCAATGGCGGCGGTCGTCAGCCATTCAAAAAAGGGCACAAAGCTACCGCGTGCGGGGAAAAACGAGGCCAGCAGAACCGTACAGACCAGCGTGAGGGTGAAAGGATCAAGAACACGAAACAGTTTCATAGGCACTCCTGAAAAACGGTGTTGCTATTGTGCTTTTTCTGCTTTGAGAAATAAAATTGATTTATTGCATCCATTCATGAATTTAACAGATGAATTATTCACTCCGTCAGTTGCGTGTCTTCGTGACCGTTGCCCAGGCCAGAAGTTTTAGCCGGGCAGGTGACATCATTGGGCTCAGTCAGTCCGCCGTCAGTCACAGTGTTAAAGAGCTGGAGCGTCAGACCGGTGTTCGCTTGCTGGATCGCACTACCCGTGAAGTGGTGTTAACAGAAGCCGGCCAGCAACTGGCGATACGTCTTGAACGGTTGTTAGATGAGCTTAGCAGTACGCTACGCGAAGCCGGGCGAGTAGGGCAGCAATTAACCGGTACGGTGCGTGTTGCCGCCAGCCAGACCATTTCTGCACATCTGATCCCGCAATGTATTGCCAGCAGCAATCATCGTTATCCGGAAATCGATTTTGTGTTGCACGATCGACCACAACAGTGGGTACTGGAGAGTATTCGCCAGGGCGAGGTGGATTTTGGCATTGTTATCGATCCGGGGCCGGTCAGCGATCTGCAATGTGAGGAGATCCTTGAGGAGCCATTTTTTCTGCTGTGCCGTCACGATCATCCATGGGCGCAACGTGCTGCTGTGCCGTGGTCAGCGTTAGAGGGGGCGCGGCTGGTGGTACAGGATTATGCGTCGGGAAGCCGTCCGCTGATTGATTCCGCACTGCTGCATTTTGGGGTAAAGGCAATGATTGTGCAGGAGATTGGTCATCCGGCGACGCTTTTTCCGATGGTGGAGGCGGGTATTGGCATCAGTGTGCTGCCTGCATTAGCGCTACCCCTGCCTCAGGGGAGCCAACTGGTGGTAAAACGTCTGGTGCCGGATGTGCAACGGAAAATTATGCTGGTTCGTCGTAAAAATCGTTCGTTATCTGGCGCCGCGCAGGCGTTGTGGGAAGTGGTAAAAGA
This sequence comes from Kosakonia sp. WA-90, assembly GCF_039871955.1. Taxonomy (NCBI): domain Bacteria; kingdom Pseudomonadati; phylum Pseudomonadota; class Gammaproteobacteria; order Enterobacterales; family Enterobacteriaceae; genus Kosakonia; species Kosakonia sp. WA-90. The sequence goes on from NZ_JBDPLJ010000002.1 coordinate 167,394, forward strand.
ACAGGCCCGGTGTTTAAACCAGGCCCGTGAGGACGATCCGTTATTTACTCAGACGTAGATATCAATCTGATGATCGTCGGAAGGGGCGTTGACGCCTTCCACTTTTGCCTGTGGCTGCTGTTTAGCTTGTTTCTGCTCGGCTTCTTCTGCCTGCTTACGCTGCAATTGCGCCAGCTGTGCCTGCAGTTGCTCGATTTGAGCCTGAATCAGCTCTTGTTGTTTCTTTTTCTCTTTGGCGCTACCGCTGCCGTTGGCCACATCTTTCAGCTGCTGAGTCAACTTGGTGATCTGTTGAGTGATGCGGGTGATCTGCGCAGCGGTGTCGCTGCTGGCAGGCGATGACTTACCGGTGTTGCTGCTACTGCCTTGTACTGACGGAGTTGTTACTGAGATAGTTGTCATTGAGCTCCCCTTCTTTTTTGCCATAAAACATCATTATCGGCGTAATCAAACAGTTCTTGAGTCGCGGCCACGGAAAGGCCGAACTGTGAGCATCTTATCCGGATATTAAGGATAAATTATGGGTAGATGTTACCGTGCTTACCTCTTGAAAAATATATATTTTTATTCTTGTTGTCGTTGTTGATAAGGCATTTAAAAGAAGTGCTTTAAATGAAATCTGTGAATTTATATCTGGTGGAAGGCGGTTTTACGCTTGCAAAAATGCCGGTAACTATTTTGGAAATGAAACGTTGATTGCAGGAACGTAAGACGTCTGTTGATGTTGCAGGCAGAAGCTGGCGGTGGCGTTACGATGCGGCGGGACGTTGGCAAATGCCGGAAAGCAAAAAAGCGCCTTTAGGGCGCTTTTTTACATTGGTGGGTCGTGCAGGATTCGAACCTGCGACCAATTGATTAAAAGTCAACTGCTCTACCAACTGAGCTAACGACCCGAAGTGGTGGGTGATGACGGGATCGAACCGCCGACCCCCTCCTTGTAAGGGAGGTGCTCTCCCAGCTGAGCTAATCACCCACTTCGGTACTTCACTGATAAGAATTCGCTGGTGAGAAAGTGGTGGGTGATGACGGGATCGAACCGCCGACCCCCTCCTTGTAAGGGAGGTGCTCTCCCAGCTGAGCTAATCACCCACTTCTCATTCTTATCTACACTGCGGGAACCACAAAAATCGTGGTGGGTGATGACGGGATCGAACCGCCGACCCCCTCCTTGTAAGGGAGGTGCTCTCCCAGCTGAGCTAATCACCCCCGCTGTGTGGAGTCGCATTATAGGGAGAGTTGAAAATGAGTCAACGCATTTTCAAAAGAAATTGTTCGTTCGTCGTAAAATTAGTCAAACCGCTGCGTAATCCGTCGCGAGAGCATGATTTCTAAACAAAATAGTCCGATACACTGCCGATTGCGGCAACAACATTGAGGAATCAGCCCACAGTGATAGAATATTGCCCACTTTCATTTTAGGTAGTGCCGACGGTCGGCATCTTTATCAACGTAAGGCCAATTCATGAAAATCAAAACTCGCTTCGCGCCAAGCCCCACCGGCTATCTGCACGTTGGCGGCGCGCGTACAGCTCTCTATTCCTGGCTATTTGCTCGTCATCACGGCGGTGAGTTTGTGCTGCGTATCGAAGACACCGATCTTGAACGCTCCACTCCGGAAGCAATTGAAGCCATCATGGATGGTATGAACTGGCTGAACCTGGAGTGGGACGAAGGCCCGTACTTCCAGACCAAACGTTTTGATCGCTATAACGCCGTGATTGACGAGATGCTGGAAGCTGGCACCGCATACAAATGCTACTGCTCCAAAGAGCGTCTTGAGCAACTGCGCGAAACGCAGATGGCAAACAATGAAAAACCGCGTTACGACGGCCGCTGCCGCCACGATCACTCCCATCACGCGGACGATGAGCCTTGCGTTGTGCGTTTTGCCAACCCGCAGGACGGTTCCGTGGTGTTCGATGATCAGATCCGTGGCCCGATTGAGTTCAGCAACCTGGAACTTGACGATCTGATTATCCGTCGTACCGATGGATCCCCAACCTACAACTTCTGTGTCGTGGTGGATGATTGGGACATGGAGATCACCCATGTGATCCGTGGCGAAGACCATATCAACAACACGCCGCGCCAGATCAACATCCTGAAAGCGCTGAATGCACCGGTTCCGGTGTACGCGCATGTGTCGATGATCAACGGCGACGACGGTAAAAAACTCTCTAAACGCCACGGCGCGGTCAGCGTGATGCAGTACCGTGACGATGGCTATCTGCCGGAAGCGCTGCTGAACTACCTGGTGCGCCTGGGCTGGTCGAGCGGCGATCAGGAAATCTTCACCCGTGAAGAGATGATCAAACTCTTCTCGCTGGGCGCGGTCAGTAAATCGGCGAGTGCGTTTAACACCGACAAATTGCTGTGGCTGAACCACCACTACATCAACACGCTCGATCCGGAATATGTGGCGACACACCTGCAATGGCACATTGAGCAGGAAAACATCGACACCCACACCGGCCCGCAGCTGTTTGAACTGGTGAAACTGCTGGGCGAACGTTGCAAAACGCTGAAAGAGATGGCGGCAAGCTGTCGCTACTTCTATGAAGAGTTTGACGAGTTTGATGCCGATGCGGCGAAAAAACACCTGCGTCCGGTAGCCCGTCAGCCGCTGGAAGTGGTGCGTGACAAACTCGCGGCGATTACCGAATGGACGGCTGAAAATGTTCATCACGCCATTCAGGGCACAGCCGACGAGCTGGAAGTAGGCATGGGGAAAGTCGGTATGCCGCTGCGTGTTGCTGTGACCGGTGCGGGCCAGTCTCCTGCACTGGACGTGACTGTTCACGCGATTGGTCAGTCCCGCAGCGTGGCGCGAATCAACAAAGCGCTGGCGTTTATTACTGAGCGCGAAAATCAACAGTAATCGCGCCGTGTGAATGAATAAAAGCCGCCCTCCCTGAAGGCGGCTTTTTTATTACCCGCTATAGCTGACAAGTAACGGGCCGATCAGGCAAACAAAAAACCCGGCAGCGCTAATGCTTACCGGGCTTGTGCAGGTTGCGAAGGTTTAACGCGCAACCACGAAACGTTTGTCGTCGTCCATAAAGGCTTTTTCGCCTGCCGGTGCGACAATCGAACCGAAGTTCATATGACCACGCAGTTTCCAGTTTTCCGGGATATTCCAGGTACGCTGTACATCGGCGTCCACCAGCGGATTGTAGTGCTGTAAGTTCGCGCCAATCCCTTTTTCGGTCAGCGCCAGCCAGACCGCATACTGGGCAATACCGGTGCTGTGTTCAGACCATACCGGGAAATTATCGGCATAGGCGGCAAACTGCTCTTGCAACCCTTTCACCACGTTCTGATCTTCGAAAAACAGCACCGAACCGGCCGCTGCGGCAAAGCCGTCGATTTTTTCAGAGGTCGCGTGGAAATTCTCTGCCGGCACGATCTTTCTCAGCTGTTCGCGAGTCAGTTCCCAGAACTGTACGTGTTCGTTGCCCAGCAGGATCAGCGCGCGTGAACTTTGCGAGTTAAATGCAGATGGCGCCTGGCGAATCGCTTCTTTGATGGTTTCAATCACAACGTCTTCTGCAACTGGCAAGTTTTTACCGAGGGCGTAAATGGTTCTGCGTTGTTTCGCCAACGCGATAAAGTTATCTGACATGACTGCTCCTGAAGTTGACTGTTCAACCGCGGCCGGGGTGGCCTGCGGAAACAAAGCGCTAAAAATTTTCTGCAACGGGTTCATGTTCGCCTGATCCTGGTTGTGATATCGCCCCTTACGGGGCGATGTTTTTATTTGCTCAGTACTGCGGTCATATACACGCCGTTGTCGCTACGGGCGCTGGTGATTTTGTAAGAGGCATTCGCCTGTTCTGCCTGAGCGGCGATTTTTGCTTCAGCCGCGCTAAGGGTGGAAGCGCTGGCGCTGATGCTTTGTGCAAAAGAACCAAAAGAGAGAGTAGAAAGTGCAGCAACTGCAACGAAAGTTTTGATGAATTTCATGGTCGTAATCCTGTTCAGTTTTGTTTGAGAAGGGCTGTGTTGCCCTGATGTGATAAATCATAAGCCTGCAAATTGCTGATAAAAAGCGGAACAATTTGCGGATAAAGTTCAAAAAAATAGAACAAGAGTGGTGAGGGGAATGTACTTAAAAAGCGGGGAAGCACCCTGCCGCCAACCGGAGAGGGCAGGGAGACATGTCCTCAGACAGCGAGCCAGCGCCGCCAGATAAAACGCAACACAAAGAACTCAACGCAACCGAGCAGCAAAAACCACAGGCAGTAGATCAGGGTATAAAGCTGATTGAGATCCAGCAGGTGGAAGCGCTGCACCAGACTTTGCGCCAGTTGCAACCCCGGTGTGGGCGCGGGAAGCAGCAACACAGAGATAAAAGCCATCAGCAAGATGCCGGCAAGGGTGACCAGCGATTCTAAGGGGTGTTTCATAAGCGTCTGTTGGTGGTGAAAAGCCGCATTGTCGGGGAAAGCTGGCCTGAGCGCAACGTTCCCCGACGGGTAATCAGGCCACCACGAAGCGGTCAACCAGTGTCGCCATGGTTTCGGACTGATGATCCAGCATCTGGCTGGCGCTGGCGGCACTTGCCACCAGACCGGCGTTTTGCTGCGTGACCTGCTCCAACTGGTTCAGCGCCTGATGCACTTGTGAAACGCCCAACGATTGTTCACTGGCCGCACGGGCAATATCGCTGATAAATGCCAGCATCTGGCCAGTATTGGCCTTCGCCGCTTGCAATGCGCGATCGGAGGACTGCACCAGCGTTACCCCTTGCTGGATCTGCTCCATATTTTTCGTGACCAGTTCGCGGATCTGGTGTGCGTCGTTGGCGCAGCGTTGGGACAGATTGCGCACTTCGCTTGCCACCACTGCAAAACCTTTGCCCATCTCTCCGGCACGCGCGGCTTCTACTGCGGCGTTCAACGCCAGCAGGTTGGTCTGGAAGGAGATTTCGTCAATCGAACTGACAATACTGGAGATCTGCTCGCTGGAGGCGCGGATGGCGCTCATGCTCAGGTTCGCTTCACCCGCTACGCGGCTTGCTTCCTGCACCTGTTTCTCCATCTCTTCGGTCAGTTTTTTCGCTTCGTTGGCGTTATCCGCCGTCTGGTTCACCGCGGTGGCGATTTGTTCCATGCTGGCTGCCGTTTCCACCAGCGACGCAGCCTGTTCATCTGTGCGGGATGCTAAATCCTGATTACCGCCGGCAATCTCAGAACTGGCACCGCGCAGCACATTCGCCCCGTGCTTAATTTCGCTCACAATATGCTGAATATTCTCAATGGCCTGGTTGTAAGCGCGGTTAAGCAGAGAGAGTTCATCGGTGCCGGGAACTTCCAGCCGCTGGGTCAGGTCACCATTCATCCCTTTAATGGTGGAGAGCGACGTATGTAATTGACGATGAATGCTGCTGGCGACCAGCAAGGCGAAAAACAGCGCCACAACCAGTGCCGCAACGCTGATAACGGCAAAGATTGTCACCTCGCGCCAGGCTTTATTCGCCAGCGTTTGTGCTGTTTGCAGCAGTGTATTGGCAGAGGCATCTTCAACGGATTTCAGCACCGTAATGCGCTCCGTCTGCGCTTTGAACCAGTCGGCTGGCGCAATGCCAAAGCCGCCCTCTGTCGCACGATCAATCGCATGCTGGCGAAGTTCCAGCGCATGTGTTGCCTGTGGCGTTTGCAGTTGTGTCGCAAGCGTAGCATTGACTTCCGCCGTGCTAAAAGCGCGCGTAGCAGCCAGCCATGCCTGCTGTTTACCCACCACTTCATTAAGCTGGCGGAACTGCCCATCGTTAAAACGATCGGCAGAAAAGACGTTCGACATCAGTGCACGTTCAACGCCGGTTTGTTCTTTGGCGTTCAGCACGCTGTAGTACGCCGCCAGCTGGTTGACGATATCGCCATTGTCGGTGAGCTGGCTGATGCCTCCCACCACATTGAGTAAATCGTTGATGATTGTGCTGTACCACACCAGTGACTCGCTGCCGCTTACACTCTGACTACGGACCTGCTGGCGGAACGCCTCCAGCCCTTGTTGGTGTTGCTGGAATTGGTCCAGCGCGTGTCGGATATCGCGATTGGCATCGCGTACCTGCGACTGTTTAAGCGCGTCCGCAAACTGGCTAATCGCCTGTGCTGACAAGGGATACTGTGCTGATAATTCAGTGGAAAATTGCTGGCCCTTACTGCCTAAATAACCGGCACTCATGCCACGCTCTTTTTGTAATTCCTGAATCACATTACCGGCGTTTTTCGCCAGCTCCGTCAAAGAGATGATGGTGCGCATTTGTTGACCCGTTTCCACACGGGACAGGATGCCGCTGGTTGCCAGCCAGATCAACGCAAACAATAGCGGCAGTAGCGCCAGTAATAATTTTGCTTTCATGGAAAAACGGTAAATCCAACTCATAAATATGCCTCATGTTTGCTGTTGCTCATATTTGTTATCGGAATAGAGGCTGACGCCTTTATTTTAACGTAAGGCTTGTTGATATTTATCAATTCTGCTGATGAGTTCTTACTCCTTTGTGGGTATTATTTATGGCGAAAGAAAAGCTTATTAAAAATAAGCTTTTCTTTATATCTCTGATTAATCACAGAGAATAATCTGGCAGTGAGAAATTAAAGCATTATTATCCCGCTGCCCAGATTTCCGTATGTTTTTGCACTAAACCCATTAACGATCCTCCGTTAGCGACAAACTCGCGCATTTGCTGTGCTTCGCTCTTGCCACGCTTTATCACATTAGCCAGTTCATCCAGTGCGCTACCGGCATGGAGCTTATCGGCCCAGGGTACAAGCTTATCCAGCAACTGTGCCAGTGAGTCAGCAATGGTGCACTGCTCGCCGCTATGCACATCGGTCAGGATGCCGTCCAGACCAAAGCGGCAAGCCTGAAAGCGATTGAATTTATACAATAAGTAATCCCGCTCCTGATGTTTAAACGGTCGCTCGGCCAGCAACCAGTGCGCCAGCGCCTGAATAAACCCGGCGACATTGATCGCATGTGAAAGCGTGAGCGGGGTATCCATCACCCGCACTTCGACCGTACCAAAATGTGGGCTGGGGCGAATGTCCCAATGCAGGTCTTTAATGCTTTCAATCATTGACGTGTAGCTTAAGCGGCGAAACAATCCTTCAAACTCCTGCCAGTTGCTGACCCACGGCGCATGGCCATTATCCGGGAAGGCGGAAAAGATATTCAGCCGTGATGACGCAAAGCGGGTATCCGTGCCCTGCATATAAGGCGAGGCGGCACCAAGCGCAATAAAGTGCGGCACGAAGCGGGAAAGGCCATGCAATAAATAGATGGCGTCATCGCCACTCTGGCAGCCAATATGCACATGTTGACCAAAGACCGTGGCCTGTTGCACCAGATAACCGAACATCTCCAGCGTATGGTGATAACGCTCGTCGTTGCATACCTCCTGGCGCTGCCATTTCTGGAAAGGGTGCGTCCCGCCGCCGCAAATTTGCAGATGGTGATCCGCCGCTGCCTGCAAAATCACCGACTGCATGGCGGAGAACTGGTGCGTCGCCTGGCTGATATCCCGGCATACGCCAGTGGCGATTTCCAGCATGCTTTCGGTAATATCGTGTTTCACTTCGCCTGCAGTGATCTGATTTTGTACCGCCGCGATAAGCTGGGAAGAGTCCTGGCTTAAATCGTAGCCAGGCGGGTTAACCACCTGTAATTCCAGTTCAATACCCAGCGTAAATGCATCAGAAACATGAAAATCGGGTAATGGCATAACACTCCCTTACGCAATGTGTTTTCTTTATTATGGAAGTGAATGTCCATTCCTTCCTCCTGCGATTGTCAGTGATTTTTCGACATGTTCGGGATCGGATGAATAGCGACGTCGTTTTGTCTCACCACGAAAAGCGATAATAAAAACGCGGCGGTAAAATATATCGTCGGCTATCAACTCGTGACTCACTATAAAAATGCCGCGTTACTGTGAAATAACGGCGAAGCCGTGCATCGCATCATCTTTTCTGGAGTAACCGGATTTTCTTATCAGCAAAATTGCTCCAGTTGCCCGCGAAGGACTTCCACGCCAGGGGCGATGGCATCCGGGTTGATGGCGTGAAACCCCATACGGAAGAAGTTATCCGGTGGTGCATCTTGCAGAAAATGGCGCGCGCCAGGCTCAATCAATACACCGGCATGGGCCGCGCGCCAGGTTAACTGCTGCGTGCTTATCTGCTCCGGTGTGCGTAGCCAGAAGGCGTTGGCATGTTCACTGCCTGGCATCATCTCGCAGGCAGGCAGGAAAGTGCGTAACGCATTATGCAGGCAATCCCAGCGACGGGCGGAGTCTTCGTGGTAGCGTCGCAGATGGGTTTCGTAATGGCCTTGCGCCAGAAAATGGGCCATCTGATATTGAATATTGGTTGGCGGATGGCGATAGACCAGCCGGCGCAGGGCGCGCGCCTCATCAATGATTTCCGGGGCGGCAACCATATACCCCAGCCGCAAACCCGGCGACAGTGCTTTTGACAGGCTGCTGACATAAATCACTCGCCCACTGCGATCGCTGGCTTTTAACGCGGGCAGCGGGTTTTGCATAAAGTTACTTTCTGAGTCGTAATCATCTTCAATTACCACTGCATCGTGGCGGGTGGCGTAATCGAGCAATTCAGTGCGACGGGCTTTACTCATGGTGACGCCGGTCGGCACCTGGTGCCCAGGTGTGACGTAGTAGTAATCACACGGCGTCTCATTGAGCACCAGTCCTTCGCTGTCGACGGGGTGCGGCACAATCTGCGTATCGCTTAATAAGAAGGTATTAATCGCTTCGCGGAAGCTGGGGTTCTCCACCGCAACGCGGGTGGTGCGCGACATTAACAGGCGCGTCAACAGATAGAGCGCATTTTGCGAGCCCAGCGTAATCAGGATCTCATCGGGTGCAGCGACAATGCCGCGTTTGGGCAGTACGCGAGTGCGGATCTGCTCAATCAACATCGGCACATCCTGATCAATATGATCAATCACCCATGCCGGATCGCGCACACCACCGTGTAGCCAGTTTGCCGCTGCGCGCCAGGTGGCAAGCGGAAACTGCTGGGTATAGGGCTGACCATAAATAAACGGGTAACGGTAATGCATCCAGCCAGCGGGTTTAAGGATTGATTCCTGCTGACTGGGGGTAATTTTCAGGCGGCTGCCCCAGTGTGGTGCACTGCTTTCGCATTCGGGTGCAGGCTGTGCAGTATTTTGCCCACAGCTGTAGTAATCCGGGTGCAGGTAGTATCCGCTGCGTGGGCGGCTGACGAGGTAGCCTTCGTTCACCAGGCTTTCGAACACCAGCGCAGTGGTATTACGCGATACATTGAGCTGGCTGGCGAGCTGTCGGCATGAAGGCAGCGGGGTATCTGCCGGGAAAATACCGCTCAGAATCGCATTAATCAGCGATTCGCGAACCTGCTCTTGCAACCCACGTTGGCCGTCAAAATTTACGTTCAGTAGATGACGAATCATGCTGTGCTCCTCCGGATATATCGCTATACAGGGTCGAGCAAATTCCATACCAGCTTCGGTGCATCTGACACAACCATTCACAAAAACTGGCTCTATTCAGAAAAGCGCAAGCCTCCCTATTGTAAAAACGCAGTCACAAAAACCGGACGACTCACTGTTTCGGCATATATCTTGCAACGCTTCCAGCACACCCGGGATATACCGGTCTGGCACATTAAATAAGGGTGGAAAGATGAAAAAAGTATTCGGCAAATATTGTCTTGCAGCCATGATGGCCCTGGCATTTTCTTTACACGCAGTGGCAGCAGATTTACCCGAAATCGAAAAGTCCGGCACCATGAAAGTCGCGACTGAAGATGATTATGCACCGTTTAACTTTATGAATAACGGCCAGACGGACGGTTTTAACAAAGACATGCTTGAAGAATTACGCAAATACGCGAAATTCAACATCAACCAAAGTATTTTACCGTGGACCGGCTTACTCGCCGCGGTTTCAACCGGCCAGTATGATATGGCCTTAACCGGTGCGGTCATTACCGATGAACGCCTCAATGTGTTTAATTTCACGCCGCCCTGGGCCTCTGCGCAGCATTATTTTGTTAAGCGCGCTGATGATAAAACATTAAATACCATTGCCGATTTGAGCGGTAAAAAAGTGGGCGTGCAGGCGGGCAGTGCATTGCTGGCGCGTTTACCGGAACTGAAAGCGATGCTGGAAAAAGTCGGCGGTAAATTGGGTCCGGTGGTGGAGTATCAATCCTACCCGGAAGCCTACGCCGATCTGGCGAATAAACGCGTCGACTATGTGATCAACGTGGTTATCTCGGTTAACGATCTGGTGAAAGCCAAGCCGAAGGTCTTTGCCAAAGGTCTGGCGGTATCCGGCCCCGGTTATATGGCATGGCCCATCCCGAAAAACGCCCCGGAACTGCTGAAATTTATGACCGGGTTTATGAACCATATGACCGAAACCGGCAAACTGGCCGAGTTGCAGAAAAAATGGTTCGGCGAGACTTATGAACTGCCGAAAGAGCCGATCACCAGCGCCGATCAGTTCCACAAGTTAGCCGGTCTGTAAGTGTCACGCGGCGGGCGACCGCCGCTCGTTTTAAACAGGAGGGAACATGGACTTAATTTCATGGCAACTGTTGATTGAAGGCGCATGGACGACCCTCTGGATCTCTGGCGTGGCGATTGCGTTCGGGGTGGTTATCGGTCTGGTTATCGCCTTTATCCGTATGATGAAAATCCCGTTCGTTGACCAGTTGCTGGTGGTTTACATCAGTCTGGCGCGGGCAACGCCACTGGTTACGCTGGTACTGTTTCTGTTTTTATCCCTGCCGACGCTCGGCATTAACCTGGATAAAACGCTGGCGGCGATTGTCGCCCTGACACTCAACACTTCTGCGTTTAACGCCGAAATCTGGCGTAACGCCTTCCGCAATTTTCCCCGCGAACAGCGGGAAGCCGCTGAATCCGTCGGTATGCGCCGCTGGACCTATTTCCGGCAAATTATGCTGCCACAGATGTGGATAGAGAGTCTGCCTGCGCTGGTAAACGAGATGTCGTTTCTGATCAAAGGCAGCCCGGCGATTGCCGTTATCGGCGTGGTGGATCTGACGCGCGTCACTAACCGTATCTCATCGGTGACGTACGAACCGTTGTCGCCGATCCTCGCTGCGGGTCTGTTGTACGTCATTATTATCGGCCTGCTGCTGAAGTTGCAGGGGATGGCGGAACGTAAAGCGAAGCGCCTGGCGCGATAAGAGACGGAGGAGTTATGAATCAGTGGGGAATTATCTGGGCAGCGCGGGAAAGCTTTTTTAATGGCCTGCTATCAACACTTGAACTGTTTATTATTGCCGCCGTTGTGGGGTTATTGATTGGCGTATTACTGTGTTACGTCATGGAATATCAAAACCGCTTTATTAATCGCCTGATTATCGCCTTTGTCAGCCTGATGCGCGCCGTGCCTTTTTTGATTCTGGCCTATTTGCTTTATTACGGTTTGCCGCAACTGGGGATCAGTATGGAGGCCTGGACGGCGGGACTCTTATCACTGGTGATTTATCATGGCGCTTATTTCTTCGAAATATTGCGTAGCCAGCGGCGGATCTTCTCCGCAGGCTATATTGAAGCCGCGGTATCGCAGGGGTTCTCGCGTTATAAAATATTCCGACGCATTGTATTGCCAAATATTTTTTCCTCTGCGCTGCCGCTGATGGGAAACCAGCTGATTATTTGCCTGAAAGACACAGCATTTCTGTGCATTATTACCGTGCAGGAGATCACCGCCGCCGCGAATAGTGTGCAGTCGACTTACTTTATTCCGTTTAACGCCTTTATTGTCGCCATTGCGCTGTACTGGGGGATCAGCATTCTGCTGGAGTTGCTGATTAAGCGGTTAAGTCATTACGGAGCGAAAAGAGGAATGACCCATGCCTGAAGCAAGCGCGGTTAGCATTAAAAACCTGTCCAAGCAGTTTGATAACATCGAAGTGCTGCGGGATATCAACCTGACGGTGGAAAAAGGCACGGTGGTCAGCATCCTCGGGTCGTCCGGTTCCGGTAAATCGACGCTGTTGCGCTGCATGAACTGGCTGGAACAACCGGATCGCGGGGAAGTGCGCATCAGCGGTCAGCGCATCGGGGTGGACGAAAAAACCGGCAAAGCGATGTCGCACAAAGATCTCTCCCACATTCGTGAACGGGTGGGGATGGTGTTCCAGAGCTTTAACCTGTGGCCGCATTTAACGGTGTTGCAAAATGTCACCGAAGCGCTGGTGCACGTGAAGGGAATGAAGCGCGAGATGGCGAACGAAATTGCGCACCGGCAACTGGAAAAGGTTGGCATGAGTCATAAAGAAGCGGTCTACCCGATAACGCTTTCCGGCGGTCAGAAGCAGCGCGTGGCGATTGCCCGCTCGCTGGCCATGTCGCCAGAGGTGATCCTGTTTGATGAACCCACTTCAGCGCTCGATCCGGAGCTGGTTAATGAAGTGCTGGGCGTGATGAAGGATCTGGCCGCGGAAGGCTACACCATGGTGGTGGTCACGCATGAAATGGATTTTGCCCGCCAGGTCTCTGATGAGGTGGTATTTCTGGAGAAAGGCCTGTTGATTGAAAAAGCCCCGCCGGAAAAATTTTTCACTGCTCCGGACTCAGATAGGGTACGCAAGTTTTTACAGTCCAGCCGCTAAGGTAATGTTCCGGATGGCGCAGCCCGTTGACCTCCAATGAGAGCCGTAACGGGCTGCTGTCGTCAGCAAGCTCAGTGAAGCGAGCGTTCTCCGTTTTGCAATTTACGCATAATGAATTTTATCCGCTCCCCTTCGCTTATAAAGGCGGCATTTAACCCATTACGCTGTAATTGAGAGATATGTTCTTTTGTCAGACCCACATCGTTGACCGCGCGTTCATATTCTGAACGGAGGGTGACACCTTCGACAAAAGGATCATCTGTATTAAGTGTGGCAATAATGCCGTAATCAAGGAACGTTTTCACCGGGTGGTTAGCGAGATCGTTAACGGCATTGGTTTGCAGATTTGATGTCAGGCAACATTCAACAGCAATGCCCCAATTCGCCATATACTCCAGCAACCAGGGATCGTTAACTGCCTGCACGCCATGGCCGATCCGTTCGGCTCCCAGCAGTTTGATGGCATCCCGTATGCTTTCGGGACCGGCTGCTTCTCCGGCATGTACCGTCACCCGGAAGCCTTTATCCCGGGCTTTGGTAAAATGTTCGGTGAATAAGCGACAGGGAAAGTTACGTTCATCTCCTGCCAAATCCACACCGCTAATGTCGTCTCTGTAAGTCAGTAGGGCGTTCAGTTCCGCCATACAGCTATCCACTCCCCAGGTGCGGCTTAAGATACCGATAAGGTTGATACCCACGGAAAATTCGGCCATGCCCTCACGTACGCCATCAATGACGGATTGCACCACGCCTTCCAGCGGTAAATTAAACGCTTTTGCCATATAGTAGGGGGAAAAACGCAGTTCCGCGTAGTCAAGACCTTCAGCAAAAGCGCTATAAACATTTTGCCTGGCGATAAAATGGCAGGCTTCCAGCGACCCTAACACACTGACGCCAATATCGAGTTTCGCCAAAAAGGAGAGCAGGTCGGGTTGATTATCCGTCACCTGTACATAGGGGCGAAGTTCTTCAGGATCGAAGGTGGGTAAATCCACACCATATTTTTGAGCCAGCATAATGATCGTATTGATGTCGATATTGCCATCAAGATGCCGGTGCAGATCCACTAAGGGGAATTTTTTTAGCAACATCTGAACGCCTTTTTAGAATTATCGTATGCAACAAAAGTGGCAGATTTAACACTGCCACCTCCGGGAAAACTAACGTAAAAATGTCATGACATAATTGCCCAGATGACCACCAAGATAGACACCAACGACACCCATGACGCCGGGTAAATACGGTGGTGCCGGGATCGGTAATTTAATCAGCGTAAAAATAGCCCCCACAATGATACCGGCAATGGTGGCCAGTAAAGCATCCATGATTACTCCTTAACTAACTGTTCACGAATTGTTTGGTAATAGTCATCATCAATAATGAATTTCCGCATAAGTAATGCGACCACTAAATGAAATACCCCTGGGATAATTGTCATCATTAAAGAAATAGCGGCCAGGGAAGAGTCCGGTTGTGTTTCACCTGGTGTGTAGCTTGCGTAACTCAGAATATAACCCACCAGACCACCAGCCACACCCATTCCCAGTTTTTGGAAGAATAAGATCCCGCCAAATGCCAGCCCTGATACACGTTCTTTATTTTTAACCTCACCGTAATCTACAGCTTCAGCAATCGAAGCCCAATATACCGGTAGTTGCATATCGGCCAGGAAGGTAATAATAAAGTAGAAGATGAACGCCAGGATAACGGCGTCTCTGCCGACGGCCATAAACATGATAACGCTAAAGACGAACGTCGCAATTTGTGAAAGCCTGAACATGGTGAGCTTGTTCATCCGTTTTGCTGCGAAATTCGCGCCGAACATAGAAAGCACAGAAGCAATGACGCCGGTGGTCAGGAACCAGGGAATTAGCGCATCACCACCATTCAGGTAATACTTGGCGTAATAGGCGGCAACCGCACTGCGCACGGAGCCTCCTAGCATAATCACCAGAATAACAACGCCAAGAATCATCCACTGATCATTTTTCAGCAGTGAGCGAAGTTGTTGGAAAAAAGGGATGCGACTTGGCGTATGAATGATTCTTTCTTTGATGGTGAAGAAACAGTAAAGACATAACAATGCGCCAAGTGCTCCCATTGCTCCCATTGCGATTTGGTATCCGTTTGCCAGGTTCCCCTGTCCCAGTTTTACCGCCGCCACTGGCACAATAATTGAGACGAGGAACATCCCGATTTTGGTCATCACAAATCGGTACGTATTGGCGCTCAGACGTTCCCGACTGTCATCGGTAATGACGCCAATGACCGAGATGTACGGAATCGCAATAAACGTATAAGCAAGCGTGAGCAGAATGTAGGTGGCATAGGCCCAGATCAATTTTCCGAGATAGCTGAAATCCGGGGTAATAAACATTAACAGGATCGTTATGCCGAACGGAATGGCGAAAATCAGGAGATAAGGTCGGTAACGACCCCACCGGCTTTGCGTTTTATCGGTAATGATGCCAATCATCGGGTCGATAATCGCGTCCAGAATTCTCACTGCCAGTAACAGCAGCCCAACGTCTGCTGCTTTTAGCTGAAAAATATCCGTATAGAAATAGGCAACAATCAATTGCATGGACATCATGACAATTGAAATTGCCATATCACCGGCACCAAACCCAATTTTTTCTTGAATGGTTAGTTTCATGAAAACCTCGGTGGTAATGCAGTGGGTACATCAGTACCCACGTTTCAGGTTGGTTTGCTTCAGAATGAGTAAGTTACGCCGGTACGGTAGAGCGCCTGACGGTTACTGGAGGTTTTGTCCGGACCTTTTTCATCAGCAATACTGAAGTAAGGGAACCAGGAACCCCACTGATAACCAATACGGGCGGTTACACGGTAGTTTTTGTTGCCGTTATTCCAGGTCAGATACTCGTTATCGTTGTAGGTAACATTCAATTGGTACTGGAAATTAGTGCCTTCCGGACGATAATCCAGCCACCAGTCATAACGGATATTATTGCGATCGGTGTTACCGTAAGAGCGGGATTTAGCCGTCGCTTTATCCATGTCATAGCGGAAACGGAATGATGTACGCCATACTTTGCTAAAGTTATAACCCGCTGTTACGCCATACTCGTAGGTGCTCCAGTATTCGCTGGAATCCAGCCAGAACATAGGTTCGAGCCAGAATTTTTTATCTTCTAATGGGTTAAATCGATACATCACAGAAAAACCGTGACCGTTGTTATTAAATTGTGATGGATCCCAGGTATTTTTAGCACCTTCTTTTGAGTTATAACGCAGCTCGCCAATCATGCCGAAGCCATTTTTGAAAAACATCCCCATCTGCACGCGGTCATTATAGTTATGGGACTTGCCATAATATTCATTCTGCCAGTTGATATAGCCATGTGGAGCTTCCGCATGCACCAGAGGAGCCATCAGTACGATAGATGATAATAAATAGATGTTTTTCATGTTCATAATAAATATCCTGTTTTATGCTGTGATGTCTGAAAGAAAAATATTGCGCAATGCAGTGCTTATTTCAGACAAAACAAATCCTTCAAAAAATGTTGTCATCATTTTTTGTCTTTACTTTGGAGACGAGTGATAGACATTCTCAATATACTTTTCTGTATTTTCTCCTTGGCCACTGATTTTATTGTCGGTTATCTAAAAATACTTACTGGGTGACGACTGACTTTATTTCTGATTCCAAGCTAACAAACATCTGGTGTAGACCAAAGAGGCAATTGATGAAATTGTGAACACGATCATGTTATCAACTTGACATGCTAGTGATATTTGTATATCCGTTTGAATTTAAAGGAATGTAAGGAATTAAGTGTGATATTGATTACACTTTTTAACTCCATAGATTGTTACTATTTCATTCAGGTAGTATTCATTGGTGTAGACCAGAAAGGTAAAAAAAATGAAAAACGAAAAGCAGACCGAAAATCTCAGCGCAGATGGACAAAGTAAATACAAGCAAATCATAGACATAATGATAGAAAAGATTGTTTCGGGGCAGTGGGCGGCTGAGTATGTCATCCCCTCCGAACGCGAATTGGCAGAAGTGTTTGGCGTAAACAGGATTACCGTTCGTAAAGCCATCGCGCATTTGAAGCAGCGTGGTTATTTGCACAGCGCGGCGAAACAAGGGAACTATGTTTTGCCTCCACGCAGTCATGATTCGCATCTGCTTTATAGCTTTAGCGACGATATTAAGCGTAACGGTGGATGTCCTGGGCAGGCAGTACTTGAGTTTGGCCATGTTCCTGTCAGCGAAGTCATAAGGACAAACCTGCAAATGCCGCTTTCAACACAAACCGTGTTGAAAATTAAAAGAATACGTTTTTCGGATACCACCCCAATGGGGATACAGACGTCTTATCTCAAGCTCAAACCCGGTCAGGAAATTGAGCAGAAAGAGCTGGAAGAAAGGGGGTCTCTCTATCATTTACTGGAAGAGAAATACGGTATCGAAATGGTAGAGGCGTATGAGTCGATCGGCGCCCGATTACCGTCAGTAGCCGAACGGCAGCATCTGGAGATAGGGAGCAACGAAGTGGTGCTCACCTCTTCACGCATTACCTACGCCAGTGACAGAAAGCCCATTGAATATGTAGAAATGATTTATCCGACCAGTCGTTACGTTTACCAGTTGAAGGTGAGTAAGGACACATTTGAATATTAAAGGAGCATTTAATGCGTCAGAACGGGCAAAATTATGAGCAAAAGGTCTTAGGAGCACTGGCTTGTGCGGGTATGGGAGATGCGCTTGGCGCGGCGACAGAACTGTACAGCATCGATGAGATAATCCAACACTATCAGGGGTTTATTTCTGATTTTCAGACACCGCCGGAGGACACTTTTGCCGGTTCTCTGGGCGGTGTGTCGGGATTGATTACCGATGACGCCAGCCAAATGTACGTTTTTGCTGAAGGGTTAATTAAAACAGGAAAAGCAAACTTTGACACTCAGGCCTGGACCGAATGTCTGTTGCGTTGGGCTTCTATGGAGCCCTATGCAAACTATAAAGGTCCCACAACTGAACAGGTTGTTAAGGCGTTAAAAGAAGGAAAACCCACTAACACCATCGGAAGGATTGGCACATCATCGCGGCAGGCACCTAACGTAGGGACAACGAACGGTGCAGCAATGCGCGTTGCCCCGGCGGGATTGGTTTGGCCGGGTCAGCCAGAGAAAGCGTGTGAGCTGGCGTTTGCTACCTGCCTGCCTTCTCACGATACCAATATTGCTATTGCCAGCGCTTGCGCAATTGCGTCAGGTGTATCCAGCGCCATGATGGCAAATGCGACAGTGGATAGCATTCTTGCCAGTGCACTCCATGGTGCTGAGTATGGCGAGCAGCTGGCAGCAGAACGCGCCAGAGTGGTTGCCGGGCCAAAAATTGGAAAACGTCTACAGCTTGCATTGGACATCGCGCAAAGCAACAGTCAGTTGGAACCTTTCTTGCGCGAACTGGAAGGTTTTGTCGGTAACTCGGTCAATGCTCATGAGTCCGTTCCTTCTGCGATTGCCATCTTTGCGTTCTGTCAGGGGGATCCGTGGCAGACGATCCACGCGGCAGCAAACGCAGGAAATGATACGGACAGTATTGCAACAATGGCAGGCGCGATGGCCGGAGCCTATAAAGGCTTTTCTGCTCTTCCGCCCGATAAATATCAATTTTTCTATCAGGTAAATAAAAAAGATTTTGATGTGGAACGTATTGCCAGAGAATTAAGCACCCTCTGTTAATTAAGAGGAGTCATCGGAATGAAAACCAGCGAAACGCATGACGCGGCATCTGCAATTATGCCGCTGACTGCCACACGAGAAGAAGTATCAGCAATTGCACGCTATATTAAACATTGCGATATTAAGATTATTGAAGAAGGTGCTGTTGCGTGTATTAATGCGGGAAAAATCCGTCAGGTATTGTTAATCGGTTCCGGTGACTCCTATGCTCTGGCATTGCTGTATGCTGCACTTATTAACAGAATAACATCGCTGCCTGCTCGTGCTCTTCAGTCATATGAATTTGTCAGCGAACACACCGAATATCTTGATGATTCGTGGTTGGTGGTTGTATTAAGTGCCAGTGGTCGGGCATCGCCTGTTGTCGATGCCTTGATAAAAGCACAACATACAAATGCACAGGTTGTTGGTATCACTAATAATAGTGACAGCCTGTTTGCGACTCAGGTGAAAAAATTGTTGGTAACGCAGGCAACAAAGAAAGGCATGCCCACGCAAAGCACGCTGGCAATGGCGATTTTTCTTGAGGCGATTATCTGCATATTACAACCGGAATATGATAAACAATACTGGCCGCAATTTCGTAAGTTCTGCTTTTATGCGAAATACCTTCCTGATATTGCACGATTTTCAGGAAGTGACCAGATGTTATCGCATCTGTTTACGAAACGGGTCACTCTCTTAGGTAGTGGAGGGAACCTCGGCCTGGCAACGATGCTGTCTAACCTGTTGTGGTGTGGCCCGCAAGTGGCCAGCCAGGCACTGGCGCTTGAAGAGTATGAACATGCTTTACGTCTGAACCAGGCCGGGGCACAAGATCTGGTCATTATATTTAACTGTACCGGTAGCCCTGGTGTGCTTGCCTGGCATATAAAGCAGCAGTTAATAAAAAAGAATGCCACAGTGTTACATGTGGATAATCAATTACTCAGTTATATGTTTAGTGGTCATTACACCGCTTTTTCCAGCCACGAGGATTGCCATTTTTACGCAATGCTTGCCATATTCAGTTTTATTATCTCTGCAACAGAGAAGTATCTGTCATGCGGAGGTGAAAGGATTTCGCAGGAGTAAATTAAATGAAAACGTTTGATGTTGTTGCGGTGGGAAGTGGAACCGTAGATCTTATCTTTCGTGTACCTCGTTTGCCCGGAAATGACGATAAAGTCATTGGAAAAAAAGTTGCGGAACTTATCGGTGGTACGGTCGCAAACTCCGCATGTGTAATGGGAAAACTGGGATTGCGTGTTACGTCATTATCTACCGCGGGTGATGATTACTATGCACAAGCGATTATTGATGATTTTCATAGAAATGGTGTGGATACACGCTTTATTTTACGTAAGCCTGGTGTGGCTGCAAATATGGCCATTATTTTTCTCGATGATTCAGGTGAAAAGGCTCTGGTGTATGCGCCGAATGATGAAACGGAAACGTGTATGGTTCAGGCTCCGCAGGCAATCGACTGTAGTCGACTGGTTTATATGATGCCAGGGCAGCTCGATAAATTCCGTACGCTGGCAAGGTATGCCAGGGAGAAGAACACAAAAGTTGTTATAGATGTTGAATCACATATTAAAAACAGTCAGCAGAATATTAAGGAGATGCTGTCGCTAAGTGATGTCGCTATTTTTAACAAAGAAGGATTTCGTACCAGCCTGCAACAGGAACCGGATGCCGAAGTTTTGCGCAGCCTTGTGGAAGAACACGATCTGGATGCCCTTGTTGTAACCTGTGGCGGAGAAGGGGTTATCGCCTGCGATCGCAAAGGTGTCGCCACCCATCCGGGATATAACGTATCCGTTATCGATACCACCGGTGCGGGAGATACCTTCAATGGCGCCTTTATTTATTGTTACCTCAACAATCGGGAACTTAATGACGCATTAAGTTTTGCCAGCGCTGCGGCAGCAATCAATATTTCGCATGTTGGTGCCCGTGGAAAATTGTCCACGGTAGATGATGTCAATAAATTCAAAGAGCAATATCAATAACTTTTGGGGGCAATTATGAAAAAAGTATTATTAACTAAATATATCGCGTTGACCGTCGGCATGTCTGCGCTGTCTGTTTCAGCCATCGGAGCTGAACTGACTTTTTTAAATGAATATTCTATTCCGACTGCAACAAGTTTTCAGAATGTGAAATTTGGCGGACTGTCCGCAATGGCTTACGATCCGGCCAAAGGCGTCTATTATGCCATTACTGATGCCCGAAATACGCCTGCCGAAGGAATGGCGCGTTTTTATACCCTTAACATTAAAACCAACAGCAAAGGCATCCAACGTGTTGATATCCAGAATATGCAACAGCTTACCGATGCTGATGGGAAATCATTCAAGGAACAGGAAGTTGATGGTGAAGGTTTTGCGCTGACACCTGATAAAAAAAGCGTGCTCTGGACATCTGAACTGGGTAGCCCACTCAGGCTCTCTTCCCTGGATGGCAAGTTGAAGAAGGATTTCGCAGATAAAATCCCCGTTTCCTATAACGCCGGTGGTGATCTGAAAAAAGCACCGGAAGGGCTACGCAACGGCGCGACCTTTGAAGGGGCCAGCGTCACGCCTGATGGTAAATTTCTCTTCGTGGCAGCGGAAAGTGCATTGAAGCAGGATGGTGGCATCAGCACCACCGTGAGTTCTTCACCGGTACGTATTCTTAAATTTGCGCTGCAACCTGATGGCAATGTCGGGGAACTGGTAGGAGAATATATTTATAATGTCGATCCTATCCCGCGCATAACGAAATATGGCGTCAGTGATAATGGCCTGTCTGAAATTCTTGCTCTTGGTAACGATAAATTACTGATCACAGAGCGGGCAGGGCGTAATGCCAGTGAAGGGTTTAATGATTTTGATTTCAATATCCGAACTTATATTTCCGATCTTTCCCAGGCTACAAATATTATCGGTAAAAAAAGTCTTGCAGATGTTGAGAAGAAAAATTTGCTTCAACCCGTCAGTAAAAAGTTGTTGATTGATTTCGACGATTACACCAAAGCACCGGACTGCATTGAGGCGGTAACGTTCGGCCCGCAGATCAACGGGAAAAAGTCTTTAATTTTTGTCTCGGATAACAATTTCCAACCTTATCAAGCCACAAAGTTTTTTATGTTTGTCGATGATAAAGGTGTGCTGAACTAATAGTGCAGCAGACAGCAGGAGGCTACATGTTATTTTTTCGCTATCTGTTCATTTTATTTGCTCTCCCTTTTTTGCTGATTCAGACAGGGTACGCCAGCCAGCAATCCAGGGATGAGACAGTATTCCTCACGGTGTTGCATACCAACGATCATCATGGGGCCTATTGGCAAGACAAGGAGGGAAATAACGGACTGGTTAACCGGTTTGCAATGATTGAGCGTATTCGCAATGAAGTCGCTGCGCAGGGAGGTGCGGTGTTGTTGCTGGATGCCGGTGATGTCAATACCGGTACGCCGGAATCGGATCTTCTCCTTGCCGAGCCTGATTTTAAGGCCATGGCGAAGAGGGGGTACGATGCGATGACGGTGGGCAATCATGAATTTGATAACACACATGATATTCTTCAGCGTCAGCAAGGCTGGGCAGGGTTTCCTTTTCTTTCTGCCAATATTTATAACAACAAGACGTCGCATCGTGCTTTTACACCTTATGCATTTTTTGAGAAGAAAGGGCTGAAAATCGGTGTGCTGGGTTTGACCAGCGTGGATACCAGGATCGTTGGCAGTAAGGCGATTCTGGCAAATCTCGATTTCCGACCCCATGTCAGTGAAGCGCGTAAGGTCTTAGCGGAAATGGCAAAAGAGAAACCCGATGTGGTTATTGCGCTTACACATCTTGGGTATTATTACGATGGCAAGCACGGCTCCAGCGCGCCGGGTGATGTAGAACTGGCGCGCGAACTGCCCCCCGGCAGCGTGGACATGATCATTGGCGGGCATACCCATACCGCCGTCTGCGTTGGCGACAAAGCACTGGATGCTGATTGGCGTAAACATGCTGACTGCAAGCCCGATCGCCAGAATGGGATCTGGATAATTCAGGCGCTCGACAGCGGACGTTACCTTGGGCGGGCCGATTTTATCTGGCAAAAAGGTCAGCTTACGTTAAAACGTTATCAGTTGCTGCCTGTCGTCGCCTCGACAGAAGCGGAGACGCCAGCGGTGCAAGCGCTATATACGCTGTTGCAGGGATATAAAAAACATATCGATACCCAGTTAAGCGTGCCGGTTGGCATGTTCAGGCAAACATTTGAAGGCGATCGCGATGTGGTTCGCTCACAGCAAACCAATATGGGGCAACTGATTATTGCCGCGCAGATGGATAAAACCCAGGCGGACTTCGGCGTTATCAGCAGCGGGAGTATTCGCAGTTCTATCAGTGCGGGGCCCGTCACTTACCGCGATGTGTTGAAAGTCCAGCCGTTTGGCAACTCGGTAACTTATGTTGCACTGACCGGTAAGGAAATTATCGACTATCTCAATGTTGTCGCATTTAAGACTGCGGGCTCGGGGGCTTATGCTCAATTCCACAACATCGCGTTTGACCGGGATAATGGCAAAGTGGCTCACGTCACGATAAGCGGTAAGCCACTGGAAATGGATAAAACTTACCGTATGAGCCTTCCCAGTTATAATGCCACAGGAGGGGATGGCTACCCGGAACTCAATCAACACAGCGGTTACGTTAATACGGGATGCATTGATGCCGAAGTGCTGAAATCTTATATCGCAAGGAAATACCCGTTATAAGTCCTGACGCATAACGGAATAAAGCCAACGGCCACCGGAAGTTGCGGTGGCCGTTTTATCGGTTCTGTATTATTTGGTCCGTTGCGGGATCATATGTTTTGGCCTTTCTAATACAACGTTACCAAAACGATAATCCCTGATGACCGCGTCAGGATCGTTCCAGATCTCTTCATCCACTTCTTCCAGGTCAATCTCAAGACCAAATTCACCTTTTTGCACGTGTTTAACCTGAAAAACGGTATAGGCAGGGTAAAGGACTTCTGCCTGTTTTATGTGGGTCAGTTGGGTGATATTTCGACCGCTGGTTCCCACCACATTTAAAATCGCCGTGTCGGAGTGAAAACCTGATCCAAAACGCTGACGCATAATGAATTCGGCAGCAACGCCTTTGGCTGCGCTGGTGGAAAAAAAGGTTCTTGTTGTGACGTAATCGCCTGGCTTCCATGCTCTGCGTTTGCCATCTTTCCCGGTTGTCACGGTCATACTTCGGGTGACCGGAACGCCGGACGTTTCATAGGTAAATCCCTTTTCGATAAACGCACCGCGGTAGGTTTTCCCTTTGTGAGAGGGCAGTCGGGATAAGGCGTTAATCAGTTCAACCCCCTGGCCCATGTGATAACCCTGTGCTTTCTCTTGTGCATTCAGATCCCTGAACCCTAACGTTATCGTATGGAAAGGGAGTGACTCTTTACTGTAAAGGTTGATGATATCGCGCTCAGCCTGGGTCAATTTTCTGACTGCACCGCTGGCAACGGAGGAGGAATGCAATCTTTCATGGTATTTCCGGGCTAACTCGCTAACGGAGTTTGCGAACGGATTAACACGTTGATCGCTTAAGATTTTATTGCCTTCGCTTTTTTGATCGTTACTCCAGAATTGCCGTTTTTTAAAAGCCTTGTTATACACCGGATCGCTGCCAGAGCGGAGATTGTGTTGATGGAGGCGATTCTTTTCAATTTGTGACCTCAACATCGACGATATCGGCCATGGCTCAATACCAACATCATCGACGAAGGCATCCGGATGCTCCTTGATATAGCGGAGCAATTTTTTCGCGCCGACATCAGTGGCATTCACATAACGCTGCAATGTCAAAGGCCCTACCGCTTGTCGAATGGCGAGGGCCAGATCGGAAGGTTCAATTTTTGAGGCTGAAGGTGTTTTCTTTATTTTTTCCCGTGTTGTTGCATCTTCCTGCGCCCGTAAAGACTCCAGGTACAGATAGAGAATTTCACCGCGTGAAAGGATATTTTTAAAACGTTTGTGCAGCTCGGGAAGGGATTCCGTCAGTAATGAAGATGTCAGCGTGATATCGCCATGAGGCGTAAGTGCACGGTTAATTTTCGCCAGAATGCTTTCGATATTGAACATGATTCTGCCCCTTTTATTGGCTATATAAGCAGCATGGTTTCTCCCTTAATCTGTGCCAGAGGCTGGGGTAAAAAATCAGAATTCTCACGACTATTTACACGCCTTACGTTCCCTGTCGTCTATCCCTGTGACGCTATAGCAACCTCGTAACGGCCGTCCGTGGCGCGTACAGCAGTATTCATTCTGGAGAGGTGAGGGTGTGTGATATCTGCCGCATTGCTCAGGCGCTTTATCATCCTGACACGATTGATATTTCAGTATTGCATCACTGCTAACCGCCGCGCGGCGGTTAGCAGGCTTTCGCCGGCTGGCGGAAAAAATCCTCATGCAGCGCTACCTGATTGCGCCCGCGTTTTTTAGCCGTGTACAGCGCTGTGTCTGCTGCGCTGTAGAGAGTTTCGAAGTCGCTCTCTTTCGCGCCGAGACTGACGCCAAAACTGGCCGTCACCCACTGCTGGGGCAGCACCTCCAGCGGTGAGGCATTGAGCGAGGCATGAATATAGCTGGCGATAATCATCGCCTCTTCAATGCGCGCTTCAGGCAGCACAATGGTGAACTCTTCGCCGCCCACGCGACCAATCGCTGCGCTTTGCGGCACGGCGCGGCGCACGCGCGACACCAGTGAGCAGATCACCCGGTCGCCCATCGGGTGACCATACTCGTCGTTAATGCGTTTGAAATGGTCAATATCCAGCAGGATCAGCGCAACGCTGCCGGTAGTCAGCCCCTGATTGATCTGGTTGATGATCGCGCTACGGTTGAACACCGCCGTCAGCGGATCGTGCGTCGCTTCATACTCCAGACGCGCCGCCAGTTGCTGAAGTTGCTCGTTCATGCGGTTTAGCTCACGCTCCGCGCGGTCGCTGCGGGAAATCAGACGATACGATTCGCGGATCAGACGCTGATAGTGTTTCGCGACGCCCCACAGCTTCTCACGGCAGGCATCGGCAGAGAGCTGACGATCGGCGGCGGCCAGCCTGGCATCTTCGAGAACGGAATACTCCTCCCGGAACAGCTCATTGATATCTAGCATGCGTTGATGTCCGGAATAAGAAACACCGCCAGCGAAGGGAAGTCGACACGCAACTCCTGACCAAACTCTTCGGAGATATCGTCTTCGGCGTCGTAGTACCAGTGCAGTTCGCAGGGGACGTCCTGTTTTGCGTGATCGTTCAGGCTTTCAAACAGGGTGAACAGCAGCTTGGTACTGGAACTGTTGAAATAGCGCAATGCGACGTGCAACTGCACCGGCGTTGATGTTTGCGGCCGGGTTTGCAGCCAGCTTTCCGTTGCGTCCAGTAGCGGGCGGAAGAACGCAGCCGCGTTTTCCGGGTAGGCTTCACCTTTAAGCAGCAGTCGCTGCGCGGCAAAATCGAACTTCACCTCTGGCGTGGCAGCGGTGGCGGTCAGTTCAATCGGGGGCGTCAGTGTCGTATCAGTCATGGCAAAAGGTTGCCTTTAAGTGAAAGGCGGAGAGGTTGCCTGCCGCCAGTGGATGAATGCGATATTCCAGCGGTGCGCTGGTATCCCGCGCCATGGTCAGCAAACCGATGTTCGCGCCTTTGCTGGTCGTCGGCGCTTCTGCACGCAGCCCTTGCTTCCAGGCATCGCGAATTTCCGCCTGCGTCATCGTACGCAGGACTTCAAGGTTGGTTTGCAACAGGGAAGAGGCTTCTGGCCCCACGAGGTTTGCGGTTTCGAGGTAATAATGGGAGGTGTCCATATGGAAACAGACAGAACCAAAACGCAGCTCATCCTGACCGGTGCACAAAAACCGCTCATCTGAGGAGTAACGCACAATGTTTTGCCCCATTTCGATAAACACCGAGAACAGTTTACGGCGCGTAACGGCGGAAGATTCGTGCTTATCCAGCCATGTGCGAATGACGTTGCCCAGCGAAACGATATGCTGCTGAGAAAAATAACCCGTATAAAACAGCTCAACGGCATTTTGCCGTTGCAGAGTAAAAAGGGGTAACAGGACGGCTTCTTTGCCCTGCAGGTCATTTATTTGCATACTTTTTGTCTACCAGCGAAAACCAAACCATGTCATGTCGTCACGGGATGCCTGTTGCCCTTGCCAGCTTTTCAACGCCTGAAGCAGGGCATCGGAAAGGGCAGACATGGGCAGTGAGCGGTTCTGTACTAACAGTGACTGAATACGTTTCTTACCAAACATAATGTCGCGCGGGCCGCCGGGCTGGTCCGTCGCGCCATCAGAAACAATCAAAAAAGTATCGCCCCGTTGCAACGGCGCCTGATAACGCTGCCACTGGTAGTCCACTGGCGTATCGGTATAACCGATGCCTTTGCGACAGCTGTCCAGCACAATGGCATTGTCGGCATGTGCGCCGAGCATAAAGGCGTGCATACGGGCGCTGGCCCAGCTTACCTGGGCGTGATGGGTATCGACATACAGAGCAATAGCGTCGCAACCGTCATTGGACTGGCTGCGATCGGACGAAGGGTGTACCTGGCTTAGCGTCTGTTTAATGTGCTGATTGATCAGGCTGAGCAGGTGTTCTGGCGCATCGGGCCGGGCGATGGTCAGCGCTTTTTCCAGCGCCGAAGAGAAAATGAACGTCATAAAGGCACCGGGAACACCGTGGCCGGTACAGTCCGCCAGCACCATTAGCCAGCCATTTTCACTGCGCTGAAACGCGTAAATGTCCCCGCCAACACAGTCGCGCGGGTGCCAGTATAAACACCACTCTTCCAGTGTTTGTTCAATGGTATTGCGTGAACGGCTCAGCATCGATTCCTGAATAATGCGCGCGTAATCAAGGCTTTGCATAATTTGCAAATGCTGTTTGGCTTGCAAATCCGATACGGTGCGAATCAGGTCGATACCCAGACCAATACCGATGTACTGCCCCTGCTGGGTGAGAATAAAGCCCTCCGTCACCGCTTTATCACCGGTTTCGATGACCCGTTCCGACAGGTATTCCAGACCCGCATCGGCATCAACGATCAGCGGGCTTTTATCCATAAAGGCGATGCAGCTTTTCTGATCGTAAAGTTCATGGAAAAAGGGGCGGCTCATCTGTGACAAAAAAATATGGCGGTTAATCATGCCAATAGGGCGATTGTTCTCCAGCACCGGCAGGCCAATCAACGCAGTATGTTCGTTAAACAGCGACATCACCTGCGTATTGTTGTTGTCTGGTGTTACGTGCGGTACGGTGAGGCGCAAAATACCGGCGTTAAGCTGTCGGGATGAAAGCGGAATATCCATGTTCTGACAGAACCTGTAATGAGAATATTCTTAGGTTAAGTCGGTTTTGTGACGGTTTGATTTCAGGTAAGTAAGCCGATGAATAACGGGAGATTATGGCTCCTTAAGCCAAATCTCAGTCGGATGCGCGGTAACAGAGCGGGAAAGGCAAAAAAAAGCCCGCACTTGTCAGGCGGGCAAAAATACTGGAAGCAATGTGAGCAATGTCGTACCGAATACCTGAGCGTTTGACTCAACTATTCGGTAATGAGAAAGATAATCTTTATCATCTTAACAATCAACCCCGCATTAAGTACGGGATCACGCACGTAATGTCTCCAGCGCCATAAACTCACGCCAGCTCACCTCGTCAATGTGAATGCCTTCTTGCTGACGACGGGCATAAGCGCGCCGTTCCGGCTCTCCCGGAATCTGCACATCGCGGCCTTGCTGGTCGTTACGCACCCAGTCCACCTGCGCCAGAAGTTCCTGTTGATAGTGCTCGCCTGCGCCCAAACGTTGTGGGTCAAACAGAATCGACAACATGTTGTTGATAATGCCCTCGCGGGGCGGAATGTGATGGCTTTCGGTTTCACCGCCGGTCAACGCGGCGCCGAGCAGGCTGCAAACCAGCGACAGTCCTGCACCTTTATGACCGCCAAAGGGCAACAGTGCGCCACGGGGTTCGGTCATTAATACACCGGGATCGGTGGTGGGCTGTCCGTTAGCGTCTACCGCGCAGCCTTCAGGAATTTGCCGACCTTCATTCCAGGCCACACGGGCTTTATTCCCGGCGATGGCGCTGGTGGCGAAATCCAACACCACCGGCGGGCGGTTGTGTAACGGTATGCCGACGCAGAAGGGATTGGTGCCAAGCCGGGGGCGCAGCCCCTCGAACGGCAATACCGCCGCAGGGGCGGCGACGTTGGCAAAGTGGATCGATACCAGCCCGGCGTCGGCGACCTGCTCCGCCCATGCGCCAATTCGCCCAAGATGGTGTGAGTTCGCCAGACCGACAATCGCCACGCCAAATTGCCGGACGCGCTCGATGCCGGCGGTCATCGCCTGTTCACCCAGCAACTGACCAAACCCGTGCCCGCCTTCAAAGGAGAGGATTGGTCCGGTGTCACGCACGGTTTTCAGTTCAGCATTGGCGTTAAGATCGCCTGCCAGAATCGCGCGGATATAGCGGGGCAGCAACGTCACACCATGGGAATCGTGGCCTTTTAACGAGGCTTCCACCAGGTTATCCGCAACTTTTTGCGCAATCTCGGGTGCGGTATTCACCCGCACCAGATGCTGTTTCAACAATACGCGTAAATGTTGATGTGAAAATAGAGGCATAATCCCTGTACTCATAGAGGATAATAAAGAGGTGTTTTCGACTATAACGACGATATATTTGTTACATAACCATGAAAAATAACTATCCTTTGCCATTTATTGAATAATGCCGCGAGGGAAAAGCTATTTTTAATTTTCAACTAAGCATTGCTGATTAAATCATTTCCTTTTGCTTTCCCACCAGCCAATCATTTTCTGCTGATAACAACGATATTCTGGGGACAGGCATGAACACATTAAACAGGACGCTTGCCGGGGCGCTGGCACTTTTTACATTAAGCGGCGTGAACCATTCGGTATTTGCCGAAGGGAAAATCAGCATTGCGCAGCAGTTTGGTATTGGCTATTTAATTCTTGATGTAGTGCGCGACCAGCACCTGATCGAAAAAGAGGGGAAAAAAGCAGGGCTGGATATCACCGTCGACTGGCGCACAATATCCGGTGCCACCGGCATGAATGAAGCCTTGCTCTCTGGTGCGTTAGATGTTGCGTCAGCTGGCGTGCCGCCGCTGCTTACGCTCTGGGACCGCACGAAAGGGAAGCAAAATGTCAAAGCCATCGCCTCGTTGGGCTCAATGCCCAACTATTTATTGAGTAATAATCCGGCGGTAAAAAGCATTAAAGACTTGACCGATAAGGACCGAATTGCGGTACCGGCTGCTGGCGTCGGTTTTCAGTCGCGAACCTTACAGATTGAAACCGCTAAATTATATGGCAACGATGATTTTAAGCGTTTTGATAACATTAGCGTTAGCCTTCCGCATCCGGATGCCAGTGCGGCATTAATTGCCGG
Organism: Kosakonia sp. WA-90; assembly: GCF_039871955.1. Classification (NCBI taxonomy): domain Bacteria; kingdom Pseudomonadati; phylum Pseudomonadota; class Gammaproteobacteria; order Enterobacterales; family Enterobacteriaceae; genus Kosakonia; species Kosakonia sp. WA-90. The sequence goes on from NZ_JBDPLJ010000002.1 coordinate 197,237, forward strand.
CGGGTCGGAAATTACCACCCATTTCTCCAGCCCGCCGTTTCAGTATCAGGCACTGGAACATGATAATGTGCATAAAATTCTCAGCTCCTATGATGTCTTAGGCGGGCAAGCGACATTTAATGTGCTTTATACCACCGAGAAATTCCACGACGAGAATCCAAAAACCTATCAGGCATTTTATCGCGCACTGAGTGAGGCGGCGAAAATCATTAATGCCGACAAAAACGCAGCAGCGGAAACCTATATTCGCGTCGAAAAATCCCGTCTGCCGTTACCGCTGGTGCAGAAAATTGTTAACGATCCCGAGATAAGCTTCACCGTCTCCCCGGAACGTACCGGCGTGTATGCCGAAAAACTCCATGAATTGGGCGTACTGAAAAACAGAGCCAGTTCATGGAAAGACTATTTCTTTAACGAGGCGTGGGAAAACCCAGGCAGTTAAGCGGCAACCCAGGAGACACCGATGACAATGCATCCGAGTGACGGCCCCTTGTTGCAGGTCAGCAACGTGAACATTGAATACCGCACGCGCGAGCGCCAGGTGCGCGCCACCCACGATGTCAGTTTTGATGTCTGGCCGGGCGATCGCTTTATCTTGCTTGGGCCGTCAGGTTGCGGGAAGTCGAGCCTGCTGAAGGCCGCTGGCGGTTTCCTCACGCCACGCAGTGGGCAACTTTCGCTGGCCGGTTCGGTCATCACGTCCCCTGGCCCGGAACGGATGATGGTGTTTCAGGAGTTCGATCAGCTGCCGCCGTGGAAGACGGTACTGGAAAATGTGATGTTTCCGCTGCTGGCAAGTCGCAAGGCCAGCCGGGCGGAAGCCAAAGAGACCGCGTTGCATTTTCTGCATAAAGTGGGGCTGGCGGAGTTTGCTGATGTGATGCCGCACATGCTTTCCGGCGGTATGAAACAGCGTGTCGCCATTGCCCGCGCGCTGGCGATGAAACCGCGCATGCTGTTAATGGATGAGCCTTTCGCGGCGCTGGATGCGCTCACCCGACGCACCATGCAGGAAGAGCTGCTGGCGCTGTGGGAAGAGGAGCGTTTTACGCTGCTGTTTGTCACCCACTCAATTGAAGAGGCGCTGGTGGTCGGAAGCCGCATCCTGGTGCTTTCCCCGCACCCAGGCAGGGTCAGAGCGGAGATCAATTGCCATCAGTTTGGCCTGAATGATTTCGGCAGCGAGGTGTTCCAGCACGCCGCGCGTCATATCCACGATCTGTTGTTCCCGGCAAACGGGGCCAGCCCATCCCCTTCATCTGGTGAGGAAACCGCGTATGTCGCAGCCACCGTACATCCGTCCTGAATTCGAACGCGAATTACCGCCACTGCGTAATGTGCCGGTCGAGACGCCGTTACCGCTGAGTCAGCGCGTGTGGAATCAGGCGTGGTTACGTAAATCACTGATCGTGTTGCTGGTGCTGGCGTTGTGGGAGGTGGCGGCGCGGGTGCAGCAAAATGACCTGATGCTGCCCGGCGTGCTGCAAACCTGGCATGCGTTCAGTGACGATATGCGCAATGGTGAATTGCCCGCCAAAATCATCAATTCGTTGAGTACCTTATTGAAAGGTTATCTGATTGGTAGCCTGCTGGCGCTGCTTGCCAGTGCGCTGGCGGTCACCACGCAATTTGGTCGTGACCTGCTCAGTACACTCACTGCGATGCTTAACCCGCTGCCAGCCATTGCTCTGCTGCCGCTGGCGCTGTTGTGGTTCGGGTTAGGCAATGTGAGCCTGATTTTTGTGCTGGTGCATTCGGTGATGTGGCCGATTGCGCTGAATACCTGGTCCGGTTTTAGCGGCGTGCCGGAAACACTGCGCATGGCCGGGCGCAATTATGGACTGAGCGGGCCGCGTTATGTGGTCACTATTCTTATCCCGGCGTCGTTGCCCGCCATTCTCGCCGGGCTGAAAATTGGCTGGGCATTTGCCTGGCGTACGCTGATTGCAGCAGAACTGGTGTTCGGCGCATCCGGTGGGGAAGGTGGTCTGGGCTGGTATATTTTCCAGAATCGCAATGAGCTGTTTACCGATCGCGTGTTCGCCGGACTGGTCACGGTAATTGCCATCGGTTTACTGGTGGAAGGCGTGGTGTTTGCCAGCCTGGAAAAAGTGACCATCAAACGCTGGGGAATGCATCGCTAGTACCCGCCTTATACTCACATCTATTGCTGATTGCCCGGTGGCGCTATGCTTACCGGGCCAGCTATGCGTAACGTCTTAGCCGCCATTTGGCAAAAAACAGACTTTTGCGATGATGCTTTTGCCCGCTTTAGCCAGTACTATCCGGAGTGCGGTGAAAACAGACAATGAGCGCATAATGACGATTATCTGGTGTGTGGTTCCGATATTACTGCTGTTTTTTGGGAAGGCGTGGAGCTCATCGAAGATCCGCGAATATTACAGCCGTTCCCAACGGGCGTTGCAGGCCACTGTTGCCAGGGAAATGGATGAGCAGCAACCCTCCTGGATCACGGACGTTTCCCGACGTGCCGAATTCACCGCCGGGCTGTGCGAACTCAGTCTTAAAAAAGGGGTACCGGACTGGTTTCTGGAAAGCATTGCCGGTAATGAAGAGGGGATGCACTTTCTTACCCGCCATGCTGCGCTGATGGAGAGCTTTGGCGCGCCGTTTCGCGATCAAATACAGGCTGCCGCCGAGCTGGTCGACGGCGCCTGGCAACGTTCACAATCACGGGGTTATTGACCGGCAGGTCGCCGGGCGAAACTGGCAGATAAACGATCTAACAGAATCGCCATCAGCACCACCACCAAACCACTCTGCAGCCCCAGCCCCATCTCCAGTTGTTGAATACTGCTGAGAATGTCGTTACCCAGTCCTCCTGCACCGACCATGGAGGCAATAATCACCATCGACATGGCCATCATAATGGTCTGGTTCACCCCTGCCATAATGGCGGGCTGCGCCGCAGGAAGTTGTACCTTCCACAGCAATTGCCACGGTGTGCAACCAAACGCGATACCGGCTTCCATACGCGCCGGATTCACCTGACGGATCCCCAAATCCGTCAAGCGCACTACCGGCGGCATAGAGAACAGAATGGTGGCGAAGATCCCCGGTGGCCGCCCGAGGCCAAACAGGATCGTCGCCGGGATCAGATAGACAAATGCGGGCATGGTTTGCATAAAATCGAGTAGTGTTCGCACCACGCTACCCACGGCGGCGCGACGCGCGCTCCAGATCCCCAGCGGAATACCCAACAACAGGCTGAAGAAGGTTGAAGAGAGAGTGAGCGCCAGCGTGATGGCAGCATGTTCGCTGTAACCGCTGTAAATGATGTACAGCGTGGCAAGCAGGGCAAACAGCGCGAACCCCTTACCGATGCGCCAGCCGCCAATCACCACCGCAAGTATCACCAATCCCCAAGGGGAGAGGCTGTTAATCAGTAGCTCAAGGCTGCTGGCAAACAGATCGATACCGGCGGCAATGCCGTCAAACAACCCCCCAGCATTTGCCAGCAAGGCGTGAATAGCACTGTCGATCTGCCGACTGAAATCGAGTGGGTAAGCCATGATATTCCTTAACGCGTCGTCCAGATATCGGCGTAGTTTTCCGCCATTTGCCAGCGGGAGACATCCACACCGGAGAAGAAACGGCGCACATACGGTGTGGCAGGGGCATTGATCAACATTTCCGGTTTACCCACCTGCACCAGCTTGCCTTTTTCCATTATCGCGATGCGCGAACCCAGACGCAGTGCCTCTTCCATGTCATGGGTCACAAACACGATGGTGCGCTGCGATTCGGCCTGCAACATCAGCAGCAGCGACTGCATCTCACGGCGGATAATGGGATCCAGCGCGGAAAAAGCCTCATCCATCAGCAAGACCGAAGGGTTCACCACCAGCGCACGCGCCAGTCCCACGCGTTGTTGCATACCGCCGGAAAGCTGGTGTGGGTAGTGGTCTGCCACGTTGCCGAGCCCGACTTTTTCCAGCATCGCCTGCGCCCGGCTTTCCCGTGCTTCGCGGGGCACACCGGCCACTTCCAGACCGAAGGCAACGTTATCCAGCACCGTGCGTTCGTCGAACAAGGCGAAAGACTGGAACACCATCCCCATGTGCTCGCGACGCAGAGCAATTAACGCCTTATCTGACAAACTGGCGAGTGTGCGACCTTGAAAGATCACGTCGCCGGAACTGGCCGGAATTAGGTGGTTTAACGTGCGCAGCAGCGTGGATTTTCCCGAACCGGATAATCCCACAATGACAAAGATTTCACCGGCAAATATGTGCAGATTAATATCTTGCAATGCGGTTACGGTGGCGCTTTTTTCCCGGCGGGGGAAAAAGCTCTTTCCGCCTGAGGAATAATACTGCTTGGTAATTGAGCGTAATTCAAATAGCGGCTGTGGCATAATGTTTACTTTATTTCAGGAGTGCTAATACACACTAGCGTAAAAGAATCTGGGGGAGAATTAATTTTCACTTTCCCGATATGCTTTTTACGCATTAGCTTATTTATATTACGCTAATGGGCGTTGCCTGCTCATGAAAACCCCAGGCCTCATCTAATAACCACGCTTTTATTTTTTCCTGCTGAACCGATGCCGGTTTATTGCTGGCGGAAATAAGATAATAACCGCGCTCAGTACGCACCTGCGGGCCACACTGGACCAGTTGCTGGTTCTGGATAAATGGCGTAATCAGCGGTTGCCAGCCCAGCGCGATGCCCTGGCCTTCGAGTGCCGCCTGGATCACCAGCGAATAGGCATTAAAGGTGCGCGATGCGCTGTGGCTCTGGCCATAAATCTGCTGCTGGTGAAACCAGTCCTCCCAGGTTATCCAGCGTTGTGGATGGGTCTCCGGCAGTTTTAATAACGGGTGCGACAGCAAGGCTTCCGCCCGGTTGTGCTGACCCAGCGCCTGTTTAATCTCCTGATTGCACACCGGAAAAACCACCTCCGGGAACAGGCGCTGTGTCTGGGTTGCTGGCCAGTTTCCCTGACCAAAATAGATGGCCAGATCCGCATTGCTGTCGCGAAAGTTGTAGTCATTCGGCGAGGTGGTGACCTGTACCTCCACGCCGGGGATCAGTGCCTGCAGACGCTCCATCCGTGGCAGCAACCAGTAACTGGCAAAACCCATATCGGTGTCGATACGCAGCACATTGCGCTTGCGGCGGGTACGCTCCAGTTGCTCGCTGATATCGTTCAAACTGCTGCGGACAATCAGGTACAGACTGTGGCCTGCTTCGGTTAACTGTACGCCGCGGTGCCGCCTCTCAAATAATGGCGCATTGAGCCGGCTTTCCAGCGCCTGAATACGCTGACTGACTGCAGGTTGGGAAAGTCCAAGCTCATTTCCGGCAGCGGTAAAATTGCCTAAGCGCGCCGCCGCTTCAAATACCACTAATGCCTGTAAAGGCGGAAGTTGTAATTTGTCTGCCATAAATCCACCTTATTTCATGATAAATAAATAACCCCTTCACAGGGCTAAATATGCGTGAGATAAACGTAACACGTTTTTTGTGAATATCTTATTTTTGGACGTCGCATGCTTATAAATAAACCGAATATCGTTATTCTGATGGCCGATCAGTTAACCGCCAGCGCCTTAAAAACGTATGGTAATAAGGTCAGTCTGACACCGAATATAGATAAATTGGCGGATGAAGGCGTGGTATTTGAATCTGCGTATTGCAATAGCCCGCTTTGCGCACCGTCGCGTGCGTCGCTGATGACCGGTCAATTTATTTCCCGCAACGCCGTCTATGATAATGCCGCCGAATTTCATGCCGATTCGCCCACACTGTGTCACTACCTGCGTGAGCAGGGCTATCGCACCTGGCTCTCCGGCAAGATGCACTTCTGCGGCCCGGATCAACTGCATGGTTTTGACGAGCGCCTGACCACCGATATCTACCCGGCGGATTTTGGCTGGACGCCGGACTGGCAGCGTCCGGAGCGCCGCCTTGACTGGTATCACAACATGAGTTCGGTGCTGGACGCCGGGGAGTGTGTGCGCACCAATCAGCTCGATTTTGATGATGAAGCGCTGTTTCTGGCGCGCCAGCGGCTGTATGACGCAGCCCGTCGCCCGGAGGAGCAGCCTTTTATGTTGCTGCTGTCGCTGACCCATCCGCACGATCCGTTTGCCATTCCTCGTCGCTACCTTGAGCGCTTTAACGATGCCGATGTCGATCTGCCGCAAACGCGCCGGGAAGATGTCGAAGACGATGCGCATTCCGCGCGCTTGCGGGCCATGTATCAACTGGAAGAGGGGTTGCTCAGCGATGAACATATTCGCCGTGCGCGGCACGCTTACTATGGGGCACTGGCCTATGTGGATGATTGCTTTGGCGAGATCATATCGACGTTGCAGGAGACCGGCCTGGCGGAAAACACCGTGGTGCTGGTGGTGGCCGATCATGGCGAAATGCTGGGCGAGCGCGATCTCTGGTACAAGATGACCTTTTTTGAAAACGCCGTACATATCCCTTTTATTGTGCATAACCCGGCACGCTTTGCCCCCCGGCGTATTGCGCAGAGCGTTTCTCTGGTGGACTTACTGCCGACGCTTATCGAACTGGCGAGTGGCGAAGAGGGTAATGTGCGGGCGATTGCCCCGCTGGATGGCCACAGCCTGATGCCGCATTTGCGTGGTGAACCGGGGCCGGATGTCGTTTACAGCGAGTACCTGGCTGAAGGTGCGCTGGGGCCGATGCTGATGATCCGTCGTGGGCCGTGGAAATATGTCTATTCCTTTAGCGACGCGCCGCAACTTTTTCATCTGCATAACGATCCCCATGAACGCGTCAATCTGGTGGCGGAGAAGGCTTACCAGCAGGTTGCCGCGGCGTTTGCCGCCGAAGCCGATGCTCATTGGGACGTCTCCGGGTTGCGTGAACAAGTGCTGGCGAGCCAGCAGCGGCGGCTCTTTTTAACGCGTATAGCCGGGCAGCATGCGATTCCGGAATGGGACTTTCAACCGCATCAGGCCGCATCGCAACGCTACATTCGCAATCATCAAACGCTGGATGAACAGGAAGCTTTTGCCCGTTATCCGCATCCTTTAAAACAACCGGCAGGAAAATAACAATGAACAACACCGTGAGCAAACTCGTACTGCTGGCTTTGGCTGGCGGATTTTCACTGAGCAGTATCGCCGCAGATGACGCCCGCTGTGCGACCATTACCCAGGCCGATCCCGGCTGGACCGATATCGCCGCCACCAACGCGCTTTCCGGCGTGGTGCTGAACGCGCTGGGTTACCAGCAAAAAGTCCAGAACCTCTCTGTGGCGCTGGCCTTTCAGGGGCTGAAAACCGGCCAGGTGGATGTGTTCCTCGGCAACTGGATGCCGGCGCAGGAGCCGGTTATCAGCAAATTTACGGCCGACGGCGCGATTAAGGTGGTGGGGGCGAACCTGCCTGCTGCGCGTTTTACGCTGGCGGTACCGGATTATGTTGCTGCTGCGGGGGTGAAGGATTTCGCCGACCTGCAAAAGTACGCGGCGAAATTTAACCACACGATCTACGGCATCGCCCCTGGTGCACCCGCCAACCAGAACCTGAAGAAGATGATCGAGAAACAGGATTTTGGCCTGCAAAACTGGCAACTGGTGGAGTCCAGCGAGAGCGGCATGCTGGCGCAGGTAACGCGCGCGGTCGAGCGTAAAGCGTGGATCGTCTTTTTGGGCTGGGAGCCGCATGCCATGAATACACACTTCAAACTGGCCTATCTTAGCGGCGGTGATGCGTACTTTGGCGCGAACTACGGCAGTGCGACAGTCAATACTGTCACACGCAACGATTTTGCCCGTGATTGCCCGAATGCCGGCCGCTTCTTCAGTCAGCTGAAATTTGATGTGGCTATAGAGAATGCGGTGATTGGCCGCGTGCTGGACAAGCAGGAAACGGCGCAGGCGGCAGCGAAAGCGGAGCTGACTAAGCGTCCTGAGCTGTTAAAAAGCTGGCTTAATGGCGTGACCACCCGCGACGGTCAGCCGGGGCAAGCTGCTGTTGAAAAAGCGCTGGGTCTGTAATTCCCCGTTATTCCGCGCCGGGAATAATCTTGCCCGGCGCTTTCACATCGTGCCCACTCCGCCGCAACATCCGAAGAAGACAATAGTGCTTGCCTGATATAAAAGAATGCGTATAGTTCTCATTCTCTTTAGTGTTTGTTGGCGCAGCAAGGACGTTTTCCGCAATAACAGTAGGCGTTAGCGCTTACAGGGACACTGAAAAGCAGTGGCGAGCTGCGCCGGGCTAAAACCTGCCTTTATTGATAACGATCGCGCTGTTCAGGCGCGACGCTGCGACTTGCCTGCCTTAATGACATTAACGGTAAAGGATCCACCCGATGAAAATAAAAACTTCTGCGCTGCCACTGCTGGCGGCGCTGGCACTTGCCGGTTGCAGCGCCCATAGCACCACGTCTGCACAACCAGCGGTAGATGCGCCAAAACCCCCTGTTGCTGCGTCAGCGGTCAACATGCAACAACGCGACCTGGCGAGTGGTCTGTACGAAATGGCGCTCAGCCCGCAAGGTGATGCGCTGTATGTATCCAGCGCGGAAGGATTTAAAGATGTGCAGGGCGGAGTGGTCTACAAACTGGATCCGACCACGTTGAAAACCCTCGGCGCGACCCATACCGATCTGAAAAACTTTGGTATGGCTATCTCTGCGGACGGCAACACTGTCTATGTCACCAACTCACTGGACGGCGGTGTGAGCGCTATTGATACCCGCAATGGCAAGGTGCTGTCTCGTACGCTGTTCCCGGAACGCAACGAAAAAGGTTTGCCGTACGGCGCGCGCGAAATTTTGCTGCATAACGGCAGCTTGTATATTGGCGCTGTTGCCGATCCGGCGCTGGTGTGGGTCGTTGACGCGAAAACCCTGAAGCTCAAGGCGCGCATCAAAAACGCGGGTAAATGGGTGACCGGGCTGCATTTCTCTGATCAAACCCAGCGTCTGTATGTAGCAAATGGCGGCGGCGAAATCCTCGTGGTGAACCTGCGCAATAACCGTATCGAGCAGCGCTGGAAACCGCTCGGTGAGAAACCGGCTCTGCTGCTGAATATTGCCGAAGATAGCGAAACGGGGCGCCTGTTTGTGACCGACAATGCCAAAGCGAAAATCACGCTGGTACTGGATATCCACAGTGGCAAGGTGTTGAAACAGATTGATGGTGATGCGCTGGCGGTGAAGTTCAACCCGAAACGCCATGAGATTTACATCAGCCAGCGTGAATCCGGCAAAGTGCTGAGCCTTGACGCGACCAGCTACGCGGTAAAACAGAGCTGGGATTTGCCGCCGCACCCGAACAGCCTGCTGCTCTCTGCCGACGGACAGTCGCTGTATGTCACCGTCAAACAGGCATTCAATAAAGATCACTCTACTAACGGGCCGGACAGCGTTGCCCGTATTTCCCTGAATCCGTAATTAACCCGGCCCGGCAACGGGCCGTTTTTCACACGTTTCACGATGAGTCGATGATGAATAACAGCAACAAGACATACACCCCTTTGCGCAAGACATTGCTTGCGCTGGCCATCGGTGCTGCCGCGCACACCGTGCAGGCCGCAACCACCGAGGCCAACACCACCCAAACGAAGGAAGAGACCATCGTTGTTCAGTCGGCAAACAGCGATTTTAAACCTGGCGGCAGCGAACTGGTTCCGGCCTATCTGGACGGCCAGGTTGCACACGGCGGGCGTCTTGGCGTGCTGGGTGAACAAAAGGCGATGGATGTGCCGTTTAACGTGATCGGCTATACCTCGAAGCTGGTTCAGGATCAGCAAGCGAAAACCGTTGCCGATGTGGTGAGCAACGATGCGGGCGTTCAGGTCGGACAGGGATACGGCAACTTTGCCGAAACCTACCGCATTCGTGGGTTCGAGCTGGATGGCGACGACATGATGATGGGCGGTCTGGCAGGGATTGTGCCACGCCAGGTGGTTGATACCCAGATGCTGGAACGTGTCGAAATCTTTAAAGGCTCGAATGCGCTGATGAACGGCTCGGCGTCATCTGGTGTGGGCGGGATGATTAACCTTGAACCGAAGCATGCGGAAGACGCACCGATCACCCGTGTTGGTGTGGATTATTCCACACGTTCACAGTTGGGGGGATCGCTGGATCTCGGTCGTCGCTATGGTGATAACAACCAGTTTGGCGTGCGCATGAATCTGTTGCACCGCGAAGGCGATGCAACGGTAAAAGATGATCACCGTCGTACCACCGCCGCCTCGCTCGGTCTTGATTACCGTGGCGATCGTTTTCGCAGTTCGCTGGATCTCGGTTACCAGAAGAAGACCTTCCACGGTGGCGAAATGGGCGTCAACATCAGCGCGGTGGACTTTATTCCCTCTGTTCCTGACACGCGTAAAAATTACAGTCAGCAGTGGGCCTATAGCGATATCGAAAACGAATATGGCCTGGCTCGCGCGGAATACGATCTGACCGATGACTGGACCGCGTATGCGGCGTTCGGTGGTCAACATGCCCATGAAATGGGCACCTATGGCGCACCAAAGTTATATAACGATCAAGGCGATGCAACCTTTAGCCGTCTCGATACTAACCGTATCAGTGACTCCTGGAGTGGCATGGGCGGTGTACGGGGTAACTTTGACACCGGTTTTATCTCCCATAAAGTGAACCTGGCCTACTCTGCCAATATTAAACGCGAAAACATCGCCTGGCGGATGTCTGATTCGGCGACCAACCCGACGGTCAACCTTTACAACAGCGCGGCGGTGACAAAGCCGGATAATGCCTCGTTTGGCGGTAACTATTTTGATCCACTCACCACCGCACGCTACCGTTCGCAGGGCTATACCCTGAGCGATACGCTGGGCGTGCTGAACGACACTCTGTTATTTACGGCGGGTACGCGTTACCAGAAATTGTGGGTGCGTAACTACAGCAATGCCACCGGGGCGGAGACCACCACCGCGCGTTACACCCAGCAACGCTGGATGCCAACTTACGGGATTGTCTATAAACCCTGGGAAACGGTGTCGTTCTACGCCAACCATACCGAAGCACTACAACCGGGCGGCGTGGCACCGAAAACCGCTGCCAACAAGTATGAAAGTGTTGGCATTGCGCACTCGAAACAGAACGAAGTGGGGGTAAAAACGGACTTTGGCCGCATCGGCGGCACGCTGGCGCTGTTTGACATCAAAAAGCCGGTGGGGATTCAGGACAGCACCACCAATATTTACGCGCTGGATGGCGAGCAGCGTAACCGTGGCGTTGAGCTGAATGTGTTCGGCGAGCCGGTGCTCGGGTTGCGTCTGAACGGCAGTGCCACCTGGCTGGATGCCGAGCTGACCAAAACCAAAGATGGCATCAACCAGGGCAACCGGCCCATCGGTGTGGCGAAATTCTATGGCGTGCTCGGTGCGGAGTATGACATCAAACCGATTGATGGCCTGACAGCGACCGCGAGAGTGAACTACACCGGTTCGCAGTATGCCAACAATGCCAACACCAAGAAACTTGACAGCTATACCACGCTCGATCTGGGCATGCGTTATCGCATGCACCTGAATGCAGAGAAGAACGAAATGGTCTGGCGCGTCGGCGTGGATAACGTCACCAACGAGAAATACTGGGCCAGCGTCGAAGACAACGGCACCTATATTTATCAAGGTGAGGCGCGGGCGCTGAAAGTGTCGATGAGCTACGACTTCTAAGCCTGCGGGGTATTGCGCCGCATGGCGCTGCGCGTATCCGGCCTCGACGATTGCTGAATCAGGGGCGGGTGTTATACCCGCCTTTTTAAACCGTTGAGCACTTCCGTCATTCCGCGCGTTACCACTTTGTCCTGGCGCATCACCAGCGCCAGTGTGCGTTGTAAAGGCGGCTGTAATGGTGTGACACGTAAACCCAGACGGTCTTCCTCAGTTTGTACCGCGACGTCCGGCACGATGCTGTAACCCAGCCCGGCGCGCACCATGCGTTTAATGGCCTCAATACTGCCGAGCTCCATGACCGGCGCGGCATGCTCACCCTTGTCCAGCAGCCATTCATCAATCAGTTGGCGGGTACTGCTACCGGACTCAAACACAATCAGCGGTAATGCCTGCCGGGGCTGTCCTTCTGCGGTGATGGCGACAAAGGATTCGTTAAACAGCGGCGAGATGGCAAGGTTGCGACCGCTGGCTGGCATGGTCACCAGCCCGATATCCACCCGGTTCTCCTCGACGGCGCGGAGAATATCGCTGGTGTTGCCGGTACGAACGCCCACGGTCAGCAACGGAAAGTCCTCGCGCAGTTGTTGCAGTACCGGAGGCAACAAGTGAATACAGGTCGTTGCGCCTGTGCCAATCGTGACGTGACCGCTAATGGCCTGCTGGTAGATGGCAACGGACTGGATCGCCGTGGTGACGGCATTCTCAATGTGCGCGCAGTGTGCAAGAAAGGTTTCGCCCGCCGCCGTTGGGCGGATACCGCGTCCGGAGCGCTCAATCAGGCGGGTTTGCAGCGCCTGCTCCAGTTGGCGTATTTGCAGGCTGACAGCCGGTTGCGAAATCCCCAGCACTTCCGCCGCTCCGGTAAAACTGCCCCGGGCGATCACCAGCTTGTAAGTAGCGAGTTGGTCGAGGCTGAAATGGGACATCGCAAACTTTTCCTTATAGGGGTGATAAGTACAACCCGGTGCCTGTTTTGCCGCATTACAGGTAGCGTGGTGAACACGCCTGACGGGAGCTGGATTATGGACATTATTGAAGCACAAGAACAACACCTAAGCGCGATCACACAAATTTACGCGCATCATGTGGCCTGCGGGGTCGCCTCGTTTGAAACCGAGCCGCCGGCCAGAGCAGAGATGCGCCAGAGGCTCGAGAAAACGCGTCATGCCGGGCTGCCGTGGTATGTCGCCGTGCATGAAGGGCGCGTACGGGGCTACTGCTATCTTTCGCGTTACCGCGAACGGCATGCCTACCAGTACACGCTGGAAGATTCGGTCTATGTGGATGACACGTTTCGCCAGCAGGGGGCCGGGATAGCCTTACTGTCGCAGGCGGTGGCCTGGGCGGAACAGCACGGTTACCGACAACTGATCGCCAACATTGGTAATAGCGAAAATGAAGGATCATTGCGGCTGCATGCGCGCGCCGGGTTTACCGTCATCGGCACGCTGAAAAGTGTGGGCATGAAACACGGGCGCTGGCTGGATACGGTGTTGATGCAGCGCCCGTTGGGGGAGGGCGATAATACGTTGCCACAGACGATCTAAGGCGAAACGGGCATTTTCAGTAACGCTGAGGGGATGCGCTCAGCAAAATGTTCGCCTACCCAGTTAAGCGCTTTAGCAGCAGGACGCGCCAGTCATTAGCGGATTTGCACAACACAAAAAGTGAAACGGAAAAACAGCGTATCGGGATGTCCTTACGCGTTGTTTTCTCCTTATTGATGCTGTAAAGCCGCAGTATATGCGGTTGTTAACCGGTTATCGTTTCCCGGAATTTACACGAGTTATTTGAATAATTCACAACAATTAAACAGCAGATCGGTTACACTCGCGGCACGGAAATGCCACATAACAGGAGGGGTATATGCTGGAAAAACTGCGTACCCGCGAGGGGAAAAAGTTCATCGTTGCGGTCGTTATCGTCTTTCTGATTGCGGTGAGCGTCATTTCGAAAGTGACCTTCCAGGGGGTGGAAGATCAGTACAATCTGCCGATGGCGCAGTGGACGACCTCAATGTTCATTATGCAGGGCGCCTGGGTTGCCATTTACAGTCTGATGTTCACCATTATCGGTTCGCTGCCGTTTGGTTTTTACTTCCTCGGCCCAAAAGACGATCGCGGTTAAATTGTCTCGCCCTGGCGATAAGTCAGGGCTGTTTGCATGCTCACAGCCTTTAAAAATAGTTCCTCACTTCTCTTGCAGCATAAAACACTGATTTAATTTTTAGTTGCCGATTTGTTAACTCTCACTACACCTTTCTCCGCTGTCAGCCTGCTGATTTTGGGAAATGGTGCGCGTTTTTACGCCAGTAAAATGGTCTTGTTAACAATTAAAGATCAAAAAACTGACGCCGATAGCCCTTTTACAAGGGAGCCCATGTTGAAAGGACCATGATGATGTAGCAGGCTGACTCCAGGAGAGCGGTAATGGCCAAACAATTAGCGTCCAAAAAAATGAGCACCCGCGCGCAAATGCTGCTGACGGGCGCCATCACCATCACCCTTGGTTTCGTTGTGACCATCGGCGTTCTGAGCTGGCAGTCCAGCAGTGAACAAAAAAGTCTCGCAGAAAAATATCTGCAAAAAATCGCGCAAAGCGAAGCGTTGAAAATCCAGCAGCAACTGAGCTATGCGCGCGACGTGGCGCATAACCTGGGCCACAGCATGATTGCCCTTCCGGAAGCCGGCATTACCGATCGTAAAGTGGCAGACAAACTGCTGGAATCGGCACTGCATGACAATCCTGACTATCTTTCTATTTCGGTCATTTTCGAAGAAAACGCCTACGACGGACGGGATGCGGAATTCGCGGATAAACCGGGTCAGGCGCCAAAAGGGCGCTATGCCTTCTTTGTCGATCATGGTCAGTCCGGCGAGTACAACTTGCATCCGCTGACATCGATCTTTACGCCAGGCCAGGGAGATTACTACCTGCTGCCGCAGAAGAGCCAAAAAGATACATTGATTGAACCCTATAGCTATGCCTATAACGGCGTGCCAACCTTGTTAACCTCTGTTGCCGCGCCGATCATCAGAGATGGCAAGCTGCATGCAGTGGTGACGTCCGATATTTCGCTGGCCTCTTTGCAGCAGAAAGTGAACGAGATTAAACCCTGGGAAGGGGGCGGCTATGCGGTGCTGCTCTCGACAGCGGGTAAAGTCATTTCCTACCCGGATAAGAAACTGACCAGTAAGCCTTACCCCGGTAAGACCGATAACTACAGCAGTGAGGTGGTGGAACAGGACGATCCTATCCTCGGTGAAAAAACGTTAATCACCTGGCAGCCTGTTTCGCTGGGCGAGGGGACGGATAGCTGGTATCTGGGTGTGGTCGCGCCGGTCAGTCAGGTCATGGCGGCAGCGAACCGTCAACTGATGAATGCCGTTATTCTCGGCGTGATCAGCATCCTGCTGGTCAGTGTGTTGCTGGGGCTGGTCTTTAGCCGCAAAGTGCTCAAACCCATTGGCGGTGAGCCGACGGAAGGTGCCAACATTGCGCTGGCGGTCGCTGACGGCAAGCTTGATAACCTCATCGAGGTTAAACCAGGTGACCGCAGCAGCCTGTTTTATGCACTGCACACCATGCAGGATCAACTGCGAAGTATTGTCGGGAAAATTAAAGACGCCAGCGATTCAGTACGTCAGGGGGCGGGCGAGATTGTCAGCGGTAATATTAACCTCTCTTCACGCACCGAGCAGCAAGCCGCGGCGCTGGAGCAGACGGCAGCCAGCATGGAGCAGTTCAGCGCCACGGTGAAACATAACGCCGACAACGCGCACAATGCGACGGCGCTCACCGCTAACGCCACCAAAATCGCCAGCCGCGGTGAAGCGCTGGTCGGTCAGGTGGTGGATACCATGGCGCAAATCGACGACAGTGCGAAGAAAATCGGCGACATCACGGCGATCATTAACAGCATTGCTTTCCAGACCAACATCCTGGCGCTTAACGCTGCCGTTGAAGCGGCGCGCGCGGGTGAACAGGGCCGTGGATTTGCGGTGGTGGCGTCTGAAGTACGTAACCTGGCGCAGCGCAGCGCCGATGCGGTCAAAGATATCGGCGCGCTGATTGAGGAGTCCAGTAAGCGGGTAGAAGCCGGGGTACAACTGGTGAACGATGCCGGTAAAACCATGCAGGAGATGACGCAGGCGGTGAACTCCGTGCAGTCGATCATCAGTGAGATCGTGAGTGCCTCGGATGAGCAGGCCAAAGGCATTGGTCAGGTCACTATCGCGGTGAACGAGATGGATGGCGTAACGCAACAGAACGCCTCCCTGGTTCAGCAGATGACCGCCGCGGCGACGTCGCTGGAAGAACAGGCCGAACAGCTGGCGCAGAGCGTGCAGCAGTTCCGCTTGCACGTGTAAGGCAGTGCAGGGAATCCGGATTGCCGGGCTCCCTGTTGCTCATTATTCGGCGACCAGTTCGATCCTGTTGCCATCCGGGTCGGTGATCACCGCTTCATAGAACCCATCGCCAGTCCAACGGGCCGGGCTTGCCAGCCGCCCTTGCTGGTGGGCTTTTTGCGCCATCTTATCCACCTGTTCGACATTACCCACGGCGATAGCAATATGCGCCCAGCCGACGAATTCCGGATTTGCCGGTGCGTTCGCCAGTTCAGGCAGCGCCATCAGTTCGATGGTGGGACCGTGCGCCAGCGAGATAAAGTAAGATTCGAAACCGGCACGATTTTTACTGACATATTTCTCGTTGCTGGTGGCGGAAAAAAAGTCGCGCCAGAATGTACGCTGCGCTTCGATATGGCGCGTCCAAAGCGCCACGTGTGCAATGTTCAAGATCTCCCTCCCAAAACGTGATAACCGCGGTGACAAACGTTGCGGCTGGCCGAACAGCATTGATTGCTCGATTTTGCTTGATTGTGTTCAATTGTGGCTATTAATAGTAGTTTTTATTTGCTCGGTTGTGCAAGTTTTCTCGACTGACACCTGCAGTGGTTCGCCAACAACTCAACCTCAGCGGAATTTTCGTTCTTGCATGACGGGGCGGCAGCGCCATTTCTTGCCAGGCCTGACCTGAGATGTTAAAAGGTGCCCCTTCAATAAAACACAAAGGGGAAGGACGTGAAAAACGCGTCTCAGGCAGCGGGTAATATCACCGATGCCGCGTCGGAAACAGCGCCGACATTACAACGGGGTTTGAAGAATCGTCATATTCAGTTAATTGCGCTGGGCGGCGCGATTGGCACCGGATTATTTCTTGGCATTGGCCCGGCTATTCAGATGGCCGGACCGGCAGTATTGTTGGGCTATGGCATTGCCGGGATTATCGCCTTTCTGATTATGCGCCAGCTTGGCGAAATGGTGGTGGAAGAGCCAGTATCCGGCTCGTTTTCCCATTTTGCATTCAAATATTGGGGGCCGTTCGCCGGTTTCCTTTCCGGCTGGAACTACTGGGCGATGTTTGTGCTGGTGGGCATGGCGGAACTGACCGCCGCCGGGATCTATATGCAGTACTGGTTCCCGGAGGTGCCGACCTGGGTCTGGGCTGCTGCTTTCTTTGTCATCATCAATGCGGTTAACCTGGTTAACGTGCGTCTGTATGGCGAAACAGAGTTCTGGTTTGCCCTGATCAAAGTGCTGGCGATCATCGGTATGATTGGTTTTGGCCTGTGGATGCTGTTCTCCGGCCACGGCGGTGAGCGCGCCAGCATTGATAACCTCTGGCGCTATAACGGCTTCTTCGCCACCGGTTGGCACGGTTTGATCCTGTCGCTGGCGGTGATTATGTTCTCCTTCGGTGGGCTTGAGCTGATCGGTATTACTGCGGCGGAAGCCAGCGAGCCGCATACCACCATTCCCAAAGCAGTCAACCAGGTGGTGTACCGTATTCTGCTGTTTTATATCGGGTCGCTGGTGGTGTTGCTGGCGCTCTATCCTTGGATTGATGTCAAAGCGAATAGCAGTCCTTTTGTGATGATTTTTCATGATTTGGACAGTAACCTGGTAGCATCTGCGCTTAATTTCGTCATTCTTGTGGCGTCGCTGTCGGTTTATAACAGCGGTGTTTACTCCAACAGCCGCATGCTGTTTGGCCTCTCGGTGCAGGGGAATGCTCCCGCCTTTCTGACGCGCGTGAGCCGTCGCGGTGTGCCGGTGAATTCCCTGTTTCTCTCCGGCGCTATCACCTCATTCGTGGTGCTGGTGAACTACCTGCTGCCGCAGAAAGCGTTTGGTATGCTGATGGCGCTGGTGGTGGCGACGCTGCTGCTGAACTGGATCATGATCTCGCTGGCGCACCTGAAGTTTCGTGCCGCCATGCGGCGCAAAGGGCGCGATCCGCAGTTCAAAGCACTGCTCTTTCCAGCGGGAAACTATCTGTGTATCGGTTTCATGTTGCTGATCCTGGTGCTGATGTACACCATTGAGGATATGCGCTTGTCGGCGGTGCTGTTGCCGCTGTGGATCCTGTTTCTTTTCGCGGCTTTTAAACTGCTGCGTCGTTCAGGTACCCGCGCCTAATCCTCTCTGTTCCCGCCTCACCTGGCGGGAATTTTCCAGGCCAGTGCCTGATTTTTCAGGCATGATGCATACAATGATGTCGCCAGCCGTTCGCGCTGGCGTTTTTATGGCTTCAGGAGTTATGGCATGACCCGGCAACGACAAGCCGACCTGTTACTGGTTCTCACCACCCTTATCGCCGCCTGTGGCTGGATTTTTTCGCGTGAGGCGATTTCCGGCATGCCGGTTTTTGCTTTTCTCGGCCTGCGTTTTTTTGGCGCGGCGCTGGTGCTGCTGCCTTTCTGCCTTAAACAACGCATTCCGCTGGCGAAACTTCGCCAGGTATTGATCAGCGGTTTCTGGATGGCGCTTAACCTCTGCTTGTGGATTTGGTCAGTGTCGACCACGCCATCGTTGGGCGAAGGGGCATTTATTATGAGCCTGTCGATGCTGTTTGTGCCGCTGGTGGCGTGGGCGATGATGAATACCCGTCCCGCGCGAGCGTACTGGGAGTGTTTGCCGGTGGCGATTATCGGCCTTGCACTACTTAGCCTGCATACGCCGATTACGTTTCACCCCAGCCAGGGCTGGTTTCTGCTCACTGCGTTCGTGCAGTCAATTAACTTCTGTTACACCAGCCGCTGCGCCAGAGAAGTGCCGCTGTTGCCGCTGACCGCCGTACAACTGGCGGTAACCGGCATTGCCGGGTTAGCGATTTCCGCGTTGTTTGAGGCGTGGACACAACCTCTGACCGCCGCCACCGGGATGTGGCTGGTGGCGAGTATTTTTATTGCCACCAGTCTGCGTTTTGCGCTGCAGTTGCAAGGTCAGAAATACGCTGCCGTCGCCAGTGCTGCCATCATTATGGTGCTGGAGCCGCTGCTGACGGTCATTGCCGCGTCCTTGTGGTACGGTGAGCGTTTGCCGCTGCAAAAAATTATCGGCGGGGTGTTGATCCTGCTGGCACAGATTTGGTTCCGCTGGCGTATGGTCGCGCGGCTGCCGTCAAAGTTGTAGTGTGCCAGCCAGGACGGTATGCGCCGCGCCGGTCATCAACACGCGGTCATTCGCTGTTTGCTCCAGAGTCAGTACACCGCCGCGACGCGAGGCCTGGTAAGCGGTAAGCGAGCGCTTACCCAACCGGGCCGACCAGTATGCCGCCAGGGCACAGTGCGCGGAGCCGGTGACCGGATCTTCATCGACCCCCACCCATGGAGCAAAATAGCGCGACAGCAGATCGTACTCACCCTCGCCGGGAGCAGTGACCACCACGCCACGACCAGACAGGGCGCGGAGCGCCTGAAAATCGACGCTCAGCGTGCGCACACTTTGCGCGTCGCTCACCACGACCAGTTGTTTTGCGCCAAAAGTACCGTAATCGCAGACCTGGGCGGATGAAAGCCCAAGCGCATTCAGTAAAGCCTGCGGCGGAGCACTATCCATTTGCGGGGTTAGCAGTGGGAAATCAAGCTGAATACCGCGGCGAACCACGCTTGCTGACAGCGGGCCGGAAAGGGTTTGAAAGGTGACCGTTGCCCCTGCCGCAAGTCGCCCGGTCTGATGCAGCACATGTGCTGTCGCAAGTGTGGCATGCCCACAGAGTTCCACTTCCGCCAGCGGTGTAAACCAGCGCAGGTTGTTATCTGCAAGGTTGAAGAATGCTGTCTCTGACACCGCCATTTCGTCGGCAATTTGCTGCATTAACGCAGCATCCAGTCCATGCGGCGTAATACAAACCGCTGCCGGGTTGCCGGAAAAAGGACGCGCGCTGAACGCATCCACCTGGTAGATATCGAGTTTCACCGTGTGCTCCCTTTAATAACAAAGATATAACATTATCCTGTTTTCAACGGAGCGGGTAGTTATGAGTTCGCTGGGCAGTGCGGCGCTAACTGGCGGCGCGCACCAATAGCCGCCACTGCCAGCATGAGCATCATCAACACTTCCGTTGCCAGAAAACCGCTCATCGCAGTGCTGTAATTGCCGTGCGACTGCCCGACGAGATGCAAAAACAATCCACCGAGCAGTGCAGGCCCAAGCCCTAACGTCGCCTGCTGCAATGTGCTGAGCAGCGCGCTGCCTGCGCCAGCGTCACTGGCGGTGAGATCGCGCATACCAATGCGATAGAAACTGTTCACAATCAACGCCTGACCGTAACCAATCAACACCGTAGAGGGGGCCAGTGCCAGTGCGCCCACCCATTGGCCGGAAAGCTGCAAGGTTGCTATCAGAGCCAGTAACCCGGCGACCTGAACCGCTAACCCGGTGAGCAGAATCGTTCGCATGCTGTAACGCGCAATCAGTTTGGGGGCATACCAGGCTGAGACAAAATAGGCGATACCAAGGGCAACAAAACTGTTGCCGGAGTGCGATGGCGTCATCCCCATGCCAGCCTGCAAAGTGAGCGCCATGCAAAACATAAACCCGGACCAGGCGCTAAAGAAGAGAAGGGCGATCAATAAACCAAAACGGATGCTGTGCAGTTTAAGCAGTCGCGGCGGCAGCAGGGGCGTCAGGCCAGCACGCTGTTGTTGCAGCGCACTGGCGCGCATCCACAAAACCAGTGGGAAAAGTGCCAGCAATGCGACCTGCGTGGGCCATGGCCAGTGTAACTCCGGACCGAGCGCCAGCGGGAACAGCAGGCAGCAGAGGATCAGCGCCAGTGCGATCGTGCCATGCCAGTCGATACGCGAGCGTGTTTCATTGCGGGTTTCCGGGATATAGCGGTGGCTGAGCGCCAGCACCAACAGGCAAATCGGCACATTGATAAAAAAGGCGTTGCGCCAGCCCAGTCCGGCGATATCCGCCGAAACCAGCCAGCCCCCGCCCATCTGACCGATAATAAAGGCGACGCCGCCAATGCCACCGTACAGGCTGATGGCGCGGGCATGCGCGGTGCCTTTTAACGTGACATGCAACGTGGCGAGGATCTGTGGCACGATCAGCGCCGCGCCCATGCCTTGCAGCGTGCGGGCCGCCAGGAGCGCAGAGATGGAATCCGCCAGCCCGCACAAGAGAGACGCAATACCGAACAGCGTCACGCCCCATAAGAACACGCGCCTGCGCCCAAGGTTGTCGCCCAGTTTGCTCCCCATGGCCAGACAAACCGCAAAGGCGACGCCATATAGCGCCACAATCAACGCTAACTGGGTGGCGGAGGTATGCAGCGACAGCGTAATGGAGTCGAGCGCCACGTTGGTAATGGAGGTGTCGATAAGTGGCAGCATCTGCCCTGTTAACAGCAGGATCAGACCGGCCCGGCTAGGTGAAACAGCAGACGTATTCATGGTAACTCCATTGCGTCATTCATCAGATAGACGTAGCATCGCTGATTGAATAAACGGGTACCAGTTCTTGCCCATACTGGTACTGGCACTACCATGCTGGAGGTGTTTATGACGTTAATGGCGGAACGGCAACCCGAACTGACGGTTCAGGAAGAGAACCGTAAACAACTGGGCGCATTTTTGCGTGCGCGCCGGGAAAGTCTGGATCCGCAGCGGCTTGGATTGCCGCGCAGCGGACGTCGTCGTACGCCGGGCCTGCGCCGGGAAGAGGTTGCGTTACTGGCCGATGTGGGTGTCACCTGGTACACCTGGCTGGAGCAGGGCAGAGAGATGAACCCTTCCGCCAGTGTCTTGCAGGCGGTCGCCAGCGCATTGCAGTGCTCGCCGACGGAAACGCGACATCTGTTTTTACTGGCAGGACTGACGCCAGCAGAGGCGCTCAATGCGCCGCAGTGCGAAGGGATCAGCGAAGGGACGCGTCGTTTGCTGGATAGCCTGTTGCCACAGCCTGCCAGTATTCAGAAAACCAACTTTGATATTGTCGCGTGGAACGTCGCTTTTGAGCGCCTGATGGGCGTGAATTTCGGCGAAATGGCAGAAGAAGACCGCAACTGTATTTACCTCTATCTGACCCATCCGCAGTGGCGTAGCCGTCTGGGTCAGCATGAAAGCGTGTTGCAAACCTTTGTCGCCTATTTTCGCGCGGCAATGGCGGAACACCGTGGCGACCCATTGTGGGAAACCAAACTGGCGCGCTTTTGTGCGGCCTCCGCTGAGTTTGAAGCCTTGTGGCACAAATATCTGGATGTGCGCGGAGTGGAAAATAAACTGAAGCAGTTTGTTCATCCGCAACTGGGTGAGTTTACGCTTCAGCAGATGTACTGGTTTTCTGCGCCGCGTAATGGTTCGCGCCTGCTGGTCTACCTGCCGGTGGATGAACAGGGCGAACACGCGCTGAAATGGCTGGCGGCAAACGCTTAAGGGCGCAGACGTTTTTGATCTTTACGCGGTAAGCCGTCCACTACTCGATCCCATGAGGCCTGAATCAGCGAGGCGAGCAGCGACTCGTCGATCTCCTCACCGGCAAACACCGAAATCCAGTGTTTCTTGTTCATGTGGTATCCCGGCTCAATGCTGGGGTAAATTTGCTGGTTGAGCAGCGACATTTGCGGCTCCGCCTTCATCGTCACCATCGGCCTGCCGTGGGCGGTGGTGGTCATCATAAAAATCTTACCGCACACTTTGAACACATCATGCTCCGGGCCGAAAGGCCAGCAGTGCTCGGTAAAGGGCAACGCCAGTGCAAGGCGATGGGCAGTGGCCTGCAGGGTTTTACTGTCCATCTTTTTCCTCTGACGCCAGTGCACGCCACATCGCTTCAAAACCGAGGCGTTTGATCTCTTTCATGCGGGAAGGGTCGCGGCCGGCAAAGGTAATGGTGGTATCCGCCATCGACAGGAAGATGGCATCGCCGAAGGGGGCAAACTCGCCGTCTAAAAAGATGGGCAGCACCGAACGATGACAAAGTTCATGGAGTTCCGGGAAGATGTCTGTCACCTGTTGTTTGGTTTCCGGGGTGAGTTTTTCGCTCACCGCGATCTGGCGTACAGCCTGGTGCCCGCAAGGGTGGCGAATGCCCCAGTCGATATAACTGTTCCAGATAGAGTGCGTATGCTCTTTCGGATCGCTGATGGTGCGATCGAGGTTGTCGAGCATGGTACCGCAGAGATCGGTTTTCAGGTGCAGGTAAAGCGCATTCAGCAAATCGTCCTTGGTGGCGAAGTAGCGAAACAGCGTGCCTTCAGCGACGCCCGCATTACGGGCTATTAACGCGGTTGAGGCCGCGATCCCTGACTCTGCAATCGCTTTGGTTGCCGCTTCCAGTAACGCCATTTTTTTGTCTTCACTCTTTGGACGAGCCACTCCACTTTTCCTCTCACGCTATAAAAACCACGATTGAAACACGCCCTCTGTAACGCTGCAACGTCGGATGTCAAATAAAAAAATCATCTTGACGGTTTATTGCTCCCCTCTATAATGAGTGCTTACTCACTCATAATCAAGTTTAACCAGCGTCGTATCCAGGGAAAGGATCGATTTTGTCGGGTAAGGATATGAAGCGTCTCATTCTCAGCGTGGTTCTTGTTATGCTCGTTGCGTCCGCCGCAAGTTTACCGTTTGTTCTGAGTGCCGGTTTTGGTCAGTTGCCGCAGGGTGAGCAACTGACGGCAGTCGAAAAATCGCCGAATTATCACGATGGCAAATTCCAGAACACGTTGCCTACGCCGGGCTTTACCGGAAAGAAAAATATGCTGGCCGCGTGGTGGGACTTTTTAGTGACTAAACGCGAAAACGCGCGCCCGCAACAACCCTTACCGATAGTGCACACCGATCTTGCCAGTCTGCCCTTGGCAGAGGATACCCTGGTGTGGATGGGACACTCCTCCTGGTATCTGCAACTGGCGGGTAAACGCATTCTTATCGATCCGGTTCTGAGCGACTATGCAGCACCGTTTTCGTTCCTCAATAAAGCGTTTGCAGGCAATGAGGCGTGGACGGCACAAAGCATGCCGGAAATCGATCTGCTGATTATTTCTCATGACCATTACGACCATCTGGATTACGCCACCATCAAAGCGCTGATGCCCAAAATTAAACGCGTGGTGACGCCGCTTGGCGTGGGGTCTCACCTGCGTTACTGGGGGATGGATCCGGCAATTATTGAGGAAGCGGACTGGCAGCAGAAAGTGGCCATCAGTGATGATCTCACCGTGCATGTGCTGCCTGCGCGACACTTCTCCGGACGTGGTCTGAAGCGTAACCAGACGCTGTGGGCAAGCTTTATGTTCGTGACACCGGAACGCAAGGTCTACTACAGCGGGGATACCGGCTATGGCCCGCATTTTAAAGCCATAGGCGAACACTTTGGCGCAGTGGACGTCGCCATTATGGAAAACGGCCAGTATGACGAGGATTGGAAGTACATACATATGATGCCGGAAGAGGCCGCACAAGCGGCGCAGGAGCTTAATGCACGTGCGGTTCTGCCGGGCCACGCGGGGCGTTTTGTGTTGGCAAAACATACCTGGGATGATCCCTACAAACGGCTGGCGGCAGCGAGCCTTGGCAAAAGTTATCGCTTACTGACACCGAGACTGGGCGAGCCTGTGTTTGCAGCTGACAGCGCGCAACGCTTTCGCGCCTGGTGGGAATAAACCCGTTTACTAATCGAAGAGCAGAGGGGGAGCGCAGTATGACTATTTCCGCTCAGGTTATCGACACCATCGTCGAGTGGATCGACGACAATCTCCATCAACCATTACGTATTGATGATATTGCAGCGCATGCGGGCTATTCCAAATGGCATTTGCAGCGGCTTTTCTTGCAGTACAAAGGAGAGAGTTTAGGGCGTTATATTCGCGAGCGTAAACTCTCGCTTGCAGCCCGGGATTTACGCGATACCGATCAGAGGGTTTACGACATTTGTCTGAAATATGGCTTTGATTCGCAGCAAACCTTCACGCGTATTTTTACCCGCACGTTCAATCTGCCACCGGGAGCTTACCGGCGTGAGAATCATCAGCACACGCACTGATGGTCAGTGATAAAAAAACCGGCTACTTTGAGCCGGTTTTTTTTACTCCTCCACGGTTTGCGCAATACCCAGCC
Organism: Kosakonia sp. WA-90; assembly: GCF_039871955.1. Lineage (NCBI taxonomy): Bacteria > Pseudomonadati > Pseudomonadota > Gammaproteobacteria > Enterobacterales > Enterobacteriaceae > Kosakonia > Kosakonia sp. WA-90. The sequence goes on from NZ_JBDPLJ010000002.1 coordinate 222,323, forward strand.
GGTTTAAGAAACCGCAAATGCCTTCACGCGCCAGTAATAGCGCAAGCTGGTGCTGCTCGTCGGGGGTCATATTATTCAGAACCTTCATGATTTCCCGCAGTGGGGTGCTTTCTGCTGCGCCATACGGTACGGAAGGTTCGGCGATGGAATAGGAGGTGGTTCGCTGGCGCATGGTGGGCGTTTTCATAATAAAGTTGCGTACATCTTTATTGATATGGATAAGTCTGGCGCGCCCACCTTTTACACCGGGTAAATTTTCGGTTTGCCAACCTTGTTCACGGATCCAGCGATTCACGGTCTGCTTTGCGACGCCGATAAAATCCGCTAACTCTTCGGTGGTCATTTTGCTGGCTAGTTTCATCATCTTATTTCTGTTCGCGGATACCCAGGCGTTGTAATAACCCGGTAATACCGTCACGTATTAACAGAGAGGAGAATTGCTTTTGCTCGGTGTCGGTCATCTCTTTCACCAGCGTGATAAGCAACATTTCGAGGGATGTGTCGTGCGACATAGCGCCGGAAACGGTGTGTTCTTCCGGTCGTTGGGCACTGAGAATAAAAGCGCGAACCTGTTCGTTCACATGGACCAGGCGGGCTTTTCCGCCTTGTACGCCAGGTTTGGGGGACGTTACCCATCCCTCTTTGCGCACCCATTTATTGATTGTCTGGCGGCTGTAACCGGTGAGGCTTGCCAACTCGTCTGGGGTCATTCGTTCCTTGAGCATGTAATTCCCGAGTGGTTGTAAGGGTAATTAATGACTTATGTTATAGCACCATTTAACAGGAAAATGTGACAGGTTTAACTACTGGTTGCGACCAGGCGCGCAATGTCTTTCATTTGCATGCTTTTTCAGCGATTGAATAAGGCGGAGAGATTTTGCCGTTGACACCTGGCAAGGGAATTCATATTATGCCGCCCGTCAACACGACACGCTTTACGCAATGGGGCTATAGCTCAGCTGGGAGAGCGCTTGCATGGCATGCAAGAGGTCAGCGGTTCGATCCCGCTTAGCTCCACCAAATTCCGCACCCAACGGATTTGGCGCGTAAAGAAACATTGTGGGGCTATAGCTCAGCTGGGAGAGCGCTTGCATGGCATGCAAGAGGTCAGCGGTTCGATCCCGCTTAGCTCCACCAAAATCTCAAACCCTCGCGTTTACGCGGGGGTTTTTCGTTTCTGAGCTTCTGTCAATTGCACTCAGGCTGTTTTAACAAATCTTAGGTGGTTAACCTCAGAAAAGACTAAGAGTGTTTATTGGCCTGGTAACTTGATCCATAAAACGAATAAATCTATTATCCGGCTACTTACCCTTTTCCCGGTCAGGAGTTTGCGCATTATTTTAATGAAGAACCGAAATGACAGTTATGTGCGAAAATTCCTTTTGGCATTAATTCTTTGTCTGATCGCCGTCCCTGTTTCCCGTATTATTTCGCCGAAAACGGTGGTCAATGCCAGCGATATTTATCTGGCCTGGTTGCCGTTAAGCGTTATGCTGGCCATTATTTTACTTTTTGGGCGGCATGGTGTTGTGCCTGTTATTCTCGGTTTCGCATTGATAAACGAGAGCGTTCTGCATTTACCGGGAATAGAGGCGGCGGTGCTACTATTTTGCCAGATATTCCCTGTTCTATTGGCCTGCGCGGTCGTCCGCTGGCGGCTCGGTTCGCGTTGGCGTCATGGCATCCCGAATAAAGATATGGGGATCCGTATTTTATGGTTGGGGTTTATTGCTCCGCTCGGCATAAAATGTTCAATGTATATTGCGGGTATCTGGTTTAACTATCCAATTCATTTGTCGGGATTTTTTAATTCCAGTTCCGTTATTTATTCCATTATTGATATTCAGAGCCTGATTGTTGCATCACTAATATTCACGATGATTATATATTTTCCGCTAAGGATGATGATTAATCCTCATTTTTTCCGCACATTCTGGCGACAGAGTATTAAACCCTGGCTTTCAGCAGAGAAGCGTCTGTTTACCCTTTTCTGGATCGCAGCGCTGATCGCCATGGTTATTACCCTCTGTCTCCCTTATCAGTCCGAGTATATTGCGGGCTACCTGGTGCCGGTTCTGTTTATTCTCTTTACTTTTGGCATCAGCAGGTTAAGCCATCCACTTTTGATGTTGTGTTGGGGATGCGCTGCATTCGCGCTGATGGTATATAACGACAGCTTTCTGCACGGCGTGCATTCCGACTATTCGCTGGCGTTTGTGATGTCGGTATTGATTTGTTTCACCATTTCTATGCTGTATATGATGCGCATTTATACCCATAGCGAATGGCTGAAAGGGCGCTGGCAGGCCCAGGCAATGACCGATCCTTTAACCGGCTTGCCCAACCTGCGCGCACTGGAAAAAATGCTCGACGCTCAGTCCTCCTGCATTGTCTGCTGCTTGCATATGCAGAATGTGGAATTCCTGAGTCGCCATTTTGGCATGATGATGCGCGTGCATGTAAAACGCAGCGTAACGCGTGAGCTGCAACCCTTACTGCAGGAGGGAGAAACCCTCTTTCAGCTTCCCGGAAATGAACTGCTGTTAAAACTGAACGGGCCAGACATCGCCGGGCGTTTGCAACATATGGTGCGTTATCTTAATAGCCGTCGTATCTACTGGAACGCCACTGCGCTGGATATTGAGTTTGGTATCTCGTGGGGAGAATTACAGGCTTCAGGGAAAGAGCTGCATCACACGCTGGGGCAGTTAAGCTGGCTTTCGGAACAGGCCTCCCTGGGGCAGCAGGTACTGGCGCTCACCAATAGTCTGCAAGAGGTGACCGACCAGACCACCGATCGGGTCCTGCTGCTCAACAAAGTGAAGCGGGCGCTGGATAACAACGGCACTGTGCTTTATGGTCAGCCTATCGTTAATGCGCAAGGTATCGGATATCAGGAGATCCTCAGCCGGCTGGTCTGTGATGGCGAGCTGCTCACGCCGGACCAGTTTATCCCGGTGATTGCGCAGTTCAATTTGAGCACCCGTTTTGATATGCAAGTGGTGGATCGCTTACTACAATGGATGCAGCAGCATCCTGGCCCACACGGTTGCGCGCGCTTTTCGGTTAATCTGATGCCGTTAACGCTAATGCAGAACGATTTTGTTGCGCAGCTTCTTTCTCTCTTTGACCGCTATGCCGTGTCGCCGCAGGCGGTGATCATTGAGATCACCGAAGAGCAGGCGCTTTCGCACTCTGAAGTGAGTATTCACAACATTCAACGATTGCGCGAAGCCGGTTTCAAAATTGCTATCGACGATTTTGGTACCGGCTATGCGAACTTTGAACGTCTGAAGCGCTTGCAGGCGGATATCATCAAGATAGACGGTTGTTTCGTGCGGGATATTCTGAACGATCCTCAGGATGTGATGATCGTGAAAGCCATCTGCGAGGTGGCGAAAGGGAAGTCGCTGACAGTGGTGGCGGAGTATGTGGAAAACGAAGCCCAGCGCGCACTGCTGTTGCAAGCCGGGGTCGATTATTTGCAAGGTTATTTATTAGGGAAACCGCAACCGCTGGCGGAGAGATAAAAAAACCGGGGCTATCCCCGGTTTTCAATATTCAAGGCCATCCGGCAATCAGATCACCAGTGCCGCAATCGCAGCAGACAGCACACTCACCAGCGTAGAGCCGTAAACCAGTTTCAGGCCAAAGCGGGAAACCACGTTGCCTTGCTCTTCGTTAAGGCCCTTAATCGCACCGGCGATAATACCGATAGAAGAGAAGTTAGCGAAGGAGACCAGGAACACAGAGAGGATACCTTCCGCACGCGGAGAGAGGTTGGCCGCGATTTTCTGCAGATCCATCATCGCCACGAATTCATTGGACACCAGTTTGGTTGCCATGATGCTCGCCACTTGCAACGCTTCATGGGCCGGTACACCCAGCACCCAGGCGATGGGGTAGAAGATATAGCCCAGAATGCCCTGGAAAGAGATACCAAAAATCGCAGCGAACAGCGCGTTCAGACCGGAAATCAGCGCGATAAAGCCAATCAGCATCGCCGCAACGATAATCGCCACTTTGAAGCCCGCCAGAATGTATTCGCCCAGCATTTCAAAGAAGCTCTGACCTTCATGCAGTCTCGCCATCTGCAGATTTTCTTCGCTCTCTTCCACACGGTAGGGGTTGATCAGCGACAGCACGATAAAGGTACTGAACATGTTCAGTACCAGCGCCGCAACAACATATTTCGGCTGCAACATGGTCATGTAAGCGCCAACGATGGACATTGACACTGTCGACATGGCCGTTGCCGCCATGGTGTACATACGGTTACGAGACATTTTGCCGAGGATATCTTTATAGGCAATAAAGTTCTCGGACTGACCCAGAATCAGGGAGCTGACGGCGTTAAATGACTCCAGTTTGCCCATGCCGTTCACTTTCGACAGCACCGTACCGATGGCGCGGATAATAATCGGCAGCACGCGAATGTGTTGCAGAATACCGATAAGCGCGGAAATAAAGACAATCGGGCACAGCACTTTCAGGAAGAAGAACGCCAAGCCTTCGTCATTCATTTTACCGAATACGAAGTTGGTACCTTCGTTGGCGAAACCGAGCAGTTTTTCAAACATTTCGGAGAAGCCTTTCACGAAGCCCAGGCCGATATCTGAGTTCAGGAAGAACCAGGCCAGTAAAACTTCAATAACCAGCAATTGAATAACAAAGCGGATGCGGATTTTCTTGCGATCGCTGCTTACGAGCAAGGCAAGCAGCGCCACAACAGCAAGCGCCAGGACAAAGTGCAGAACGCGGGACATATTTGCTCCAAATATGAGACGGGTAGAAATTTCTTGCACATTCTATGTAACAAGCTAAAAGAAAACGAGATCAAACACACACTATATTAATGACCTGTGACCAGACTCAAAATTAGTGATCCATCATACATTTCTGCTATGTTAAGTAAGTGGGTGAAAAGTTGCGCCTTGATGCTAAACTCTTAACATAACGCTGCGGCAGATCCCGTTGCCGCCGTCACCATACTGGACATCCAGCCCTTCTATCGTTTCTGGCTATCAGAGAAATCAGGTAAATCCATCTAAATGAACTTGATAATCATTCTCATTTTGATAGCATGAAACATAGCAAAGGCTATATTTAAGGGCATAAAATGAACAGTAGTCGCGTTGAGAATAGCAGTGGGCGGGCAGCGCGCAAGCTGAGGTTCGCGTTAATGGGACCGGCGTTCATTGCGGCGATTGGCTATATCGATCCCGGCAACTTTGCCACCAATATTCAGGCGGGGGCAAGTTTCGGCTATCAGCTCTTGTGGGTCGTTGTATGGGCCAACTTAATGGCGATGCTGATTCAGTTGCTCTCGGCCAAACTCGGTATCGCCACTGGCAAAAACCTGGCTGAGCAGATCCGCGATCACTATCCACGCCCGGTGGTCTGGTTTTACTGGGTACAGGCGGAAATTATCGCCATGGCCACTGACCTCGCGGAATTTATTGGCGCCGCTATCGGTTTTAAAATGATCCTCGGTGTTTCGTTATTGCAAGGCGCGGTGCTGACCGGGGTTGCTACCTTTCTCATTTTGATGCTGCAACGACGCGGGCAAAAACCGTTAGAGAAGGTGATCGGCGGGTTGTTGCTGTTTGTTGCAGCGGCATACATTGTCGAACTGGTGTTTTCTCAGCCGCGGCTGGCCGAGCTGACGAAAGGGATTGTGATTCCCAGCTTACCGGGAACAGATGCCGTCTTTCTCGCTGCCGGGGTGTTGGGGGCAACCATTATGCCGCATGTGATTTATCTGCACTCTTCCCTGACGCAGCATTTGCACCAGGGAACCCAGCGCCAGCGTTATTCAGCCACCAAATGGGATGTGGGGATTGCCATGACCATCGCCGGTTTTGTGAATCTGGCCATGATGGCCACCGCTGCCGCGGCTTTCCATTTTAACGGGCATACAGGGATTGCCGATTTGGATCAGGCTTACCTCACGCTGGAGCCATTATTGAGTCACGCAGCCGCCACCATTTTTGGTCTGAGCCTGGTGGCGGCAGGCCTCTCTTCAACGGTGGTTGGTACGCTGGCGGGGCAGGTGGTGATGCAAGGGTTTGTGCGTTTCCACATTCCGCTATGGGTTCGCCGCACTATCACCATGATGCCCTCGTTTATTGTTATCTGGCTGGGGCTGGATCCGACGCAAATTCTGGTGATGAGCCAGGTGTTGCTGAGCTTCGGTATTGCGCTGGCGTTGGTGCCGCTGCTGATATTCACCAGCAATCGCGCGCTGATGGGGGAACTGGTGAATACATCGCTGATTAAGCGTACCGGCTGGGTGATTGTGATACTGGTGGTCAGTTTAAATGGCTGGTTGTTAGTGGGAACTGCGGCAGGTTTATAACATCCTGTTTACCCATCACCACAAAAAAGGAGCGCATGCGCTCCTTTTTCGTATTAATGATGATGCCAGCGACCGCCTCGAGGTCCACGGTGGTCATCGCGATCGTTCCAGCCTTCACGGTAGCCGCGTTCATAGGCGTCGCGTTTATCCCAACCGCGATGCCATCCGCGGTCGTGTTTATACCAGTGGTTGCCGCGCCATTCATAGTTGCGACCCCAGTAGTCACGGTCGCGCCAGCGGCCGCCGTCCCAGTAGTTACCGTAATTATCGCGATCGCCAATTTGTAATTTTACAGATGGCAACAGGGTGATTTCGCCAGCATTAGCGACCAGGGGCGCTGAAGCCATTAACACTGCTGCCAGAATCAGTGACCTGAACATACTCTTCTCCTTCACGATCGGGGCCGAAACGGCCTGTTACAACAATCTTACGGGGCGGTAAAACCCCGTATTATTGGCGGAACTCCTAAATCATGAATAGCAGCACTTTTTGCTAAAAAAGCGTTATTTTGCACCGCTGAGAATAGCGTCGATTTCCTTACATTCTGCTGCGCTGAAATCCCGATTGGTCAGCATGCCAACGGCATCGTCCAGTTGCCCGATCTTGCTGGCACCAATCAGCACCGAGGTCACTTTGCCGCCGCGTAGCACCCAGGCCAGTGCCATCTGAGACAGTTTCTGTCCTCGCCGTTGAGCCACAGCATTTAGCGCGTGTACTGTCGCCAGCTTTTCATCAGTAAGCTGATCCGGATTAAGAAAACGACTGCCGCTGGCAGCACGGGAATCCGCCGGGATACCATGGAGATAGCGGTCCGTTAATTGCCCACCCGCGAGCGGAGAGAAGGCAATGCAGCCGACGCCTTTTTGCTGCAACGCATTCAGCAGTTCGGTTTCCACCCACCGTTCAAACATAGAGTATTTAGGTTGGTGGATCAGACACGGTGTGCCCAGGTCGTTGAGAATGTCGATAGCTTCACGCGCCAATGCTGCCGGGTAGTTAGACAACCCGACGTACAGCGCTTTACCCTGGCGCACAATATGATCCAGTGCGCGCATGGTCTCTTTCAGCGGCGTTTCCGGGTCCGGACGATGGTGGTAGAAGATATCCACATATTCGAGCCCCATCCGGCGCAGGCTTTGATCAAGGCTGGCGATCAGGTATTTGCGCGAACCCTAGTCGCCATAGGGGCCATCCCACATGGTGTATCCCGCTTTACTGGAGATAATCAGCTCGTCGCGCCAGGGGAGGAAATCTTCCCGCAAAATGCGGCCGAAATTGCTCTCTGCGGATCCGGGGGGCGGCCCGTAATTGTTGGCCAGATCGAAATGGGTAATGCCAAGATCGAATGCGTGCCGCAGTAATTGCCGGCTGTTTTCCAACAGCGTGGCGTCGCCAAAGTTATGCCACAGCCCGAATGAAATCGCCGGGAGTTTAAGCCCACTATCACCACAGCGCGAGTAGACCATTTTTTCGTAACGTGCGGAATCTGCCTGATAAACCATGCCGTTGCCCCTGTGAAGTCATCATGCCTTCAGTGTATGCGTTTACATCGCCGGACCAATGAGATTACACCGGGCGTTATCGTAAAGCTTGCTTTCCACCCCTGATATGGCGCGTATCCTGGACTCTCATCACAGTTCTTCAATACTCAGTGAAGAACTAAAGTCTGGAAGGATCAATGTCATGCAAACTGATTACTCTGTTGCCGACTATCTGCTGGACAGGCTCGCTGGCTGTGGCATTCACCATTTGTTCGGCGTGCCGGGCGACTATAACCTGCAATTTCTTGATCACGTCATTCAACATCCGGCGGTCCACTGGGTTGGCTGCGCCAACGAACTTAACGCTGCCTATGCCGCCGACGGCTACGGGCGTTGCCGGGGGGCTGGCGCTTTGCTTACCACCTTTGGCGTGGGGGAATTAAGCGCCATTAACGGCATTGCTGGCAGTTTTGCTGAGTATGTACCGGTGCTGCATATCGTTGGCGCACCGTGTAGCGCAGTGCAGCAACGTGGCGAATTACTGCACCATACACTCGGCGACGGGGATTTTCGCCACTTCTGGCGGATGAGCGAACCGGTTACTGCCGCGCGCGCCATTTTAACGGCGCAAAACGCCTGCTATGAAATCGACCGGGTTATCAGCACCATGCTGACAGAGTCACGTCCCGGTTACCTGATGTTACCGGCTGATGTCGCCAAAATGGCAGCGACACCGCCTGTAACCGCTATCACTTCCCCGGTAATGCAATCCGACGAAACGCGCCTTGATGCGTTTCGCCGTCATGCACAGGCGCTGATTTCGGGCAGTCCACGCGTTGCGCTACTGGCGGATTTTCTTGCTCGTCGCTTCGGCGTACAGAAAATGTTGCAATGCTGGATGCGTGATTTCCCCGTCCCCCATGCCACGATGCTGATGGGGAAAGGGCTATTTGATGAAACACAACCCGGGTTTGTGGGCACTTACAGCGGTGCCGCAAGCCCGCCAACAGTACGCGAAGCCATAGAAGGGGCGGACACGGTGATTTGTGTGGGCGCTCGTTTCACCGATACGCTGACCGCCGGGTTTAGTCAGCAGTTGCCACGGGAACGGACTATCGACATTCAGCCGTTCGCCGCGCGGGTAGGGGAAACCTGGTTCAGCGGCGTGTCGATGCGCGATGCGGTGAATACCCTGATCTCGGTGTGTCGCCATCTTCCGCGCAACCCGCCTAAGCAGGTTAATCACACTGACGCGCCGCCCCGCGTTCATCAGGGGACGCTGGATCAGTCAGCACTCTGGCAAACACTGCAAGATATTATCCGTCCTGGCGATATCCTCCTGGCCGATCAGGGAACCGCGGCGTTTGGCGCAGCGGATTTGCGCTTGCCTGCGGAAGTCGATTTTTTGGTACAACCGTTATGGGGATCGATCGGTTTTTGTCTGCCCGCCGCGTTTGGCGCGCAAACAGCGTGCCCGGAACGGCGGGTGATTTTGCTCAGCGGCGATGGTGCGGCTCAGTTAACCATTCAGGAACTGGGGTCGATGCTACGCGACGGTCTGCGGCCCATCATTATATTGCTGAATAATGATGGGTATACGGTGGAACGTGCCATTCATGGCGCGCAGCAGCGTTATAACGACATTGCTCGCTGGAACTGGACGCATATTCCGCATGCACTTAGCCATGATTGTCAGGCTGAGTGCTGGCGGGTCAGCGAAACGGTACAACTGGCCGAGGCACTGGAAGCTGCCGCCCATCATCACCGCCTCGCGCTGATTGAAGTCATGCTGCCGAAGACAGATCTCCCTGATTTGTTGCGTGACGTCACCCGCTCGCTTGAAGCGCGCAACAACCAGTGATCACTTGTCCCGCCGGGGAGCAACCATCATTGGCTTCCCGGCCAGCAACAGCCAGGCAGGAAGCATCACGATGCATAACAACGGCAGCAGTGTCGTGTCCGGCACAACGACAGCGGCAAGAAACAGGCTTAACCAGCCATCCCGCGTGACCACCAGCACCAGACCAAGCACTGCACAGGAGACGGTTACCGCCGCCGGTACCGCGTCCACATGCTGGTGCAACATCAGACCTAGTGCTACCCCGACGAACACCGCCGGGAAAATACGCCCACCGCGGAACCCGCACGCTGTTGCTACCACCAGCGCCGCCAGTTTTATCACCGCAAACAGCAGATAATCGCTGACGGTGAATGTCTGCGCAAAGGCCAGTTGCTGCATCTCATCCAGCCCCTTAAACAGGGTGATATTACCGCCCATGATGCCAAGAATACCGAGCAGAAACCCACCAATGCCCAGCGCAAGCACCGGATTTTTTAGCCGCTGCATAAGCTGATGCAGGCGGGGTAAACACCAGACCGCAACCATCCCCAGCGCGATGGCGAGCATGGTGACGACCGCACCGCTGATGATATCGACAATGTGCAACTGCGGATAATGGGGAATCGGTAGAGTGAAATGGGGATGCGACAGCACCGTGGTGGTCAGCGCGCCAGCAGCAGCGGCCATCAGTGGGGCGAACAGACGATCCCATAGCGGTACATCATTACTGGCGGTCAGCGTTTGTGAAAAGATCAGCGCTGCTGCAACCGGGGTACCAAACAGTGCGCCAAGTGTGCCCGCAGAGGCCAAAATCGTCCAGTCCAGTGGGGCGACTCGCGGAAATGCGCGCGCGCCAATCGCCACCGCCAGCGCAATATTCAGCACCATCACCGGGTGTTCAGGCCCGAGGCTGACGCCGCCCGCCAGCCCAAGGATCAATGCCAGCACCAGACCCGGCAGCGCATTGACGGCAACCGGCGCGCTGATCAACGGCTCGGTCGCCGGATCAGGGCCGCCATGACCCGTGCTAAAGCGGATCACCAACCCAACGGCCACACCCGTCAGTGTCAACATCAGCAGGATCCAGCCGGGAGAGTCCGGATCGACTCCCAGCCGCCAGGGAATGCCGAACCATAAAATGGATTGCAACACTGCGGCGATTTTCATCACCAGCAGGAGTACGAGGCTTGAGGCTACGCCAATCGTCAGTGCTGGCAGCGCCAGCAATAACAGGGTTCTGGCTCGCGGATGGAGCATGCTTATGTCCTTTTACCGGAAGAGTGTGGCAGTGGCTGCTAACAGAGCCGAAACCACGAAGTTAATCTGTGACGAAGATCGATAATCCTGGGGCACTCGTGTTATGGTCATTGTCGTTAAAGCGCCTTGAATTTACAGTGTGCCAAAGATTTATTCTGACTTTAGCGGAGCCGTAAAAGAATGACAAAATATGCTTTAGTGGGAGACGTAGGCGGCACTAACGCGCGCTTAGCGTTATGCGATGTCGACAGCGGCGTCATCTCCCGGGCCAAGACCTACTCAGGCCTCGACTACCCAAGCCTGGAAGCCGTGGTACGTGTATACCTTGAGGAGCACGGCGTGAGCGTGGAGGACGGGTGTATCGCCATTGCCTGCCCGATCACCGGTGACTGGGTAGCGATGACCAACCACACCTGGGCTTTTTCCATCGCAGAAATGAAGAAAAACCTTGGCTTCGCCCATCTGGAAATCATTAACGATTTTACGGCTGTGTCGATGGCGATCCCGATGCTGAAGCAAGAGCATCTGATCCAGTTTGGCGGCGCTAAGCCGGTGGAAGGCAAGCCGATCGCCGTTTACGGTGCGGGCACCGGCCTTGGCGTCGCGCACCTGGTGCATGTGGATAAACGCTGGGTGAGCTTGCCGGGCGAGGGCGGTCATGTGGATTTTGCGCCCAACAGCGAAGAAGAAGGGATTATCCTTGAAGAGCTGCGCAGTGAGATTGGTCATGTCTCCGCCGAGCGTGTGCTGTCCGGCCCCGGGCTTGTGAACCTCTACCGCGCAATTGTGAAATCCGACGGGCGTTTGCCGGAAAATCTGCAACCGAAAGATGTAACCGAGCGCGCGCTGGCGGATAGCTGCATCGATTGTCGCCGCGCACTGTCACTGTTCTGCGTCATTATGGGGCGCTTCGGCGGCAACCTGGCGCTGAACCTTGGCACCTTTGGCGGCGTCTACATTGCCGGCGGGATTGTACCGCGCTTCCTCGATTTCTTTACCGCTTCCGGTTTTCGCGGCGGCTTTGAAGATAAAGGCCGTTTTAAATCCTACGTCGAGGATATTCCGGTTTATCTTATCGTCCACGACAATCCGGGGCTGTTAGGCGCAGGCGCGCACCTGCGCCAGACACTGGGCTACTATCTCTAGAGCGCCATTAACTGCCGAAACTCTTTTACCTTACTGCGGCTGACGGGCACCTGAAACTCCAGGTCGCGCAGCCGCAAAATATAGGTATTGTTAAACCATGGCTCTATTTCGCGGATCTTATCCAGATTGACGCAGTAGGAGCGGTGGCAACGGAAGAAATGCGCCGCTGGCAGTTTGCTGCAAAATTCGGTGATATTCATCGGCATCACGTAAGACTCCCGCTTCGTGTAGACGAAGGTCATCTTCTCATGTGCTTCCGCATAATAGATATCATGAATGCTGGTGACGATAATGCGTTCGTCTTTCACCAGATTGATGGTCGCGTTTTCCCGTGGCTGCGGGTTTGTAGTCGCGCCAGTGTGTTGTTGCCACGCATGTTCCAGCTTTTGCAACATGCTGATAATACGTGACTCCTGATAAGGTTTAAGGATGTAGTCAAACGCTTCCAGTTCGAAGGCTTCGACCGCATGCTCTTTCCAGGCGGTAATAAACACGATAAAGGGTTTGTGGGCGAACTGGCTGATGTTCTGCGCCAGCAATACACCGTCCAGCGAGGGAATGTTGATATCGAGAAAAATGGCGTCGACTTTATTGTGTTGCAGGTACTTCAGTACGTCGAGACCGTCGTCAAACGTGCCGACAATCTCCATCTGACTGTGCGCTTTAATCAGCCAGCTTAGCTCCTGTTGCGCCAGGATTTCATCTTCAACAATGATGACTTTCATTCACATCTCCCGTTAAGGCAACAGCGCGGCAATCGAGGGCGCGGGCGTCGACTGGCGTGGCACGTAAAACGCGATTTTCGTCCCCGGCGTCAGGCGGCGGATATGTAACCCTTCGCCGTACAGCAGTTTTACTCGTTGGTGAACATTCAGCAGACCGATTTTATTGCCGGGCATTTCATCGGCTTCTACGCGGGCGATCATCTCCGGCGATATGCCATTTCCGGTATCACGCACGGCAATACGCACGCGGTTGCCGCACTCTTCTACGCTAATGGTCACCACCCCTTTGCCTTTACAGGGCTGAATGCCATGCACGATAGCGTTTTCTACCAGTGGCTGGATCAACAAGCTGGGGATTTCGCACCCGATCTCTTCATCAATGTCGTAAATGACGGTCAGTTTGTCGCCAAAGCGCGCCTGTTCAATCGCAATGTAATCTTTAATCTGGTAGAGCTCTTTTTTGATATCTATCTGCTCATCATCTTTTAATTCAATGTTATAGCGTAAATAACGCGACAAATTGAAGATCAATTGCCGGGCGGTATCCGGATTAAGACGAATGGATGACGAGATAGCATTCAGGGCATTAAAGAGGAAGTGCGGGTTAATTTTGCTCTGCAATGCACGTAGTTCTGCCTTATTTGCCATTTCACGCAACTGTTCGGCGCGGGACACCTCCAGTTGGGTGGAGATAATTTGTGATAACCCGACGGCCATCTCCTGTAGCGACGACGTGATTTGGTGTGCGTGACAGTAGTAGATTTTCAGCGTCCCGGTGACGATGCCTTGTTCACGCAGCGGGATCACCAGCATGGAGTGAATCTCTGGCGTGCGGTGCGCCTCATCATTGTTTTTAATGATAATTTCGCCGGTGTTGATCGCCTGATGCGTGGTGGGGCTGATGATGTCATCACTGTCGCGGTAATTATTTTCCCCAACGCCAACATAAGCCAGAACATGGTCGACGTTGGTAATCGCGACCGCGTCGGCGTCGATATCACGACGAATGATATCGCACACCTGGCGCAGGGATTCGCTGTTAACGTTACGGAACAGCGGCAGTGTTTTATTGGCGATATCCAGTGCCAGTTTTGCCTGACGTCCTGCCATGGCCTCTTTTTCCCCTTCAACACTCTGTACCAGCAGCACAATAAACCCGATACAGACACTACCCAGGATCATTGGTACGCCGATTTTGGAGACAATATCGAGGCCGAGCGCGGTGGAAGGCGCCCATACCACCACCAGCATCATGGTGAGGCTTTCACAGATCATGCCGCCGATAATCCCCACGCGCCAGTGTTGCGCTTTCGGGATCTTGCGGTTAATCACCCCGGACATGATCCCGGCAATAATACTGGTGATAAAGCAGGGGATCGCCGTAACCCCGCCAATATCAATCAAATAGCGATGTACGCCTGCAATCACGCCGGTAATGATACCGACCCACGGACCAAACAGAATGCCGCCGGACATCACTGCAATAATACGCACGTTGACCAGCGAACCTTCCACGGGGACACCGGACCAGGTACTGAACAGTGCGAACATGGAGAAGATGGCGGTTACGCCCAGTAACTCTTTGAAGGAGTGGGCGGTTTTATGCAGCAGCTCGCGAAACAGGCGGATACGGATCAGGAAAAACAGGCAGATCAGCATCAACGCCGCGCGATCGAAAACCGCCAACAGCATGTCGAATATTTCGTGCACGGGAAACTCATGTGAAAGGCGTCAAAAAGCTATGATAAGAAACTGCGGCCCGGATGACCAGCCGGGACATTCATTGAGTGAATGAGGAAAAACCACTATTTCAAAAGGGGATTAATTAGCGTCGAAAGCATGTGAGCGAAGACGGAGATTTGATGAAAATGTAGAGTAATTATATTGATATCATGTTGTTAAAATGTTTGTTTGATTCGGTAATAAAGGGATGGTCTTGCACTCAGGGTGGTTTTTTGGGGTTCCCCTTTTTTGTCAGAACATTATTTTTTCCTTTCCCTCTCGACAGCAGGAAATTTTTCGGGCTATGTTCTTAGCACGCCGCAATCGCGGCGACGTCGCTCGGACGGTCCGGGCGCTCACGTTATCCCGAGGAATCTATGGCTGACTTCAGTCCTGAACGCCGTTTTACGCGTATCGATCGTCTTCCCCCTTATGTTTTTAATATCACTGCTGAACTGAAAATGGCTGCGCGTCGGCGCGGCGAAGACATCATTGATTTCAGCATGGGGAATCCGGACGGTCCGACTCCCCCCCACATTGTCGAGAAACTCTGTACTGTGGCGCAGCGTCCGGATACACACGGTTACTCGACTTCGCGCGGTATTCCGCGTCTGCGTCGAGCGATTTCCCGCTGGTATCAGGATCGCTATCAGGTGGATATCGATCCGGAAACCGAAGCCATTGTGACGATTGGCTCGAAAGAGGGGCTGGCGCATTTAATGCTGGCAACGTTGGATCATGGCGATACGGTACTGGTACCAAACCCAAGCTACCCCATCCATATCTATGGCGCGGTGATCGCGGGCGCGCAGGTGCGTTCTGTACCGCTGGTAGAAGGGGTCGATTTCTTCAACGAACTGGAACGTGCAATCCGCGAAAGTTACCCGAAGCCGAAGATGATGATCCTCGGGTTCCCGTCCAACCCTACGGCGCAGTGTGTAGAGTTAGAGTTCTTCGAGAAAGTGGTGGCGCTGGCAAAACGCTACGATGTACTGGTCGTGCACGATCTGGCTTACGCCGACATTGTTTATGATGGCTGGAAAGCGCCGTCGATCATGCAGGTGCCCGGCGCGCGCGACGTCGCGGTCGAATTCTTTACCCTGTCGAAAAGCTACAATATGGCGGGCTGGCGTATTGGCTTTATGGTCGGCAATCCGGTGCTGGTTAACGCGCTGGCGCGTATCAAAAGTTACCATGACTACGGTACGTTTACGCCGTTGCAGGTCGCGGCAATCGCGGCGCTGGAAGGGGATCAGCAGTGCGTGCGCGACATTGCCGCGCAGTACAAGCGCCGCCGCGATGTACTGGTGAAAGGCTTGCATGAAGCCGGCTGGATGGTTGAGATGCCGAAAGCGTCCATGTACGTATGGGCGAAAATACCGGAGCCGTATGCAGCAATGGGGTCGCTGGAATTTGCCAAGAAGTTGCTGAAAGACGCCAAAGTCTGTGTGTCGCCGGGGATTGGTTTTGGTGATTACGGCGATACTCACGTGCGTTTCGCGCTGATTGAGAACCGCGATCGTATTCGGCAGGCGGTACGGGGTATTAAAAGCATGTTCCGCGCTGATGGCCTGCTTGCGGCAGCGCCCAAAACCACAACGGAAGATATTGAACCTTAAACCGAATCAATAAAAAAAGGAGCCGAAAGGCTCCTTTTTCTTTTTCTGCATCAATAAGCTCAGGTTAGATCATCAGGGCGAATGTGCCGGCCCAAACAATGACCATCATCGAAATGCCCATAAAGAAATATTTCACGTTCATCGCTCCGCATACATTATGTATGCATTCATGACCTATCAGGACTGAGTATAGAGAGGTGAAACTACGCCAAAACGAAAATGAGAATTTTCTCCCTTTCGGCCACAGCTCCATCTCAGAATCTTGGGTGATTCCTCACCAAACGAGGCTAATGTACGCTTAATTTTTTGCCCTTACAAGAGGGTTTTTTTATTTAATTTTAGTAAGTTAGGCTATGTCGGGGTTTGGCGACACATTAATTTCACTGCTAAATAAATTGTGCTTCAGCGAAGGAGAAAATCCCTGCTGAAACGCTTCATTTCCGCCTGATTTATAAGGCTAATTTTTTGAGTCAGTTCACACTCTTCGCCAAAGCGGATTTTTGTGTCTTAAAAACGCAATAAAAGCGACATGCAAAAAAATGCATAAACACCCGTCTGCCTGGGCATATTTGTGCAGTGATTTTTATGTCTACGGGTGTGTCACCACGAAACCGTGATTACTGGCGCACTATAAAAAAATTGTATCTTTTATGTTAAATCATGACTTGCGTGTATTTGTATAGACAAGTATATGTGTTTATATACTCACCGTGTTTTCAGGAGTGCCGCACGCAGCCTGAAAACGCAGCAACTCAGGGACTTTACCAGGCATGAAGAATCTCACCCTTATTCCCGGCCAACTGACACTGGCGCAACTGCGTGATATTTACAGCCACCCGCTTCATCTTACGCTGGATGACAGCGCGTTTGCCGCCATTGATAACAGCGTGGCGTGTGTGAATGCCATCATGGCGCAGGGGCGTACAGCCTATGGCATTAATACCGGTTTTGGTTTGCTGGCGCAGACGCGTATTGCTACCGAAGATCTGGAAAACCTCCAGCGTTCACTGGTGCTTTCCCATGCTGCGGGAGTGGGTGAGCCGCTGGACGACGCCATGGTGCGCTTGATCATGGTGTTAAAAATTAACAGCCTGGCACGTGGTTTTTCCGGTATCCGTTTGCCGGTGATCCAGATGCTGGTGGCAATGGTCAATGCGGGCGTTTATCCGTGGATCCCGGCGAAAGGTTCGGTAGGCGCATCCGGGGATCTGGCGCCGCTTGCCCATATGTCGTTGACGCTGCTCGGCGAAGGTAAAGCGCGCTGGCAGGGCGAATGGTTACCGTCTGTTGAGGCGTTGAAACATGCCGGACTCACACCGCTAACGCTGGCGGCGAAAGAGGGGCTGGCGCTGCTCAATGGCACGCAGACCTCTACGGCATTCGCGTTGCGCGGGCTGTTTGAAGCGGAAGATCTGTTTGCTGCTGCAATAGTGTGTGGGGCATTGACCACAGAAGCGGCACTGGGCTCGCGTCGCCCGTTTGACGCCCGTATTCACGAGGTGCGCGGCCAACGCGGGCAGATTGACGCTGCGGCGCTTTATCGCCACGTGCTGACCGACGATAGCGCCATTTCGCAGTCGCATCACAACTGCAATAAAGTGCAGGATCCCTATTCGTTGCGCTGCCAGCCGCAGGTGATGGGCGCGTGCCTGACGCAGTTGCGTAACGCGGCGGACGTTCTGCTGACGGAAGCGAATGCGGTGTCGGACAACCCGCTGGTGTTTGCGGCGGAAAATGAGGTGATATCAGGTGGCAACTTCCATGCGGAACCGGTGGCGATGGCGGCGGATAATATTGCGCTGGCGCTTGCGGAAATGGGCGCATTAGCGGAGCGGCGCATAGCGTTACTGATGGACAGTCACATGTCGCAGTTACCGCCATTTCTTGTGAAAAACGGCGGCGTGAACTCCGGTTTTATGATTGCACAGGTCACCGCTGCCGCGCTGGCGAGCGAAAATAAAGCGTTAGCGCATCCGCATAGTGTGGACAGTTTGCCGACCTCAGCAAATCAGGAAGATCACGTGTCGATGGCCCCAGCTGCCGGCCGCCGCTTATGGGAGATGGCCGCTAACACGCGTGGTGTGATTGCGGTGGAGTGGCTGGCCGCCTGCCAGGGGCTGGATATGCGCGAAGGGTTAACCAGTAGTCCACTGCTGGAACAGGCGCGCCACCTGCTGCGCGAGCAGGTTTCGCACTACGAAAAAGACCGGTTTTTCGCACCCGACATCGAAAAGGCCACGGCGCTTCTGGCTGCGCGGCGTTTGATGCCACTGCTGCCGGCTGTGCTACCCAGTCAGATTTGATCACCGCTGTTTCTGCAACCGGCCAGGGGGAATTTCCCTGGCTCCGGGTCCTGTGCATTAACCTTAATGAAATATCCCAATTCGCGGAACAGACCAGTAGTTGTTGTCTGACTATTGCTATTTTTAATTTTATATATTTCCGGCCATTTCTCTTTCACTCACCCTCAATCATGAGGAAAGCGTGATGCCCAGACATGCCCCTCCCTTTGAAAAAGTCAAAAGAGCGAAATATGCACATCCGAAGAAACGAGGCGAAAGGAGGCATAACCGTGGCAGGCGCGCCATAGCCGAACGCACTTTGGGGATCCCAGGATTCGCTTCGGTGGAGGATTGGATCCGCTACGAATTTGATGAGCGGGACGCCCGACTGGCAGCGGAAGCTGCAGCAGCGCCCCTGCCGCCATTGCCTGTCTTTCGCGCACGAAATCTGGCTGAGCGCTTAACACTGATGTTGTATGTGCTGAATGTTCTGGGAACCGGGATCCCGGTAGAGAGGGCGCGAACCCGTCAGCAGGAGACCGGTGTTGTAAAAGCGGGGCCGGCGACGCGAAAATCGCTGTCGGAGGCAGAAGCGAAAGTGCGTGAGCCAGCTCCAGAGGCAGAAGCAGAGGTGATAGCGAAGCCGGAGGAGGAAACGACCTATACCCCATCAACATACGATACGTCGCTGGCACCTGGCACTGCGTCTGCCGGCGATCGCGCTGCACCGACGTATATCGCCATGACGATGCTGGGCGGAGCGGGGGTAGCCACTCAGGCAGCACGGCCGGGTATAAGCGATCGTATTGCCGATATGACCCGTACAACCGGCCTGCTCATGGCTGCTGCAGCATCGCAGATCTCCCCGCGAGGGGCTGCGCAAGCAGTTGGCGCTTCCGCTCTGCTGGCAGGGCTATCATACGCCTGGTATTCGATGTTTGGTCGCAGTAATGATGAAAATGCCTCTGCTTATGAACGTCTGGCTGAACTGACCGGGATGTTAACTGAGGACGAGCGGGAGTTGATTAACTCGCTCTTTCCTGAACGAAACGCGGCTTCGCCGATTGAGGCCGTATCACCCTTCAGCCCTGGTGATATTGCAGAGCTGGAAGCGATAGTCGCGGAACTGGTGGAGGATAACATTGCCTCATCTGCATTCAGCAGCACGGATAGTGCCAGCCAGCAGCCGGAAAGCACGACCGTGATGGCAGAGGAAGCCTCCCTGGCTGCGAAATCTCGCGTTAAAAGGTCACATCTGATGGCGGAGCCCCAGGTTTCGCGTGGTATCAGAGTGAAAAAGATACTGGTAGATCCGTTCGTGACAACGGAGGCAACAGCGCCAGCCAACGCGACCGCATCAGCAAACATGACTGTACCAGCCAACGCGACAGCAGACCCCTCGTTACGCAGTGCATACTGGGCTGAAGAATATAAAGCAGCCAAGAATGGCACCTTAGAAAAATCGATATTTTTGATGCTGAGCGAAGGCCCCAAACCGGGTGATCGGGGCAGTCTGTATGTGCCCAGAGAGAGCTTCCCGCTCGCAGATGCGTGGTTCACAAGAATGGATGAATTGCAGGTCGGGACCTTCAGGCAAGAATTTCAGCAGGAGATTGAAGAGGAGTCCATTGCGAGCATCTACGATCCGCATTCAGGCGCGAAGTCTGCAGAACTACCCGATGAACGCTGGCTACATCTGGGACGTTATTACCTTCAGCTTTACCGCAGAGCGCTGTATGACTGGGGCATGGGGCTGCTTCATATGAATGTGGAGGAGGCCAGAGATGAGGAAGTACTTGTGCAGCGCCTTGAAACGCTGACCAACAGGCTGAACGATGACTGGGAAGGTAACGCGATGGATGCGGGCGAACTGAAGGAATATGCTGCCAAAAGTAAAAAACTCGCGGAGCGTACCGCGCGGTTGGCTACCTACAGTGCTGACAGACCGTCGACAGATATCATGAAAAATACGTCATTGTCATTCAGCACGGATATACCGGCATCGGAAGTGTTCTTTGGGCAATACAGCCTGTCTTATGTCGATCTTATTGATCGATCCCGATTTTCCGGGACATTTCCGCAGTATCTCAAAATCATGCTGATAAGCCTGGTGGACCTTATTCGGGACGATACAGGTCATGTGGACCTGGTCACGCTCTATACCGCGTGGAGTATCCTGACGGTCAAACGCCTGCTACATGCGCTTGAAAACGACGATATGGTTGCCGCTTATGATTTTGCCGTGCTGGATGAGGAGTTGAACAAGATAATTAAAGAGCACATTTTCCTTCTTTGGAATGAGCAAACCCAGTCGAAATATTTCGAGTTATATAATGAGTCGATAGTGGAGGCGTTGCCGCTGTTGTGGGCAATGGAGGCGCGGCACACCAGTGAAACGGCAACCTCGCAGCCTGCGACTGTGGGCAATACAACCGTATCGACGGAACACGCGTTGCTTACCGGAGTGGACTGGGAAAACATCCGCCAGCAAGCCGAACAGGCCGAACCGATGCCTGAGCGTTTCAGTGCCGATAAATATATGCTGGATAAGCTGAAAACGATATTGGATCGGCGGATAGCAGATTTGACCGACTTTTTGGGGGAAAACATCCTCCACCCGGATCGCTATATGACGGCCTTTGTCCGGGAGTCGTTGGAGATGTATGGGCTGGAAGATAAATGGTCCGATCAGTCAATAATCACTTCCCGTCCGGTTGTACTCAAAGCCGGGGTCGGCATGGATGTAAAGGGGAAACTGACCACCACTATTCCTTCCCGCAGCTACACGCTGGTCGACATTGCCAGGGGGGGGCCGCGCAGAGATTACGGAACATCCTATACCGACGATGTGATTGAATGGCCCTCCTCGTTTCCCAGTGCGCTGAAGGAACGTCTGGGCAATATGGGGGATTTTGCTGACTGGCGAATTCAGGATGAGTTTGACCTGAACAACCCCGAGGGCGGACAAAAGGCCAGGAAAGCCTATAAGTTTATGTTGGATCGAGCGGCACTGGCGTATATCGACAGAAAAAACCGCGTATCGAAGGCTTCCCAGGGAGAGTACCATCAGCGCTATATCGATGCGGTTGAAAGTTTTCTCAAAGGCGAGACCAAAGCGGAAAGCGTGGAGTGGCATGGTGTCACCCTTGCTGATGTGATTTTTATTCCGGTTTCACCTTCTCTCGTTCCCAAGCAAAAGAAAATCGGCGTGCTACTGTCACTGTGGAACAATGATTATTGTGAAGTGCCGTGGCCTGGATTTGCCGGCAAAGTACATAAGGAAGGGAGAGGGAGAAAGGTTTCCCCTGGCGTGGTGATTGAAAAATACCCCGCGATAAAGGCCTTTATGGAGAAACACCGGACGATCCGGACGGGGAAGGCGCTGGCGAAAGTGGACGACAGTTATGACTATCGCGCAGAGCACTATGATGCACCAGCATACTCTATGGACATGACCTCCGAAGTGTCTTCATCAGATTACTACCCACCTTTTATCACCTATGCAAAAACGCCGGATGTGCTCTTCGACAAGCTTATCGATATGCATCGCAAGGATCTTGTCGACCTTTACGACGATCTTATTTACTCGTCTGCGGAGCATAAACGGGCCGTTGCATTCGAATTGATAAATACGCTGGCCATTCTCTCCGGGGTGCTGCTTATGGTCGGTGGCGTAATGCTGGGCGGCCCTGCTCTGCCATGGGTAGCGGCATCTCTGGCGGTCACCCTGCTGGGAGAGGTTGTGCCAACGGCTGTGCTTGCGTCGCTGGCAGATGATGAGGAAGAGCGTGAGCTGTATATCCGTTCGATGGTGATGGCGGCGGCGTTTGAGCTGGGGGGCAATCTGGCTGGGCCTGCAATAGGCGGCGTGGTGAAAGGCACCCGGCGGCTGGCGCGTCTGGGGAATACGGCGGTGAAGGAAACGCTGCCCGACTTGTACCGGGTAGTGAAGGAAAAGCTGGTACAAGTAATGACCAAAACCGGTATCCGGCGTCTGCGCAAAGTACCGGATACGGTGACGACGATCAGCAAAGAAGCGCGCAGCGATCTCGATAAGGTCGTCGAGACGTTAAAAGCGTCGGACACGGCACGCCCCTCTGTGAAAACGAAACCGTCTGACAAAACAGACGCTGCTGCCGGATCATCGAAACAGCAGACGGATACCGGGGCTGGCGCTGCGGCAAACAACATTGCGGGGGAGGGCTTGCTGAAGCAATCAAAAACTGCCAAAAAAGTGATCAGTAAAATGCGCGAATTGGGATTTAAATCTGATATCCGTATCCTCACCCGATGGAAAAAAGGAAGCACTACGGATGAAGTGATAAACCAATATTTTGTGCAAGGGAGAAGAGGTAATGATCGGGTGGTGGTACAGATGTTTTCCGATAATAATGAATTCTCATATATTTATTTTGATGAGAATGAATGGCTCCAAACAGTGATTAAGAAAAGTAAGCAGACTGATGATGTGACTGGCTATTATGATGTCAAAAATGATGCTGATTTTTCAGAGTTATTTGAAGAGTTTGAGCCTATGACGGAAGCGGCGGGTAGTCTCCCACTAAAAGATTATCCCGTGGATGGGGTACTGATTTATACCTCGCAAGAATACAAAAATAGCGTGAAAAGCACGGGGTTGGATTTCGATGATATGCAGGAATTTTTTGAGAAAACGCTTGGCGTGGAAAAAGGTGCGGAAGCAGAAACATCGCTTTCTGCTTCTATCCGACAAGCGTTAAAAGAAAATCCGGAGTTACAGTCTTCTCTGAAGAGCCTGCCGTTTTTTGCAGATGTGCCGGTTAATTTATCGCAAGGCGATCTCATTATGAAATATGCCGCTTTATTGAAAGAGATCGGTCCGGATATAACCAAATTCAGGCCGATCATGCAAGATCTGGCGCTCAATCTCAGAGATCCCACTAAAATCAAGAACCTGACAAATTTTTATAACTACGAATTACAAAATAGTGGCTTCCAAATAGCTGCGCCTGATTTTATAACCTATAAAGCAAATGTGGGTAAAAAATGGTGGGGGAGATTTATACCCTCGAAAAATATTGATAAAGTTGAAACGGCGTTTAATAAGACATATACCCGGGCAGATCAACTTTCCGCACTGCTTGGACAAGCAAAAGCATCGCCAGAATTGCGTGATGCGATCCTCGTAGTGCTGGCCAGGTATTTAAATACGCCCGATGCTACGATCCTTGGGGAAGCTTATCAACGGCTTGATGAATTATCGAGTCGGCTTTACCAACAAGCACATTATCATGTGAAAGAGACCAAGCTCAGCCGTGTTGTACCCGTTACAGCAAGTGAGGGTGATATATCGCAAACGGTGGCTTTTGTTTATGAGCGGGATCCTTCTGCACGCATTATGTTAGTTTTCCCCACGGTATTAGAAGAGAAAGGGATTAAAAACACGCTTCTTCATGAGATGACCCATCATGCCATTGGGTCTGAGGACTATGCCTATATTGCCGACTTAGGAAAAAAATTCCCCAATTTAAAACAGCATCATTTTAGATTCGGTGAATCAAGATGGGAATCATTCAGTCCGCATGCAACATTAGGCCGTACAGCACAAACATCTGCCGAGTATCTGGTCAATGAACTTCCGCCATTAAATACCCTGGACCGCGCAATAGCGCAGGCCCGAGCGCTATTTCTGGCTATGGAGCGGGCTTATACCAAAATGAACAATGCAGACTCATTGGTCGTACTGATTAATGAACTGCTCAGTAGTTTCAAATTCAAGTGGGTTGGCGATGAGAAGACCGGACACTGGGCGATTACATTGGCAACCGGTAGCAGAACACGCCGTTCAGTTGATGAAGAGGATGCCTTTATGAAAGAACTGGTGGACAATTTGACAGCCACACAGCTTGCGCAAGCGCTCGACTTTAGCGTTGCCGGTATCTTCACCGATGAAGAGATTAAAAAATTCGGTCTTGAACTGACCGATTCCGCCGGGACGAACACGACACAGGCAATGAACACGACACAGGCCATCACACCGGATGCCTGACGCGCTTGTGATAATCAGCCGGGAGAGCAAATAACGTGAAGATTTAAGCAATAAAAGGATGCTCTGGTGTCCCCTGCAGGAATCGAACCTGCAATTAGCCCTTAGGAGGGGCTCGTTATATCCATTTAACTAAGGGGACAGGGCGGCTGGAGTATAACGTCATTTGCGCGCCACGTTAAGCGCGCAGGCCGCCAAGTGATTAAACTGTCACCGTTTATGCTTATTTTTCCGCACCCTTGTTCTGGCGCTTTTCCTCTTCGGCCCTGGCTTTCGCCTCAGCCTTACGAGCGTTGATCATATCGTTGCGGATTTGCGCATGGCTGAGCAGGGCGAAAATAAAGGTCCCGCCGCAAATATTTCCGGCGAGCGTCGGTAGCGCGAAAGGCCAGATAAACTCGCTCCAGTGCAGTGTGCCGTTAAAAACCAGATAAAAAATTTCCACCGCCCCCACCACAATATGCGTGGTATCCGCCAGTGCAATAAGCCAGGTCATCAGAATGATTACCACAATCTTCGCCGCGCCAGCTGAAGGAAACATCCACACCATGGTGGCGATGATCCAGCCGGAAATAATCGCGTTGGAGAACATTTCGCCCGGCGTGTTTTTCATCACATCCATGCCGATTTTGACAAAAGCATCGCGCATCTGTTCATCAAAAATCGGCATATGCTCAAATGCCCAGGCCGCAATCGCCGTGCCGATAAGATTCCCCAACAGCACCACGCCCCACAAGCGCGTCATCAGACCAAAATTCACCCAACCGGGGTTTTGCATGACCGGCAATACGGCTGTCACTGTGTTCTCGGTAAACAACTGCTGGCGCGCCATGATGACGATGATAAAACCAAAGGTATAACCGAGGTTTTCCAGCAAGAAACCGCCGGGTACGCCATCAAGCTGAACGTGAAATATCCCTTTTGCTAGCAGAGATGCCCCCATTGATAGCCCGGCGGCGATAGCCGACCAGAATAGCGCCATTGCATCGCGTTCCAGCTCTTTCTCGCCATCCTGACGAATATGTTCGTGAATTGCCATGGCGCGAGAGGGGAGCCTGTCTTCATCCAGTTCGATTTTTTCGCCACGCTTTTTTTCGTCGCTCTCGACGGCGATCTCTTTACTCTGCGTGTCGATTTTCTCTTCTTTTATTGCGTCCACTACAACCTCACTTGTTCTCTGCAGATGCAATTAAGCGTAGCGAGTTTCTGTGGCGATTCGTGGCGGTATCGTCCTAAAGTACAGGGGGAAAGCAACAATGGTGATACGTCGTCGGGAAAGTATGTATAAAATTGTCAACGCAGCGCACCGCTGAATGCGGGCTATGCTGAAATGAAGACTGTTCGCTGCGTAGACATCATAAGACGCGCTGATACAATGCGTGACATGTTGCGGGCGCAAATCCGGGCATTTTGCGTTTGCGCCTTTATGGATGGCATTCACCGATGGCCATATTCTCCAGGGAGACACCTATGAAATTCCGCCTGTCGGCGCTTGCGCTGGCTACCACGGTGCTGGTCGGCTGCGCCAGCTCCGGTACCCGAGAGTCGCAGGGGCGTTCAGACCCGTTTGAAGGGTTCAACCGCACCATGTACAACTTCAACTTCAATGTGCTGGATCCTTACGTTGTCAGACCCGTCGCGGTTGCGTGGCGTAATTATGTGCCGCAACCGGCGCGCAACGGTCTGAGCAACTTTACCAGCAACCTTGAAGAGCCGGCGATCATGGCGAACTTCTTCTTACAGGGAGATCCCTACCAGGGGATGGTTCACTTTACCCGTTTCTTCCTGAACACCTTGCTGGGGATGGGCGGCTTTATGGACGTTGCCGGCATGTCTAACCCGAAATTGCAGCGCGTTGAACCGCACCGCTTCGGCAGTACGCTCGGCCATTATGGCATCGGTTACGGTCCCTATATGCAGTTGCCATTCTATGGCAGTTTCACGTTGCGTGAAGATGGTGGTGATGCAGCGGATACGCTCTATCCGGTGCTTTCCTGGCTGACGTGGCCATTGTCCGTCGGTAAATGGACGGTGGAAGGCATTGAAACCCGCGCGCAACTGCTGGATTCCGATGGCTTACTCCGCCAGTCTTCCGATCCGTATATTATGGTGCGCGAAGCCTACTTCCAGCGTCATGATTTTATTGCCAATGGTGGCAAGCTGAAGCCGCAAGAGAACCCGAACGCGAAGGCGATAGAGGGCGATTTGAAAGATATTGATGCGGAATAAACCGCAGCCAACAAAAAAGGTGAGCCGAATGCTCACCTTTTTTATTACCGCTGTCTTATCAGAAGGCGTAGTTAAAGTTCATGCCGTACAGCCACGCCCGGCCACTAGACTGGAAGGTATACGGGGTTTCGGTGAACTTCACTTTCTGACCATGCATATACGAAACACCGACGTCGACAGAGGCATCTTTGTTAAATGCATAGGTCGCACCGGTGCTCAGCCACAGACGATCCTGGTCCGGAATGGAGATAGAGCGCTTATCGGCCGGAACCGGGCTATCGTCATAGGCGATACCGGCGCGGAAGGTCCAGTTATCATCCATATAATAGGTGGTGCCCAGAGCGATGCGGTACACGTCTTTAAAGCTTTCATCTTTATAGAACAGTGTTTGACCGTTGCTGCCGGTGGCTTTCAGCTCCTGGAACTGGCTCCAGCTGGTGTAGGTCAGGCTGTAGTGGATGGCCCACTGCGGATCGATACGGTTGTAACCTGACAGTTCCCACATCTCCGGCAGGTTCAGCGTCAGCGCACCATTGATAGTGGAACCCGCTGTGGCATAAGGCAGGTTGTTAAGACCCAATGCAGGGGCCAGCGCATTCACGGTGAGCGGCAGATTGCTGCGATAATCGCCATCAAAGTCGATTTTAACTTCTGAACGATAGGTCAAACCGTAACGGTTATTTTTATCCAGCTCGTACAGGATACCGGCGTTCCAGCCAAACCCCCACTCATCACCCTTCAGCCGCGCAATTTGTGTGTTTGCCGGAATAGCACGGGATAAATTAAAAACGCCGCGTGTTTGCGCATCTACCATCTGTGGCAGATCGCCCGCGTAGCGTTCAACTTTTGCTTTTGCATAGACCGCATCGAAACCGAGGCCAAAGCTCCAGTGGTTGTTCAGGCGATAGGCACCGCTGAGGTTCAGGTTCAGGGTTTCAAGGTCGGTTTTCCCGCCCATCGAACCGGCTGTGTAACCATCGTTAAATTCAGTAGCCAGACCATAATTGGAGGTGACAGACGCGCCCCAACCAAACTGCTCATTAATCGGCGCAACAAAGTGCAGGTTCGGTACCCAGGCGGTTGGCGCAATGTTGCTTTGGCTTGCATCATTCCCGATAGCAGAGCGGCCGGTAACGTTGACATCCGGGTCGATAAACACCGCACCGCCAGAGAACATCGGGCGGTCGTACATCATAATCAATGCAGGGTTGCGGCTGGCGTTGCCCGCATCATCTGCGATAGCGCCTTCACCTGAATAGGCCCGACCAAGGCCAGAGGAAGAAAACTCATTGAGTTGAAAGCCTGCGGACCAGGCCTGGGTAGAGACGATTGCCACTGCGACTGCCAGAGCAGACTTGGTAAAACGGGTTTTCTGGCTCATGACCATAACCTCATTCGAAATCGAGTTATTTTTATTCAAACTATGTTACATGTCGTAACGGAGCGCGAAGTGTAGGGTCTGAGGTACTTCAGACAAATCAGACCAGTGGCGGAAGTATAGGTCTGACCAGAGGGAATGTTGCAAGTTTGTATATAAGTTTTTTCAATTGTGATCTTCGAAACGGGATCTGCGTGGCAAAAACGGGGTAAGTCTTAATCAGGCGATTGGATGATTTTTGTTTTAGATCATTTTTAAGTGTGATTTCGGTCACTTATGGCCCTACATGGAATGAACAACTGGAGAGGCTATTCGCCGGAGCGTAAAATAATCACATCGTTTACCTGGCACCTTGGGTGCGAATTCAGAGGAAATCAACAATGAGTAAATGCAGTGCTGATGAAACCCCGGTTTGCTGCTGTATGGATGTTGGCACCATTATGGACAACTCCGATTGCACCGCCTCTTACAGCCGCGTGTTCAGCAATCGTACCGACGCTGAAGAAACGCTGGCCGCGCTGAGCGCCAGAGCTCGCAGCGTAGAGTCCGACCCTTGCCAGATCACCTCTTCCTTTACGGAAGTGGCGGGTGGTGTCCAACTGGATATCGACTTTGTTTTCGCATGTGAAGCGGAAACCCTGATTTTCCAGCTCGGGCTGCGTTAATTTCTCCCTCCACGCTCCCGTTCTTCGGGAGCGTTTTGTTAAGCTTCTCTGTGCCTTAGCTCTCACTTTTTTTCTCCCCCCATTGGCTAAATGTAAAAAATTGGTTAAGACTGTTATCAGGTCAGACCACTTTGCGCATTACGCTGTTAACAGGGGAGTGTTATGAGTCAGGCATTACCGCTTGTTACCCGTCAGGGTGACCGCATTGCCATTGTCAGTGGGTTACGAACACCTTTTGCCCGCCAGGCGACCGTGTTTCACGGTGTACCGGCTATCGATTTGGGAAAAATGGTGGTGGGTGAGATGCTGGCGCGCAGCGAAATTCCGCCTGAGGTGATTGAGCAACTGGTCTTTGGCCAGGTCGTTCAGATGCCGGAAGCGCCCAATATCGCCCGCGAGATCGTGCTCGGTACTGGCATGAGCGTCCATACGGATGCCTACAGCGTCAGTCGCGCGTGTGCCACCAGTTTTCAGGCCGTGGCGAATGTCACGGAAAGTTTGCTGGCGGGCACTATCCGCGCCGGGATCGCCGGTGGTGCGGATTCCTCTTCCGTCTTGCCTATTGGTGTCAGCAAAACGCTGGCACGCACGCTGGTGGATGCCAACAAAGCCCGTACGCTTGGGCAAAAACTGAAACTTTTTTCCCGTCTTCGCCTGCGCGATTTGCTGCCGGTACCACCGGCTGTGGCGGAGTATTCCACCGGCCTGCGCATGGGGGATACTGCCGAGCAGATGGCGAAAACCTACGCGATTACCCGTGAGCAACAGGATGCGTTGGCGCATCGCTCGCACCAGCTTGCCGCGCAGGCGTGGTTAGAAGGCAAACTGGCCGATGAAGTGATGACCGCTTACGCGCCGCCGTTTCGCGAACCCGTGGTGCAGGATAATAACGTGCGAGCCCAGTCCAGCCTTGCGGATTACGCAAAGCTGCGTCCGGCGTTTGATCGTCGGCATGGCACGGTGACGGCGGCAAACAGTACGCCGTTAACCGACGGTGCAGCCGCGGTGATCTTGATGACCGAATCCCGCGCAAAAGAGCTGGGCTTAACCCCGCTGGGTTATCTGCGCAGCTATGCATTCACCGCTATTGCCGTACAGCAGGACATGTTGCTGGGGCCGGCATGGGCGACGCCGCTGGCGTTGGAGAGAGCCGGGCTGACGATGGCGGATTTAACCTTGCTTGATATGCATGAAGCTTTTGCCGCACAAACCCTGAGCAACCTGAAGCTGATGGCCAGTGATCGGTTTGCCCGCGAGGTGCTTGGGCGCTCGCAGGCGACAGGTGAAGTGGACGACAGCAAATTTAACGTGCTGGGCGGCTCTATTGCGTACGGGCATCCGTTCGCCGCCACCGGGGCGAGGATGATCACCCAAACACTGCATGAACTGCGCCGACGCGGCGGCGGTTTTGGTCTGGTGACCGCCTGTGCAGCAGGTGGGTTGGGTGCGGCCATGGTTCTGGAGGCTGAATAATGACATTCACATCCGCATTTACGCTTAGCGTGCGCCCCGACAATGTGGCGGTTGTCACCATTGATGTACCGGACGAAAAGATGAACACGCTGAAAGCGGAGTTTGGCGCTGAAGTCCGTGCCATTTTAAAGCAGATTCGTGATAACAAATCGCTGCGGGGCGTCGTTTTCATCTCCGCCAAACCAGATAACTTTATCGCCGGGGCGGACATCAACATGATTGCCCGCTGTAAGACGGCTAAAGAAGCGGAAGATCTTGCCCGTCAGGGGCAGCAGATGATGGCGGAAATCCACGCGCTGCCCATTCCGGTGATTGCCGCTATTCATGGTGCTTGTCTGGGGGGAGGCCTTGAACTGGCGCTGGCGTGCCATCGCCGTATCTGTACCGATGACGGAAAAACGGTGCTGGGTCTACCGGAAGTTCAGCTCGGCCTGTTGCCTGGCTCCGGTGGCACACAACGTTTACCGCGGTTGGTGGGCGTGAGTACTGCGCTGGAGATGATCCTGACCGGTAAGCAGCTTCGTCCGCGCCAGGCGTTAAAGGCCGGGCTGGTGGACGATGTTGTTCCCCGCTCGATTTTGCTGGATGCTGCAGCGGAACTGGCAACGAAGGGGCATCCTGTCAGTCGCCGCTTACCGGTTCGCGAACGCATTCTCGCCGGGCCGCTCGGTCGTACGCTGTTATTTCGCATGGTGGCGAAGAAAACGGCTCAAAAAACGCAGGGGAGCTATCCTGCCGCACCGCGTATTTTATCGGTGATTGAAACCGGGCTGACGCACGGGCGCAGTAGCGGTTATGACGCCGAAGCGCGCGCTTTTGGCCAACTGGCGATGACGCCGCAATCGCAGGCGCTGCGTCATCTGTTCTTTGCCAGTACCGACGTGAAAAAAGATCCCGGCAGTGCGGTTGAACCGGGGCCGTTAAGCACCATCGGCGTGTTAGGCGGCGGGTTGATGGGCGGAGGTATCGCTTTTGTGACGGCCAGCAAAGGGGGATTGCCGGTACGCATTAAGGATATCAATGCGAAAGGCATTAATCATGCGCTGAAATACAGCTGGCAAGAGCTGGATAAAAAAGTCCGGCGTCGCTATCTCAAACCCGCGGAACGTGACAGCCAGATGGCGAAGATTTCTGGTTCGCTGGATTACCGTGGTTTTGCCCATCGCGATCTGGTGATTGAAGCCGTATTTGAAGACCTGGCGCTGAAACAACAAATGGTTCGGGAAGTTGAGGAGAATTGCGCACTACACACCATTTTTGCATCCAACACTTCTTCTATACCAATTGGTGATATTGCAGCGTATGCGCAGCGCCCGCAGAAGGTTATTGGATTACACTTTTTCAGCCCGGTAGAAAAAATGCCGTTGGTGGAAGTGATCCCCCATGCCGGTACTGACCAACAGACCATTGCCACAACCGTTAAGCTGGCAAAGAAACAAGGGAAAACACCGATTGTGGTGGCCGATAAAGCCGGGTTTTACGTTAACCGCATTCTTGCCCCTTATATCAGTGAAGCCATGCGTCTGCTCAGTGAAGGGGAGCGTATTGAGGCGATTGATCAGGCATTAGTGAAATTTGGTTTCCCGGTCGGGCCAATTCAACTGTTGGACGAGGTTGGTATTGATACTGGAACGAAAATTATCCCGGTGTTGGAAGCCGCTTATGGAGAGCGATTTAGCGCCCCTGCAAGTGTTGTTAGTGCAATTTTGAACGACGATCGCAAAGGCAGAAAAAATGCCCGCGGTTTCTATCTTTACCCTGTGAAAGGGCGTAAAAGCAAAAAACAACCTGATCCGGCGATCTACCGCTTAATCGGCACCTCTGGCAACGGCAAATTGCCCGCAGAACAGATAGCGGAACGCTGCGTCATGTTGATGCTTAATGAAGCAGCGCGCTGCTTTGATGAGCAGGTGATCCGCAGTTCGCGCGATGGCGATATCGGCGCCGTGTTTGGCATCGGTTTCCCTCCGTTTCTGGGTGGGCCATTCCATTATATGGACCGGCTCGGCGCGCGGGATGTGGTGGTGGCGCTACAGCGGCTGGAGATACAATACGGGCCACGTTTCCGCCCCTGTGAAGCACTGTTACGGATGACGGAGCAGGGCGAGACTTTTTGTCCGGCAAAAGAAACTGATTCTGTAAGTTAAGGTCTAAATATTTAAATCTGTTATTGCTCATGGCGTTCGCGGTTATTTTGTAAACAATCATTGACTACACTTACGCCATTGAGGTAAAAAACAGCGTTTCATTCAGAGAATGAATCAGGCACAATGCCCGGCCATTGATATTTCCCGTCGTTGCGAAAGGGTTTCGCAGTGGAACTATTAATGATTCTGGTTAACAAAAGCGGTGCAATATGCAAGTTTTTATCATGCGTCACGGCGACGCTGCCCTCGATGCAGCCAGTGACTCGGTTCGTCCCTTAACCCCTTGTGGCTGCGACGAATCCCGTCTGATGGCAACCTGGTTGAAAGGTCAAAAAGTGGATGTTGAACGTGTTCTGGTCAGCCCTTTTTTACGTGCTGAACAGACGCTGAAAATGGTGGGGGAGTGTGTAAACCTGCCTGACAACGTGGATGTCCTGCCGGAACTGACGCCTTGTGGCGACATTGGCCTTGTTAGCGCTTATCTTCAGGCGCTGGCGAACGAAGGTCTCTCCTCTGTGCTGGTGATCTCTCACCTGCCACTGGTGGGTTACCTGGTGTCCGAGCTCTGCCCGGGTGAAGCACCGCCAATGTTTACGACTTCCGCGATCGCCTGCGTTACGCTTGACGAGAACGGTAAAGGCACCTTTGACTGGCAAATGAGTCCCTGCAACCTGAAGATGCGTAAAGCCATCTGATTCGCCGGACCATGGTATTCAAGAGCCGCACAATGCGGCTCTTGTCGTTTCTGGCTTCAGGGAAGTTCAGGCGGCTGCCACTCTTCCACTTCAATCAGCACCAGGATGGCGGCATCGCCACCGTACTCTTTCGGTGCCTGATGGAATGCCATCACGTGAGGATGCTGCGCCAGCCACAGCGGCGTTTGTTGCTTGAGAATATGTTTGCCGTGACCGTGCATCACACACGCGCAAAAGACATGTTCGCGGCGGCAGGCGGCAATCAGCGCGCCCAATTCCTGTTTCGCCTGCTGCTGGGTTAAACCGTGCAGATCGAGAAACAGCTCCGGTGAATAATCGCCCCGGCGGATCTTCTTCAGCTCAAAATGGCTGACATCTTCGCGGACATATTTCACCGGGCCTTCGGTGTTCAGCAGCGGCTGAAACTCATCGGAAAAGTAATGGCTGTTATCGGCCTGCTCCTGAAGCAGCCTTTTCACCGGCACTTCGCTTACTTTTTTGCGTATCGGGCGGTGTATCACTGTGTCTTGCTTGAGCTGACGTGTCCCGGTCATCAATTGTCGGAACAGCGCCTGCTCCTCCTCGCTAAGCGATGGTTTCTTTTTCATCTGTACATCTCATCTCTTCTTTCCTTCAGTGTACCCGACTCACTGCGGCTGCGGTGTAGCAAAATGCATTTTTCTCCCCACGGCGCGAGACGATGCTGATTTATCGCCGTCTTCATGGCAAACTAGCCGCCGAATTTAATGCGAGCATGGGCCTGGGGGATACTATGGATAAAATTTTCGTTGAAGAAGCAGTGAATGAGCTGCACACCATTCAGGACATGCTGCGCTGGTCGGTCAGCCGGTTTAGCGCCGCCAATATCTGGTACGGTCACGGCACGGATAACCCGTGGGATGAAGCGGTGCAACTGGTGCTGCCGACGCTCTATTTACCGCTGGATATTCCGGAAGATATGCGCAATGCGCGCCTGACCTCCAGTGAGCGTCATCGCATTGTTGAGCGCGTTATCCGCCGCGTTAATGAGCGTATTCCGGTTGCCTATCTGACCAATAAGGCCTGGTTCTGCGGTCACGAATTCTATGTTGATGAGCGTGTGCTGGTGCCGCGTTCGCCCATCGGCGAGCTGATCAACAACCATTTTTCCGGGTTGGTACATGCGCAACCCCAGCATATTCTGGATATGTGCACCGGCAGCGGCTGTATTGCTATCGCCTGTGCTTACGCCTTCCCGGAAGCGGAAGTGGACGCCGTGGACATCTCCACGGATGCGCTGGCGGTGACCGAGCACAATATTGAAGAGCATGGCCTGATTCATCACGTTACGCCGATCCGCTCTGATGTGTTCCGCGAGCTGCCGAAAGTTCAGTACGATCTGATTGTGACGAACCCGCCTTATGTGGATGAAGAAGATATGTCTGACCTGCCGTCAGAATATCGCCACGAACCAGAATTGGGGCTGGCCTCCGGTAGCGATGGGCTGAAACTGACACGCCGCATCCTGGCTGGCGCGCCGGATTATCTCGCTGATAATGGCATCCTGATTTGTGAAGTGGGTAACAGCATGGTACATCTGATTGAACAATATCCGGATGTGCCGTTTACCTGGCTGGAGTTTGATAACGGCGGGGACGGCGTCTTTATGCTGACGAAAGCGCAACTTATCGCCGCGCAGGAACATTTCAGCATTTATAAAGATTAAACGACGCTCAACAACACAAACAACGACAACGGAGCCGTGATGGCAGGAAACACAATTGGACAACTCTTTCGCGTAACCACTTTCGGCGAATCGCATGGCCTGGCACTGGGCTGTATCGTTGATGGGGTACCGCCGGGTATTCCGCTGACCGAAGCGGATTTGCAGCATGATCTGGACAGACGCCGTCCGGGGACATCGCGTTACACCACGCAACGCCGTGAGCCGGACCAGGTGAAAATTCTCTCTGGCGTGTTTGAAGGCGTGACCACCGGCACCAGCATTGGTTTGTTGATTGAAAATACTGACCAGCGTTCGCAGGATTACGGCGCGATTAAAGATCTGTTCCGTCCGGGGCATGCAGATTACACCTACGAACAAAAATATGGCGTGCGTGATTACCGCGGTGGTGGTCGTTCCTCTGCCCGTGAAACCGCCATGCGCGTTGCCGCAGGTGCTATTGCTAAAAAATATCTGGCGCAGAAGTTTGGCATTGTTATCCGCGGATGTCTGACCCAGATGGGGGATATTCCGCTGGCGATCGAAGACTGGGATCAGGTTGAGCAGAACCCATTTTTCTGCCCGGAGCCGGGCAAGATCGACGCACTGGATGAACTGATGCGTGGTCTGAAGAAAGAAGGCGACTCTATTGGCGCGAAAGTGACAGTGGTGGCAGACGGCGTTCCGGCAGGCCTGGGCGAGCCGGTGTTCGACCGCCTGGATGCGGATATCGCCCACGCGCTGATGAGCATTAACGCGGTCAAGGGCGTTGAAATCGGCGACGGCTTTGACGTGGTGAAGCTGCGCGGTAGCGAAAACCGTGACGAAATTACCAAACAGGGTTTCCAGAGCAACCATGCGGGTGGCATCCTGGGGGGTATCAGTAGCGGCCAGCAAATTATTGCCACTATCGCGCTGAAACCAACATCAAGCATTACTGTACCGGGGCGTACCATCAACCGTTTTGGCGACGAAGTGGAAATGATCACCAAAGGTCGCCACGATCCCTGCGTCGGCATTCGCGCAGTGCCTATCGCGGAAGCGATGCTGGCCATTGTGCTGATGGATCACTTCCTGCGCCAGCGCGCGCAGAACGCCGATGTTACGACCGATATTCCACGCTGGTAAACAATGAACAACACGGCAATTGCGCTGTTTGCGCTGCTGATAAGCGCCGCCGCGACGGCGGCAACCCCCTGGCAAAAGCTGACTCACCCCGTTGCCGGTAGCCCCCAATCTATTGGCGCATTCGCCAATGGCTGCATTGTTGGTGCGCAGGAGTTACCGCTACAGGCGGATAATTATCAGGTGATGCGTACCGATCAGCGCCGCTATTTCGGCCACCCGGATCTGGTGTTATTTATTCAGCGCCTGAGCAATCAGGTGCACAATCTGGGAATGGGGACTGTGTTGGTCGGCGACATGGGGATGCCCGCCGGTGGGCGCTTTAATGGCGGCCACGCCAGCCATCAATCCGGCCTCGATGTGGATATCTTCCTGCAACTGCCGAAAGCACGCTGGAGCGCAGCACAACTGCTGAAACCGCAGGCACTGGATCTGGTCTCTCGCGATGGTAAGCAGGTGGTGCCGGAACTTTGGAAGCCAGAAATCAGCAGTATGATCAAACTGGCGGCGCAGGATAACGACGTGACGCGTATCTTCGTGAACCCGGCTATCAAGCAGCAACTCTGTCTGGATGCGGGTACGGATCGTGACTGGTTACGTAAAGTGCGCCCGTGGTTCCAGCATCGTGCGCATATGCATGTACGTCTGCGTTGCCCGGCAGACAGCCTGGAATGTGAAGATCAACCTCTGCCGCCGCCTGGCGATGGATGTGGCGCAGAATTGCAAAGTTGGTTCGAACCGGCGAAACCCGGCAGCACCACGCCTGAGAAAAAGACGCCGCCGCCTTTGCCGCCGTCTTGCCAGGCTCTACTGGATGAGCACGCATTGTAATGGAAACCTTTCAAGAACTGTTTTTGGTGTCGCCGCTATTAATGGTGGCGCTTTTTTTTGTCGCATTACTGGCCGGGTTTATTGATGCGCTGGCCGGTGGTGGCGGGCTGTTAACGGTGCCCGCCCTACTGGCAGCGGGGATGTCTCCGGCACAGGCGCTGGCGACGAATAAGTTGCAGGCCTGCGGCGGTTCGATCTCCTCCACGCTCTATTTTATTCGTCGCAAAGTGGTGAACATTGCCGATCAGAAACTCAATATTCTGATGACCTTCATCGGTTCCACGACCGGTGCATTGTTAGTCCAACACGTGCAGTCCGATGTGCTGCGCCAGATCCTGCCCGTGTTGGTTATCTGTATCGGTCTTTACTTTCTGCTAATGCCTAAACTGGGCGAAGAAGACCGCCAGCGTCGCCTGTACGGCCTGCCTTTTGCGCTGGTGGCTGGCGGTTGTGTTGGGTTCTATGACGGCTTTTTTGGCCCGGGAGCCGGTTCTTTTTATGCGCTGGCTTTTGTCACGCTGGCAGGTTACAACCTGGCAAAGTCCACCGCGCATGCCAAAGTGTTGAATGCGACCTCCAATATCGGCGGTCTGCTGTTGTTTATTATTGGCGGCAAAGTGGTATGGGCTACCGGTTTTGTGATGCTGGCCGGGCAATTTCTCGGCGCGCGCATGGGCTCGCGCCTGGTGCTCAGTAAAGGGCAAAAGCTCATTCGCCCGATGATTGTGATTGTCTCGGCGGTGATGAGCGCAAAACTTCTCTATGACAGTCACGGCCAGGAGATCCTCCGGTTTATGGGGGTGAACGTATGACCCATCACTACCAACAGTTGATTGATATTTTTAATCGCTGCTTTGCAGACGATTTTAATACCCGTCTGATTAAAGGCGACGATGAACCGATCTATCTTCCCGCAGACGCCGATGCGCCCTACAACCGCATCGTCTTTGCCCACGGTTTTTACGCCAGCGCGTTACATGAGATTTCGCACTGGTGCATTGCCGGGGCGGAGCGTCGCAAGTTGGTGGATTTCGGTTACTGGTACTGCCCGGATGGACGCGATGCCGCGACACAGGGGCAGTTCGAAGATGTGGAAGTCAAACCCCAGGCTTTTGACTGGTTGTTTTGCGTGGCGGCGGGGTTTCCGTTTAACGTCAGTTGCGACAACCTCGAAGGGGATTTCGAACCGGATCGTATTGTTTTTCAGCGCCGCGTCCACGCGCAGGTGATGACCTATCTGGAACAGGGTATTCCTGCCCGTCCGGCGCGGTTTATCAAAGCATTGCAGGACTATTATCAGACGCCGCCTTTTGCGGCAGAACAGTTCCCGTGGCCTGAAGACCTGTAAGGCCATGTTTTCAAAAGAGGAAGAGAGATGATCGCGGAGTTAGAATCACGCATTCTGGCGTTAATTGACAATATGGTGGAAAGCGCCAGTGATGATGAGCTGTTTGCTGGCGGTTATCTGCGCGGGCATTTGACGCTGGCGGTGGCCGATCTCGAAAGCGGTGAAGACCATTCGCACGAAGCGGTGTACGCCAAAGTGACCCACAGTGTGGAAACCGCTATTCAGGCGGGCGAACTTTCTCCACGCGATCAGGCGCTGGTGCTTGGCATGTGGGAAAACCTCTATCAGCAAGCGAAAGCGCATTAAGCTGTTTACCCTCTCCTGGCAGGAGAGGGATCCTCTTTTTACAACAACAGCGTTTACTCCCGTATCGTTGATTTCATGTCGGCCTCTTTGCGGTCATGAAATATCCTAAATTCCTGTTGCCAACGTTGAACTCATCATTGGCCGGGCCTAGAGTCTTTTTTATCCTTGCGTACTTTTTCGCATGAAACGGGTATCCATTATTCCGGATGTCATCTTTGCAGGAGGGTAAACGCCTCCTGCACCGATAGCCAATAGGGGAAATTATGTCTCTGTATTCCGGAATTGATGTATTTTCTCAACACGATGATAATAACGATGAGAGTGACTTCTATCGCTGCCTGTCACGAATAGATCTGCTTTTTCAGCAGGCATATTTACAGCGAAATGAAGTGGTTCCTGCATATTTTTCGCCATTTTTCTTGCCTGCCAGGGCGCAGAATGCGTATTCCAACGATCTATACGACGTTCCTGTCTGGTTAGCATTTCACCCTCTCCCGGACTCGCGAGAGGCCTTAACGACGCGGCTTAACAGACTGATTGAACAATTTGATTTAACATTATTTGAGCGAGACATTCTTCTCGTCTGTTTGTTACCGCGTTTGAGTGCGCATTATAGTGCATTGCCGGACAGTGGAATAAAAGAAGGGGTAAGCGATAAGTTACTCATGCAACTGTTTTCATCCGCGCAAACGGAATATCAATTATTACTTTCATCATTACACCCATCATCACCGCTATTCCAGTTCTCTTTATTATTTAAAACAACAATTAATGAAAATAAAATACCTACCACATTTTATATGTGCAGCGAATCGGTGTGGCATTTTCTTTGCGGCAATGGATCGATGGCGAAGTATCGTTATCCTTATCCGCAGCCTGTTGTAACCGATGCGATGACGTTGTACCCGGTGACTCTCAGTGAACAAATAAGTTGTTTATGCCTGGAACCGGTGGGAGAAACACCGCCGGTCATTGTTTTGGACGGGTGCGCGCTGGATGGGCGTGAAAATGGGCTTGCCAACATTCTGTGGCAACACCAACGTGCGTTATGGCGTCTGGATATCCGCGATCTGGATAATGTGGCCGAGCCACAGCAACAACAGGCGGTTGCGGAAATCATCCGTGACGCGCTGATGGATAATGCTGGGGTGGTTTGCGTGCACTGGGCTGATGCCGGGGTGGCAAAAAAAAGTGTTATCAGTGTGCTTGAACGACTATTGCCTCAGGTCCGCTTGCCTTTCTTTGTACTAACGGATTCGACAGCTGAAAGCCCTTTATTCCGCGTTCTACCCAGCATTCATCTTTCTTTGCCGTGTCCGGATGCCATGGCGAAAAGCAAGTTATTGCAGATGGCGTGGCCCCGGCAAAGTGTTAGCGAAAACCAACGGTTGCAGACGCTGGCAGAGCGTTACGCCTTTAGCCCAGCCGATATCTCCTTGTTGCTTGCCGAAGCGAATTATTACCGGCAGGTAAGGGGTAAAGATGCGTTATTAGGCGCAGGCGATCTGCAAAAAACGTTGCTGTACCGGTCACGTAAGAATTTCGGCAATCTGGCCCACCGTATAACGCCTGTTCGGACGTTCGACGATATTGTGCTTTCGCCGTCTGTTAAAAAACAAATGGAGGAAATTCTGGCGGCCATCAGGCTGAGGGAACGGGTGACTATCAAACATTTTGCCCATAAAACCGGCGGAAAAAAGGGGTTAAGCGCTTTGTTTTATGGCGAGCCCGGAACCGGGAAAACGCTGGCAGCGGAAGTATTGGCGCAGCATCTCGATACAGATCTTATAAAGGTGGATCTCTCCGCGGTGGTCAGTAAATACGTGGGGGAAACGGAAAAAAACCTGTCGCTGGTTTTTGATCTCGCAGAAACAGACAGTGGAATATTATTCTTTGATGAAGCGGATGCGTTGTTCGGTAAACGCAGTGAAAGTAAAGACGCCCATGATCGGTATGCCAATATTGAAGTCTCTTACCTTCTGCAACGACTGGAAAACTATCCTGGGTTAGTGATCCTTGCGACCAACCATCGTGGGCACCTCGACACGGCTTTTAGTCGGCGGTTCACCTTTATCACGCACTTTACCTACCCGGATGTGACGCTGCGCACGCAAATGTGGCAGAGTATATGGCCAGCCACACTGGCACTTGCTGAAGATGTGGATTTTGCCGAGCTGGCTATTCGGGGCAATCTGACGGGGGCAAGCATCTGCAATGTGGCGTTACTGGCCGCTGTGCTTGCTGCAGATGAACAGAGCGAGAAGATACAGCTGCATCATATCGATCATGCCATTCGGCGTGAGCTCAATAAATTGGGGCGATTGCCCCTTTAATCCTTATTTTACCGTTTTGCCCTTTAATAACTTTCTCACCCATAACCGGTTCGGATTCATCGCTGCCAGCGTTTCGCCGTCCAGCGGGATAGGCTCATCGCTCATCTGCGATGCCAGAATTTCCGCCGCCAGCGGGGCGCTGCATAAACCGCGCGAACCGAGTGCGCCTAACATGAACAGCCCCTTATAAACGGGCGCGCTGACGGTATTTCCTGCCTCAGTGGCATGCTGCGTGTATGCCACCAGCGTTGCCTCATAATCCGCAACATTGCCCACCATGGGCAGATGATCACGCGTGGCGCAACGCACGCCGCAGCGGGCTTCACCGGCGCGGATATCCACCTCTTTAGCCCACTCAGCTTGTGGCAAGCAGTCCAGCAAGCGCTGGCGATTCTGTTGTTGATCCGCTTCGCTATACGCTGCCTGCGCCTGCCCGCGATGGTAACTGGCGCCGATACAGTGATGATGATTAAGCGGGTTTTGCGGTGTCAGATAACCGTCGTAACAGAGTACCTGACGCAGTTCAGCCAGCGCGGGTGTGGTCGGGATATGACTGACCTGCCCGGCAACCGGGTAGACAGGCAGGTGTTCCGTCTGTGCAAACTGGTTGATGCGGTGCCCGTTAGCCAGTACCACCACCGCATGTTGCTGTGCTTCGCCGTGGTGAAAATGCAGTTGCCAGCCATTATCCGCAGGCGTGAGCTGCTGTACGTCATGCCCGTAGTGCACCTGCAAACCCTGTTCACAGGCCAGCGCGATGGCTGCCGCCGTCAGCTGTGCCGGGCAGAGCCAGCCGCCCGCCGGATAGGTGATGCCGCCACAGCCGGTATTAACGCCGGTCAGGGTCTGAACGGTTAGCGCATCCACTCCGTGGGCCAGCGCACCCGGTAATTCCAGCGTCAGCATCTGCGCAATCTTCTGCTGACTTTTTCCATCCCAACCCAGTTGCGTCACACCGCACCATTGGTGATCAAACGCCAGTGGTAACGCGTCGTAAAGCCGGCGGGCAAAGGTAAAAGCAGCAGGGAAGAAGTGTGCCAGCGCCGGGTCATGCGCGCTGAGGAGCGGATAAAGCGCCCCCTGGCGGTTGCCGGATGCCCCTTCTGCCGGAGCACTGTCGGCGCAGTAGAGCGTCACCTGCCAGCCACGGCGCAACAACGCCAGAGAGAGCAGGGCGCTGGCTACACCGCCGCCAATCAGTGCCACTTCGCGCGCACGGGCAGCGCTTCGGGCAAACCACGGCGCGCGGGGCGTGGGGGCGAGCGTTTGTTCCATCACTCCGGTCAACATTTCGCGTTTACGGCCAAATCCCTTGCGCTTGTGCATGGTAAACCCGGCATCTTGCAATCCGCGGCGCACAAAACCCGCAGAGGTAAAGGTCGCCAGCGTGCCGCCAGGTCTGGCGAGGCGCGCCATGGCCTGAAACAGCGCCGGAGTCCACATATCCGGATTTTTCGCCGGCGCGAAACCGTCGAGGAACCAGGCATCCACGCGCTGGTTTAACGAATCGTCCAGCTTCTCCGTCAGCGTGTTGATATCGCCGAACCAGAGATCCAGCGTAACGCGCCCTTCATCAAGTAATACACGGTGGCAGCCCGCAAATGGCAACGGCCACTGCGCTTGCAACTGCTCTGCCCAAGGGGCAAGCTCCGGCCAGTGGGCATGGGCTTTACACAGATCGTCTGCGGTCAGCGGAAATTTTTCAAAACTGATGAAATGTAATCTTTCCAGGGTAGCGTCGGGATGTGCTACGCGAAAGGCCGCGAATGCCTGCCACAAGGTCAGGAAATTCAGCCCGGTGCCAAACCCGCTCTCCGCCACGATAAACAGCGGACGGGAATGCGCCGGAAAACGCTGTTCAAGCTGATTACCGCCGAGAAAGACATAACGCGTCTCTTCCAGCCCGTTATCATTAGAGAAGTAGACATCGTCGAAATCTCGGGAAACAGGTGTACCCTCAGCGTTGAATTCGAGGTTGGCGGATTGTATAGCGGTTTGTTTCACGTAAGTTACTCGTCCATCAGGCAGTGGCACGATCTTAACGGTCGTCAAGGAAAGGCGCAAATTTCCTCACAAATTGTCTGATCGGACTTGTTCGGCGTACAAGTGTACGCTATCTTGCGACACGAAACTTAATTAGTGCGACTTAGGGGTATTGAATGAAACGTGCAGTGATTACTGGCCTGGGCATCGTTTCCAGCATTGGTAACAACCAGCAGGAAGTCCTGGCATCTCTGCGTGAAGGGCGCTCAGGGATCACATTCTCTCAGGAATTCAAAGATTCCGGCATGCGCAGCCACGTATGGGGCAACATTAAACTGGACACGACCGGTTTGATTGACCGTAAAGTGGTTCGTTTCATGAACGATGCCTCTATCTATTCCTATCTCTCCATGCAGCAGGCGATTGAAGATGCTGGCCTGAAAGAAGAGGTTTATCAGAACAATCCGCGCGTGGGCCTGATTGCCGGTTCTGGCGGTTCTTCTAAATCTCAGGTCTTTGGCGCTGACGCAATGCGTAGCCCGCGTGGTCTGAAAGCGGTCGGTCCGTATGTGGTGACCAAAGCGATGGCGTCTGCGGTATCCGCTTGTCTCGCAACGCCGTTTAAAATTCACGGTGTGAACTACTCCATCAGTTCTGCATGTGCTACTTCTGCGCACTGCATTGGTAATGCGGTAGAGCAGATTCAACTGGGCAAACAGGACATCGTTTTTGCTGGCGGTGGTGAAGAGCTGTGCTGGGAAATGGCCTGTGAGTTCGACGCGATGGGCGCACTCTCCACCAAATACAACGAGACGCCGGACAAAGCTTCCCGTACTTATGACGCACACCGCGATGGTTTCGTTATCGCAGGCGGCGGCGGTATGGTTGTGGTTGAAGAGCTGGAGCACGCACTGGCGCGCGGCGCGCATATCTATGCGGAGATCGTCGGTTACGGCGCAACGTCCGATGGTGCTGACATGGTGGCTCCGTCAGGCGAAGGCGCAGTACGCTGCATGAAGATGGCAATGCACGGTGTGGATACGCCGATTGATTACCTGAACTCCCACGGTACCTCGAC
The DNA here is from genome assembly GCF_039871955.1 of Kosakonia sp. WA-90. Classification (NCBI taxonomy): domain Bacteria; kingdom Pseudomonadati; phylum Pseudomonadota; class Gammaproteobacteria; order Enterobacterales; family Enterobacteriaceae; genus Kosakonia; species Kosakonia sp. WA-90. The sequence continues at coordinate 266,071 of NZ_JBDPLJ010000002.1, forward strand.
GCCGGTTGGCGACGTGAAAGAACTGGGTGCTATCCGCGAAGTGTTCGGTGATAACAGCCCGGCAATCTCCGCGACCAAAGCGATGACCGGTCACTCTCTTGGCGCTGCCGGTGTACAGGAAGCCATCTACTCGCTGTTGATGCTGGAACACGGCTTTATCGCGCCGAGCATCAACGTAGAAGAGCTGGATGAGCAAGCGGCCGGCCTGAACATTGTGACCAAACCGACTGATGCCGCACTGACGACGGTAATGTCCAACAGCTTCGGTTTCGGCGGCACAAACGCCACGCTCGTTATGCGCAAACTGAAGTAACCATAAGCAAACAGATAAAGGGAGCCTGAGGCTCCCTTTTTTTATGCGTTGACAACCTGTCACTGTGGCAGGCAAACTCCACACCGCAACATTATCAATACGATAATGCGTAAGCGTTTAACGTTATCCAACGCACCTTAATCCTGGCACTCAGGTAGAGGGGGCGTGGGCACTTCCCAATCCCGCCTTACTCTGCGTTATGGAGTAATGCATGTCTGTAGAAACACAATCTGTTCGTTCCTCTTCAGCGAATGTCTCGCTGTTTCGCATCGCTTTTGCGGTTTTTCTGACGTATATGACCGTCGGGCTGCCGTTACCGGTGATCCCATTGTTTGTGCACAATGAACTGGGTTATGGCAACACCCTGGTTGGCATCGCCGTGGGCATTCAGTTTCTTGCCACGGTGCTAACGCGCGGTTATGCCGGTCGCCTGGCGGACCAGTTTGGCGCTAAGCGTTCAGCATTGCAGGGGATGTTTGCCTGTGGGCTGGCGGGAGTGGCCTGGTTGCTGGCCGCGCTATTGCCGGTGGAGCCGATGGTGAAATTCGCGTTGCTGGTTATCGGGCGTCTGATCCTGGGGTTCGGCGAAAGCCAGTTGCTGACCGGCACGTTGACGTGGGGCATGGGGCTGGTGGGGCCTGCACGTTCCGGCAAAGTGATGTCGTGGAATGGCATGGCGATTTACGGCGCACTGGCCGCCGGGGCGCCGCTGGGGCTGATGATCCACAGCCATTTTGGTTTTGCTGTTCTGGCGGCAACCACCATGCTGTTACCGCTTGTCGCGTGGGCGTTTAACGGCAGCGTGCGCAGCGTTCCTGCGCATACAGGGGGCCGCCCGTCGTTATGGAGCGTCGTAGGGCTTATCTGGCAGCCGGGCCTCGGGCTCGCCTTGCAGGGCGTGGGTTTTGCGGTGATTGGTACGTTTGTCTCGCTCTATTTCGCCAGCCAGGGCTGGCCAATGGCCGGTTTTACCCTGACGGCTTTTGGCGGCGCATTTGTGCTGATGCGCATCCTGTTCGGCTGGATGCCGGACCGTTTCGGCGGGGTGCGCGTCGCCATTGTCTCGTTGGTGATTGAAACCCTTGGCCTGGTGCTGCTGTGGCAAGCGCACGGCGCGTGGATGGCGCTGTTGGGCGCAGCATTAACCGGTTGCGGTTGTTCGTTGATCTTCCCGGCGCTGGGCGTCGAAGTGGTGAAACGCGTACCGCCACAGGTACGGGGGACGGCGCTTGGTGGGTATGCTGCCTTTCAGGATATCTCGTATGCCTTGACCGGCCCGTTAACCGGTCTGATTGCGACGTCTTTGGGGTATTCCTCTGTGTTCCTGGCCGGCGCGATCTCTGCAGTTATGGGTATTGTGGTGACGTTAATCGCTTTTCGTTCACATAAATAATCGCGTACCGACAGCGCGGATGACTCTCTTTGCAACCGGTTTCACAAAACGAGACAGCGGTGATGTTATGTCACCGCTGGCTTGTTTATTCTTTCAGCATCATTAGCGAAAGGAGAGTGATATGCCCGGGTTTAAAGCGGATTTTTTATGGGGTGGTGCGGTAGCGGCACATCAGCTTGAAGGCGGCTGGCAAGAGGGCGGCAAAGGTGTCAGCGTTGCCGATGTTATGACCGCCGGTGCGCACGGCGTACCGCGTGAAATTACTGATGGCGTGCTGCCTGGTAAAAACTACCCCAACCATGATGCCATCGACTTTTACCATCGCTATAAAGACGATATTAAGCTGTTCGCCGAGATGGGATTTAAATGCTTTCGCACCTCGATTGCCTGGACGCGTATTTTCCCGAAAGGGGACGAACAGGAGCCAAATGAAGCGGGGCTGCAATTTTACGATGATCTCTTTGATGAGTGCCTGAAATACAACATCGAACCGGTCATCACCCTTTCTCACTTCGAAATGCCTTATCACCTTGTCACCGAATATGGTGGCTGGCGTAACCGTAAGATGATCGATTTCTTTGTGCGCTTCGCCAGCACCGTTTTCACCCGCTATCGCGGCAAGGTGAAATACTGGATGACGTTCAACGAAATCAATAATCAGGCCAACTACCACGAAGATTTTGCGCCATTTACCAACTCCGGGGTGAAATACCAACCCGGTGAAGATCGTGAAGTCATCATGTATCAGGCCGCGCATTACGAGCTGGTCGCCAGTGCGCTGGCGGTAGAAGCCGGGCATAAAATCAATCCGGATTTTAAAATTGGCTGCATGATCGCCATGTGTCCGATTTACCCGTTAACCTGCGATCCCAACGATATGATGATGTCGGTGGTGGCCATGCACCGCCGTTACTGGTTTACCGATGTGCATGTGCGTGGCTATTACCCGCAGCATCTGCTCAATTATTTCGCCCGCCGGGCATTTAAACTCGATATTACCGACGATGACCTGCAGATCCTGACACGTGGTTGCGTCGACTATATCGGCTTTAGTTATTACATGTCCTTCGTCACCAAAGCGATGGAAGACAATCCACAGTTGGACTATGACGAAACCAAAAGCCTGGTGAAAAACCCCTATGTCAAAGCGTCGGACTGGGGCTGGCAAATTGATCCGGTTGGCTTACGTTATTCGCTCAATTATTTCTACGACCTTTACCAGCTCCCGCTGTTTATTGTGGAAAACGGGTTCGGTGCCATTGATCAACCGGAAAGTGACGGTATCGTCAATGACCAGTACCGTATTGACTATATGCGCAACCATATCAGTGAAATGAAAAAAGCGGTGGTTGAGGATGGCGTCGATTTAATGGGGTATACGCCGTGGGGCTGTATCGATCTGGTCTCGGCAGGTACCGGCGAGATGAAAAAACGGTACGGTATGATCTACGTCGATAAAGACAATGACGGTAACGGGACGCTGGCGCGCAGCCGCAAAAAATCGTTCTGGTGGTATCAGGATGTGATCAAACAAAACGGCGAGAATATTTAAGTTAAGCCGGATAAGACTACAGGCCCGACAGGCGTGAACGCCGTCGGGCCTTTTTTAGCTCACCAGCCAGAACAGGAACGCAACGACCAGCAGCGCGATAAAGAACAAACCCGGTCGGGTGGAAATCGATTTAACCGTCTCAATAATTGGTGCGACAAACGGGCTGTAGATCGGCTGAATATTGCGGATCTCCAGCGCTTCCGGCGAACGCTCGGTGCGGCGTAAAAACACCTGATTGAGAATATCCTGCACCTGTGCCGTGGTCAGTACCGTTTGCGGTGTCGCTTGCCAGTTTTGCTGCGCATATTCCGTCATCGTGCGCATCTCGATGGGATCCAGCGGCTGTTTCAACGCAGTTTGCACCGTGTGCAGCGTCGGCGCGGGATGGGTGCTCAGTGTCTGGCGCGCCTGTAGCCACGTCATCAGCGGGGCGAAGTGCTTTGCCGGGATCAGCTCACCTGTTTTCACCCCGGACAGTTCCAGCATCGACTGCCAGATAAGCTTGCCGGATTCGCCTGTCGCTGCCGCCAGTTTTGTCACCGCCTGGTTAAGCGAATTGTGCTCCGCAGGCAGTAACGGGCGCTCGGTGGCCGGGCGCTGCTGCGGTTGCGGAATAACAATCTGGTTGTTTTGCAGCATCGTCAGTACGGTTTTCAGTTGTTGCGGCGTCAACTGGCTCAGCGCCGTCTGCCCGAACTGCTGGCGAATAAAATCACTCACTGCCTGGCGGTTATTCCCCTGGCCCAGGAGTTCGGTCAACTGTGAGATTATCTGCCGGGTGGTATGGTTTTGCGTGGCGGTTTCCACCCGCTGATTCAGATTCTGCTCTGCAGCCGGAAAGTGGCGGGAAAGCAGCGGCGCATCGTTCTTCAGCCCTAAATCGTGTTTCACGCCAGCCCAGACTTCTGCGCTCTGTTGCTGCGTCAACGCGATCAGGCGAATAACCAGGCGTTCCAGCACCGTGCGTTGCACACTGGATAAAGGTAGTTCACCGGGAACACTGCCGGTTTGTAGCGGCTCCTGCCCGGGAGGGCGCCCGGGGGCACCCTGAATGGGTTGCATCATGAAAATCCTCTTACTCTCGCATGGCGTTGTCGGCATTGCGGGTATGCCTGGCCGCCAGATTATGGCACACTTGCGCGCTCAACTCCCGTTCTCAAACAGGTACTCTAGTGAAAATCCTTGTTGATGAAAATATGCCTTACGCCCGCGATCTCTTCAGTCGTTTGGGTGAGGTTAAAGCTGTTCCAGGTCGCCCGATCCCGGTGGCGGAACTGGCGGATGCCGATGCCTTAATGGTGCGATCGGTAACGAAAGTCAATGCTGCGTTATTGCAGGGAACGGGGATCAAATTTGTCGGTACGGCAACCGCAGGTACCGATCATGTGGATGATGCCTGGCTGGAACAGGCGGGGATCGCTTTTTCCGCCGCGCCCGGCTGTAATGCAATTGCAGTGGTGGAATATGTGTTCTCTTCACTGCTGATGCTGGCGGAACGTGACGGTTTTGCGCTTACCGATCGTACGGTGGGTATTGTCGGCGTGGGTAACGTTGGCGGGCGCTTGCAGGCGCGGCTGGAAGCCTTAGGGATCCGCACATTGCTGTGCGATCCGCCGCGCGCCGATCGCGGTGATGCGGGCGATTTCCGTAGCCTTGACGAGTTAGTGCGTGAGGCGGATGTCCTGACTTTCCATACGCCACTGTTTAAAGATGGCCCGTATAAAACGCTGCACCTGGCGGATGAGGCGCTGATTGCCCGCCTCAAGCCTGGCACTATTCTGATTAATGCCTGTCGCGGACCGGTGGTGGATAATGCCGCGCTGTTGCAGCGGCTACAAGCCGGTCAGGCGTTGAGTGTGGTGCTTGACGTATGGGAGCCGGAGCCGGATCTGAACGTGGCGCTGCTGGATCGCGTGGACATCGGTACGGCGCATATCGCCGGTTATACGCTTGAAGGCAAAGCACGTGGGACAACGCAGGTCTTTGAAGCCTATAGTGAATTTATTGGTAAACGCCAACAGGTGGCGCTGGATACGCTGCTGCCGGCCCCGGAATTTGGCCGCATTACGCTGCATGGTGGGCTTGATCAGTCAACGCTGAAAAGGCTGGTTCATTTGGTGTATGATGTGCGCCGCGACGATGCATTGCTGCGAAAAGTAGCGGGCACACCGGGTGAGTTCGATAAACTGCGTAAACATTATCTTGAGCGTCGCGAATGGTCATCATTGTATGTTCAGTGCGATGACGCTGACGCTGCTGCGTTGTTGCTTAAACTGGGCTTCAACGCCGTTCATACCCCGGTTCGTTAATGTCTTCTTAATGCTCCTTGCCGACACTCCGGCAAGGACGCTTTTTTCTGGAGTAATTCACCATGTCTGAAGGCTGGAATATTGCCGTTCTCGGCGCGACGGGCGCTGTCGGAGAAGCCTTGCTCGAAACGCTGGCGGAGCGCCAGTTCCCGGTAGGCGAACTGTATGCGCTGGCAACACGCGAAAGCGTCGGCGAAACCCTGCGTTTTGCAGGCAAAACCGTGCGTGTGGAAGACGCGGCTGAGTTTGACTGGACGCAAGCGCAACTGGCGTTCTTCGTGGCTGGCGCACAGGCGTCTGCAACCTGTATTGAGGACGCGACGAATGCGGGGTGTCTGGTTATCGACTCCAGCGGCTTATTCGCGCTGGAGCCGGATGTGCCGCTGGTGATGCCGGATATCAACCCGTTTGTGCTGGCGGATTACCGCAATCGTAACATTATTGCCGTCCCGGACAGCCTGACCAGTCAGTTGCTGGCGGCGCTGAAACCGCTGATTGACGAAGGTGGGCTGTCACGTATTGCGGTGACCAGTATGCTGTCCGTTTCACGTAATGGCAAAAAGGCCGTCGATGCGCTGGCAGGGCAGAGCGCCAAGCTGTTGAACGGTATCCCGATTGATGAAGATGACTACTTTGGTCGCCAGTTGGCGTTCAATATGTTGCCGTTGTTGGCTGACCGCGAAGGCAGCGTGCGCGAAGAGCGCGTGATTATCGATCAGACACGTAAAATTTTGCAGGACGATGGGTTAATGATCTCTGCCAGTTGCGTGCAGTCGCCGGTGTTCTACGGTCATGCGCAGATGGTGAACTTTGAAGCCATGCGTCCGCTGGCGGCAGAAGAAGCGCGCGATGCGTTCGGTCGTTTTGAAGATATTGCATTGTCGGAAGAGAACGATTTCCCGACGCAGGTGGGCGATGCGTCCGGCCAGGCACACCTCTCCGTGGGCTGCGTGCGTAATGATTACGGCATGCCGGAGCAGATCCAGTTCTGGTCCGTGGCGGATAATGTTCGCTTCGGCGGCGCGCTGATGGCGGTGAAAATCGCTGAAAAACTGGTGCAGGAGTATCTGTACTGATGCAGGACGAGCTGAAAGCGCCGATCTACAAAATCGCTCTTGGCATTGAGTACGACGGCAGCAAATATTACGGCTGGCAGCGTCAGCAGGAAGTGCGTAGCGTGCAGGAGAAGCTGGAAAAAGCGCTCTCGCAAGTTGCGAATGAACCGATCACCGTGTTTTGTGCCGGGCGTACGGACGCAGGGGTGCACGCAACCGGTCAGGTGGTGCATTTTGAAACCACCGCGCTGCGCAAAGCGGCAGCCTGGACGTTGGGTGTAAATGCGAATTTACCTGGTGACATCGCGGTACGTTGGATGAAAGATGTCCCCGATGATTTTCATGCCCGTTTCAGCGCAACGGCTCGCCGTTACCGTTACGTCATTTATAATCATCGCTTGCGTCCTGCGGTGTTAGGCATGGGCGTAACACATTACTACCATCCGCTGGACGCAGAGCGGATGCATCGCGCCGCACAGTGTCTTATCGGTGAAAATGACTTTACCTCGTTTCGCGCGGTGCAGTGCCAGTCGCGCACACCGTGGCGCAATCTGATGCACATTAATGTCAGTCGTCACGGCCCTTATGTGGTGGTCGATATCAAAGCCAATGCCTTTGTACATCATATGGTCAGGAATATTGTCGGCAGCCTGATGGAAGTAGGTGCCAACAACCAGCCGGAGAGCTGGATAGCAGAGTTGCTGGCGGTAAAGGACAGAACGCTGGCAGCAGCAACGGCGAAAGCGGAAGGACTGTATCTGGTGTCGGTGGATTACCCACAGCGTTTTGACCTTCCCTCTGCGCCAATGGGCCCGCTGTTCCTGGCGGACTAGTCGCAATTGAAAAAGGCATAAGTACATATGGACTTAATACGCTTTCTGATTGATTTCATCCTGCACATTGACGTTCATCTGGCGGAACTGGTGGCGCAATATGGCGTGTGGGTGTACGCGATCCTGTTCGTGATCCTGTTTTGCGAAACCGGGCTGGTGGTCACGCCGTTTCTGCCGGGGGATTCTCTGCTGTTCGTCGCCGGTGCGCTGGCATCGCTGGAAACCAATGATCTGAATGTTCACACCATGGTGTTACTCATGCTGATTGCGGCGATTGCCGGTGATGCGGTGAACTACACTATCGGGCGGCTATTCGGTGAGCGATTATTCAGCAACCCGAATTCGAAGGTGTTCCGTCGCAGCTATCTTGATAAAACCCATCAGTTTTATGAGAAACACGGCGGCAAAACGATTATTCTGGCGCGTTTTGTGCCGATAGTGCGTACTTTCGCGCCTTTTGTCGCCGGTATGGGGCATATGTCTTATCGCCATTTCGCCGCCTATAACGTTGTAGGCGCGCTGTTGTGGGTACTCCTGTTTACCTACGCCGGGTATTTCTTTGGCACCATTCCGGCAATCCAGGAGAATCTTAAGCTGCTGATTGTGGGAATCATCGTGGTGTCTATACTTCCCGGTGTGTTTGAGATTATTCGCCACCGCCGCGCCGCGGCGCGACAGGCAAAATAAGAAGTCAACGGCGGTTCGACCACTTTTTTATCCCAAGTTGCGAACCGTTATGTTTTAATGTGCACCATTTATGGGCTACCAGGTTCATGTATAAAGGTTATCAATGAGCTGGATTGAAAGAATTAAGAGCAACATTACCCCCACCCGTAAGGCAAGCATCCCTGAAGGTGTGTGGACAAAATGCGATAGCTGCGGCCAGGTGCTGTACCGTGCCGAGCTGGAGCGTAACCTTGAGGTCTGCCCGAAATGTGACCACCACATGCGTATGACAGCGCGTAATCGCCTGCATAGCCTGCTGGATGAAGGTTCACTGGTGGAACTGGGTAGCGAACTTGAGCCGAAAGACGTGCTGAAGTTCCGTGATTCCAAAAAATACAAAGACCGTCTGGCGACAGCCCAGAAAGAGACCGGCGAGAAAGATGCGCTGGTGGTCATGAAAGGCACGCTGCATGGCATGCCGGTTGTTGCGGCGGCGTTTGAGTTTGCTTTTATGGGCGGTTCGATGGGCTCTGTCGTTGGCGCGCGTTTCGTGCGTGCAGTTGAGCAGGCGCTGGAAGATAACTGCCCGCTGATCTGCTTCTCCGCTTCCGGCGGTGCACGTATGCAGGAAGCGTTAATGTCACTGATGCAGATGGCGAAAACCTCCGCCGCACTGGCAAAAATGCAGGAGCGCGGCCTGCCGTATATTTCGGTACTGACCGATCCGACCATGGGTGGCGTTTCCGCGAGCTTCGCGATGCTGGGCGATCTGAACATCGCTGAGCCGAAAGCGCTGATCGGGTTTGCCGGTCCGCGCGTCATTGAACAGACCGTGCGTGAAAAACTGCCGCCGGGATTCCAGCGCAGTGAGTTCCTGATCGAAAAAGGCGCTATCGATATGATTATCCGCCGCCCGGAACTGCGCCTGAAACTGGCGCGCATTCTGGCGAAGCTGATGAATCTGCCCTCGCCGGATCCGGACGATACGCATGTTGGCACGGTGATCCCATCGGCGCCAGTTCAGGAAGGCGACGCCTGATAATACCGAAGGGCAGGGCCACCAGGCACTGCCCTTTTGTTTTTCAAACCGTACATATCAACGGGCATCATGGAAACTAAACGCATTCCGCAAGCCACGTCGCCCCTGGCCGCGTGGCTTTCTTATCTGGAAAATCTGCACAGTAAAACCATCGATCTGGGTCTTGATCGCGTAAGCCAGGTCGGGGCGCGTCTGGATGTGCTGCGCCCCGCGCCGTTTGTCTTTACGGTTGCTGGCACCAATGGCAAAGGCACCACCTGTCGTACGCTGGAGTCTATTCTGTTGGCGGCGGGCTATCGGGTGGGTGTTTACAGCTCCCCGCATCTGGTGCGTTACACAGAGCGTGTGCGCGTGCAGGGGGAAGAACTTGCCGAATCTGCACACACTGCGTCCTTTGCAGAAATCGAAGCCGTGCGTGGCGACATCTCATTAAGCTATTTTGAATTCGGTACACTCTCCGCGCTGTGGTTATTTAAGCAGGCTGCGCTGGATGTGGTGATCCTCGAAGTGGGGCTTGGCGGCCGTCTTGATGCCACGAATATGGTAGATGCCGACGTTGCCGTGGTAACCAGTATTGCACTCGATCACACTGACTGGCTGGGACCGGATCGCGAAAGCATCGGTCGGGAAAAAGCCGGTGTTTTCCGCAGCGGTAAACCCGCCGTGGTTGGTGAGCCGGATATGCCGCACACCATTGCTGACGTTGCGCAGGAAAAGGGCGCGTTATTAATGCGTCGCGGTGTGGAATGGCGCTATACCGTGAATGCAGACGGCTGGGACTTTAGCGATGCGCAAGGCGACCTGAACCATCTGCCGCTGCCGCAGGTACCGCAACCCAATGCGGCGACTGCACTGGCGGCACTGCGGGCCAGCCAGCTGGAGGTCAGCGAGCAGGCGATACGCGACGGGGTCGCGAAAGCGATTCTACCTGGACGTTTCCAGATTGTGAGCGAGTCGCCGCGTCTTATTCTCGATGTCGCGCATAATCCTCATGCAGCGGGTTACCTCGCCGGGCGTCTGGCAGCGTTGCCGAAAAAAGGACGCGTGCTGGCGGTTATTGGCATGCTGCATGATAAAGACATCGCCGGGACGCTTGCCTGTCTGGAGCCGGTGGTCGATAGCTGGTATTGTGCCCCTCTGGAAGGGCCGCGTGGCGCTACAGCGGAGCAACTGCTGGCGCATTTGACCTCTGGCCGCGCATGGCCGGATGTGGCGCAGGCTTGGCAGGCGGCAATGGCGGAAGCCGACGCCTGTGATACTGTGCTGGTGTGTGGATCGTTCCACACTGTAGCGCATGTGATGGAAGCGATGGACGCGGGGAGAACCGGTGGCAAGTAAGTTTCAGAACCGTTTAATGGGCACTATTGTGCTTGTCGCGCTCGGGGTGATCATTCTTCCCGGGTTGCTCGACGGGCAGAAAAAGCATTACCAGGATGAATTCGCGGCGATCCCATTGGTGCCGAAACCTGGCGATCGCGACGAACCCGATATGATGCCGGCTGCAACGCAGGCGCTGCCGGCCCAGCCGCCGGAAGGGGCAGCGGAAGAGGTGCAGGCTGGTGATGCGGCTGCGCCGTCCCTCGATGCTTCAAGACTTGCCGCCAGCGGCAATGCCAATCCGGAAGTGACCACACCGCCGGTGACAAAACCTAAACCGGTTGAGAAACCGCAGCCAAAACCGCAGGCACCACAGCAAACGCAACCTCAGGCCGTGCGTGATAAGACCAGCGAACAGCTGGCGATGGCGAACGAAGAGCCCGCCGAGCCGCCGAAAGCGCAAGATGAGAAGCCAACACCGACCGGCAAGGCGTATGTGGTGCAGCTTGGCGCGTTGAAAAATGCCGATAAGGTCAATGAAATCGTGGGCAAATTGCGTGGCGCAGGGTACCGCGTTTACACATCGCCGACCACGCCGGTTCAGGGTAAAATCACCCGTATTCTGGTCGGGCCCGACGCGTCGAGGGATAAGCTGAAAGGCTCCCTTAGCGAACTTAATCAGTTGTCAGGGTTAAGCGGCGTGGTGATGGGGTATACGCCGAACTAAGTGTTACGCCTCCTTAACCCGGCCCTCAGTCAATGTGTAGAGTGCGTCGCATGACGCCTTCCTCACTCTTCCGGAAGAGGGTCTGAGTGAGGAGGAAAAAGCCTGAATAACGCCCAAATACAGGCGACCGGAAACGTGGCGTTGAATATTTTTTCAGCGCCATTTTTATTTACGCGCGGGAAGGAAATCCCTACGCAAACGTTTTCTTTTTCTGTTAGAATTCGCCCCGAACTGGACGACAGGGCGTAAAATCGTGGGACACATATGGTCTGGATTGATTACGCCATCATTGCGGTGATTGGTTTTTCTTGTCTGGTAAGCCTGATCCGCGGCTTTGTTCGTGAAGCGTTATCGCTGGTGACATGGGGTTGTGCTTTCTTTGTTGCCAGTCATTACTACACTTACCTGTCTGTCTGGTTCACGGGCTTTGAAGATGAACTGGTGCGCAATGGGATTGCCATCGCCGTGCTGTTTATCGCAACGCTGATTGTTGGCGCCATCGTTAACTACGTGTTAGGGGCGCTGGTGGAGAAAACCGGCCTGTCGGGTACAGACAGGGTGTTGGGGATCTGTTTTGGCGCGCTGCGTGGCGTGCTGATCGTCGCCGCCATTCTGTTCTTTCTTGATACATTTACAGGCCTGTCGAAAAGCGAAGACTGGCAAAAGTCGCAGCTTATCCCGCAATTCAGCTTCATCATCAGATGGTTCTTTGACTATCTGCAAGGCTCGTCGAGTTTCTTGCCCAGGGCATAACCCCTGAGATGTGGCTTAACGAGGAAAAGACGTATGTGCGGTATTGTCGGTATCGCCGGTGTTATGCCGGTCAACCAGTCGATTTATGACGCGTTAACGGTGCTACAGCACCGTGGGCAGGATGCAGCGGGTATCATCACTATTGATGCGAACAACTGTTTCCGTCTGCGTAAAGCGAACGGTCTGGTAAATGATGTTTTTGAAGCCCGCCATATGCAGCGTCTTCAGGGCAACATGGGCATTGGCCACGTGCGCTATCCCACCGCAGGCAGCTCCAGCGCCTCGGAAGCTCAGCCTTTTTACGTCAACTCCCCGTATGGTATTACGCTTGCGCATAACGGCAATCTGACCAACGCACACGAGTTGCGTAAAAAGCTGTTTGAAGAAAAGCGCCGCCACATTAACACCACATCTGACTCTGAAATTCTGCTCAATATTTTTGCCAGCGAACTGGATAATTTCCGCCACTATCCGCTGGAAGCAGACAATATTTTTGCCGCCGTTGCCGCCACTAACCGCCAAATCCGCGGCGCATACGCCTGCGTGGCGATGATTATCGGCCACGGTATGGTTGCCTTCCGCGACCCGAACGGTATTCGTCCGCTGGTGCTTGGCAAACGTGATGTCGGTGATGGGCGTACGGAATTTATGGTGGCCTCTGAAAGCGTGGCACTGGATACGCTGGGCTTTGAATTCCTGCGCGATATCGCACCGGGCGAAGCGGTGTACATCACCGAAAAAGGTCAGTTGTTTACCCGCCAGTGTGCGGATAACCCGGTCAGCAATCCGTGCCTGTTTGAATACGTCTACTTTGCGCGCCCGGACTCCTTTATCGACAAAATCTCTGTCTATAGCGCCCGCGTCAACATGGGCACCAAGCTGGGTGAGAAGATTGCCCGCGAATGGGAAGACCTGGACATCGACGTGGTGATCCCGATTCCGGAAACCTCCTGCGATATCGCGCTGGAAATCGCGCGTATCCTCGGTAAACCGTATCGCCAGGGTTTTGTGAAAAACCGTTACGTTGGTCGTACCTTTATCATGCCGGGTCAGCAACTGCGTCGTAAATCCGTGCGCCGCAAGCTGAACGCCAACCGCGCCGAATTCCGTGATAAGAATGTCCTGCTGGTGGATGACTCCATCGTACGCGGCACCACTTCTGAGCAGATTATCGAGATGGCGCGTGAAGCCGGAGCGAAGAAAGTTTATCTCGCTTCCGCTGCACCGGAAATTCGCTTCCCGAATGTGTACGGCATTGATATGCCTACTGCGAATGAGCTTATCGCGCACGGTCGCGAGGTCGATGAAATCCGCCAGATTATTGGCGCCGACGGCCTGATCTTCCAGGATCTCAACGACCTGATTGATGCAGTACGTGCGGAAAATCCGGATATCCAGCAGTTCGAGTGCTCGGTATTTAACGGTGTCTACGTGACCAAAGACGTTAATCAGCAGTATCTCGACTATCTCGATTCCCTGCGTAACGACGATGCCAAAGCTGTGCAGCGCCAGAACGAAGTGGAAAGCTTAGAGATGCATAACGAAGGTTGATCCTGTCGCGCCCCTCCGCCAGTGAGGGGCGCAACCTGTTGCAACGCCCTCTATAATCAGGCAAAGTTCTCGCACTAAAGAGGGGCGACAATCATGAAACGACTAATTGTGGGGATCTCCGGCGCCAGCGGCGCGATCTACGGCGTGCGTCTGTTACAGGTGCTGCGTGATGTGGCGGAAGTTGAAACCCACCTGGTCATGAGCCAGGCAGCCCGTCAGACCCTCTCTCTTGAAACGGATTTTTCTCTGCGCGATGTGCAGTCGCTGGCGAATGTGGTGCACGACGCGCGCGATATCGCCGCCAGTATCTCGTCCGGCTCATTTAAAACCGCAGGCATGGTTATTCTGCCGTGTTCCATTAAAACCCTCTCCGGCATTGTGCACAGCTATACCGACAGTCTGCTCACACGCGCGGCGGATGTGGTGCTGAAAGAGCGCAGGCCGCTGGTGCTTTGCGTACGGGAAACCCCGCTGCATCTCGGTCACTTGCGTTTAATGACCCAGGCCGCTGAGTTGGGTGCGGTGATCATGCCGCCGGTTCCGGCGTTTTATCACCGCCCGCATACCCTTGACGATGTCATTGATCAAACGGTCAACCGCGTGCTGGATCAGTTTGCTATCGACCTGCCGCAGGATCTTTTTACCCGCTGGCAAGGGGGGGATGCTGCAAAATAGTGCGTTGCTACAGGGCGTGCGCTTTTTTGGGGCAATTCTGCAAGCGCGATCATATCCTCAACATTTAATCCCTCTTTTCCCCGCTTAACGCTCCGGTTCGTTCGGCAGACCTGCTATCTTTCATCACTAAGGTGAATTTGCAACGTTTTATTAACAAATTTAACGCGGTTATGAATGCACTGCGGGAAACTGGCATAAGACATGCAAGGTAACTGGCAGCAACACACAACACAACGCAATACAAAATAAAAACAGAACACTTGAGGGTAATGTATGAAGAAGACGGTTCTCGCTCTGTCTTTAATGCTGGGTCTGTCTGCGACCGCCAGCGTTTATGCAGCGCTTCCCCAGACGGTGCGCATCGGCACTGATGCGACTTACGCGCCGTTCTCATCCAAAGATGCGAAAGGGGAGTTTGTGGGTTTCGATATCGATTTGGGTAACGAGATGTGCAAACGCATTCATGTGAAATGCACGTGGGTCGGGAGCGACTTTGACGCGCTGATCCCGTCGCTGAAAGCGAAGAAAATCGACGCGATTATCTCTTCTCTCTCTATTACGGAAAAACGTCAGCAGGAGATCGCCTTCTCTGACAAACTCTACGCGGCGGATTCCCGCCTGATTGCGGCAAAAGGTTCGCCTATCCAACCGACACTGGATTCGCTGAAAGGCAAGCACGTTGGCGTGCTGCAAGGGTCAACGCAGGAAGGTTATGCCAACGACAACTGGCGGACCAAAGGCATCGATGTGGTGGCGTATCAGAACCAGGATCTGATCTACTCTGACCTGGCTGCGGGGCGTCTTGATGCTGCGTTCCAGGATGAAGTCGCTGCCAGCGAAGGCTTCCTAAAACAGCCCGCCGGTAAAGGGTTCGCCTTTGCTGGCCCGTCAGTGAAAGACAAAAAATACTTTGGCGACGGTACCGGTATTGGTCTGCGTAAAGATGATACCGAGCTGAAAGCCGCGTTCGATAAAGCATTTGCCGAACTGCGTAAAGACGGCACCTACGACAAACTTGCCAAAAAATACTTCGACTTTAACGTCTACGGCGAGTAAGGCTGCATGGCCCGGGCTCCCGGGTCTGAGGGAAAATGCACCACGCGCATTACGTGGCGTGGTGCAGAAATACGGTTGATGTTCTATTGTGGTGCATGACGCGCGCCATAATAGTGCATGGATGCATAATTACGCATTCAGGATGCAAAAAAAGCCATCGTGCGGGCAGAATCTTTTGCCATGCCGGGGCATATGATGGCACGATAACGGCACCGTATTGTTCAGCTAATTCCCTTAGGAAAGACAGTCTGTTGAGGATAATGATGAAAAAACTGGTGTTATCTCTTTCTCTGGTACTCGCTGTTTCCAGCGTTTCAACCGTGTTCGCCGCTATCCCGCAAAAATTACGTATCGGTACCGATCCCACTTATGCGCCGTTTGAATCGAAAAATGCGCAGGGTGAATTAGTGGGTTTTGATATCGATCTGGCGAAGGAACTGTGCAAACGCATTAAAACGCAGTGTACGTTTATCGAAAACCCGCTGGACGCGCTGATCCCGTCGCTGAAAGCGAAAAAAATCGACGTCATTATGTCGTCGCTTTCCATTACGGAAAAGCGTCAGCAAGAAATCGCCTTTACCGACAAACTTTACGCGGCGGATTCCCGACTGGTCGTCGCAAAAGATTCTGATGTTCAGCCCGAGCTGGATAAGCTGAAAGGTAAGCGCGTTGGTGTACTGCAAGGCACTACGCAGGAGACCTACGGCAACGTGAACTGGGCACCGAAAGGGGTGGAAATTGTCTCCTATCAGGGGCAGGACAATATCTACTCTGACCTGACTGCAGGCCGTATCGATGCCGCATTCCAGGATGAAGTCGCGGCCAGCGAAGGTTTCCTGAAAACGCCGCAGGGCAAAGCATATAAATTCGGCGGCCCGTCCATTAAAGACGAGAAGCTGTTTGGCGTCGGCACCGGTATGGGGCTGCGCAAAGAGGATAACGAGCTGCGCGAAGCGCTGAACAAAGCGTTTGCTGAAATGCGCGCCGACGGCACTTACGAAAAACTCGCGAAAAAGTATTTTGATTTTGACGTTTACGGTGGCTAATCCCACCTGTGCTTAACGTGCGGCCCCTCCCGCTACGGGAGGGGAAGAGACACGGCGAACACCACACACGACAGGACTGGCTGCATGCTGTACGGGTTTTCACAAGTCATATTACACGGTGCGCTGGTCACACTGGAACTGGCTCTCAGTTCCGTGGTGCTGGCGGTACTGATTGGCCTTGCGGGGGCGGGAGCGAAGCTTTCGAAAAACCGGGCGCTGGCATTAATCTTTGAAGGTTACACGACGCTTATCCGCGGCGTGCCGGATCTGGTGCTGATGTTGCTGATCTTTTATGGTCTGCAAATCGCCCTTAACGGTATCACTGATGCCATGGGTCTGGAGCAACTGGATATTGACCCGATGGTAGCGGGGATTATCACCCTCGGTTTTATCTATGGCGCTTACTTCACCGAAACCTTTCGCGGCGCTTATATGGCGGTGCCGAAAGGGCACATTGAAGCGGCTACCGCCTTTGGTTTTACCGGGCGACAGACGTTTCGCCGTATTCTGTTTCCGGCGATGATGCGTTATGCGCTGCCGGGCATTGGCAACAACTGGCAGGTGATCCTCAAAGCCACGGCGCTGGTCTCTCTGCTGGGACTGGAGGATGTGGTGAAAGCCACCCAGCTCGCCGGGAAAAGCACCTGGGAGCCGTTTTATTTCGCCATTGTCTGCGGTGTGATTTACCTCGCGTTTACAACGGTTTCCAATGGTGTGCTGCTTCTTCTCGAACGTCGCTACTCCGTGGGTGTGAAGAGGGCTGACCTGTGATCGAGATTATTCAGGAGTACTGGCAATCCTTGTTGTGGAGCGATGGTTACCGCCTGACTGGCGTGGCTATCACCCTGTGGTTGCTGATTTCATCGGTGACGATGGGGGGCGTAATGGCGGTGTTTCTCGCTATCGGGCGCGTCTCCAACAACAAATTTATCCGTTTCCCTATCTGGTTATTTACCTACGTTTTCCGCGGGACGCCGCTCTATGTCCAGTTGCTGGTGTTCTATTCCGGAATGTATACGCTGGAAGTGGTGAAAGGCACCGAACTGCTGAACGCGTTTTTCCGCAGCGGTCTCAACTGTACAGTACTGGCGCTGACGCTAAACACTTGCGCCTATACCACCGAGATTTTCGCCGGGGCGATCCGTTCGGTGCCGCACGGTGAAATTGAAGCGGCGCGGGCCTATGGTTTCTCGTCGTTCAAAATGTACCGCAGCATTATTCTGCCGTCGGCGCTGCGTATTGCGCTGCCCGCCTACAGTAATGAGGTGATTTTAATGCTGCACTCTACGGCGCTGGCGTTTACCGCCACCGTGCCGGATCTGCTGAAAATCGCCCGGGATATTAACTCTGCCACCTACCAGCCTTTTACGGCGTTTGGTCTGGCGGCGGTGCTGTATCTGATTATCTCTTATGTGCTGATTAGCTTATTCCGCAAAGCGGAAAAGCGCTGGTTGCAGCATATGAAGCCTTCTTCGACGCACTGAGAACACGATGTCTGAGAATAAATTAAACGTTATCGATTTACACAAACGCTACGGTGAGCATGAAGTGCTGAAAGGCGTGTCGTTGCAGGCCAATGCGGGTGATGTGATCAGCATCATTGGCTCTTCCGGCTCCGGCAAGAGTACGTTTTTACGCTGTATTAACTTCCTCGAAAAACCGAGCGAAGGCTCGATCGTCGTGAACGGGCAGAATATCAACCTGGTGCGCGACAAAGACGGTCAACTGAAAGTGGCCGATAAGCACCAGCTGCGCTTGTTACGTACCCGGCTGACCATGGTGTTCCAGCACTTTAACTTGTGGAGCCATATGACGGTGCTGGAGAACGTGATGGAAGCGCCGATCCAGGTGCTGGGCTTAAGCAAGCAGGAAGCCCGCGAACGTGCGGTGAAGTACCTGGCGAAGGTCGGCATCGACGAAATGCAGCAGCAAAAATACCCGGTGCATCTCTCCGGCGGCCAGCAGCAGCGTGTATCCATTGCCCGTGCACTGGCAATGGAGCCGGAAGTCCTGCTGTTTGACGAACCGACTTCAGCGCTGGATCCGGAGCTGGTGGGCGAAGTGCTACGCATTATGCAACAGCTGGCGGAAGAGGGGAAAACGATGGTGGTGGTGACCCACGAAATGGGGTTCGCGCGCCATGTTTCCACCCACGTTATCTTCCTGCATCAGGGCAAAATTGAAGAGGAAGGCGCGCCGGAAGAGGTGTTTACCAACCCGAAAAGCCCGCGTTTGCAGCAGTTCCTCAAAGGCTCATTGAAATAAGTCACCGTATTACGGGGGCGGTTGGCCTGCTAAATGTTGCGCCATCCGGTGAAATGCCGAATGGCGCTTTTCTTTTTTTCAGGCCCGGTAAAGGCTCTGCGCTCGGGCAAGTCGCTACTTTTCCGCCAGCAATTTCACCGCCGTGTCTTCATCCGTGACCAGGCCATTCACCCACTGTCCGGTTAATGCGGCGCGGATCGCAGCGTATTTTTTCGCGCCCCCGGCAAAGCCATAAACGTTACGTGGCGTTTGGCTGCACAGCGGCACGCTGGTCAGTCGCGTGTCCAGTTCTCCTTCCAGACGCACTCCCTGATGGTTAAAGAAATGGCCCAGCATCTCGCCAGCAACATGCTGTTGTTCCAGTGCTTTGACCTGTTCATCGGTGATAAAACCTTCGGCATTGAGCGGGCAGCCGAGACCCACTTCGCCAATTCCCAGAAACGTGATATCCGCATTCAGCGCCCGCTCCGCCACGCGCTGGTAAAGCTGGTGCTGGCACCACATGGTTTTGTCTTCCGGGCTGTCGGCATACAGCGGTGCCGGAATGAAGAAATATTTTCCCTGCATTTTCTCCGCCATTTTCAGCGGCACATCGTAACGGGTACCCGAATCATCACGCGCGATGGCGCCGATCATCGACACGCACTGATGCTGCGGACGTTCCAGCCAGGGCAATGCATCAATAATTGCACGCAACGTCTTCCCGGAACCAATGCCGAACACCTGCGGGGAATCGTTGGCAATGAATTTAGCCATTACGTCTGCGCCTTCTACCGCCAGCATCTGCTGGATGGCTTCATTCTCAAGCCCGGCGGAAGGCACCACGCGGCACAGTGAGAGCGCATATTTTTCCTGTAAATTCGCCGCCAGTTCCATGCAACGGGTCACCGGATGGCTGATATT
Source organism: Kosakonia sp. WA-90 (assembly GCF_039871955.1). Classification (NCBI taxonomy): domain Bacteria; kingdom Pseudomonadati; phylum Pseudomonadota; class Gammaproteobacteria; order Enterobacterales; family Enterobacteriaceae; genus Kosakonia; species Kosakonia sp. WA-90. Next base: position 285,524 of record NZ_JBDPLJ010000002.1, read on the forward strand.
CACCGTGACCATGCCCATTTCCCGCGCGCCGGAAATCAGCCGTTGTGCCACCTGGCGGGATAATCCCAGCGCCGTGGCGATATCTTGCTGTGTTAAGCCTGCCACGTAATACATCCAGGCGGCGCGTGCGGCGAGTTCCTGTTTTTTCTCTTCTTTGTTCATCAACGCATTCCTGAAATTACCTGCCAACAGTGTACCGCTGAATAGCCTGATGGTGTGAGTGGGCAAAAGTCCGCTTCTAGGGCAAATGCTAATTTCGTGAGTTGCCTCGCAGAAAGATTTCGCTTACGGCTACTAACATACTCCTCATAAACGGGCATATGCCCGTGAATATGTCAAATGCTCATTATAAGGTGATGATTATGTCCGGTAATAAAGCGGTGTGGATGCATATTGGCGCAGGCTCGTTTCATCGGGCGCATCAGGCGTGGTACCTGCACAGCCTGATGCAGCAAGGTGACGACAGCTGGAGTATCGCGCTGGGGAATATTCGTGATGATGCCAATGCGCTGCTTGGCGCACTCGCTGCGCAGAAAGGGGAGTATGTGCTGGAGACCGTTTCTCCGGATGGGGAACGCCAGTACGAAACCATCACGTCAATCCGTAAAGTGTTGGCGTGGGACAGTGAAATCAGTGCACTGGTGGCACAAGGGGCGGATGCGCAAACCCGGGTTATTGCCTTCACCGTGACTGAAAGCGGCTACTACCTGACGCCGGAACATGAACTGGATATGCAGCAGGCGGATATCAAGGCCGATCTCAACGGCGGCATTCGCACCCTGTACGGTGCGCTGACCCGCATTCTTACCCAGCGTATTGCTAACAATGGCGGCCCGGTAACGTTGCTCAATTGCGACAATCTGCGCCATAACGGTGAACGCTTCCGCCACGGTTTTCTCTCTTTCCTTAAAGCCAAAGGCGAACGGGCGTTGTATGACTGGGTGAAACATTACACCACCTCACCGAACACCATGGTTGACCGCATTACGCCGCGACCCACGCCGGATGTCGCCGAACGCGTGCTGGCGGCGACGGGCATTCACGATGCAGTGCCTGTGATGGGGGAATCTTTTATCCAGTGGGTGATTGAAGATGACTTTATTAACGGCCGCCCGGCGCTGGAAAACGTTGGCGTCGAGCTGGTGGAATCTGTGCTGCCGTGGGAAGAGGCGAAGATTCGCATTCTGAACGCGACCCATAGCTGCATTGCCTGGGCCGGAACGTTAATTGGCCTGAGCTACATCGATGAAAGCACCCGGCAGAGCGCGATTCGTCAGATGGCCTGGGAGTATGTCTCCCGCGACGTGATCCCTTCATTAACGCCCAGCCCGCTCGATCTTGCTAAATACCGGGATGTGGTGCTTGCCCGCTTTGGTAACCCGTATATCAAAGATACCAACCAGCGTGTCGCTGCTGATGGTTTATCGAAGATCCCGGGGATGGTGACGCCCACTTTGGTTCAGTGCTACCAGCGCGGTGCAACGCCGTCTGCAACCGCCGTGTTGCCGGGACTGTTCTTCCTGTTCCTGCGTCGCTGGGCGGACGGCACGTTGCCGTATACCTATCAGGACGGCGTCATGCGACCGGAGGCGATAAAGGCACTGTTTGCTTCTGACGATCCGCTGGCGACCTTCGCAAAAGATGAAGCCCTGTTCGCTGAGCTCGCGCAATCGGCTGATTTTCTTGCCTTGCTGCGCCGCACGGTGGCTGAGCTTGAACAGTGGGTCAAGCAGCCGCAGGCGCAACTGGCAACAGCCTGAGGGGGCGATATGTACCTGGGAATGGATATTGGCACCTCGGAACTGAAAGCACTGCTGCTGGATGCGCAGGGTGAAATTGTGGGGTCCGCGCATGCGGCGCTCACGGTACAGCGCCCGCATCCGCACTGGGCGGAACAGGATCCGCAGGATTGGTGGCAGGCGTGTGGGCGCGTGGTCAGCGAACTGCGCCAGCAGTACCCGCAACAGTGGGCGGCGATTCGTAGTATTGGCCTGTCCGGGCAGATGCATGGCGCGGTACTGCTCGACAACGAAAGCAATGTGCTGCGTCCGTGCATTCTGTGGAACGACACACGCAGCGCCGCCGAATGCGACTGGTTGCGCGATCACCATCCGGAAATGATGGCCCTCAGCGGCAATATGATCATGCCCGGTTTCACCGCACCGAAGCTGGTGTGGGTCGCACGCCACGAACCGGACATCTTTAACCGGGTGGCGAAGGTGTTGTTGCCGAAAGACTACCTGCGCTGGCGGTTGACCGGCGAGTTTGTTAGCGATCCGTCGGATGCGGCCGGAACGCTATGGCTGGATGTGGCGAAGCGCGACTGGTCTGATGAACTGCTGGCGATGACCGATTTACGCCGTGAACAGATGCCTGCGCTGGTGGAAGGCTGTGCTGTGAGTGGCCGATTGCGCGCGTCGCTGGCAACGGAATGGGGGCTCAGTTCCTCCGTAGTCGTTGCGGGCGGCGGTGGCGATAACGCCACCTCTGCAGTGGGCGTGGGGGCGGTTGCACCGGGCGATGCTTTTATTTCCCTGGGGACATCCGGGGTGATTTTCGTGGTTAACGATACATTGCAGGCCGATCCCGCTTCCGGTGTACATGCCTTTTGCCACGCACTGCCCGGTCGCTGGCATCAGATGAGCGTGATGCTCAGTGCCGCAAGCTGTCTGCGCTGGGTGTGTAACCTGCTGTCGGTCACGGAAAGTCAGTTAATGGAAGAGATCGCACAACTGACCGATGACGCGTTGCGACGTGCGCCGCTGTTTTTGCCTTACCTCAGTGGGGAACGGACGCCGCATAACGATCCGCAGGCTACTGGCAGTTTCTTTAATCTGCGCCATGAAACCAGCCGTGCATTGCTGGGGTATGCGGTGATCGAAGGTGTGACCTTTGGCCTGGCGGATGGATTACAGGTGCTGGGGAATGCGCAAATTTCCCAGTGCAGCCTGACCGGCGGAGGTGCGCGTAGCACCGTCTGGGCGCAACTGATTGCTGATGTGCTGGCGATCCCGATGGTCACCCATCCGGCCAGTTCATCGGGCGCGCTGGGTGCCGCGCGGCTGGCCTGGCTGGCAGAGGGGGGCAAAGAGGCGGATGTCTGCCTGAAACCGCCCGTGGTGGCGCGTTATACGCCGCAGGCTGAACGTGGTGCGTGGTTGTCACAACGGCTGGCGCTGTTCCGGCTGCTTTACCAACAACAACAGGCGGCACGCACGCTGCTGCCGTAATCCCTTGTCGCCCCGGCCTCTGTACCCTCGTCGGGGCATCTCCCTCACGATAGGAAGATGGTTATGCAATCGAAAGAATATTGGTTTGGCTTACCGAAACATCTGATCTGGGGATTCGTGGCTATCGCGATTTTTATGGCTGGCGATGGCTTTGAAATGGCTTTCCTGTCGAAGCACATTACCGACATGGGCTTCACGCCCGCGCAGTCGGCAGTGGTGTTTACTATGTACGGGCTGGCGGCAGCGCTGGCGGCATGGGCATCTGGCGTGGTGGCGGAACTGATCACCCCGCAAAAAGCGATGACCATCGGCTTTGTGTTATGGATAGTGATGCATGCGCTGTTTATGTCACTGGGGCTCGGGCTGCGTAACTACCCGTTAATGTTGCTGTTTTATGGCATTCGCGGGCTGGCGTATCCCCTGTTCATCTACTCGTTTATGTTGATGCTGGTGCAGGTGTTGCCCCGTCAGCATCTCGCGGCGGCCACGGGGTGGTTCTGGGCGATGTACTCCATCGGTATTGGTGTGGTGGGCAGTTATCTGCCGAGCCTGACTATTCCTGTGTTTGGGGAGACCGGGACGCTGTGGTTTGCCATTGCCTGGGTCGCAAGCGGCGGGTTGCTGGCCTTTTTCAGCCTGCGTCACGTGCCGGTGGATCGCTCGCGGGTCAATTTACCGCTGCGCGACAAGATGACCGAACTCTCCCGTGCGGCGACCATTTTGTTCACCAACCGCGACATTTTCTACGCCTGCCTGATCCGTATTATCAACACGCTGTCGCTGTTTGGTTTTGCGATTGTGATGCCGCTGCTGTTTGTCGACAGACTGGGCTTTACCATCTCCGAGTGGCTGCAAATCTGGGCAGTGTTCTTCTTCGTGACCATCTTTACCAATATCTTTTGGGGGATCACCGGCGAGTATATCGGCTGGATCCGCCAGGTCCGCTGGTTTGGTTGTCTGGGGATGGCGGTATCCAGCCTGACGTTTTATTACCTGCCGGTATATGCCGGGCATAATTTCCTCGTGGCGCTGATCCCGGCAGTGATGTTAGGGGTTTTCGTCGCGGCCTTTGTGCCCATGACGGCAGTTTTCCCGACGCTGGAACCGCATCACAAAGGGGCGGCCGTGTCGATTTATAACCTCTCCGCCGGGATGAGTAATTTTGTTGCGCCAGCGATTGCCTCCGCACTGTTGCCGTTTTTTGACATCGTGGGGGTGGTGTGGGCTTACACCGGGCTGTACATCTTTGCCGGGGTGCTGACCTTGATTATTAATGTGCCGCAACCAAAACGCGTACGCCAGCAGGCGGAAGCCCGTAAAGAGGAGGCGCAGCAACGCGCCTGAGGGGGATTAGCGGGCCTGTGTCGGCGGTGAAACGGGCCACCACCCTTGTGGGTGGCCTGCGGCGGAAATAAAGCGATAGTGGGTAAATACTGCGCCCCTGGCAGTGACGCGTTTTTCCAGTTGTACCGTGCGCGCGCCGGGGGGAACGATATCGTCACGGGTGCAGAGTTCTACCGGGCGTTTTAACCATGCATCATAAAAACGCAGACCGGCTTCGCAGTGTTGACTGCGCGTCACCGGCGGGCCGGGATGCCCGATGCTGAACATCACTTCGCTTTGCACGCGTTCGCTGGCGGTGGCGCGCACCCAGGCTTCCGGCGCATTCCACAGGGTTAAGGCGATAAACAGGAATACCCCTGAGAATGCCAGCAACAGCGACTTCCACCGCCCCCCTTTTTGTGCGAGACGCCAGGCAACGAGCAGGCCCACCAGCGCGGCTATCGTCATCATGGCCCCGGTATCTGGCGCATCGGCTTGCAGGTAAGCTCTATGGCTGAGTCGACTGGCAAACATCAACCAGAATAACCACAGCAGGGCGGCGCCTCCGGTCAGGAACAGCCGCGTTTTGGTCGAGGTAAACACTGTCATTTCCAGTGATGAACGGGGAGAGCAAAACACCGGATAGTTAACACGCCTGTGTGCCTTTTTCCCGCCGGTACACCCAGTCGTCGTAATATTCACCCTTCAGCAAATAGGCTTTTTCCAGCACCTGTACACGCTGAAAGCCGCTCTTTTCCAGTACCCGTACAGATCCCTGATTCTCCGCCAGTACCCAGGCATTCAGCGCCTGCACATTGCGTTTATCGAAGGCGAACTCACACAATGCTTGCAGCGCTTCTGACGCAACACCGCGGCCCTGTGCTGTGGGTAAGATGGAATAACCAACATCCGCTTCCTGCGGATTATGCACGCTGGGGCGCAGGCCAATATCGCCGACAGCGGTATGCTGCGCATCGCGGATCACAAAGGCGTTGTCATCCAGCAGACGATTATCAAATAACGTGCGGATCTGCCTTTCGGAGGCGACTTCGGCCATATAGCGCATAATGCGGTCATCCCGGCGTAAACGCAGAAAGAATAGCCAGTCGGATTCCTGAAACGGGGTAAGCGTAAAGCGGGGGGTCTGCAACCTCATTAAATCGCCCTTCCGGTGACAAAGCGCTTAAGCTTAGCACCGGAAGAGGATCAGGGGGGCCACGAAAATTAGGGGGTTACCACATCCCCCAACGCTTCTTCGAGATCGTACCAGCGAAAGGCAAAGCCTGCGGCTTCGAGGCGTTTGGGCAGGGCGCGCTGCCCGCCGAGCACCAGCACGGAGGACTCACCCATCATCAGGCGCACTGCAAACGCGGGCGCGCGCATGATCGCCGGACGTTGCAATACGTGACCGAGCGTATGGGCAAACTGCTCGTTGCGCACTGGATAGGGGGAAACCATATTGAATGGCCCGCGCAGATCGTTATCCAGCAGCCAGAGAATGCCGTTCAGCATATCGTCAATGTGGATCCACGCCATATATTGACGACCATTGCCGATAGGACCCCCCAAGCCGAGGCGAAACAGCGGTAACAGTTTCCCCAGGATGCCGCCTTTTGGTGCTAATACGACACCGGTTCGCAGCAGGCATACGCGGGTGCGGTCGCTCTGTGCGCTACTGGCAATTTGCTCCCAGCGCGCGCACAACTTATGGGTGAATTCGTTATGTGGCGGTTCTTCTTCAGTGACCACCACTTCACCGAGATCGCCGTAATAACCCGTAGCTGAACCCGAAATCAGCACCTGCGGCGGGTTATCGCTGGCGTGAATCAGGTCAACCAGTCGCTGGGTGATCTCCCAGCGGCTGTTGCAGAGCTGTTGTTTCTGCTGTTCATTCCAGCGCTTGTCGGCAATGGGTTCACCCGCCAGATTGATCACCGCGTCGATGTCATTAAGGTGTGTCTGTTCGCTCAACCCCTTCCACAAACTGACGCGAGCATCCAGCAGTTGCTGTGCTTTGGCGGGATTACGGGTGACCACCGTGACGCTGTGCCCCAACTCGAGCAGGCGAGGGATTAAATGACGACCAATCAGGCCCGTACCGCCGGTAATCAGTATCTTCATGTTCCCCTCCCGGGTGTATCCTTCGTCCCGTTCAGCATAAGTGACTCAGTAATATTCGCATGCGACGCTGAGCACATCCTGAATGATTTTTTTCAGTCATGAGAACAGGTTACTTCACACCGGCTGCGCATTCTGCATCGCCCGCACGGTGGCCGGACGCGTGCGTATCCGCTCAAACCAGTTGAACACCGCCGGAAAATTCTCCAGGTCGATGCGCTGGCGTTGATGCGATCTGACCCACGGCCATGCGGCGATATCGGCAATGCTGTACTCATCGCCCGCCAACCACGGGACGCGTTCCAATCGCTTATTCAACACCTGATACAACCGCTGAGTTTCCACCTGGTAGCGCTCAATGGCATAGGGGACAGGCTGCGGCGCAAAGTGATTAAAGTGGTGGTTCTGCCCGAGCATGGGGCCAAACCCGCCCACCTGCCAGAACAACCACTGTATCGCAAGGGTGCGTTCGCGCAGATGGCGACTGAGCAGTTGCCCTGTTTTTTCCGCCAGATAGAGCAAAATGGCACCGGACTCGAATACGCTAACGGGCGAGCCGCCATCAGCAGGGTGATGATCGACAATCGCCGGGATTTTATTGTTAGGGGAGATAATCAGAAAGTCGGGGCGAAATTGTTCGCCTTTGCTGATATCCACGCGGATCAGTCGGTATTCAACGCCTGCCTCTTCAAGAAACAGTGTGATTTTATGACCGTTCGGCGTGGGAGCAAAATAGAGGTCTATCATCAAGACTCCTGTTATGGGAATGTGCGTCACCTCCTGAGTATAGGTGTTACCTCTGGTGTGCGAGTTTTCATTAAGTGACAGCTCACACAGGACGTTATATTTTGATGAAAAATTTCACCGTTAAACGAGGATGTTATGAGCGAACCGGCAATGACTCTGTGGTCTGATGCAAATTTCTTCTCCCCGTATGTGATGTCAGCCTGGGTTGCACTGCATGAAAAAGGGTTGCCCTTCACCATTAAATCCATTGATATCAATGCTGGCGTGCAACATACGCCGGACTGGCCGGGTTATCCGTTGACTCAGCGTGTACCATTACTGGAGATGGCGGGGTTTACGCTTAGCGAATCCTCCGCGATTGCGGAATATCTGGAAGAGCGTTTCGCACCGCCTGAATGGGAGCGTATTTACCCTCACGCTCTGCAAAACCGCGCCCGCGCGCGACAAATCCAGGCCTGGCTCCGCAGCGATCTGCTACCGATACGTGAAGAACGTCCTACCACCATTATGTTCGCCGGGGAGAAAAAGGGGGCGTTAAGCGCCGCCGGGCAGCGGAGTGCGGCAAAACTGTATGCCATCGCCGGGGAGTTGCTGTCGCACGGTAAACCGAACCTGTTTGGTGAATGGTGTATTGCTGATGCCGACCTGTCGGCGATGCTCAACCGACTGGTGATGAACGGCGATGATGTTCCCCCGTTACTGGCGGAATATGCCGCGTTTCAGTGGCAGCGCTCATCTATCCAGCGCTATGCTGCACTTTCCGCTAAGCGAGCGGGCTGATATAGGACGCCGCTTCCGCTATCATAAGGCGGTTTTTTTCAGAGAGGTGCAGTGATGAAGCTGATGTTTGCATCGGATATTCACGGGTCGTTGCCCGCGACGGAGCGCGTACTGGCGTTGTTTGCACAAAGTGGGGCCCGCTGGCTGGTTCTCCTGGGTGATGTGCTCAATCACGGTCCGCGCAATGCGTTACCGGAAGGCTACGCCCCAGCACAGGTAGCGGAGCGGCTCAACGAGCAAGCGAGTCGGATTATCGCCGTGCGCGGCAACTGCGACAGTGAAGTGGATCAGATGCTGTTGCACTTCCCGATAACGGCCCCGTGGCAGCAACTGCTGTTGCCGGAGCGGCGCGTATTTCTGACCCACGGTCATCTGTTTGGTCCGGACGATGTGCCGCCGTTGGAGGAGGGAGATGTGCTGGCGTACGGTCACACGCACATTCCGGTGGCGGAAAAGCGCGGTGCGATTGTCCATTTCAACCCCGGTTCGGTGAGTATCCCGAAGGGGGGATTTGCTCCCAGCTACGGCATGCTGGAGGAGAATGTACTAAGCGTTATCGCACTTAATGATCAGCGGGTTATTGCACAGGTGTCGATTAATCCGTAACTTACCTTTCAACCGAAACGCGCCAACAGAGCGCCACAAAGAGAAGATTTCCCGATGGTGGAACAGAGTCATTTTGCAGGCATGGAGTGGGTGGATATTGTCAACGAAGACAATGAGGTGATTGCGCAGGCCAGTCGGCAGCAAATGCGTGCACAGTGTCTGCGTCACCGCGCAACCTACATTGTGGTGCATGATGGGATGGGCAAAGTTCTGGTACAGCGCCGTACCGAAATCAAAGATTTTATGCCCGGCATGCTGGATGCCACCGCCGGTGGTGTGGTGCAGGCGGGGGAGAACTTGCTGGACTCCGCGCGCCGTGAAGCGGAAGAAGAGTTAGGCATTGCTGGCGTGCCGTTTGCCGAACACGGTCAGTTCTATTTTGAAGATCAACATTGCCGGGTGTGGGGCGGGCTGTTCAGTTGCGTTTCCCACGGGCCGTTTGCCCTGCAGGAAGAAGAGGTGAGTGAAGTCTGGTGGATGACACCGGAAGAGATCACCGCCCGCTGCGATGAGTTCACCGATGATTCACTCAAAGCCCTGGCATTGTGGATGAGCCGTAATGCCAGCAACGACGTGGAAAACGAGCAGGAAGCGGAGTAGTTAGCAGCTATCCCGCAGGCAAAACGTCGGTGCAATGGGCGTTTTGTTCTCCCACTTTTCATCATTCAGGCGCGCCAACAGTGCGCGCCCGGCCTCAATACCAATTTTGCGATGCGGCACCGAGATGGTGGTCAGCGGTGGCTGACATACCCGGCTGACGTCGCTGTCGCCAAAACCGACAATCGCTAAATCATCCGGCACCTTAATCCGCCTGCGCTGACATTCGTATAACGCGCCGCAGGCCAGTTCATCCGACACGCAGACCAGCGCATCCAGCTCTGGCCAGGCCAGTAAAAACTCCGGCAATTGCGCGGCACCGGTAGAAAATACCGGCGCCGCGGCAGCGTTAATGACCCGGTTCGGCGACATATGGTGGCGCAGCATCGCTTTGTACCAACCCTGCAAATGTTGCTGGAATATCCACTGTTCCTGATTGGCGCACAGCAGGCCAATGTTCTGGTAGCCGCGCTGGATCAGCATCTGCGTGAGCTCATACATGGCCGCCACGTTATCGATACCGATATTCATATCAATCGGATCGGCACGCACGGCGCCAATTTCCATCACCGGAATCGAGGCATTTTTCAGCCAGTGGCGCACCATATCACTGTGCTCAACGCTGAGCAGGATCGCCGCTGCCAGGTTGGAGGCCAGCAGCGTTTCCAGCAGTTTCTCTTCTTGCTCAAGCCGATGTTGCGACTCCGCCAGCATGATTTGGTAACCCGCAGGTTGTAATACCTGCTGTAACCCGGCGAACATTTCCGAACATCCGGATTCCGCGAGGCTTGGCACCACCATGGCGATGGTCCAGGACGACGCTGACGCCAGGGCACTGGCCGCCAGATTGGGCATATAACCCAGCTCTTGTACGGCAGCTTCTATCTTTTCGCGAAGTTTATCTGATACCTGTTCGGGGGTGCGTATTGCCCGCGAGACGGTCATGGTACCGACGCCGGCAAGTTGCGCGACATCGGCGAGGGTCACTTTTCCGGTACTCCGCCGTTTTCGGGTAATTGACATGCTATTTCCTGCTGATCCCAACCTATTCAGGCACTTTTTTATCGTTCGTCCGTAACGCAGTATACGCCGGAAATCCTGAGTTTTGCTGAGAAATAGCCAGCGTTTTCAGATCTGATAGCGCTATCACATTTTTCGCAACTGCACCTTGGTAGCGCTATCTTTGCGACTATCATCACAGCTAAGGGGCGATGACTTGCATAAAGTTTGCTCATCTTTTCTCTGTGAAGGAGCGTGACGTGTTAAACCAATGGCTGAACGATAAGACGGTTCAACTGCACGACAGTGTGGAAAACTGGCCGCAGGCGTTGGAGGTCTGCGCCAGACCGTTGCTGGCGGCGGGCATTATCACGCCAGACTACGTGACCGCCATTGTGGCGCAGCATCATAAACTCGGGCCGTACTATGTGCTGGCGCCAGGGCTGGCAATGCCCCATGCGCGGCCGGAAGAGGGGGCGAAAGGGTTAGGTTTATCGCTATTAAAATTGCATCAGGGGGTGACATTTGGCGCAGAGGATTTTGATCCGGTGGATATCATTGTCATGCTGGCAGCACCAGATAAACACAGCCATATCGAAATGATCGCCGCGCTGGCTGAATTATTTTCCAGCGATGACGATATGGAGCACTTACATCGCGCAACTAGCTTTGAGGAGATTAAAAATATAATTCAACGCTACTAATTTTTTTTCTTACCAGGATTTTACTCATTACCCGGTAACGGGTGATGCGGTCGTACTCTACCCAAAAAAAAGGTAACCACAATGAAAATAATGGCAATTTGCGGATCCGGACTTGGCAGTAGTTTCATGGTCGAAATGAATATTAAAAAAGTCCTTAAAAAGCTGAACATTGAGGCTGACGTTGAACATTCCGATTTGTCATCCGCTATACCCGGCGCCGCCGATGTTTTTGTGATGGCGAAAGATATCGCTGCCAGCGCCAGCGTACCGGAAAATCAACTTATCGTTATCAATAACATCATTGATATCAACGAACTGGAAGCGAAAGTGAGTGCTTTCTTCGCCAACCGTTAACATCAACTGTACACATTGCGGATGCGGTGTGTATTAAGCGAGGTGGATATGTTTATCCTTGAAACGCTGAATTTTGTTGTTGATATATTAAAAGTACCCTCGGTACTGGTCGGGTTGATTGCCCTGATTGGTCTGGTGGCGCAGAAGAAATCCTTCTCTGACGTTGTTAAAGGTACGGTAAAAACCATTCTGGGCTTTATTGTACTGGGCGGTGGTGCAACGGTATTAGTCGGTTCCCTTAATCCACTGGGCGGCATGTTTGAGCATGCATTTAATATTCAGGGAATTATTCCTAATAACGAGGCTATCGTTTCTATTGCCCTGGAGAAATACGGTGCTTCAACTGCATTAATTATGGCGTTTGGTATGGTGGCGAATATTGTCGTCGCCCGCTTTACACGCCTGAAATACATTTTCCTCACCGGGCACCACACCTTTTACATGGCCTGTATGATAGGTGTGATCCTGACTGTGGCCGGGTTCGAGGGTATCGGTCTGGTGTTTACCGGTTCGCTGATCCTCGGGCTGGTGATGGCCTTTTTCCCGGCCATTGCCCAGCGCTATATGAAGCGCATCACCGGCAATGACGATATCGCTTTTGGTCACTTTGGCACATTGGGCTATGTGCTCTCTGGCTGGATCGGCAGTAAATGCGGCAAAGGCTCGCGCTCAACTGAAGAGATGAACCTGCCAAAAAACCTCAGCTTCCTGCGTGACAGCTCCATCTCAATCTCGCTGACGATGATCATCATCTACATGATCCTCGCAGTCTGTGCGGGCCGCGAGTATGTCGAAAGTCAGCTGAGCGCCGGACAGAACTTCCTGGTTTACGCCATTATCCAGGCCATCACCTTCGCCGCAGGCGTGTTCATTATCCTGCAAGGTGTACGCCTGATCCTCGCTGAGATTGTCCCGGCATTTACTGGCTTTTCCGAAAAACTGGTACCGAATGCCCGTCCGGCGCTGGATTGCCCGGTTGTTTACCCGTATGCGCCAAACGCCGTGCTGGTCGGTTTTCTCTTCAGTTTCCTTGGCGGGTTGGTTGGGTTGTTCCTGCTCGGGCAGATGAAGCTGGTATTGATCCTGCCTGGTGTGGTGCCGCACTTCTTTACCGGGGCGACCGCAGGCGTGTTTGGTAACGCTACCGGAGGCCGCCGCGGGGCGATGCTCGGTGCGTTCGCCAACGGCTTATTGATCACTTTCCTGCCAGTGCTGTTGCTGCCAGTCCTGGGTGCACTGGGCTTTGCCAATACCACGTTCTCTGATGCGGACTTTGGTTTTGTCGGCATTGTGCTGGGCAACCTGGCGCGTTATCTGTCGCCAATGGCCATCACCGGTGTTGTGGTGGCGCTGTTTGTCGCACTGGTTATCTGGAACGTCATGTCGAAAGGCAAAGCGCACGGCAATGGCGCAGAAGAGAACTCCGGAGCGAAATCATGAGTACGTTTAACGAAGTGAAGCAGTTTGCACGCGATATCCGCGTGGCAACCCTGAAATCGCTCACGCATTTAGGTTTTGGTCACTACGGCGGGAGTATGTCAGTGGTGGAGACGCTGGCGGTGCTGTATGGCGAGGTGATGCGTATTGACCCAGCCGATCCGGACTGGCCGCAGCGCGACTACTTTGTGTTGTCGAAAGGGCATGCTGGCCCGGCGCTGTACAGCACGCTGGCGTTGAAGGGCTACTTTCCGCAGGAGGAGTTGCTGACGCTGAATATCAACGGTACGCGCTTGCCAAGCCATCCGGATCGCCTTAAGACGCGCGGCGTGGACGCCACGACCGGTTCGTTGGGGCAGGGCATTTCCATTGCCGGGGGAATGGCTCTGGGGCATAAACTGGCAGGCAGACCGAACCGGGTGTTTTGTATCGTGGGTGACGGTGAACTGAACGAGGGGCAGTGCTGGGAGGCGTTTCAGTTTATTGCCCATCATAAGCTCAATAACCTGACGGTCTTTGTCGACTGGAACAAGCAGCAGCTGGATGGTGATTTGGATGAGATCATCTGCGCATTTGATCTGGAGGGGAAATTCCGCGCCTTTGGTTTTGATGTCTGCACCGTCAAAGGGGATGACATTGCCGGGTTGCTGGCAGTGGTGAAACCGGTGCCGCCTGCTGATGCCCGTCCGCGTCTGGTTATTCTGGACAGCATTAAAGGGCAGGGGGTGCCGTACCTCGAACATCTCAGCAACTCACACCATTTGCGTCTGACCGATGAGATGAAACAGGCGCTGAATGAAACCATTGAACAACTGGAGGCTGCGCATGATTAAGGTTGCCCCTGCTGGTGGAAAAGACAGCATTGAAATGCGCAAGGTTTATGCAGGTTTTATCAGCGCACAGATTGAGTCAGGCAGTGAGGTGATCGCGCTGGAAGCGGATTTGATGAGCTCGATGGCCATGGATGGTGTGCACAAAAAATACCCACAGCAGGTGATTAACTGCGGGATCATGGAAGCGAACGTGATTGGTACGGCGGCAGGACTGGCGCTGACCGGGCGTAAACCGTTTGTGCACACCTTTACCGCGTTCGCCAGTCGTCGCTGCTTTGATCAGCTCTTTATGTCCCTCGATTACCAGCGCAATAACGTGAAGGTGATTGCTTCTGATGCCGGGATCACCGCCTGCCATAACGGCGGTACGCATATGTCCTTTGAGGATATGGGCATTGTGCGCGGGCTGGCGCATTCGGTGGTGCTGGAGGTGACCGATGCGGTGATGTTTGAGGACATTCTCCGCCAGCTTGCGGATCTTGAAGGTTTTTACTGGGTGCGTACCATCCGCAAACAGGCACCAACGGTGTATCAGCCCGGCTCTCAATTTACCATCGGTAAAGGGAATGTGCTGCGTGAAGGCCAGGACATTACGCTGATTGCCAACGGTATCATGGTGGTGGAAGCGCTGGCCGCGGCGCAGCAACTGGAGCAGGAAGGTGTGAGCGCGGCGGTGATCGATATGTTTACCCTGAAACCCATCGATCGCATGTTAGTGAAGAATTACGCTGAGAAAACCGGGCGTATCGTCACTTGTGAAAACCACAGCATTCATAACGGACTGGGATCGGCAGTAGCGGAAGTGCTGGTAGAAACCTGCCCTGTTCCTATGAGACGTGTCGGCGTGAAGGAGCGCTACGGCCAGGTGGGCACGCAGGATTTCCTGCAAAAAGAGTATGGTTTGACGGCGCACGACATTGTGTCGGCCGCGCGTGAACTGCTGTAAATAAAAAAGGCGACCCGCGGGTCGCCTTTTATCACAAAGCAGAAAGGTTACTGCTGAGATGCCTGAATTGCGGTCAGTGCGATGGTGTAGACGATATCGTCAACCAGCGCGCCACGGGACAGGTCGTTAACCGGTTTGCGCATGCCTTGCAGCATCGGCCCGATGGAGATCAGGTCGGCAGAACGCTGTACCGCTTTATAGGTGGTGTTACCGGTGTTCAAATCCGGGAAGATGAACACGGTAGCGCGACCGGCAACCGGGGAGTTCGGTGCTTTGGATTTTGCCACGTCAGCCATGACGGCGGCGTCGTACTGCAGCGGACCGTCGATAACCAGATCAGGACG
The DNA here is from genome assembly GCF_039871955.1 of Kosakonia sp. WA-90. Taxonomy (NCBI): domain Bacteria; kingdom Pseudomonadati; phylum Pseudomonadota; class Gammaproteobacteria; order Enterobacterales; family Enterobacteriaceae; genus Kosakonia; species Kosakonia sp. WA-90. Next base: position 300,542 of record NZ_JBDPLJ010000002.1, read on the forward strand.
TTTTTCCTGCGCCAGACGGGTTGCTTCACGCACTTTCTCTACATCGCTACCTGCACCGGAGTTGCCGGTGGAGTAGGAGAGCATGGCCACGCGCGGTTCGATGCCGAAGGCAATAGCAGAATCTGCAGACTGAATGGCAATTTCCGCCAGCTGTTCAGCAGTCGGATCCGGGTTGATTGCACAGTCACCGTAAACGTATACCTGTTCCGGCAGCAGCATAAAGAACACGGAGGAAACCAGTGAACTGCCCGGTGCGGTTTTGATCAACTGCAGCGGCGGACGAATGGTGTTCGCGGTGGTATGTACTGCACCGGAAACCAGACCGTCCACTTCATCCTGCTCAAGCATCAGCGTGCCGAGCACCACGTTGTCTTCCAGCTGTTCGCGGGCAACGGCTTCGGTCATACCCTTGCTCTTACGCAGCTCAACCAGACGGGCAACATAGCTTTCACGCACCACATCCGGATCGACGATTTCGATGCCCGCACCCAGTTCAACGCCTTGCGCGGCAGCAACGCGGTTAATTTCGTCCGGGTTACCCAGCAGGATACAGGTCGCGATACCGCGTTCCGCACAGATAGCGGCAGCTTTAACAGTACGCGGCTCATCACCTTCCGGCAGCACAACGCGTTTGCCGGCTTTGCGCGCCAGCTCGGTGAGCTGGTAACGGAAGGCTGGCGGAGAGAGACGGCGGCTGCGCTCGGACGTGGCGGTCAGGGAGTCGATCCACTGCGCGTTGATGTAGCTGGCCACGTATTCCTGAACGTTTTCAATACGCTCGTTGTCGTCAACCGGAACTTCCAGGTTGAAGCTCTGCAAGCTCAGGGAGGTCTGCCAGGTGTTGGTGTTCACCATAAAGACCGGCAGGCCGGTGGCGAAAGCACGTTCACACAGTTTGCGGACGCTGGCATCCATTTCGTAGCCGCCAGTCAGCAGCAGGGCACCAATTTCCACACCGTTCATTGCCGCCAGACAGGCAGCAACCAGCACATCCGGACGATCTGCAGAGGTTACCAGCAGGGAACCCGGACGGAAATGCTCCAGCATGTGCGGAATGCTACGCGCACAGAAGGTCACGGATTTCACGCGGCGGGTCTTGATGTCGCCTTCGTTAACGATGGTGGCATTCAGGTGGCGCGCCATGTCGATCGCACGGGTGGCAATCAGATCGAAGCTCCACGGTACCGCGCCCAGCAATGGCAGCGGGCTGGATTCCTGCAGTTTAGCCGGATCGATGCGCACAACTTTCGCTTTGGACGAGTCGTCGAAGATTTCAGACAGGTCCGGGCGGGTACGACCCTGTTCATCAACCGGGGCGTTCAGTTTGTTAACGATAACGCCAGTGATGTTGGTGTTTTTCGCGCCGCCGAAACTGTTGCGAGTCAGTTCGATACGCTCTTTCAGCTGTTCCTGTGTGTCAGTGCCTTGAGACATGACGAACACGATTTCAGCGTTCAGTGTTTTCGCGATTTCAAAGTTCAGCGACTGAGCGAACTGGTGTTTACGGGTCGGCACCAGGCCTTCAACCAGCACCACTTCAGCATCTTTGCTGCTTTCGTGGTAGCGCGCGATGATCTCTTCCATCAGCACGTCTTTCTGGTTGCTGGAGAGCAGCGACTCAACGTGGCTCATTTTCAGTGGTTCAGCCGCCGGCAGGCCAGAATTTGCACGCACGATAGTGGTGGTCTGGTCTGGAGCGTCGCCGCCAGCGCGCGGCTGTGCGATCGGTTTAAAGACGCTCAGACGAACGCCTTTGCGTTCCATAGCACGGATCACGCCAAGGCTGACGCTGGTCAGACCGACGCTGGTACCGGTAGGGATCAGCATAATAATACGGGACACGGTTAATCCTCTTTCGTTACCGTCATGGTTGACGGGTTACAAAACAGCACCGCCAGCATTGGCTGGCGGTGTGTGTAATCAGGCAGTCAGGCGGCTCGCGTCTTGCGCGATGACCAGCTCTTCGTTTGTTGGGATAACGATAGCCGGGCGGGTGCCTTCTTTGTTGATAAAGCCAGACTTACCAAAACGGGCAGCCAGGTTGCGCTCATGGTCAACGTCGAAGCCCAGAACGCCCAGTTTGCCGAGAGACAGTTCACGCACCATTGCTGCGTTTTCACCGATGCCGCCGGTGAAGACAACTGCGTCCAGACGACCTTCCATCAGCGCAGTGTAAGAGCCGATGTATTTCGCCAGACGGTGGCAGTACACGTCCATTGCGCGTTTCGCGTCTTCTTTATCTTTGTAGTTATCTTCCACATAACGGCAGTCACTGGTGACTTCGGTCAGGCCCAGCAGGCCAGACTCTTTGGTCAGCATTTTGTTGATAGCTTCAACGCTCATGCCCAGGGTGTCATGCAGGTGGAAAACGATAGCCGGGTCGATGTCGCCAGAACGGGTGCCCATTACCAGGCCTTCCAGCGGGGTCAGGCCCATGGAAGTATCCACGCATTTGCCGTTGCGGATAGCAGAAACAGAACCACCGTTGCCCAGATGGCAGGTGATGATGTTCAGTTCTTCTACCGGTTTGTTCAGGACTTTTGCCGCTTCCTGAGTCACATAGAAGTGGCTGGTGCCGTGTGCGCCGTAACGACGAACGCCGTGCTCTTTGTACAGTTTGTACGGCAGGGCATACAGGTAAGACTCTTCCGGCATGGTGGTGTGGAACGCGGTGTCAAACACGGCAACGTTTTTGTCTTTCAGTTTCGGGAAAGATTTCAGCGCTTCTGCGATACCGATCAAATGTGCCGGGTTGTGCAGCGGTGCAAAAGAGGCTGCATCTTTGATACCCTGGATAACAGATTCATCGATAACCACGGAGCTGGTGTATTTTTCGCCACCATGCACGATGCGGTGACCAATTGCGGTCAGCTGTGCAGACAGTTCTGGTTTTTGTGCCAGAATAGTGTTAACGATAAAGTTCAGCGCTTCGCTGTGAGCGGCACCTGCACCTAAAGCCGCTTCTTGTTTACCGCCGTCAATTTTCCATTTGATGCGTGCTTCAGGAAGATGGAAACATTCGGCTAAACCAGAAAGGTACTCGTCACCATTTGCTGCATCGATGATTGCGAATTTCAGTGAGGAGCTACCGCAGTTCAGAACCAGTACTAACTTACTCGACATGGAAGTACCTATTTATGATACGTGGCTAAAAAATGTCAGTGAGTCGCACAGCGTAGCGCAGGTTGACGCTGACATTTATGATTAACATCATGCCGCGAATACTTTCTGGCATGATGGAAGAATACAAAAATTTTAAGCTATTTTGCGCAAATTTCAGACAGTGGCATAATGAGCTTAAATTTGACGAATTTTAGTTATTCGTCTAATGACCCTGGTAAGGCTGGCACAGGATACCTGATACCTGATGCGATTGACAAAAAATTTTAACGTTGTCATTTGTAGTTGTTGTTTTGCACAAAATTTTTAATTTTTATATGTGAAGTTGAGGTAACGCCATGTCCACTTCAGAGAATCGCCCCGCCAGTTTTTTTAGTTTGTTCCGTCGGGGCCAGCATTATGCGAAGACCTGGCCAATGGAAAAGCGCCTCGCTCCGGTATTTGTTGAGAATCGCGTTATTCGTGCCACGCGTTACGCCATCCGTTTCATGCCGCCGCTGGCGGTGTTTACCCTCTGCTGGCAACTTGCGCTGGGTGGTCAGCTTGGCCCGGCTGTTGCCACCGCGGTGTTTGCGCTGAGCCTGCCGATGCAGGGGCTGTGGTGGCTGGGTAAACGCTCTGTCACGCCGCTGCCGCCCTCTATACTGCACTGGTTTTATGAAGTGCGCGGAAAACTTCAGGAAGCAGGGCAGGCACTGGCACCTGTAGAAGGTAAACCCGATTATCAGGCGTTAGCTGACACGCTTAAGCGTGCGTTTAAACAACTGGATAAAACCTTTCTGGATGATTTGTAATTTCGTCGCCAGCCAATATATAAAGAAGGCATTATCGGTATGTCTTCTTTTTTTATTTTTCATTTTGATCCATGCAACACCCCCGGCAAATCAAGAAAGCCATCGTTTTCAGCAGGTAAACTCAATACATCTTTTTTAATGCGCCGATGTGCCACAGGAGTCGAAAGATGGAAATGACCAATGCCCAACGTCTGATCTTATCCAATCAGTATAAAATGATGACCATGATGGATCCGGCCAATGCGGAACGTTATCGCCGTTTGCAAACCATCATTGAGCGCGGATATGGCCTGCAAATGCGCGAGCTGGACCGCGAATTCGGTGAGCTGAAAGAAGAAACCTGTCGCATCGTTATCGATATTATGGAGATGTATCACGCGCTGCATGTCTCCTGGGCTAACCTGAAAGACACCGCCGCCATTGATGAGCGCCGCGTCACTTTCCTCGGTTTTGACGCCGCTACGGAAGCGCGTTACCTCGGCTACGTGCGCTTTATGGTCAATGTTGAAGGGCGGTATACCCATTTCGACGCCGGAACCCACGGCTTCAACGCGCAAACTCCCATGTGGGATAAATATCAGCGCATGCTGAGCGTCTGGCACTCATGCCCGCGCCAGTACCATCTGAGCAGCAACGAAATTAATCAGATCATTAACGCCTAAGGAGGTGTGTGTGCAGTGCAAAGGATTTCTGTTTGATTTGGACGGCACGCTGGTGAACTCTCTGCCCGCCGTAGAGCGGGCATGGTGCAACTGGGCGGACAGATTTGGCATCGCACACGATGATGTGCTGAATTTCATTCACGGCAAACAAGCGATTACCTCATTGCGTCACTTTATGGCAGGCAGTTCGGAAGCGGAGATCGCTGCTGAGTTTACCCGCCTGGAAGAGATTGAAGCGTCAGACACTGACGGTATTACTCCTCTGCCTGGCGCCATTGAACTGTTGAACCATCTCGATGCCTCCGGTATCCCTTGGGCCATTGTGACGTCTGGCTCTGTACCGGTTGCCCATGCGCGCCACGGAGCCACCGGGCTGCCCACGCCAAAAGTGTTCGTTACTGCCGAACAGGTGAAGCGTGGTAAACCCGAGCCGGACGCCTATCTGCTGGGGGCGAAGCTGTTGGGGTTGCCAGCGGAGGAGTGTGTTGTGGTTGAGGATGCGGCGGCAGGCGTACTTTCCGGCCTTGCGGCAGGCTGCCACGTCATTGCGGTAAATGTACCGCCGGATGCGCCCCGGCTCGATGAAGTGGACTTCGTGCTGACACGCCTTGATGCGTTGGTGGTAGCAAAACAGTCGGATGGAACGGTGAATGTCACGCTGAAGGCCTGATCTCATGATTTAACCCCACATTTGTGGGGTTTTTTTATGGCACTATTTTCTCACTATCAACTGACAAGGATACGTTGTGAACGGTGAACTGATCTGGGTTTTGTGTCTGTTGGGTATCGCCGTTGTGCTTTTCGCAACGGGCAAAGTACGCATGGACGCGGTAGCACTGTTTGTGATTGTCGCTTTTATTCTGAGCGGCACGCTGACGCTATCGGAAGCCTTTTCCGGTTTTAGCGATCCTAACGTCATTCTGATCGCCGCACTGTTTATTATCGGCGATGGCCTGGTTCGCACTGGCGTGGCAACCAATATGGGAACCTGGCTGGTCAAAATGGCTGGCAGCAGCGAAAGTAAAATGCTGGTACTGCTGATGCTAACCGCGGCCGGACTTGGCGCCTTTATGAGCTCCACCGGCGTGGTCGCGATTTTTATCCCCGTTGTGCTCAGCGTGTCGATGCGCATGCAAACTTCTCCTTCACGTTTGATGATGCCGCTTAGTTTTGCCGGGTTAATCAGCGGCATGATGACGCTGGTTGCGACACCGCCAAACCTGGTGGTGAACAGTGAGTTACTACGCGAAGGGTTGCAGGGATTCGGTTTTTTCAGCGTCACGCCGTTAGGTCTGGTCATCCTGCTGCTCGGCATCATTTATATGCTGCTGATGCGTTTTATGCTGAAAGGCGAAGAGCAAGGTGTACTGCGCGATGGCTGGAGGCACCGCACTTTCCGCGATCTGATCAAAGAGTATCACCTTACTGGTCGTGCGCGTCGCCTGGCTATCCGTCCCGGCTCGCCGATGATTGGCCAGCGTCTTGATGATTTGCGGCTACGTGAGCGCTATGGTGCAAACATTATCGGTGTTGAGCGCTGGCGGCGTTTTCGGCGGGTGATCGTCAATGTGAATGGGGTGTCTGAATTCCGCGCCCGTGATGTGCTGTTGATTGATATGTCCGCCGCAGAGGTCGATCTGCGAGAGTTCTGTGCTGAGCAACTTTTAGAGCCGATGATCCTGCGTGGTGAATACTTCTCCGATCAGGCGCTGGATGTTGGCATGGCGGAAGTGACGCTTATTCCGGATTCAGAATTAACCGGTAAAACGGTGCGCGAAATCGGCTTTCGTACTCGCTATGGCTTGAATGTTGTGGGTCTGAAGCGCGATGGCGAAGCGCTGGAAGGAGCCGTTACGGATGAGCCCTTGCAGTTGGGTGATATCATTCTGGTGGTAGGCAACTGGAAACTGATTAGCCAGTTGGGTTCGCGCGGTCGCGATTTTGTGGTGCTGAATCTGCCTGTCGAAGAGAGCGCTGCGTCTCCGGCGCATAGCCAGGCGCCGCATGCGATCTTCTGCCTGGTGTTAATGGTGGCGCTGATGCTGACAGACGAAATTCCCAATACGGTTGCAGCGATTGTTGCCTGTTTGCTGATGGGTAAATTCCGTTGTATTGATGCTGAAAGCGCTTATAAAGCGATTCACTGGCCAAGCATTATTTTGATTGTCGGGATGATGCCCTTTGCGCTGGCGCTGCAAAAAACCGGCGGTGTGGATTTGGTGGTAAAAGGGCTGATGGATGTGGGGGGCGGTTACGGGCCGCATCTGATGCTGATTTGTCTGTTTATGATGTGTGCCTTGATCGGCCTGTTTATTTCTAATACCGCGACGGCGGTATTGATGGCGCCTATTGCGCTGGCTGCGGCAAAATCCATGGGGGTTTCGCCCTATCCGTTTGCCATGATGGTGGCGATGGCCGCGTCGGCTGCGTTTATGACGCCGGTTTCCTCACCGGTGAATACGCTGGTGCTGGGGCCTGGCAATTATCAGTTCAGCGATTTTGTTAAAATCGGTGTGCCATTCACCCTGCTGGTCATGGTGGTCTGCGCGCTGCTGATTCCGGTGCTGTTCCCATTTTGAACGGTCAGCCGGATCGCCCGGCTGACGGCTTATTAAAGCGGTGAATCTTCGCTGATTTCATCCAGCGAGAGATGAAAACTGGGTACGAACACCTGCATGAAGTAATCCATCTCCGGGCTGCGGCGGGCGTCCAATGTTTTCTCCAGACGCGTTTTTGCCAGCCCGAATTCATTATTGCCTGCGGAAAGTTCCTCCAGACATTTCAGATACGCACACAGGGCATCTGCTTGTTTAACCAGCGCTTTTTCTTCCTCGCTGTAGTGACGTTCATCGATCAGCGGGGTAAATACGTCCCGCAGCTCTTCCGGAATCATTTCAACCAGTTTTTGTTGGGCAATTTTCTCAATGGCTTTGTATTCCTGCGCAATCTGCGAGTTGAAATACTTCACTGGCGTAGGGAGATCCCCGGTCAGCACTTCCGAGGCATCGTGATACATCGCCAACAGTGCAATACGCTCGGCATTTACCTGTCCGTTGAATTTGCGGTTTTTGATCACCGCCAACGCATGGGCGACCATTGCCACCTGCAGGCTATGCTCTGACACGTTTTCCGTGCGTACGTTGCGCATCAGCGGCCAGCGATTGATGAGTTTAAGGCGGGAAAGATGCGCGAAGAAATGACTCTGACTCATAGTTAACCTTGTCTGTGACTGCGACCTGAGTCATTGTGCGCAGAGAGTGGGGGAAGATGCAAATCTGCCCCCAACGGCTCTTACTGATGATAACCGGAAAGGAAACGACCGAAACGGGTGATTGCCATCTCCAGATCGTCTTCACGTGGTAGGGTCACAATACGGACGTGATCCGGCCACGGCCAGTTGAATGCTGACCCTTGTACCAGCAGCACTTTTTCTTGCAGGAGGAAGTCGAGCACCATTTTCTGGTCGTCATGAATATTAAAGCGTTTTGCGTCAATTTTCGGGAACATATACAACGCGCCGTTTGGCTTCACGCAGGAAACGCCCGGAATGTCGTTGATCAACTCCCAGGCGCGGTTACGCTGCTCGTACAGACGGCCGCCCGGCACAATAAACTCGCTAATGCTCTGGTAACCGCCAAGCGCTGTCTGAATGGCGTGCTGTGCAGGTACGTTAGCGCACAGGCGCATTGAGGCCAGCATTTCCAGCCCTTCAATATAGCCTTTGGCGTGTTTTTTCGGCCCGCTGAGTACCATCCAGCCCTGACGGAAACCCGCAACCCGATACGTTTTCGACAGGCCGTTAAACGTGATGGTAAACAGATCCGGTGCCAGCGCGGCAATCGAGTGATGTTCGGCGTCGTCGTAGAGGATTTTGTCGTAGATTTCGTCAGCAAAAATGATCAGGTTGTGCTGACGCGCAATCTCAACGATCTCCATCAGCAGCTCTTTTGAGTAAACCGCGCCGGTAGGGTTATTGGGGTTGATGATCACAATACCGCGTGTGCGGGGAGTAATTTTCGCGCGGATATCGTCGAGATCGGGGAACCAGCCCGATGATTCATCACATAAGTAGTGCACCGCTTTCCCGCTGGAGAGTGATACGGCGGCGGTCCACAGTGGGTAGTCCGGCGCAGGAACCAGCATTTCATCGCCACTGTTCAGCAGTGCCTGCATGGACTGCACAATCAGTTCAGAAACACCATTGCCTATATAAATGTCTTCGACAGTGACTTCGCGCATCCCGCGCGCCTGATAGTGCTGCATGATTGCTTTGCGGGCGGAGTACAGCCCTTTTGAATCACAGTAACCTTGCGCACCTGGCAGATTACGAATCACATCGACCAGTATTTCATCCGGCGCCTCAAAGCCAAAGGGGGCTGGGTTGCCGATGTTAAGTTTAAGAACCTTATTGCCTTCTTCTTCCAGGCGCTTTGCTTCTTTCAGAACCGGGCCACGGATGTCGTAACAGACGTTATCTAATTTGCTGGATTTTTCGATGGAGGACATGAACCTTTGACCTTTTAGCTAGAATTTGTCACTGCCTGCCGTGGAAGTGAGCACGGAACAATGTACTCCCACGTCCGCACGTTTTGAAGGGTCAGCAGGAGAAGATTTTGTCTTAACTCATTTTGTGTTAACGGCTTTTTAACTGTCTCTTTGACTTTTCATCTGTTAATTAAACTGTTTTTTAACTGACGAATGGTTGTTGGTGTTGGTATCATGCTTTTATCTATTATTTTGTGTTGTTAAAATCCATTTGTTTAGTATGTGTTTGGCATGACGGAGCCATGGCCGCGGAGTTTTGGCGTAAAATCTGAATGAGGGTACGGGGTATTCATCATTTCTGGTAGGGGAAGGGGAGCACTGTGAACGCAATGTTAAGCGTTATTAATAGTTGGACTGTTCTTCAAATAATAGCTATTTAATATTGAGAATAGGAACTATGACTATCATTAATATTAATATAACTAAGTTGGGTGTCATGTCATTTTTTATCTTCAGATTATCCTTAATAACGCTTATAAATATAAGGGTTTTAGGTTAAACTTAGAGGTGTCGGAAATGGTTCATAAGCAAAAGGCCTTGCTTTTTCTGTGGGATATTTCTTAATTTTAGTTGATTGTTATTCATGGTTTTTACTCCCAATCAGTCATATGAACTGGTTGTATATGATGCCTGTGCTATGTATGACCGCGAATGTTGCGTGAAAATGTTTTTCTTTAAAAGGATTAACACATTTTGGCATGGTTTATATATCTAAAAGGAATGGGAGTATGCAAAATAAAGTCATCAAGTTCAGCCTGCCTTAGACAGCGAACTATTAACACAGAACTTAAAGTCAGGGTGATACTGGTCTTGACTTTGCAGGATGCACTTTTTAAATGGAATTACTTAATCTTACGAGCACAGCATAAACCCGGGTAACTCCGCGCGAGCAACCCGTAAGTGAAAAATTATGATAAATGCAAATCGTCCGATACTGAATCTCGACCTCGATCTGCTGAGAACATTCGTTGCGGTCGCTGATCTTAACACCTTTGCTGCGGCGGCTGCTGCAGTTTGTCGCACCCAGTCTGCCGTAAGTCAGCAAATGCAGCGGCTGGAGCAGTTAGTGGGAAAAGAACTTTTTGCCCGCCATGGTCGTAATAAGCTCTTGACCGAGCATGGTATTCAGTTACTGGGCTATGCAAGAAAGATTTTACGGTTCAATGATGAAGCCTGTACGTCGTTGATGTTCAGCAATCTTCAGGGGGTACTCACTATTGGCGCTTCGGATGAATCCGCCGATACTATTCTGCCGTTTTTGCTTAATCGTATAAGCTCGGTATACCCGAAACTGGCGCTTGATGTTCGTGTCAAACGTAACCCTCTCTCTGGCGATCGACTGCAGGATCATGACGTTGATCTTGTGGTGACGACCCATCGCTCCGGGCAATTCGATGCCATGACGCTACGCACCTCACCCACTCACTGGTACTGTTCGGCTGAATATGTGCTGCAAAAAGGTGAAGCGGTGCCGCTGGTATTGCTGGATGAGCCCAGCGCCTTTCGCGATATGGTGATCAACGCATTAAATGATGCCGATATTCCCTGGCGGATGGCTTATGTTGCCTCCACGCTTTCTGCCGTTAAAGCGGCGGTAAAAGCGGGGCTGGGTGTAACCGCGCGACCGGTGGAAATGATGAGTCCGGAATTGCGCGTGTTAGGGCGAACGGATGGTTTGCCGATGCTGCCCGATACGGAATACTTGCTTTGCTATAACCCGCATAGCCAGAATGAGCTGGCGCAGGTTATTTTCCAGGCGATGGAGCATTATCAGAATCCGTGGCATTACGGCAGCAGTACCACCGAAGGGGGAGGTGACTCTCTCATTATTGAAGGGGACTTTGGATAACATTCGTTCCAAAATCTCGTAACAAAATGTAAGTGCAAAAATGAACCTCTGACGGGAAAAGTAATGCCATTGGTTCATTTTTTGAACAAATAATGATCAATTGAATTATTGGTCAAATAAATGATTATTTTTTTCAATACGTTAATCCCCTTCACAGCAAAGTATCCCTTTATCAACTATAGTTTTTCATGCCTTCTGTTCATGTTAAAAATCGCACCGGATTGTTGCTGTTTTTAGTGATGAATTAACAAAAGCGTGTCACAGATCAAGAAAATACTCCCGCAGAGGGGGAGGAATCCGGACAAAATCCTGTCAAAATGGGAGAGTAATGTTTATGAAAACTCACAACGGACACGATTCAACACCGGTTTTTTTTTCGGTAAAGCGCGACGCTGAACACGAAAACGGCATTAAATGTTAATGGATTGCTGCCGATGTAAACTAATGTGAGTAAACTTTTGTTAAAGTTGACAAAAGGTTATAGAAAGGAGTAAAAACCCACATCGTTTAGCTGTACTTGCTATTTACACAGTAAATGTGTGGTTTTTTATTCCTCCCCGTGAATCGATGTGGCGTCATCTGCCAGCAAGAGCAGAGGTTTTAACGCTACCTTTTGAGTTAAGCAATGCGTATGTCAACATCCACTGAAATCATCGCTCATCATTGGGCATTCGCTATCTTTCTTATTGTCGCCATTGGCTTGTGCTGCTTCATGCTGATTGGCGGTCGGTTTTTAGGCGGTCGCGCGCGCGCGAGGCACAAAAACGTTCCTTTCGAATCGGGTATCGATTCTGTCGGTTCCGCTCGTTTACGCCTGTCTGCCAAGTTCTATCTGGTGGCCATGTTCTTCGTCATCTTCGACGTTGAAGCGCTCTACTTATTCGCATGGTCAACCTCCATTCGCGAGAGTGGTTGGGTCGGTTTTGTCGAAGCCGCAATTTTCATTTTAGTGCTGCTGGCTGGTCTCGTTTATCTGGTGCGTATTGGTGCGCTGGACTGGACGCCCGCGCGTTCGCGCCGCGAGCTCATGAACCCAGAGACTAACAGCTACACTGATCGTCAACGCTAACCGCGAGGCAATAAGATGGATTATACGCTCACCCGCATAGATCCTAACGGTGAGAACGACCGTTACCCCCTGCAAAAACAGGAGATCGTAACCGACCCCCTGGAACAAGAGATCAACCGTAGTGTGTATATGGGCAAGCTCGAAAATGCCCTGCACGATATGGTGAACTGGGGCCGTAAAAACTCAATTTGGCCTTATAACTTTGGCCTTTCATGTTGCTATGTAGAGATGGTGACGTCGTTTACTGCGGTACACGACGTTGCGCGTTTTGGTGCAGAAGTACTGCGCGCCTCTCCTCGTCAGGCCGACCTGATGGTGGTGGCGGGTACCTGTTTTACCAAGATGGCGCCGGTTATCCAGCGTCTTTACGACCAGATGCTCGAGCCGAAGTGGGTTATCTCCATGGGAGCCTGCGCAAACTCCGGTGGTATGTACGACATCTATTCTGTTGTGCAGGGCGTCGACAAATTTATCCCGGTGGATGTTTACATCCCGGGCTGCCCGCCGCGTCCTGAAGCCTATATGCAGGCGCTGATGCTGTTGCAGGAGTCGATTGGCAAAGAACGTCGCCCGCTCTCATGGGTGGTCGGCGATCAGGGCGTTTACCGCGCCAATATGCAGTCTGAACGCGACCGTAAGCGTGGCGAACGCATTGCCGTTACCAATCTGCGTACGCCGGACGAGATTTAATTTGCGCCTGCGGGTAATGGAAGAAACTTCGCATTTCAATAATCCAATAACGCGAAGCCATACCTGACAGTCACCACGGACCCTTTGCAATGGTGAACAATATGACCGATTTAACTGCGCAAGAAGCCGCATGGCAGACCCGGGATCATTTGGATGATCCGGTCATTGGCGAATTGCGCAACCGTTTTGGGCCGGATGCCTTTACCGTTCAGGCGACCCGCACCGGGGTACCCGTAGTCTGGGTTAAGCGTGAGCAATTACTGGAAGTTTTCGATTTTTTAAAGAAACTGCCGAAGCCTTACGTCATGCTGTTCGACCTGCACGGCATGGACGAACGTCTGCGCACCCACCGCGCTGGTTTGCCCGCCGCGGATTTTTCCGTTTTCTATCACCTGATCTCTATCGATCGCAACCGCGACATCATGTTGAAGGTGGCACTGGCTGAAAACGATCTGAACGTGCCGACGATGACCAAAATCTTCCCGAACGCCAACTGGTACGAGCGTGAAACCTGGGAGATGTTTGGTATCACCTTTAACGGTCATCCGCATTTGACGCGCATTATGATGCCGCAGACCTGGACGGGTCACCCATTGCGTAAAGATTACCCGGCGCGCGCCACCGAATTCGATCCGTTTGAGCTGACGAAAGCCAAGCAGGATCTGGAAATGGAGTCGCTGACCTTTAAACCGGAAGACTGGGGTATGAAGCGCGGCACCGACAATGAGGACTTTATGTTCCTCAACCTCGGCCCGAACCACCCCTCCGCGCACGGTGCATTCCGCATTATTCTGCAACTGGATGGCGAAGAGATCGTCGATTGCGTACCGGACATCGGTTACCACCATCGCGGTGCGGAAAAAATGGGTGAGCGCCAGTCCTGGCACAGCTACATTCCTTATACCGACCGTATCGAGTACCTCGGCGGCTGCGTTAACGAAATGCCTTACGTGCTGGCGGTGGAAAAACTGGCGGGCATTACGGTGCCGGATCGCGTTAACGTCATCCGTGTGATGCTTTCTGAGTTGTTCCGCATCAACAGCCACTTGCTCTATATCTCAACCTTTATTCAGGACGTAGGCGCGATGACGCCGGTGTTCTTCGCCTTTACCGATCGTCAAAAAATCTACGATCTGGTGGAAGCCATTACCGGTTTCCGTATGCACCCGGCCTGGTTCCGCATCGGCGGTGTAGCGCACGATCTGCCGCGCGGTTGGGATCGACTGCTGCGCGAGTTCCTCGACTGGATGCCAAAACGTCTGGCTTCCTATGAGAAGGCGGCGCTGCGTAACACCATTCTGAAAGGCCGCTCGCAGGGCGTTGCCGCTTACGGCGCAAAAGAGGCGCTGGAGTGGGGCACCACCGGTGCTGGCCTGCGTGCGACCGGTATTGACTTTGACGTGCGTAAAGCACGTCCGTACTCCGGTTACGAGAACTTTGACTTTGAAGTGCCGGTGGGCGGCGGCGTCAGCGACTGTTACACCCGCGTGATGCTGAAAGTTGAAGAGCTGCGCCAGAGCCTGCGTATCCTTGAGCAGTGCCTGAACAACATGCCGGAAGGCCCGTTCAAAGCGGATCATCCGCTGACGACGCCGCCGCCGAAAGAGCGCACGCTGCAACATATCGAAACCCTGATTACTCACTTCCTGCAGGTCTCGTGGGGACCGGTGATGCCGGCAAACGAATCCTTCCAGATGATCGAGGCAACCAAGGGTATTAACAGTTACTACCTGACCAGCGATGGCAGCACCATGAGCTACCGTACTCGCGTTCGTACACCGAGCTTTGCGCACCTGCAGCAAATCCCGTCGGCGATCCGCGGCAGCCTGGTCTCCGACCTTATCGTTTATCTGGGTAGTATCGATTTTGTTATGTCAGATGTGGACCGCTAATTATGCACGAGAATCAACAACCACAAACCGAGGCTTTTGAGCTGAGTGCGGCAGAGCGTGAGGCAATTGAGCACGAAAAGCACCACTACGAAGACCCGCGTGCGGCGTCCATTGAAGCGCTGAAAATCGTTCAGAAGCAGCGTGGCTGGGTGCCGGATGGCGCGATTTACGCCATTGCCGATGTTCTGGGTATCCCGGCGAGCGACGTTGAAGGCGTGGCGACATTCTATAGCCAGATCTTCCGCCAGCCGGTAGGTCGCCACGTTATTCGCTATTGCGACAGCGTAGTGTGCCATATCACCGGGTATCAGGGCATTCAGTCGGCGATTGAAAGCCACCTGAAGATCAAGCCAGGCCAGACTACCTTCGACGGTCGCTTTACGCTGCTTCCCACCTGCTGCCTGGGTAACTGCGACAAAGGCCCGAATATGATGATTGATGAGGATACTCACAGTCATCTTACACCGGAAGGGATCCCTGATTTACTGGAGCGGTATAAATGAAAACAGTTATCCGTACTCCCGAAACCCATCCGCTGACCTGGCGTCTGCGTGATGACAAACAGCCGGTGTGGCTGGACGAGTATCAGAGCAAAAATGGCTATGCCGGTGCGCGTAAAGCGTTAACAGGTATGGCGCCGGACGAAATTGTCAATGCGGTAAAAGACTCCGGTCTGAAAGGCCGCGGCGGCGCGGGCTTCTCCACGGGGTTGAAGTGGAGTCTGATGCCGAAAGATGAATCGATGAATATCCGCTACCTGCTGTGTAATGCGGATGAAATGGAGCCGGGCACCTATAAAGACCGCCTGTTGATGGAGCAACTGCCACACCTGTTGGTGGAAGGTATGCTCATCTCGGCATTCGCGCTGAAAGCGTACCGTGGCTATATCTTCCTGCGTGGTGAGTATATTGAAGCAGCGGTTCACCTGCGCCGCGCCATTGCAGAAGCGACTGAAGCCGGACTGCTGGGTAAAAATATCCTCGGCACCGGTTTTGATTTTGAGCTGTTCGTGCATACCGGGGCCGGGCGTTATATCTGTGGTGAAGAGACCGCGCTGATTAACTCGCTGGAAGGTCGCCGTGCTAACCCGCGTTCCAAACCGCCTTTCCCGGCAAGTTCCGGCGTGTGGGGGAAACCGACCTGTGTTAACAACGTCGAAACCCTGTGCAACGTTCCGGCTATCCTGGCAAACGGTGTTGAGTGGTATCAGAACATTTCGACCAGTAAAGATACTGGCACCAAGCTGATGGGCTTCTCTGGCCGCGTGAAAAACCCCGGTCTGTGGGAACTGCCGTTCGGCACCACGGCCCGTGAAATTCTTGAGGATTACGCGGGCGGCATGCGCGATGGCCTGAAATTTAAAGCCTGGCAGCCGGGCGGTGCGGGTACTGACTTCCTGACCGAAGCGCACCTTGACCTGCCGATGGAGTTCGAAAGCATCGGTAAAGCGGGAAGCCGTCTGGGCACATCGCTGGCGATGGCCGTTGACCACGAAATCAACATGGTTTCGCTGGTGCGTAACTTGGAAGAGTTCTTCGCACGCGAGTCGTGCGGTTGGTGTACGCCATGCCGCGACGGCCTGCCGTGGAGCGTAAAAATCCTGCGAGCGCTGGAGCGTGGTGAAGGCCAGCCCGGAGATATCGAGACACTTGAGCAACTGTGTCGACAACTCGGGCCGGGTAAAACCTTCTGCGCGCATGCGCCAGGTGCGGTGGAACCGTTACAGAGCGCGATTAAATATTTCCGCGAAGAGTTTGAAGCGGGCATCAAACAGCAATTCAGCAATACCCATGCGATTGGCGGTATCCAGCCAAACTTGCTGAAAGCGCGCTGGTAATGGTTCTCCCCTCATCCTGAACCGATGAGGGGACGCGAACAGAATTTTGATTAACTCTCAGTCGCGGACTGAGACAACTGGAAGCATGCTAATGGCTACTATTCATGTAGACGGCAAAGAATACGAGGTAAATGGGGCGGACAACCTGCTTGAGGCATGTCTCTCCCTGGGCCTTGATATTCCTTATTTTTGCTGGCATCCGGCGCTGGGGAGCGTGGGTGCGTGCCGCCAGTGTGCGGTGAAGCAATATCAAAACGCGGAAGACACGCGTGGCCGCCTGGTGATGTCCTGTATGACACCGGCATCCGACGGTACTTTCATTTCGATCGACGATGATGAAGCGAAGCAATTCCGCGAAAGCGTCGTGGAGTGGTTGATGACCAACCACCCGCACGATTGCCCGGTTTGCGAAGAGGGGGGCAACTGCCACCTGCAGGATATGACCGTGATGACCGGTCACAGCTTCCGTCGCTATCGCTTTACCAAACGTACTCACCGCAATCAGGATCTGGGGCCGTTCATCTCTCACGAAATGAACCGCTGCATCGCCTGCTATCGCTGTGTGCGTTACTACAAAGACTATGCAGACGGCACGGATCTTGGCGTCTATGGCGCGCACGATAACGTCTACTTTGGGCGTCCGGAAGACGGCGTGCTGGAAAGTGAATTCTCCGGCAACCTGGTGGAAATCTGCCCGACTGGCGTATTCACAGACAAAACCCACTCCGAACGTTATAACCGTAAATGGGATATGCAGTTCGCACCGAGCATCTGCCAGCAGTGCTCGCTGGGCTGCAACACCAGTCCGGGCGAACGTTATGGCGAGCTGCGTCGCATCGAAAACCGTTATAACGGTACGGTTAACCACTATTTCCTGTGCGACCGCGGTCGTTTCGGCTACGGCTACGTCAACCTGAAAGACCGTCCGCGTCAGCCGGTTCAGCGTCGTGGCGACGATCTGATCACCCTTAACGCCGAGCAGGCGATGCAGGGCGCAGCGGATATTCTACGTCAGTCGAAGAAAGTGATCGGTATTGGCTCGCCGCGCGCCAGCGTGGAGAGCAACTTTGCGCTGCGTGAACTGGTCGGTGCGGAAAACTTCTATACCGGCATTGCAAAAGGCGAGCAACAACGTCTGGAGCTGGCGCTGAAAGTGCTGCGCGAAGGCGGTATCCATACCCCGGCGTTGCGCGAAATCGAATCCTATGACGCGGTGCTGATCCTGGGAGAAGACATCACGCAGACGGGCGCACGTGTCGCTCTGGCTGTCCGTCAGGCAGTGAAAGGCAAAGCCCGTGAAATGGCGGCGGCGCAAAAAGTCGCCGACTGGCAGATTGCCGCAATCATGAACATTGGTCAGCGTGCCAAACATCCGCTGTTCGTCACTAACATCGACAGCACTCGCCTGGATGATATCGCCGCGTGGACCTACTGCGCTCCGGTGGAAGATCAGGCGCGGTTAGGCTTCGCTATCGCTCACGCGCTGGATGATTCCGCTCCGGCGGTCGACGGCCTGAGCAACGACCTGAAGAGCAAAGTGGATGTTATCGTTCAGGCGCTGGCCGGGGCGAAAAAACCGCTGATTATTTCCGGTACGAACGCCGGCAGCGCCGACGTGATCCACGCGGCGGCAAACGTCGCCAAAGCGCTGAAAGGCCGTGGTTCCGATGTCGGCGTGACGATGATTGCCCGTTCGGTGAACAGTATGGGTCTTGGCCTGATCGGCGGCGGTAGCCTCGATGATGCCTTGGCTGAGCTGGAAAGCGGCAGTGCAGACGCGGTTGTGGTGCTGGAAAACGATCTGCACCGTCATGCCAGCGCAGCCCGCGTTGACGCCGCACTGGCGAAAGCACCACTGGTACTGGTGATTGATCACCAGCGCACGGCGATCATGGACAAGGCGCACCTCGTGCTCTCTGCCGCAAGTTTTGCGGAAAGCGACGGTACGGTCATCAATAACGAAGGCCGCGCGCAGCGCTTCTTCCAGGTGTATGACCCGAGCTATTACGACAGCAAAACCCTGATGCTGGAGAGCTGGCGCTGGCTGCACTCACTGCACAGTACCGTACAAAACCGCGAGGTGGACTGGACACAGCTTGATCACGTGATCGACGCAGTGGTAGAAGCCTTGCCGCAACTGGCCGGTATTAAAGACGCCGCGCCGGATGCCAGCTTCCGCATTCGTGGGCAGAAACTGGCGCGTGAACCGCATCGCTACAGCGGACGTACTGCTATGCGCGCCAATATCAGCGTGCATGAGCCGCGTCAGCCGCAGGATAAAGACACCATGTTTGCCTTCTCCATGGAAGGGAACAACCAGCCGTCTGCACCGCGTTCGCAAATTCCGTTCGCGTGGGCGCCGGGCTGGAACTCACCGCAGGCCTGGAACAAGTTCCAGGATGAAGTGGGGGGACATCTGCGCCATGGCGATCCGGGCGTACGCCTGATTGAAGCCTCTGAAACCGGGCTGGATTACTTCACATCCGTACCAGGCGCGTTTGAAGCGCAGGACGGCAAATGGCGTATCGCTCCGTACTATCATCTGTTCGGCAGTGACGAATTGTCGCAGCGCTCGCCGGTGTTCCAGAGCCGTATGCCGCAACCGTACATCAAGCTTAACCCGGTCGATGCGGCGAAGCTTGGTGTTAACGCGGGTGCGCATATCTCCTTTACCTACGAAGGGCAGACTATCAGCCTGCCGTTGCAGGTTTCTGAAGGTCTGGCGGCAGGGCAGGTCGGTTTGCCGATGGGCATGCCGGGCATTGCGCCGGTTCTGGCCGGAGCACGTCTTGAAAATCTGCAGGAGGCGCAAGCATGAGCTGGTTAACACCGGATGTTATCGACATTCTGTTAAGCATCCTGAAGGCGGTGGTGATCCTGCTGGTGGTGGTCACCTGCGGCGCATTTATGAGCTTTGGCGAACGTCGTCTGCTGGGTCTGTTCCAGAATCGTTACGGACCGAACCGCGTCGGCTGGGGGGGCTCACTCCAGCTGGTGGCGGACATGATTAAGATGTTCTTTAAAGAGGACTGGATCCCGCAATTCTCGGATCGCGTGATCTTCACGCTTGCGCCAATGATTGCGTTTACCTCGCTGCTGTTAGCGTTTGCCATTGTGCCGGTCAGCCCCACCTGGGTGGTGGCCGACCTGAACATCGGGATCCTCTTCTTCCTGATGATGGCAGGCCTGGCCGTCTACGCGGTGCTGTTTGCCGGCTGGTCGAGCAACAACAAATACTCTTTGCTGGGAGCGATGCGCGCATCTGCGCAGACGCTGAGCTACGAAGTGTTCCTCGGGCTTTCCCTGATGGGGGTTGTCGCTCAGGCCGGTTCATTCAATATGACCGATATCGTCAACAGCCAGACAGGTTTGTGGAACGTTATCCCGCAGTTCTTCGGTTTTGTGACGTTTGCAATCGCGGGTGTGGCGGTGTGTCACCGCCATCCGTTTGACCAGCCGGAAGCAGAGCAGGAACTGGCGGATGGTTACCACATCGAATATTCCGGTATGAAATTCGGTCTGTTCTTCGTTGGTGAATATATCGGTATCGTCACCATTTCCGCCTTGATGGTCACGCTCTTCTTCGGTGGCTGGCACGGGCCGTTCTTACCGCCATTCATCTGGTTCGCGCTCAAAACCGCGTTCTTTATGATGATGTTTATTTTGATCCGCGCTGCGTTACCGCGTCCGCGTTATGACCAGGTGATGTCGTTCGGCTGGAAAATCTGCCTGCCGCTGACGCTGATTAACTTGCTGGGAACGGCGGCCGTCATTCTCTGGCAAGCGCAATAAGGGGTGAAAAGACCATGACGTTAAAAGAATTAATCGTGGGCTTCGGCACCCAGGTCCGTAGTATCTGGATGATTGGCCTGCACGCGTTTGCGAAACGCGAAACCCGGATGTATCCGGAAGAGCCTGTTTACCTGCCGCCGCGCTATCGTGGCCGTATCGTGCTGACGCGCGATCCGGACGGTTCTGAGCGCTGCGTTGCCTGTAACCTGTGCGCGGTAGCCTGTCCGGTAGGCTGTATTTCGTTGCAAAAAGCGGAGATGCAGGATGGGCGCTGGTATCCGGAGTTTTTCCGTATCAACTTCTCCCGCTGCATCTTCTGCGGCCTGTGTGAAGAAGCGTGCCCGACAACAGCTATTCAGCTCACGCCGGATTTCGAAATGGGCGAGTTTAAGCGTCAGGATCTGGTGTACGAAAAAGAGGATCTGCTGATCTCCGGTCCGGGTAAATACCCGGAATATAACTTCTACCGGATGGCAGGTATGGCAATCGACGGCAAAGATAAAGGTGAAGCGGAAAACGAAGCCAAACCTATCGACGTCAAGAGCCTGTTACCGTAAGGAGAGGGCAATGGAGTTCGCTTTTTATATCTGTGGCCTGGTCGCCATCCTGACGACGGTTCGCGTGATTACGCATACCAACCCGGTGCATGCGTTGCTGTACCTGATTGTGTCCCTGTTGGCGATTGCCGGGGTTTTCTTCTCACTCGGCGCGTACTTCGCCGGTGCGCTGGAGATCATCGTTTACGCCGGGGCCATCATGGTGCTGTTTGTGTTCGTGGTGATGATGCTCAACCTGGGCAATACCGTTGTCGAGCAGGAGCGCAACTGGCTCTCTCCGCAAATCTGGGTAGGTCCGGCACTGCTCTCCGCCGTACTGCTGGTGGTCATGATTTATGCCATCCTTGGCGTGAACGATCAGGGCATCGAGGGTACGCCAATCAATGCGAAAGAGGTCGGCATCACACTGTTTGGTCCTTACGTACTGGCGGTCGAGCTGGCGTCAATGCTACTGCTGGCTGGTCTGGTTGTCGCCTTCCACGTAGGGCGTGAAGATCGTATGGGCGAAGTGCTGAGCAATCGCGCTGATGACCGCGCAAAAAGAAAAACGGAGGAGCGCGCATGATCCCCTTGCAACATGGACTGATCCTCGCTGCGATTTTGTTTGTTTTGGGGTTAACCGGTCTGGTTATCCGCCGCAATCTGCTGTTTATGCTGATTGGGTTGGAAATCATGATTAACGCCGCCGCGCTGGCCTTTGTGGTCGCGGGCAGCTACTGGGGCCAGACCGACGGTCAGGTAATGTATATCCTCGCGATCAGCCTCGCGGCTGCGGAAGCGAGCATTGGCCTGGCGTTGCTGCTGCAACTCCATCGTCGCCGCCAGAATCTGAATATCGATTCAGTAAGTGAGATGCGTGGATGAACATGCTCGCCTTAACCATTATTTTTCCTTTAATTGGCTTTGTATTGCTGGCCTTTTCCCGTGGGCGCTGGTCAGAAAACCTCTCCGCTACCGTGGGGGTGGGGTCGATTGGTCTGGCGGCACTGGTCACGGCGATTGTCGGCGTTGATTTTTTCAACAATGGTCAGCAGCCTTTCGCTAAACCACTGTGGACCTGGATGGCGGTTGGCGATTTCAATATCGGTTTCAACCTGGTGCTGGACGGGCTGTCGTTAACCATGCTGTCAGTCGTGACCGGTGTGGGTTTCCTGATCCACATGTTCGCTTCCTGGTATATGCGCGGTGAAGAGGGCTACTCCCGCTTCTTCGCTTACACCAACCTGTTCATTGCGAGCATGGTGGTGCTGGTGCTGGGCGATAACCTGTTGCTGATGTATCTCGGCTGGGAAGGCGTGGGGCTGTGCTCTTACCTGCTGATCGGTTTCTATTACACCGATCCAAAGAATGGCGCAGCGGCAATGAAAGCGTTTGTCGTGACCCGTGTTGGTGATGTGTTCCTCGCGTTTGCGTTGTTCATTCTCTACAACGAACTGGGCACGCTGAACTTCCGCGAAATGGTGGAACTGGCACCGCAGCACTTTGCGAATGGCAACACCATGCTGATGTGGGCAACGCTGATGTTACTGGGCGGTGCGGTAGGTAAATCCGCGCAACTTCCGTTGCAAACCTGGCTTGCAGATGCAATGGCCGGTCCGACTCCGGTTTCAGCGTTGATCCACGCCGCCACCATGGTGACCGCAGGCGTCTATCTGATTGCCCGTACTCATGGTCTGTTCCTGCTGACGCCGGAAGTGCTGCATTTGGTGGGTATTGTCGGTGCGGTGACGTTGCTGATGGCCGGTTTCGCCGCGCTGGTGCAAACGGATATCAAACGCGTACTCGCGTACTCGACGATGAGCCAGATTGGTTACATGTTCCTGGCGCTGGGCGTGCAGGCATGGGATGCGGCGATTTTCCACCTGATGACGCATGCGTTCTTTAAAGCGCTGCTGTTCCTGTCGTCCGGTTCGGTGATCCTCGCCTGCCATCACGAACAGAACATCTTCAAAATGGGCGGTCTGCGTAAGTCGATTCCGCTGGTGTATGTCTGCTTCCTGGTGGGGGGCGCCGCGCTGTCTGCGCTGCCGATGCTGACCGCCGGTTTCTTCAGTAAAGATGAGATCCTGGCAGGTGCAGTGGCTAACGGTCATATCAATCTGATGATCGCGGGCCTGGTCGGTGCGTTTATGACATCGCTGTATACCTTCCGCCTGATTTTCATCGTTTTCCACGGGAAAGAACAAATTCACGCGCATGCAGGGAAGGGCATCACCCATCATCTGCCGCTGATCGTGTTGCTGGTGCTCTCCACCTTTATTGGCGCAATGATTGTGCCGCCGCTGAAAGGCGTACTGCCGGATACCACCGAGCTTGCGCACAGCAGTGTGGTGATGCTGGAAGTCGCGTCTGGTGCGGTAGCGATCATCGGTATCCTGCTGGCCGCCTGGCTGTGGCTGGGTAAACGTACGCTGGTGACTTCGGTTGCCAACAGTGCGGCAGGGCGCTTCTTCGGTACCTGGTGGTTCAATGCCTGGGGCTTCGACTGGCTGTACGATCGCGTATTCGTCAAACCGTACCTCGGTATTGCGTGGCTGCTGAAGAGCGACCCGCTGAATGCACTGATGAACATCCCGGCTATCCTGTCCCGCTTTGCAGGCAAAGGTCTGCTGTTTAGCGAGAACGGATACCTGCGCTGGTATGTGGCGTCGATGAGCATTGGTGCCGTTGTGGTGCTGGCGCTGTTGATGGTATTGCGTTGAGTTTGTGTGAGTTGTGAGGCGGGGAACTCCGCCTCCGATGAAAACATATTTTAGGTAAGTATTCCTGCTAATCAGGCTGGCGAGCACGATAGCCTGAACAGGAATTAATATAAGGGACATACACCGCCATGTTATTACCCTGGCTAATACTCATCCCCTTTATCGGCGGCTTCCTCTGCTGGCAGACCGAACGCTTCGGCGTGAAGGTGCCGCGCTGGATCGCGCTGATTACCATGGGACTGACGCTGGCACTCTCTCTGCATCTTTGGTTGCAGGGCGGCTACTCTCTGACGCAGGCCACCCAGTTCCCGCAATGGCAGGAGTCGTTCAAACTGGACTGGATCCCGCGCTTTGGCATCAGTATCCATCTCGGTCTGGATGGCCTGTCGTTGCTGATGGTGACCCTGACGGGTTTCCTCGGTGTGCTGGCGGTGCTTTGCTCCTGGCGTGAAATCGAAAAATACCAGGGCTTCTTCCATCTTAACCTGATGTGGATCCTGGGCGGCGTTATCGGCGTGTTCCTTGCCATCGACATGTTCCTGTTCTTCTTCTTCTGGGAAATGATGCTGGTGCCGATGTACTTCCTGATCGCACTGTGGGGCCACAAAGCCTCCGACGGGAAGACGCGTATTACCGCCGCGACTAAATTCTTCATCTATACCCAGGCCAGTGGTCTGGTGATGTTGATTGCCATCCTGGCGCTGGTGCTGGTGCACTACAACGCGACGGGCGTATGGACTTTCGATTATCAGGATCTGCTGAAAACGCCGATGTCTGACAACGTCGAATACCTGTTAATGCTCGGCTTCTTCATTGCCTTTGCAGTGAAAATGCCGGTGGTACCGCTGCATGGCTGGTTGCCGGACGCGCACTCACAAGCGCCGACCGCCGGTTCCGTGGACCTCGCGGGGATCCTGCTGAAAACGGCGGCCTACGGTCTGCTGCGCTTCTCGCTGCCGCTGTTCCCTAACGCGTCGGCAGAGTTTGCGCCCATCGCCATGTGGCTGGGTGTTATCGGCATTTTCTACGGTGCGTGGATGGCCTTCACCCAGACCGATATCAAACGTCTGATTGCCTACACATCTGTGTCGCACATGGGTTTCGTGCTGATTGCGATTTACACCGGTAACCAGCTGGCGTACCAGGGCGCGGTTATCCAGATGATTGCGCATGGTCTCTCTGCGGCCGGTCTGTTTATTCTTTGCGGCCAGTTGTACGAACGCCTGCATACCCGCGATATGCGGATGATGGGTGGATTGTGGGGCAAGATTAAATGGTTGCCGGCGCTGTCGATGTTCTTTGCCGTGGCAACGCTTGGTATGCCGGGAACGGGGAACTTCGTCGGTGAGTTTATGATCCTCTTCGGCAGCTATCAGGTCGTGCCGGTGATCACCGTGATTTCCACCTTCGGTCTGGTCTTTGCGTCAGTTTATTCGCTGGCGATGCTGCACCGCGCCTACTTCGGTAAAGCGAAGAGCGAACTGGCCAGCGCTGAGCTGCCGGGGTTGTCACTGCGCGAACTGTTTATGATCCTGATTCTGGTCGTGCTTCTGGTACTGCTCGGCTTCTATCCGCAGCCGATTCTGGATACCTCGCATTCCGCGATGGGCAATATCCAGCAGTGGTTTGTTAATTCCGTTACTACTACAAGGCCGTAAATCGCCATGACAATAACTCCACAACACCTGATTGCGCTGCTGCCGCTGCTGATCGTCGGATTGACGGTGGTGGTTGTGATGCTCTCCATTGCGTGGCGACGCAACCATTTCCTCAATGCCACGCTGTCGGTCATTGGTCTCAACGTCGCGCTGCTCTCCCTGTGGTTTGTCGGTCAGGCAGGGGCGATGGATGTTACCCCGCTGATGCGCGTTGACGGCTATGCCATGCTGTACACCGGGCTGGTGCTGCTGGCGAGCCTCGCCACGTGTACTTTCGCCTATCCGTGGCTGGAAGGTTACACCGACAACAAAGAAGAGTTCTATCTGCTGGTGCTGATTGCCGCGCTGGGCGGCATTTTGCTGGCGAACGCTAACCATATGGCGTCGCTGTTCCTCGGTATTGAACTGATTTCGCTGCCGTTATTTGGTCTGGTTGGCTACGCCTTCCGTCAGAAACGCTCGCTGGAAGCCAGTATCAAATACACCATTCTTTCCGCAGCGGCCTCTTCATTCCTGCTGTTTGGTATTGCACTGGTGTACGCGCAGACTGGCAACCTGGCGTTTGTCGCCATCGGTAAAGCGCTGGGTCAGAACGTGCTGCATGAACCGCTGCTGTTGACGGGGTTGGGGCTGATGATTGTTGGCCTTGGCTTTAAACTGTCGCTGGTGCCGTTCCACCTGTGGACGCCTGATGTTTACCAGGGCGCGCCTGCTCCGGTTTCCACTTTTCTGGCCACCGCCAGTAAGATCGCCATTTTTGGTGTGGTGATGCGTCTGTTTCTCTACGCGCCGGTTGGTAACAGTGAAGCCGTGCGTGTGGTGTTGGGCATTATTGCCTTCGCCTCTATTATCTTCGGTAACCTGATGGCGCTGAGCCAGACCAATATTAAACGTCTGCTCGGTTACTCTTCCATCTCCCACCTGGGTTATTTGCTGGTGGCGCTGATTGCACTGCAAAGCGGTCAGATGTCGATGGAGACCGTGGGTGTTTACCTGGCGGGTTATCTGTTCAGCAGCCTTGGCGCGTTCGGTGTAGTGAGCCTGATGTCCAGCCCTTATCGCGGCCCGGATGCGGAGTCGCTCTATTCCTATCGCGGCCTGTTCTGGCACCGCCCGATCCTCTCTGCGGTAATGACCGTGATGATGTTGTCGCTGGCCGGTATTCCGATGACCTTAGGCTTTATCGGTAAGTTCTACATCCTGGCGATGGGCGTTCAGGCGCATCTGTGGTGGCTGACGGGTGCGGTCGTTCTGGGTTCTGCGATTGGTTTGTACTACTACCTGCGCGTGGCGGTGAGTCTCTATCTGAGTGCGCCGCAGCAATTGAACCGTGATGCGCCGTCTGACTGGGCATACAGCGCGGGCGGTATTGTGGTACTGATCTCTGCCCTGTTGGTGCTGCTGCTGGGGATCTATCCGCAGCCGCTGATCAGCATCGTACAGCTGGCGATGCCAATGATGTAATAAGCCGGAAGATGAAAAGAAAAACCGCCGATATCGGCGGTTTTTTTATGGGGGTCAATAACGATGTCGGGAAGGTTACTTCGCCAGCAACGGTGTTGAGGCAATCTGATGGTGGCTAATCAACGGGCCGCGAATATTATTTGCCGCGCGGTCGAGCACTTCCTGAATCACAGCGGAAAGTTCGTTAATTTCGAACTTCGCGACGTAGCCATCCGCCTGAACTTTGCGGACGTGATCTTCGTTGGCGCTGCCGGAGAGTGATGAGTGGATCACCACCGGAATGTTCTTCAGACGCGGGTCGGTTTTAATCAGACGCGTTAAGGTGAAGCCATCCATCTCCGGCATTTCGAGGTCGGTCAATACCATCGAAATTTTGTCACTTACCGGCACGCCTTCTGATTCCGCTTGCTGTGCCATGACCTGGATTTTCTCCCAGGCATCTTTACCGGTGATATGCATAGCGTTCGGAATTTGCATCGCGTTGAGACCTTTTTCCAGCATGGCGCGCGCCACTTTGGAGTCTTCTGCCACGATAGCCACCGAACCCGGTTTAAGGTTGAATTTTTTATCCGGCACGTGATCGCCGTGTACGTCATGATCCGCAGGCACAATGTCATACAGGATCTGCTCAACATCC
The DNA here is from genome assembly GCF_039871955.1 of Kosakonia sp. WA-90. Taxonomy (NCBI): domain Bacteria; kingdom Pseudomonadati; phylum Pseudomonadota; class Gammaproteobacteria; order Enterobacterales; family Enterobacteriaceae; genus Kosakonia; species Kosakonia sp. WA-90. The sequence goes on from NZ_JBDPLJ010000002.1 coordinate 327,810, forward strand.
AGCACCATTGCAAGGTTGTTGGTGTCCTTATCTTCATCCAGGCAGGCAATACTGGTGATATAGCGACCATTGATCGCTTTCTCTGCGGTGTGAACCTGTTTCCAGTCCAGGCGAATGATATTCTCTACGGATTCCACCGCAAATGCCTGCACGCTACGGGCATATTCGGTGATCAGCAGAATATTGAGACCTGTTGCTGGCTTACACCCGGCCACTGCGGCGAGGTCAATCACCGGGATCACCTGATCGCGGATATTGACCATACCAAGCAATGGCGGCTTCATTCCCGCAGGACGGGTAAAGGTGGGCATCGGAACGATTTCGCGCAATTTAAAAACGTTAATGCCAAACAGCTCGGATTTAGCGGCATCTAACGATGTGCCAAGGCGAAACAGCAACAGTTCAAACCGGTTCGACAGAGTAAGATTCGCCCTGTCATCGATGTCTTTCTGGAAGTTATCCATCATGCCCTCAATAAGTAATGCCTGCGTGTAAACTGTTATCGGCACCTTAAGGGAAAAATAGAGTGCTCAATATCACATCATAGACGAACAACCAGAAAATCTTCTGCAAGTACCGTTTGCGCAAATATTGTTCGGCATTCTGCCAGTAATGCCAGACTGCCACGCTCATCATAGCGTGAACTGAGATGGGTAATCACCAGACGACCCGCACCTGCATCTGCAGCAAGTTGCGCAGCCTGGCGCGTTGAGCTGTGACCCCGGCTATTGGCTTTCTCTTCCATCGCGCTCTCAAGTGTTGCTTCATGCACGATAAGATCCACCCCTTGTGCCAGCGCCAGTGACGCCTCGCAGGGCGACGTATCACCGAATATCGCCAGTTTTTTGCCTCTGGTTGCCGGTGCCAGATAATCGGCGCCATTAATACTACGCCCATCTTCCAGCGTGATCGTTTCGCCAGCTTTCAGTCGCTGGAACAGCGGACCGGGCATAATGCCTTGTTCGGCAAGTGCCTGTGCATTTAATGCACCGGGTTTATCGTGCTCTTCAACGCGGAAGCCATAACACTCCACCGGGTGCGCAAGCGGGTAAGCCGTTACGCTGCGAAGCCCGTCATCCACTACCAGACCTGGCCTGATCTCTTCGATGGTTAACGGGTAGTCTGTCCACGAACCGCTCAGACGCAGCGCGGTCTCGACAAACTCTCGGATCCCTTTTGGCCCATAGATCTGTAACGGTTGGACATTGCCCGCCATCGAGCGGCTACACAATAGCCCTGGCAGGCCAAAAAGATGGTCACCATGCAAATGGCTGATAAAAATGTTATCCAGTTTGCCAGGATGAAAAGCGGTGCGTAGCATCTGGTGCTGCGTGCCTTCACCACAGTCGAACATCCACAGGCCCGCACGCGTGGGATGCTGCAAGTTCAGTAGCAGCGAGGTGACATTACGCCCCCGCGTGGGGACGCCCGCCGAGGTGCCTAAAAAAATCAATTCCACAATACGCCGTGTCCTTTGCCGGAATGTAAAAAAATTTAGTATAACGAGGTGATGATAAATAAGGAGCAGAATATGATCCGCTGGCAGGACCTTCACCATTCGGCATTAACCGTTGCAGAACTCTATGCGCTGCTGAAACTGCGCTGCGAAGTGTTTGTTGTTGAGCAGACGTGTCCCTACCTGGATATCGACGGGGACGATCTGGTAGGAGAGAACCGCCATATCCTCGGCTGGAAAGGTGACCAACTGGTGGCGTATGCGAGGATTCTGAAAAGTGACGATGATCTGTCGCCGGTGGTTATCGGACGGGTGATTGTCAGTGCGCAGGTTCGCGGCGAAAAACTGGGCTACCAGTTAATGGAAAGGGCGATACTTTCCTGTATGCAAAACTGGCCGCAGCACGCGTTATACCTGGGTGCACAGGCGCATCTGCAATCTTTCTATGGCCATTTTGGTTTTCAGCCGGTGACCGACGTGTATGACGAAGATGGTATTTTGCACATCGGCATGGCGCGGGAGGTAGGTCAGGCGTAACCGGCGGCTATTGTCTATAGTTAGCGGGCAAACAGGTGCATAACATGGAGAAAAGAGATGTCATATCATTCTTATGATTCACGTATCGATGACGACCTGACCCTGCTGAGCGAAACGCTGGAAGAAGTACTCCGCTCCTCGGGTGACCCTGCTGACCAGAAGTATATCGAGCTTAAAGCCCGTGCCGAACAGGCGCTGAATGAGGTGAAAAACCGCGTCAGTAGCGCGTCGGACACCTACTACTACCGCGCCAAAAAAGCGGTCTATCGCGCCGACGACTACGTGCACGAAAAACCGTGGCAGGGCGTTGGTGTAGGTGCAGCTGTCGGCCTGGTGCTGGGGCTGCTGTTAGCTCGCCGCTAACACCTCACGTCCCCTCCCTGGAAAGAGGTACTTCTCTTACCCTAAGTACCTTGTATACTATGTGGTTTTTAACAGGGAGGGGTTCGCGTGTATTCCATTTCCTCTGCGCTGGAGCATCTGCACAACCGCCTGGCTGACGATTTACCCCATTCGCCCGGTTTTTGCTTTTTTGATGCCCCTTTCCCGTTAAATGACGCGTTCGATCCCCTTGCCTGGCTTGCCAGCCAGCCCGTCTACCCCCAGTTTTACTGGCAGCAGCGTAGCGGCGAAGATGAAGCCGCCGCGCTTGGCGCGCTGCGCCACTTTGCTTCATTACCCCTTGCACAGCAGTTTTTACAGCAATGCCCTGATGATGTTCGCGCATGGGGGCTGAACGCGTTTAATCTGCAGCAGGGCGCACTGTTTTTGCCGCGCCTGGAATGGCGACGGGAAGGCGGGCAGGCGATATTACGCCTCTATCTGTTGAGCGAGCACTCCTTGCATGATGATGCTGTGCACGCGGCGGATTTTCTGCAAACGCTGACGGCGTTTAAACCGTTGGCGAGTGCGCAACAGGTGTGCGTTGAACAGCGACATGTTCCGGATCGCGAAGGCTGGGAGACGCTGATGGCGCAGGCGCTTCGTGCGCTCGACAAAACGGAGCTGGATAAAGTGGTCCTTGCCAGAGCAACGGATTACGCGTTCTCCAACGCTGTGCATGCCGCCTCGCTGATGGCCGCCAGTCGCCGCCTCAACCACCACTGCTTTCACTTTTTGTTTGCCTTCGATGCACAACAGGCTTTTTTAGGCTCCTCGCCTGAGCGGTTGTGGCGGCGGCGCGGTACGGCGTTGCGCACCGAAGCGCTGGCGGGTACCGTCGCCAGTCATGAAGATGACCAGCAGGCGCAGCGTCTTGCCGACTGGCTGATGAGTGATGATAAAAACCAGCGGGAAAACATGCTGGTCGTGGAGGATATCTGCCAGCGCCTGCAACGGGAAACCGGCGCGTTGGAGGTATTACCGCCGCAGGTGATCCGGCTGCGTAAGGTGCAGCATTTACGCCGCTGTATCTGGACCGATTTGCAAACGCCGGATGATGCGCTGTGCTTACAGTTGCTGCAACCCACGGCGGCTGTCGCCGGGCTGCCGCGTCGCGAAGCCTGGGCGTTTATTCAACAGCATGAGCCGTTCGAGCGCGAATGGTATGCCGGCTCCGCAGGCTATTTATCCCGTGCGCAGAGTGAATTTTGCGTGGCGCTGCGTTCGGCGAAAATCAACGGTAACACTGTCCGTCTTTATGCCGGGGCTGGCATTGTGCCGGGTTCTGATGCGGAGCAAGAGTGGCAGGAAATCGAAAATAAAGCGGCAGGTTTGCGCTCGTTATTATGACTTACGCACACATAACCGACGCATATCAAAAACACGCGGTTTTCGATTATTTATACTAAGTCGCAATATTGATACCGGACAAACTCATGTCTATAAGCTCCTTTAACCGACGCTGGGCGACGGTGATCCTCGAAGCCCTCACTCGTCACGGCGTCAGGCATGTGTGCATCGCCCCTGGCTCCCGCTCCACACCCTTAACGCTGGCCGCTGCGGAAAACCGCGCCTTTATCCATCACACCCATTTTGATGAGCGTGGTTTGGGTCACCTGGCGTTAGGGCTGGCGAAAGCCAGTAAGCAACCAGTGGCCGTCATTGTTACATCCGGCACGGCGGTGGCAAATCTCTATCCTGCGTTGATTGAAGCCGGGCTGACCGGGGAAAAACTGATTTTGCTCACGGCTGACCGTCCCCCTGAGCTGATTGATTGCGGCGCGAATCAGGCTATCCGCCAGCCGGGCATGTTTGCCTCGCATCCTACGGAATCGCTGGCGTTGCCGCGTCCGTCTCAGGATATTCCGGCGCGCTGGTTGGTTTCTGCTATTGATAATCTGCTGGGGTCATTGCACGGTGGTGCAGTGCATATCAACTGCCCTTTTGCTGAGCCGCTGTATGGCGACATGGATGAGAACGATCTGCCGTGGCTGCAAGCGCTCGGGGCGTGGTGGCAGGATGACAAACCCTGGTTGCAAGCCCCTGCGCGGTTGCAGTGCGAAAAGCAGCGCGACTGGTTTTTCTGGCGGCAAAAGCGCGGCGTGATCATCGCCGGGCGTATGAGCGCCGCTGAAGGTCAGCAACTTGCACATTGGGCGAAAACACTTGGCTGGCCGCTGATTGGCGATGCGCTGTCGCAAACCGGGCAGCCATTGCCCTGCGCCGACTTATGGCTCGGCAACGCCCGGGCAGTCACCGAACTGAACCAGGCACAGATTATCCTGCAATTTGGCAGCAGCCTGACCGGTAAACGTCTTCTGCAATGGCAGGCGGTGTGCGAGCCGCAAGAGTACTGGTTGATTGACTCGCAGCCTGGGCGGCTTGATCCTGCTCATCATCGTGGCCGTCGGTTGGTATCGGATGTGGCCGGGTGGCTGGAACAACACCCGGCGGAGCCGCGCGCGCCCTGGTACAGCGCGGTTGAACAGCTTTCTTCGCAAGCGTGGGAGCGGGTGAGCGCGCAGCGGGACACGTTTGGCGAAGCCCAGTTTGCGCACCGTATTACGGCGTATTTGCCGGAACAGGGGCAGGTTTTCCTCGGCAACAGCCTGGTCGTGCGGCTGGTGGATGCGCTGGGGCAGCTTCCGGCAGGTTATCCGGTCTACAGCAACCGTGGCGCGAGCGGCATTGATGGTTTGCTCTCCACAGCGGCAGGTGTGCAGCGTGCCAGTGCCCGACCGACGCTGGCGATCGTTGGTGATCTTTCCGCGCTCTATGATCTTAACGCTCTGGCGTTACTGCGGCAGGTTTCCGCCCCCTTTGTGCTGGTGGTAGTGAACAATAACGGCGGGCAAATTTTTTCGTTGCTGCCTACGCCTCCGGCGGAGCGAGAGCAATTCTATCTGATGCCGCAACATGTTGATTTTGCACATGCTGCTGCCATGTTTGGCCTGAATTATCATCGCCCGGAAAACTGGGATGCACTGGATCAGGCTTTTGCTGGCGCGTGGAGCAAGGCCGGGGCGACACTGATTGAGCTGGTGGTGAAAGAGACCGACGGTGCGCAGACCTTGCAAAACTTGCTGGCGCAGGTGAGCCACCTGTGATTTTACACGGGCAGACGGTAACCGGTCGGCAGCAGCAGCCATGGCTGGTGTTTTTGCACGGTTTTTCCGGCGATCACCGTGAATGGCAGACCGTCGGCGAGACACTCACAGATTTTCCCCGTCTGTACCTTGATTTACCCGGTCATGGTGGCTCGGCGGAGACCGCCGTGACCTCATTTGTGGAGATGGATGCCTGCTTGCGGGCGACACTGACGCGTTACAACATACCTCACTACTGGCTGGTGGGGTATTCGCTGGGCGCGCGCGTGGCGATGTACCACGCGTGCCAGTACCCGACCGGGCTACAGGGGGTGGTGGTCGAGGGGGGGCATCCTGGCCTGACCGATGATGCTGCCCGTACAGAACGCCAGCTCTCCGATGCGCATTGGGCCGCGCGTTTTCGCCAACAGCCACTGGATGAGGTATTTGACGCCTGGTACCGCCAGCCGGTTTTTGCGTCGCTGGATACCTCGCAGCGCGCAGCGTTAGTCGCGTTACGGCGTCAGAACAACGGTGCATCGCTTGCCGCTATGCTGGAGGCGACATCGCTGGCTTGCCAGCCTGATTTGCGGGCTGCGCTGCACGCGTTACCTTTTTCAGTTCATTATTTATACGGTGAATTCGACAGTAAATTTTGCGCGCTGGCGACGCAAGTCACCCGCCACTGTCACGCCATTCCTGCCGCCGGGCACAACGCGCACCGGGAGAATCCCGTGGGTGTTGCCGCTGTCCTGGCGCGAATTCTGCGTCTTGAGATAAAGGACACACTATGATCTACCCAGAAGAAAGCATGCTCTACGCGCCGGTTGAATGGCGTGACTGTTCCGAAGGCTACACGGATATTCGTTACCACAAGTCTGCTGACGGCATCGCCAAAATCACCATTAACCGCCCGCAGGTGCGTAACGCATTCCGCCCGCTGACGGTGAAAGAGATGATCCAGGCGCTGTCTGATGCCCGTTACGACGACAACATCGGGGTGATCATTCTCACCGGGGAAGGCGAGAAAGCCTTCTGCGCGGGCGGCGATCAAAAAGTGCGCGGTGATTACGGCGGCTATCAGGATGACTCCGGTGTACACCATCTCAACGTGCTCGACTTCCAGCGCCAGATCCGCACCTGTCCGAAACCGGTTGTTGCCATGGTTGCGGGTTATTCCATTGGCGGTGGTCATGTACTGCATATGATGTGCGATCTGACCATTGCCGCGGAAAACGCTATCTTTGGCCAGACTGGCCCGAAAGTCGGATCGTTTGATGGCGGCTGGGGTGCGTCTTATATGGCGCGCATCGTCGGGCAGAAAAAGGCCCGCGAAATCTGGTTCCTGTGCCGTCAATACGATGCGCAGCAGGCGCTGGATATGGGGCTCGTTAACACCGTTGTGCCGGTTGCCGAACTGGAAAAAGAGACCGTTCGCTGGTGCCGTGAAATGCTGCAAAACAGCCCGATGGCGCTGCGCTGCCTGAAAGCGGCTCTGAATGCGGACTGCGATGGCCAGGCCGGGCTGCAGGAGCTGGCCGGTAACGCCACCATGCTGTTCTATATGACTGAAGAAGGGCAGGAAGGTCGCAACGCGTTTAACCAGAAACGCCAGCCTGACTTCAGTAAATTCAAACGGAATCCATAATGCGCCAGGCGCAGGTTTACCGCTGGCAGCTCCCCCTCGACGCGGGCGTGGTGTTGCGGGATCGGCGGCTAAAAACCCGCGACGGCCTGTTTGTCCATTTGCAGGACGCAGGATGTGAAGGATGGGGGGAGATTTCCCCTCTGCCGGGCTTTAGTCAGGAAACGCTGGATGAGGCGCAGCAGGCTGTTGTCGCCTGGGCCCGCGCCTGGTCTGAGGGGCAGTTATTGCCGTTGCCGGAACTGCCTTCGGCGGCCTTTGGCCTCAGTTGCGCACTGGCGGAGCTGCAAAACACCCTGCCGCAAGCAGCGGATTACCGCGCGGCGATGCTGTGCGCAGGCGATCCGGACGATCTGTTTGCCACACTCGCTGCGTTGCCCGGCGAGAAAGTGGCGAAAGTGAAGGTCGGATTATATGAGGCGGTACGTGACGGTATGGTTGTTAACCTGCTGCTGGAGTCGATTGACGATTTGCATTTGCGGCTGGATGCCAACCGTGCCTGGACGCCATTGAAAGCGCAGCAGTTCGCGAAATATGTGAATCCGGACTACCGCTCGCGTATCGCATTTCTTGAAGAACCGTGTAAAACCCGTGAGGATTCACTGGCCTTTGCCCGCGAGACGGGGATCACCATTGCCTGGGATGAAAGCCTGCGTGATGAGGATTTTCGTTTTGAAGCGCAGGAAGGTGTCGGGGCTGTGGTGATCAAGCCGACGCTCACCGGCAGTTTGCAGAAAGTACAGCAGCAGGTGGCTGCGGCGAAAGCGCTCGGGTTGACGGTGGTGATCAGTTCTTCGATCGAATCGAGTCTTGGTCTGACGCAACTGGCGCGTATCGCCGCCTGGCTCACGCCAGGGACCCTTCCGGGGCTGGATACGCTGCATTTGATGAAAGCGCAGCTGCTGCGCCGCTGGCCGGACAGTGATTTGCCCTGCTTGCAGATGGATGTACTGGAACCGTTATTATGATGTTTATTGATTGGCCCTGGCGGCACTGGCGCAGTACGCGCGGTGAGCAGGTGGCAATCCGGCTTAACCAGCAAACCCTGACCTGGCGCGCGTTGTGCGCTCGTGTGGATGCGCTGGCCAGCGGTTTTGCCCGTCAGGGGGTGAAAGAGGGCGACGGCGTGATGCTGCGCGCCCGCAATCATCCGCATACCTTACTGGCCTGGCTGGCGTTATTGCAGTGTGGCGCGCGGGTGTTGCCGGTCAACCCTCAGCTTCCCGCGCCATTGCTGGCCACGCTGTTACCGCAGTTAACGCTGCGGTTTATCCTTGATGTGGATGGACAGGAGGCGGTGAGCGAGCTGACCGCGCTGGTTCAGCATACGGCGGAGGGGGAGTACGCTGTAGCGTGGCAGCCGCAGCGGCTGGCGTCGATGACGCTGACATCCGGTTCGACAGGTTTACCGAAAGCGGCGGTACATACCTGCGCCGCGCATCTTGCCAGTGCTGAAGGCGTACTCTCGCTGATCCCCTTTGCACCTGAAGATGACTGGCTACTCTCGTTGCCGCTGTTTCATGTGTCCGGGCAGGGCATTTTGTGGCGCTGGTTGTTGGCCGGGGCGCGTATTACCGTGCGCGACAAATTGCCGCTGGCGCAGGCACTGGTCGGTTGCACGCATGCCTCACTGGTTCCGACACAGCTGTGGCGTTTATTGAATGACAACGCGCCAGTGGCGCTGAAAGCCGTTCTGCTCGGCGGTGCCGCCATTCCGGTTGCGCTGACGCAGCAGGCGCGCGAACGGGGGATCCGTAGCTGGTGCGGCTACGGCCTGACTGAATTTGCCTCTACCGTCTGCGCGAAAGAGGCCGACGGCGCACCGGATGTGGGCGAGGCCTTGCCGGGGCGGCAAGTGAAAATTGTTGATGATGAAGTGTGGTTGCGGGCTGAGAGTATGGCGGCAGGTTACTGGTGCAACGGGGAGCTGTTGCCGCTCGCTAATCACGAAGGCTGGTTTGCGACTCGCGATCGCGGTGCGCTGAAAGCGGGTCGTCTGACCATTCTGGGTCGGCTCGATAACCTCTTTTTCAGCGGCGGTGAAGGCATTCAACCGGAAGAGGTGGAGCGGGTGATTGCCACCCACGCCGGGGTACGGCAGGTGCTGGTGGTGCCAGTGGAGGATGCCGAGTTCGGTCAGCGCCCGGTTGCGGTCGTGGAGTGTGACGACGACACCGATATCAGCCAGTTTGCTGGCTGGGTAGCGGATAAACTGGCCCGGTTCCAGCAGCCGGTTCACTGGCTGGCGTTGCCAGAAGCGCTTAAAAATGGCGGGATTAAAATCTCCCGACGGGCATTACAGCAGTGGGTCAATGCCAGGTTGAAGGGCTGAATAAGGCCAGGGCAGACTTGCAGGTTGCGGCCTGCCATCTGGCACAGGATTAAAGTAACCCTTTCATCTTCAGCGTCAAGCGGGTTGCCTCATTCAGGTCATAGCGATGCAGATCCGCCGGTGCGACCCAGGCGTAAGCCTGAAACTCTTCATTAATTTCAATTTCACGGTTAGCGCTCACGCAATCAAAGATCAGGTAAATCATATAGATTTGTTCTGTGCTGCCATCGGGGTAGGTTTTTAGCCGCACATCGTCGCGAAATGTCCACGGTGTTATCTGGCTCAGTTGCAGTTTATCGCCCAGCTCTTCGCGAATCTCACGGCGCAGCGCCTCTTCGATCCGCTCTCCCGGTTCAACACCGCCGCCAGATAAGGCCCACTGGCCAGGAAAAACGCCCCGGTCATTGGCCATTTTGCATAACAGGTAAGCACCGTCGTTCTGAATAAGAGGGCAGACGATTGTCCGTTGTCGCATGGCTTTTCCTTAAGAGTCATTGATTCCGTGTTGATTGTTATAGCATCAGAGAGCGAAGAAAAATTGACGCTGGCTATAGTTCAGGCTTTTTTTATTCATTCTTCTGGCATAAAAATAGGCGTACAATCAGGAGCTTTTGGGCATTGGCCCGTTATGTGCGGAAAAAATCAGAAATGAAAAACGTTGCTTTATTAGGTTTAGCCAGCCTGTTGCTGGTATCGGCCGGCGCGCAGGCTGTTAGCCTGAGCGGTCAGATTGGTAAGGATTACACCAATCTGGGCTTTGGTTTTGGTACTGAAACAAGTGGTATTGCAGTCAGTGGTAACTGGGCGCACAGCGAAGACGATGGCGACATTGCCGGTCTGGGGCTGGGGTACAACATTCCGCTGGGTCCGTTCCTCGGCACCGTGGGCGGCAAAGGCGTTTACCTGAACCCGAACGCAGGTAGCGAAGGCTACGCTATCGCGGTGGGCGGTGGTCTGCAATGGCAAATTGCCAGCAGCTTCAGCATCTTTGGCGAGTATTACTACTCACCGGATTCGCTCTCCAGCGGCGTTAAAGAGTACCAGGAAGCCAACGCAGGCGCGCGCTACACCATTATGCGTCCGCTGACCGTGGAAGCGGGTTATCGTTACATCGACATGACCGGCAAAGAAGGGCGTCGTGATAACGCCGTTGCCGATGGTCCTTATGTGGGTGTGAGCGCGAGCTTCTAATCTCCCGGCGCGGCGTTCGTCCGCGCCCGTTTCTTTCCTCTTTCGCTCTACGCATGCGCTATAGTGTTTCAACCTCTATTACAGGAGTTAATGATGTTAAACGTAGAGATGCTGTCTACCGGCGATGAAGTACTACACGGGCAGATTGTGGACACCAATGCCGCGTGGCTGGCGGATTTTTTCTTTAATCAGGGATTGCCGTTAACGCGCCGTAACACGGTAGGCGATAACCTCGAAGATTTGGTCGCCATTCTGCGCGAACGTAGTGAGCATGCGGATGTGCTGATCGTCAATGGCGGGTTGGGGCCAACCAGTGATGATCTGAGCGCACTGGCGGCGGCGACCGCAAAGGGCGAATCATTAGTGCTGCATGACGCGTGGCTGACGCACATGGAGCGCTTTTTTAACGAGCGCGGCCGCGTTATGGCGCCGAGCAACCGTAAACAGGCAGAAATTCCGGCCAGCGCGGAGCTGGTGGATAACCCTGTGGGTACTGCCTGCGGCTTTGCCATCCAACTGAACCGTTGCCTGATGTTCTTTACCCCGGGCGTGCCCTCTGAATTTAAAGTTATGGTTGAACGCGAAATCCTGCCGCGCCTGCGCGCACGGTTTACACTGCCGGAGCCGCCGGTATGCCTGCGTTTGACCACCTTCGGTCGTTCGGAAAGCGATCTGGCACAAAGCCTGGCGCACCTCGAACTGCCACCGGGCGTTGTAATGGGGTATCGCTCATCCATGCCGATCATCGAGCTGAAACTGACCGGCCCGGCGGAGCACCGTGCGGCAATGGAAGCGGTGTGGCCGGACGTTAAACGCGTGGCGGGCGAGAGCCTTATTTTTGAAGGAACAGTCGGTTTGCCGGCGGTACTTGCTGCGCGCCTGCGCGAGCGCCAGTTGAGCCTGACTCTGAGCGAACAGTTCACCAGCGGGCTGGTGGCGTTACAACTTTCCCGCGCGGGGGCACCGCTGCTGGTCAGCGAAGTGTTGCCCTCACAGGCGGAAGAGCTGGCACAAAGCGCACGCTGGACGACGGAGCTGCGCAACCGCCATCTTGCCGGACTGGCGTTGACCGTCACCGGGCTTGAAGACGATCACCTGAATTTTGCACTGGCGACACCGGACGGTACGCGCGCGTTGCGCGTGAAGTTCAACACCAACCGTCACGGGCTGGAGGTTCGCCAGGAAGTGTGCGCCATGATGGCACTGAACATCCTGCGCCGCTGGCTTGAGGGCAAAGACATCGCCAGCGATCACGGCTGGATCAATGTCGTCGAGTCGCTGTATGTCGAGTAAACAGGATACCGGGCACAAGCCCGGTATCCTCGGTACATCAGATTAAGGCCTGCGCCAGCAGGGTAATGGGGTGTTCGCAGCGTTTGCTGGTGGACATCTCAATCTGCCATTTGCAGGTTTCACAATCCGTCACCACCAGGTCTGCGCCGCTGGCTTCGATTTGTTCAAACAGCGGCGCACCAATGGCCTGAGAGGTGGGGTAGTTTTCGCTTTTAAACCCGTACGTACCGGCAATACCGCAGCAGCGGGAATCCAGTACCGTCAGCTCCAGTCCCGGAATGCGGCGTAACAGATCCAATGTGTAGTGCGTCCAGCCCATTTTTTCCATATGGCACGGCGTGTGATACACCACTTTCAGCGGGGTGGTTTTCAGACTCAGGGATCGCCCCTCATCCAGCATGCGCCAGATCCACCGGGTCGCTAAATCGATATGCGCGCGCAGATGGCTGTTGTCGATATCCAGCAGATGTGGATACTCATCACGCAGCGTAAACGCGCAGGTAGACGATGTGGCAATCACCGGTAAACCTTGTGTGCCAATTGCCTGCTCCAGTGACGTAACGTTAAATTGCGCCTGTTTTTTGGCCTTGTCGAAAAAGCCGTTCGCGATCAGCGGGACGCCGCAGCATTTTTCCCGTTCCAGCAGTTGTACGCCGATGCCCATATTGTTCAGCACCCGCAGCAAATCTTTACCCAGTTGCGGGTGGTTGTAGTTGACGTAGCAGCCGTGGAAAAACGCCACCTGTTGCGGAAAGGCGCGCTGCTTGTCGGCAACGCTGCGATACCAGCGGCGGAAAGTGCCGTGTGAGTACTTCGGCAGCGTCCGGTGGTGATCAATTTTCAGCGCTTTATCCAGCAACTGGCGTACCGGTTTGAGCGACGTTGCTGTGTTGACCAACGGCGCCATGGGCGTGGAAAGTGTCCCCATCAGGTCGGTGTGGCTCAGGATCGCGTTACGGATTGAGAGCTGTTTCGGTGCATGTTGCGCGCGGGCGCGCTGAATGATATCACCAATTTTTACACCGGACGGGCAGGCTGTCTCACAGCGTTTGCAGTTGGTGCAATACTTCAGCGCTTCGTCATACAGTGCGGCATCTTTCAGACGCAGCCGTTCACCATCCGGGCCTGCCTGTTTCGGCCCGGGGTAGGCAGGGTTGACCCGGCTGACCGGGCAGACGGTGGTGCAGACCGTGCATTTGATACAGCTTTCAAACTGGGTGGTGCTCATTGTTCGCCTCCCTGTGCGGCTATCTGCTGTGCGGCATGCAGTGCAGTGACGGCGCAAACGCCCCCGCCACACCCCTGGGCGATGGCGTCAAATCCGCCTAACACCGAACCGACAACATACAGATTGTTGATGGCTTTTCCCTGACGCAAGGCGTGGAGTTGTGCGTCGGTTTGTACGCCAAATTGTTGCCACGGTTGAGTCTCGAAAATATCGTCCCGATACCAGTCGCTGCGTTTGTCGCATTGCAGGACATCCAGGTCAAACACCGCTTCCCGCACGCGGTCACGATCGGCGATCAAGCCATTACTGAAAAAGCTGCCGCTGGCGAGCACCACATGGCGTGCGCGTAACGGGATATCTTCATGTTTGCGGGTCCACAACTGCGTAACACGGTCATTCTGGATATCGGCGTGGAGCACTTCGTCGCCGGGCATCCAGCTTCCGCCACTGTGGATAAACCGTTGTTGCAGCAAAAATTGCATGCGCATGCCCGGTACCGATGGCGGCAGCGTCGGCAGTAAGTGCAGCGGGCACGCCAGTTGTTGGTTAAGCTGCGTAAATACGCTGCTGTCCGTCAGACCAAAACAGGCGGGCAGGTATAACACGTCGTACTGTTGACTCAGCGGGTGCAGTGCGTCATAGAGGGCGGCAAAGTGTTCCGGTGCATCCAGGTGGCGGGCAATGTTCACCGCACGAAATTCACTGGGGTTATCACGCAGTGTGTCGAGCACCGGCAACTCTATTTCTTCTGCATGCGCGTCGATGCCGCGTTTACGCAATGAGGCAGCGGCAAGCTGCGGCTGGAAGTCCGGGAAACCGCTGATGCCGATCACGCCGGTGCGCTGGCTGACGTCGGGTTTTAGCGGCACTTCCGCCGGGCTCAGCCAGGCCCGGCGAAACGAACCTAATGGGGTAACCCGCAGGTGCGGCGTATCGACATCACCCTGTAACGCCAGCCCGCAGTCGGCCAGCAGCGTTTGGGTTTGCTGCGCATAGTGACGCACGCGTTCTGCGCCCAGCAGGGCATAGGGATGGGCGGGATGGTGCTGCGCCAGCAGGGCGATGGCGCTGTTCAGGTCACGAACAGGCTGGCCATCTGGCAAATGGGAGAGCAGATCCAGAGAGCCGGAGGAGAAACCCAGCGCGCTCTGTCCGCGGCTGACAATGGCACAGCGCTGCCCGTTTTCACTCAGGCGAATACCGCATAACAGACCGGCAAGTCCGCCGCCGATAATAACCGTATCAAATCTCATCATCCGTCTCCTTTTCCAGCCCGCACAATCCCTGATAAACCCAACGTGTAAACTCGCTTTCCCTCAGCGCATCGCCCCAGGCGACGGGCTTCACGCCTTTCCAGCGCTCATTGAGGAAATCCGCCAGTTGCGTCAGGGACTCGCTCTCGGTGGTGACATGCAGGCGGTTAAGCAACCCCGCGGCGCGACAGGCGCACAGCTCGCCCTGGCAGGTGCCCATTCCCACACGGGTACGGCGGCGCAAATCGAGGAGCGAATGGACATTCAGATTTTCTACCGCATATTGCACTTCGCCAGCGGTCACGGCTTCACATTCGCAGACCAGACTGCGGTTATGCCTGTCGCTGCCAAGCCAGGCGGGTGTGCGGTCGCCATGGCGATATACCGCTGAACCGCGTAACGGTGTGGGCAGCGAGATAATTTTTCGCAGTGCCTGCTCTGTGGGCTCTTTAGAGCCAGGCAGCGGTGCGCTGGCGGTGGTGCAGACAGCGCTGTGATTGAGCTTGCGGCATACTGCATCGGTCGCCCACTCCGCCATCAGGCGGTAGGTCATCAGTTTGCCGCCGGTAATGGTGATAAACCCTTCCAGCCCGTCACGCTGTGCGTGATCGAGCAGTACAATTCCCCGGCTGACGTTACGCCCGCTGGGGTCATCATCACTGGCCACCAGCGGACGTACACCGGCATAGGCGCGCAAAATGCGTGTTTGTGCCATCACGGGGGCGAGTTTTTCCCCTTCGCGCAGCAGAATATCCACCTCTTGCGGCGTGACGCGGGTATTGTCGATATCGTTGTAATCAATATGCGTTGAGGTGGTGCCTATCAGCGAGATGGTATCGCCCGGCACCAGAATATCGGCATCGGCGGGTTTCCGGCAGCGGTTGATAACGTGCTGGTTGATGCGGTGGTCGAGTATTAACAGCGCACCTTTGGCCGGAAACATGCGAATGCGCAGATCGGCATATTCTGCTATGCGCTGTCCCCAGATCCCGGCGGCGTTGACCACAACAGGCGCATGAAGCTCCAGAGTTTCACCGCTGGTGGCATGGCGGATGCGCACGCCGCTGACGGTTTCACCGTTGCGGATAAGTCCGCATACCTCATGTCCAGTCAGGATCTTCGCGCCGTGTTCGCGTGCATCCAGCATATTGCTCGCTGTCAGGCGGAACGGATCGACCGTACCGTCAGGCACCCGTACCGCGCCAGTCAGCGTCGGGTTAACGCTGGGTTCCATACGCCGGGCTTCCTGCGGAGAAATAGCCTGCGCCGGAATACCGGCCTGCAGGCAGGCGTTGATAAACTGACCCTGATACACCAAATCATCTTCCGGCAGGGTAATAAACAGGCCATCGGTGGGTTCAATGCAGTGGCGGGCAATGCGTTTCAGGATCTGGTTTTCGGCGATACACTCCCGCGCCGATTCATTGTCGGTCACCGCATAGCGTGCGCCGCTGTGCAGCAAACCATGGTTGCGCCCGGTCGCGCCGGTGGCGATATCGTGGCGCTCGAGCAGCACTGCGCGCAGGCCGCGCAGGGCGCAATCGCGGGCGATGCCGGCGCCCGTCGCGCCGCCGCCAATAATGATCACATCGTAGTCACTGGAGTTGCGCATGTTCGCGTCCTTCTGTTCGACGTTCTTTAACGACCATTTAGCCATACTCTTGCTGTGGTTTGTTTGATATCGCGCATATTCGAGCAAAAAACGAAAGTGCAGTGCGCTTTTATGCGTGAATGGAGATGCCTGTCATATTTCTGTAACATTATGTGCGACAACTCACCCTCTCTGATTAAAACTTTCAATACAATTCGCCGCGACTAACTGAGGTTATGTTCGTTTTCACTCATTGATGACAGGCATCATGAGTTCACCGCGCCACGGAGGCCGTTATGTTGAGCATTTTTAAACCTGCCACCCATCAGTCGCGTCTGCCCGCAGAGCAGATCGACCCGACCTACCGTCGTTTACGCTGGCAGATATTTCTGGGGATTTTCTTTGGTTACGCCGCCTATTACCTGGTGCGTAAAAACTTTGCGCTGGCGATGCCGTATCTGGTTGAGCAGGGGTTTTCGCGTGGAGATTTAGGCTTTGCGTTGTCGGGCATTTCAATCGCCTATGGTTTTTCAAAATTCATTATGGGCTCGGTGTCTGACCGTTCGAACCCGCGTGTTTTTCTTCCTGCCGGGTTGATTCTGGCGGCGGCGGTGATGCTGTTTATGGGGTTTGTGCCCTGGGCAACCTCCAGCATCGCCATCATGTTCGTGCTGTTGTTCCTGTGTGGTTGGTTCCAGGGCATGGGGTGGCCGCCGTGCGGACGCACCATGGTGCACTGGTGGTCGCAGAAAGAGCGTGGCGGTATCGTTTCGGTATGGAACTGCGCGCATAACGTAGGTGGCGGTATTCCTCCGTTGCTGTTCCTGCTCGGTATGGCGTGGTTTAACGACTGGCATGCTGCGCTCTATATGCCTGCGTTTGGCGCAATCCTGGTGGCGATTTTTGCGTTCGCACTGATGCGTGATACTCCGCAATCCTGTGGTCTGCCACCGATTGAAGAGTACAAAAATGATTATCCAGATGACTACACCGACAAGCATGAACAAGAGCTGACGGCAAAGCAGATCTTTATGCAGTACATCCTGCCGAATAAGCTGCTGTGGTACATCGCAGTGGCGAACGTGTTTGTCTATTTACTGCGTTACGGCATCCTCGACTGGTCGCCGACCTACCTGAAAGAGGTGAAACATTTCGCGCTGGATAAATCCTCGTGGGCGTACTTCTTTTATGAATATGCAGGCATTCCCGGTACGTTGATTTGCGGCTGGATGTCGGACAAAGTCTTCCGCGGTAATCGTGGGGCGACCGGGGTGTTCTTTATGACGCTGGTGACCATCGCGACGATTGTTTACTGGTTAAACCCGGCGGGGAATCCGACCGTCGATATGGTCTGCATGATCGTGATCGGTTTCCTGATTTACGGCCCGGTAATGTTGATTGGTCTGCATGCGCTGGAGTTGGCACCGAAAAAAGCGGCAGGCACCGCAGCCGGCTTTACCGGCCTGTTTGGTTATCTTGGCGGATCGGTGGCCGCCAGCGCGATTGTGGGTTACACCGTGGATTTCTTCGGCTGGGATGGCGGCTTTATGGTGATGATTGGCGGTAGCATTCTGGCGGTATTATTGCTGATTATTGTGATGATCGGCGAGAAACGCCACCATGCTGACGTGCTTGCGCGTCGCCAGTAAGAAAGGAGCCATGATGAAAAGCACCTTCACCCGTATGACCACCGGTTTGTTGCTGGCGGGATTTGCATCCTGCCAGGCGTTGGCGGCAGAGCAAATCGTTATTGCCCATCGCGGCGCCAGCGGCTATTTACCGGAACACACCCTGCCGGCGAAAGCGATGGCCTATGCGCAGGGCGCGGATTATCTGGAGCAGGATCTGGTGATGACCAAAGATGACCATCTGGTTGTCCTGCACGATCATTATCTCGATCGCGTCACGGATGTGGCGCAGCGCTTCCCGGATCGCGCCCGTAAAGATGGCCGTTTTTACGCCATCGACTTTACGTTGGATGAGATCCGCTCGCTGAAATTTACTGAAGGCTTTGAGCTGGAGAAGGGAAAAAAAGTGCAGGTTTTCCCGGGGCGCTTCCCGATGGGCAAATCCGATTTCCGTATTCATACCTTTGAAGAGGAGATTGAGTTTGTACAGGGGTTGAATCACTCCACCGGTAAAAACATTGGCATCTACCCGGAAATCAAAGCGCCATGGTTCCACCACCAGGAAGGGAAAGACATTGCCGCGAAGACGCTGGACGTGCTGAAAAAGTACGGTTACACCAGCAAGCAGGACAAGGTGTATCTGCAATGCTTTGATGCCAATGAACTGAAGCGTATTAAGCATGAACTGGAGCCGAAGAGGGGGATGGATCTCAATCTGGTGCAGTTGATTGCGTATACCGACTGGAAAGAGACGCAGGAGAAGCAGTCAGACGGTAAATGGGTGAACTACAGCTACGACTGGATGTTTACACCCGGTGCGATGAAACAGATTGCGCAGTACGCCGACGGGATTGGTCCTGACTATCATATGCTGGTGGCAAAGGGCTCAACGCCAGGGCACGTTACGCTGACGGCGATGGTGAAAGAGGCGCATGCCAGCCATTTGCAGGTGCATCCGTTCACTGTTCGTGCAGATAAACTGCCGGATTATGCCAGCAATGTGGACCAGCTGTATGAGGTGTTGTATCGCCAGGCGGGCGTTGACGGCGTATTTACCGATTTCCCCGATAAAGCCGTGCAGTTTCTTCATCGACAACCCTAAACAAAAAAAGGCCTGAAAAGGCCTTTTTTTATAACGCGGATTTTGCGCTGATCTGGTTTACATCTCGATTTCGATATCGCCTTTTGCCCGGCAGCAGCAGGGCAAAATTTCCCCGTCGTTGATAAAGGCCAGCGGTTCAGCAATCCAGTCCACCTGGCCTGCCACCAACCGACAGCGGCAGGATCCGCAGTAGCCTTCGCGGCACTGGTACTCCACTTCAACCTGCTGTGATTCCAGCGCCACCAGCAAAGAGGGGTGTTCATCCCGGCACAGCACTTGTGTGCCGGAAAGGCGCAGCGTTATGCGGCTCATCATCAGAGCTGGAAGTTGCTCAAATCGTCAGTATCGACTTCAGCGTCGATCTGACCAACGAGGTAGGAGCTGACTTCCACTTCCTGCGGCGCAACCTGCACGTTATCGGACACCAGCCAGGTGTTGATCCACGGAATCGGGTTGGAGCGGGTCTGGAACGGTAAATCGAGGCCCACCGCCTGCATACGGATGTTGGTGATGTACTCGACGTACTGGCAGAGAATGTCTTTGTTCAGGCCGATCATCGAGCCGCCCTGGAACAGATATTCCGCCCACTCTTTTTCCTGTAATGCCGCCTGCACGAACAGGTCATAGCACTCTTGTTTGCACTCTTGCGCAATCTCCGCCATCTCCGGATCGTCTGCGCCGGAACGCAGCAAGTTCAGCATATGCTGGGTACCGGTCAGGTGCAGAGCTTCATCACGGGCGATCAGCCGGATGATTTTTGCATTGCCTTCCATCAGTTCGCGTTCGGCAAAGGCGAAGGAGCAGGCGAAGCTGACGTAGAAGCGAATCGCCTCCAGCGCGTTGACGCTCATCAGGCACAGATAAAGTTTCTTTTTCAACTCGCGCAGGTTCACGGTGACGGTTTTACCGTTTACGGTGTGCGTGCCTTCGCCCAGCAGGTGCCAGTAGCTGGTCATCTCAATCAGATCATCATAAAAGTGCGAAATGCCTTCCGCGCGCTTGAGGATCTGCTCGTTAGTGACGATATCGTCAAACACCACCGCCGGATCGTTAACGATATTGCGGATGATGTGGGTGTAAGAGCGCGAGTGTATCGTTTCTGAGAACGCCCAGGTTTCTACCCAGGTTTCCAGTTCCGGAATGGAAATCAGCGGCAGCAGTGCGACGTTCGGACTGCGGCCCTGAATGGAGTCCAGCAATGTCTGGTATTTCAGGTTACTGAGGAAGATATGTTTTTCATGTTCCGGCAGCGCCTGGAAGTCGATGCGATCGCGGGAAACGTCCACTTCTTCCGGACGCCAGAAGAAGGAAAGTTGCTTTTCAATCAGCTTTTCGAAGATGTCATATTTTTGCTGATCGTAGCGCGCCACGTTAACCGGCTGGCCAAAGAACATCGGCTCCTGCAGCTGATCGTTTTTCGTCTGTGAAAAAGTGGTGTATGCCATTGAATGTGAGTCCTGTCTTGCGAAAGAAAAGGGCGGGTTTCCCCGCCCCTTCGTTAGATCTTACATGCGCCGCTTTCGCAGCCATCATCCTGGATGGAAGGCGCCAGGTCATCCTGGGCATCTTCTGCACCATCGCGGGTGTTCTGATAATACAGCGTCTTCACACCAAATTTGTAGGCGGTGAGCAGGTCTTTCAGCAATTGCTGCATCGGCACTTTACCCGACGGGAAACGAGACGGATCGTAGTTGGTGTTTGCTGAAATCGACTGGTCGATAAATTTCTGCATGATGCCAACCAGTTGCAGGTAGCCGTCATTGTTCGGCATTTCCCACAGCAGCTCATAGGCCGTGCTCAGTTTTTCGTAGTCCGGCACAACCTGACGCAGGATCCCGTCTTTCGACGCTTTGATGCTCACATGACCACGCGGCGGCTCAATGCCGTTGGTGGCGTTGGAGATCTGCGACGACGTTTCTGACGGCATCAGCGCGGAGAGCGTGGAGTTACGCAGGCCGTGCGTTTTGATTGATTCACGAAGCGCTTCCCAGTCGTAATGCAGCGGCTCGTTGGTAATACCGTCGAGATCTTTCTTGTAGGTATCGATCGGCAGAATACCCTGCGAGTAAGTCGTTTCGTTAAACCACGGGCATGCGCCTTGCTCTTTCGCCAGCTCGTTCGACGCTTTCAGCAACCAGTACTGAATGGCTTCAAAGGTCTGGTGCGTCAGGTTGTTGGCGCTGCCGTCGGAGTAACGTTTACCGTTTTTCGCCAGCCAGTAAGCAAAGTTAATGACGCCAATGCCCAGCGTACGACGGCCCATCGCACCGCGTTTTGCTGCGGGGATCGGGTAATCCTGATAATCGAGCAGGGCATCCAGTGCACGGACAGCCAGTGTCGCCAGCTCTTCCAGCTCATCGAGGTTTTTAATCACCCCGAGGTTAAACGCGGAAAGCGTACAGAGCGCGATTTCACCGCTCTCGTCGTTGACGTCGTCCAGCGGCTTGGTCGGCAGCGCGATTTCCAGACACAGGTTCGACTGACGGACCGGTGCCACCATCGGATCGAACGGGCTATGCGTATTGCAGTGGTCCACGTTCTGAATGTAGATACGGCCGGTAGAGGCGCGTTCCTGCATCATCAGCGAGAAGAGATCAACGGCTTTCACGCGTTGTTTGCGGATGCTGTCGTCTTTTTCGTATTTCGTGTACAGACGTTCAAATTCGTCCTGATCGGCAAAGAATGCATCGTACAAGCCCGGGACGTCGGACGGGCTGAACAGGGTAATCTCTTCCCCTTTCAGCAGGCGGGTGTACATCAGTTTGTTGATCTGCACGCCATAGTCCATATGACGCACGCGGTTGCCTTCGACGCCGCGGTTGTTTTTCAGCACCAGCAGGCTTTCGACTTCCAGGTGCCACATGGGGTAGAACAGTGTAGCTGCACCGCCACGCACGCCGCCCTGAGAGCAGGATTTCACCGCAGTCTGGAAGTGCTTGTAGAACGGAATACAACCGGTGTGGAAAGCTTCGCCGCCACGGATCGGGCTACCCAGCGCACGGATGCGACCGGCGTTGATACCGATGCCGGCACGCTGGGAAACGTATTTCACAATCGCGCTGGAAGTGGCGTTAATGGAATCCAGGCTGTCGCCGCACTCGATCAGTACGCAAGAGCTGAACTGGCGGGTCGGGGTACGCACGCCGGACATGATCGGCGTCGGCAGCGAAATTTTAAACGTGGACACCGCGTCATAGAAGCGTTTCACATAGTCCAGACGGGTTTCACGCGGGTAGTTCGAGAACAGGCACGCCGCAACCAGAATATAGAGGAACTGCGCGCTCTCGTAGATCTCGCCGGTCACGCGGTTCTGCACCAGATACTTGCCTTCAAGCTGTTTTACCGCAGCATAGGAGAAGTTCATATCACGCCAGTGATCGATAAACCCATCCATCTGCTTGAACTCTTCTTCCGTGTAGTCTTCCAGCAGATGATGATCGTATTTGCCCAGTTCGACCATTTTTGTGACGTGATCAAACAGAGCCGGCGGTTCGAACTGACCGTAGGCTTTTTTACGCAGGTGGAAAATCGCCAGGCGCGCTGCCAGATATTGGTAATCCGGCGCGTCGCGGGAGATCAGGTCCGCGGCAGCTTTAATAATGGTTTCGTGAATGTCAGACGTTTTAATCCCATCATAGAACTGAATGTGCGAACGCAGCTCGACCTGCGAGATGGAGACGTTATGCAGCCCTTCAGCCGCCCAATCCAGCACCCGATGAATTTTGTCGAGATTGATGCGCTCTGTGCCACCGTCACGCTTTGTCACCAGCAGACTCTGATTCATGTGATTACCTGTCCGTGAAATAAAAGTATCCCCCCTTTATCCACAATCAGACGCTGTGACTAACTCTGTGGATAAATACTAGATATAGGGGGTTTGCGATAAGAAAAACGCTATATGGTGAGTATTCTAGTAAGGATTCTTTTCAGTACAAGAGTTGATTTTGAGGTTAAATTGAGGTTGCGAAAGCGTAATAATCGCTAAGTCCTCATGCCGTAAGGCCTGGCGGGGATGTCAATATTTCTCAAAAAAAAATGAATTTTTGATCAAGTGCTGATTTCTTCATCGGGAATGGCAACTGCGCAGTTTGACACTGCGCAATCTTTATAACTTTAACTGATGACCTTAGTCGTTTTTTGCTGTTGTATGTAACATGTAATTAACATCAACACCTGACCCTAAGGTAAATTTATCCAGCAGCGGATTATAGTGTAACCCGGTGATGTGACGCTCTTTTAACACGGTGGCATCAACCCAGGTGAGTAGCTCGGCAGGTTTGATGAATTTTTTCACATCGTGTGTGCCTTTCGGCACCATTCGCAGAACATATTCCGCACCGACCACCGCCATCAGCCAGGCTTTACCGTTGCGGTTAATGGTAGAAAAGAACACATGGCCGCCGGGTTTTACTAACTGCGCACAAGCTTTCACGACGGATTGCGGGTCCGGCACGTGCTCCAGCATCTCCATACAGGTAACGACGTCGTAATGCCCGGCGTGTTTTGCCGCATGTTCTTCGACGGTTTCCTGCACGTAGTTCACCTGAATACCTGATTCCAGCGCATGTAAGCGCGCGACCTGCAACGGTTCAAACCCCATATCCAGGCCGGTGACGTTGGCGCCTTCGCGCGCCATGCTCTCCGCCAGAATACCGCCGCCGCAGCCTACATCCAGCACGTTTTTTCCAAACAGGCCATCCGCATGCCCGGCGATATAGTTCAGGCGTAGCGGGTTAATGCGGTGCAGGGGTTTAAACTCACCCTCTTTATCCCACCAGCGCGAGGCTACCGCTTCAAATTTGGCGATTTCAGCATGATCAACGTTCTGAGCGACCGACGATTTTTCGGCATTCATGGGGGCAATTACTCCTCTCAAAAGTAGACTGCCGAGTATATCAGGCCAACGGGATGAATAAACCTTTGCGCGGGTGTTATAGATTTACCTGTCTCAAAGCGGTTGTGTTATAATTTGCGACCTTTGAATCCGGGATACAGTAGAGGGATAGCGGTTAGATGAGCGACCTTGCGAGAGAAATTACACCGGTTAACATCGAGGAAGAGCTGAAAAGCTCCTATCTGGATTATGCGATGTCGGTCATTGTTGGCCGTGCGCTTCCTGACGTCCGAGATGGCTTAAAACCGGTTCACCGTCGCGTACTTTACGCCATGAACGTATTGGGCAATGACTGGAATAAAGCCTACAAAAAATCTGCCCGTGTCGTTGGTGACGTAATCGGTAAATACCATCCTCATGGTGATTCCGCGGTGTATGACACCATTGTCCGTATGGCGCAGCCATTCTCGCTGCGTTACATGCTGGTTGATGGTCAGGGTAACTTCGGTTCTATCGATGGTGACTCTGCGGCGGCGATGCGTTATACGGAAATCCGCCTGGCGAAGATCGCCCATGAATTGATGGCCGATCTGGAAAAAGAGACGGTAGATTACGTCGATAACTACGACGGTACCGAAAAAATTCCTGATGTAATGCCTACCAAGATCCCGAACCTGCTGGTTAACGGTTCTTCGGGTATTGCAGTCGGTATGGCGACCAACATTCCGCCGCACAACCTGACGGAAGTGATCAACGGCTGTCTGGCCTATATCGACAACGAAGATATCAGCGTTGAAGGGCTGATGGAGCATATTCCGGGGCCGGACTTCCCAACCGCCGCCATTATTAATGGCCGTCGCGGCATTGAAGAGGCTTACCGCACCGGTCGCGGCAAAATCTATATTCGCGCCCGCGCAGAAGTGGAAACCGATGCGAAAAGCGGTCGTGAAACGATCATCGTTCACGAAATTCCGTATCAGGTGAACAAAGCGCGTCTGATCGAGAAGATCGCCGAGCTGGTAAAAGACAAACGCGTGGAAGGCATTAGCGCGCTGCGTGACGAGTCTGATAAAGACGGCATGCGCATCGTGATTGAAGTGAAGCGCGATGCGGTGGGTGAAGTGGTGCTGAATAACCTCTACTCCCAGACGCAACTGCAGGTCTCTTTCGGTATCAACATGGTTGCACTGCACCACGGTCAACCGAAGATCATGACGTTGAAAGAGATCCTGGCGGCGTTTGTTCGTCACCGCCGTGAAGTGGTGACGCGCCGTACGATTTTTGAACTGCGTAAAGCGCGCGATCGTGCGCATATCCTTGAAGCGCTGGCGGTTGCACTGGCGAATATCGACCCGATCATTGAACTGATCCGTCGTGCGCCGACGCCGGCAGAAGCGAAAGCAGGCCTGATCGCACAGCCGTGGGATCTGGGCAATGTTGCCGCTATGTTGGAGCGCGCGGGTGATGACGCTGCGCGTCCGGAGTGGCTGGAACCGGAGTTCGGGATCCGCGACGGGAAATACTATCTGACCGAACAACAGGCCCAGGCAATTCTGGATCTGCGCTTGCAGAAACTCACCGGCCTTGAGCATGAAAAACTGCTCGAAGAGTACAAAGAGCTGCTGGAGCAGATCGCTGAACTGCTGCACATTCTCGGTAGCGCAGAGCGCCTGATGGAAGTGATCCGCGAAGAGCTTGAGCTGGTTCGTGAACAGTTTGGCGATGCGCGTCGCACGGAAATTACCGCTAATACCGCCGATATTAATATCGAAGACCTGATCAACCAGGAAGACGTTGTTGTCACGCTGTCGCATCAGGGCTATGTGAAATATCAGCCGCTGACCGATTACGAAGCTCAGCGTCGTGGTGGTAAAGGGAAATCCGCTGCGCGTATTAAAGAAGAAGACTTTATTGACCGCCTGCTGGTGGCCAACACCCACGATACGATCCTCTGCTTCTCCAGCCGTGGTCGTCTGTACTGGATGAAGGTTTACCAACTGCCGGAAGCGAGCCGTGGGGCACGTGGTCGTCCGATCGTTAACCTGCTGCCGCTGGAACCGAATGAACGTATTACGGCGATTCTGCCGGTACGCGAGTACGAAGAGGGCGTTAACGTCTTTATGGCAACCGCCAGCGGTACCGTGAAGAAAACGGCACTGACTGAATTCAGCCGTCCGCGTTCTGCTGGCATCATCGCCGTGAACCTGAACGAAGGCGACGAGCTGATTGGTGTGGATCTGACTTCGGGCAATGACGAAGTGATGCTGTTCTCTGCAGCCGGTAAAGTGGTGCGCTTTAAAGATAGTGCCGTTCGTGCAATGGGTCGTACGGCGACCGGCGTACGCGGCATTAAGCTGGCAGAGAACGACAGCGTCGTTTCGCTGATTGTTCCGCGCGGCGAAGGCGCAATTCTGACGGTGACGCAGAACGGTTACGGTAAACGTACGGCAGAAACCGAATACCCGACTAAGTCTCGTGGTACGCAGGGCGTGATTTCCATCAAGGTCACCGAGCGCAATGGCGCTGTGGTGGGCGCGGTGCAGGTTGATGACAGTGACCAGATCATGATGATTACTGATGCCGGTACGCTGGTGCGTACGCGCGTGTCTGAAATCAGCGTGGTGGGCCGTAATACCCAGGGCGTTATTCTGATCCGCACCGCGGAAGATGAAAACGTTGTGGGGCTGCAACGTGTGGCTGAGCCAGTGGACGACGAAGAGCTGGACTCCATCGACGGTAGCATAGCGGAAGGGGACGATGATATCGCGCCGGAAGCTGACACTGATGATGATGTCGCAGACGACGACGCCGAATAATGCGTTTCAAAGGGCCGGTTTCCGGCCCTTTTTCATGGCCGTTGCGGGCTTCGCGTTTTACCGCTACCTTAACCACACCCTTTTTTATCTTCCTTGTGGCGGAGTTTTTCCAGGTTGAAATACCTTGTCTCTTTTCGCAGTACCCTGAAAGTCTCCCGCTATCTGTTCAGGGCGCTGGCGCTATTGCTTTGGCTGTTGATTGCCTTTTTCTCCGTCTTCTACATCGTTAATGCTCTGCATGATAAAGAGTCCGAAATCCGCCAGGAGTTTAACTTAAGCTCCGATCAGGCGCAGCGCTATATCCAGCGTACCTCGGATGTGATGAAAGAGCTGAAATATATTGCTGAGAATCGTCTGACGGCGGAAAACGGTATTCTCACCTCGCGTAACCGCGACGATAAAACTGATGTGCCGACATTCTCGCCGCTGTTCCCGGATTCCGACTGTTCGTCGATGGGCAATTCCTGGCGCGGCTCGCTGGAGTCGCTGGCCTGGTTTATGCGCTACTGGCGAGACAATTTCTCTGCGGCTTACGATCTCAACCGCGTATTTTTGATCGGTAGCGATAATCTCTGTATGGCTGACTTTGGCCTGCGGGATCTGCCCGTCGAGCGGGATGATACGCTGAAAAGCCTGCATGAGCGCATTGTGAAATACCGTAATGCGCCGCAGGACGAACGCAGCAACAATGTCTACTGGATGAGCCAGGGGCCGCGTCCGGGTATTGGCTACTTTTATGCGCTGACGCCCGTCTATCTGGGGAATCGTCTGCAGGCGCTGTTGGGCACTGAGCAATCCATCCGCATGGAAAACTTCTTTACCCCAGGCAGTTTGCCAATGGGGGTCACGATTCTGGATGAAAGCGGGCACTCGCTGATTTCGCTCACCGGGCAGGATAACGGGATTTCGGCTGAGCCGCGCTGGATGCAGGAGCGCTCCTGGTTTGGTTATACCTCCGGTTTTCGCGAACTGATCCTGAAAAAGAGCTTGCCGCCCTCGTCGTTAAGCGTGGTCTACTCCGTGCCGGTTGATATGGTGCTGGAGCGGATTCGTATGCTGATCCTCAACGCCGTATTGCTCAACGTGCTGGTAGGCGTGGCGCTGTTTACCCTGGCGCGAATGTATGAACGGCGTATTTTTATTCCGGCGGAAAATGATGCGCAACGACTGGAAGAGCATGAGCAGTTCAACCGTAAGATTGTTGCCTCGGCACCGGTCGGCATCTGTATTCTGCGTACTCAGGATGGGACCAATATCCTGAGTAACGAGCTGGCGCATAACTATCTGAATATGCTGACGCATGAAGATCGGCAGCGGCTGACACAGATCATTTGCGGTCAGCAGGTCAACTTCGTTGATGTGCTGACCAGTAATAACACCAACCTGCAAATTAGCTTCGTCCACTCGCGTTATCGCAATGAAAACGTGGCAATTTGCGTGCTGGTGGACGTCTCTGCGCGCGTAAAAATGGAAGAATCGCTGCAGGAGATGGCGCAGGCGGCAGAACAGGCAAGCCAGTCGAAATCGATGTTCCTTGCGACGGTCAGCCATGAACTGCGCACACCGCTGTACGGCATTATTGGCAACCTTGACCTGCTGCAAACGAAAGAGTTGCCGAAAGGGGTCGACAGGCTGGTGACGGCAATGAATAACTCCTCCAGTCTGCTGTTGAAAATCATCAGCGATATTCTCGATTTCTCAAAAATTGAATCCGAGCAACTGAAGATTGAACCGCGCGAGTTTTCTCCTCGTGAAGTGATGAGTCATATCACCGCGAACTATTTGCCGCTGGTCGTACGTAAACAGCTCGGGCTGTACTGCTTTATCGAACCTGATGTTCCCGCAACGCTCAATGGCGATCCGATGCGTTTGCAACAGGTGATCTCTAACCTGTTGAGCAATGCCATCAAATTCACCGATATTGGCTGCATTATTTTGCATGTCCAGCGCGATGAGGATTACCTCAGCATTCGTGTACGTGATACCGGCGTCGGCATTCCTGGCAAAGAAGTGGTGCGGTTATTCGATCCCTTCTTCCAGGTCGGGACGGGTGTGCAGCGTAACTTTCAGGGGACCGGGCTGGGGCTGGCGATTTGCGAAAAGCTGATCAGCATGATGGATGGCGATATTTCGGTGGATACCGAACCTGGCATGGGTAGCCAGTTTACTATTCGTATTCCGCTGTATGGCAGCGTGGCTCCTGCGCCAGTGGAAGTGGATGGACTGGCTGATACCTGCTGCTGGCTGGCAGTGCGTAATGCGTCACTGTCCGGGTATCTGGAAACCTTGCTTAAGTGGCAAGGGATCAAGGTGAAACAGTATGACGGGCGGACGCTGGGCAACATGGATACGCTGATCACTGACGATGAGCTTTCCTCGCCATGGACCGGTCGCGCAGTGGTCATTTTCTGCCGTCGTCACATTGGCATTCCGCTGGAGCGTGCCCCGGGCGAATGGTTGCACAGCGTGGCATCGCCGCACGATCTGCTGGCGCTGTTGGGACGTATTTACCGCGTGCAGGTTGTTGAACCTCAGGCCAATGACGCCTTGCCGGAAGCGGTTATTGAAGCCGCGCGCAATGACGATATGATGATTCTGGTGGTGGACGATCATCCTATCAACCGGCGTTTGCTGGCCGATCAACTGGGTTCGCTGGGGTATCAGTGTAAAACCGCGAACGATGGCATCGATGCGCTGAATGTTCTGAGTAAAAACCATATCGACATCGTTCTGAGCGATGTCAACATGCCGAATATGGATGGTTACCGTCTGACGCAACGTATCCGGCAGCTTGGCCTGACGCTGCCAGTGATTGGTGTAACGGCCAATGCGCTGGCGGAAGAGAAGCAGCGTTGTCTGGAGTCGGGGATGGATAGCTGTCTGTCGAAACCGGTCACGCTGGATGTGATCAGACAAACACTGGCTGTGTATGCCGCGCGAGTCAGAAATAACCGTCGGTAAAGCGGATAAAAAGAACCCCGGCAGAGGCCGGGGTTTCGGGAATTACTCTTTTTCCGTTTGCGTCAGCGTGACGGAGGAGAGGTAGTTCAGCAGCGCAATATCGTTGTCCACGCCCAGTTTCATCATTGCGGATTTTTTCTGGCTACTGATGGTCTTGATACTGCGGTTCAGTTTTTTGGCGATTTCCGTTACCAGGAAACCTTCTGCAAACAGACGCAGTACTTCGCTCTCTTTTGGTGACAGACGTTTGTCGCCATAACCCCCGGCGCTGATTTTTTCCAGCAGGCGGGAAACGCTCTCCGGGGTGAATTTTTTCCCTTTTTGCAGCGCTGCGAGCGCTTTCGGCAGATCGGTTGGCGCGCCCTGTTTCAGCACGATGCCTTCAATGTCCAGATCCAGTACCGCACTAAGGATCGCCGGGTTGTTATTCATGGTCAGCACAATAATCGACAACGTCGGGAAATGACGCTTAATGTATTTGATCAGCGTGATGCCATCACCGTACTTGTCACCCGGCATTGACAGATCGGTGATCAATACGTTTGCCTCAAGTTTCGGCAGGTTGTTGATGAGTGCTGTAGAGTCTTCAAATTCACCGACTACATTGACCCATTCGATTTGTTCGAGTGACTTACGAATACCGAACAGTACAATCGGATGGTCATCGGCAATAATTACGTTCATATTGTTCATGTATTAGGCTACCTTGCTACAGCAAGCTCTTGACGTAAGCGTCAATGTCGCTGATGTAATTTTCTATACCTGGAGCATCGGATTCACGAATTAATTGCTCCAGCGTTTCGCACAACTGCTTACCAGGTACCAGATTAAGCATGGCAAACACGCCTTTCAAGCGGTGTGCCGTCTGCGCCAGCGCAGCGAAATCGCTCAACGCCGACTCAGTATACAACCTCTTAACATCATCGGGTACTGTGTCAACAAACAGGGCGTAATAGCCGCTGGCGTGGAGTTCGGCGTTTTCGTCACCCCCCAAAGGCGACTCCGGTACATCTTCCTGCGCCAGTTGCTCCTCAATAAGCTGCAATATTGCTCCCTGCATTGCATTGCTCATATTAAAGTTGACGCGCAGCTGGCCAGGGCCAATTTTCCGCACGCCGACCTCATCATC
The DNA here is from genome assembly GCF_039871955.1 of Kosakonia sp. WA-90. Lineage (NCBI taxonomy): Bacteria > Pseudomonadati > Pseudomonadota > Gammaproteobacteria > Enterobacterales > Enterobacteriaceae > Kosakonia > Kosakonia sp. WA-90. The sequence goes on from NZ_JBDPLJ010000002.1 coordinate 358,273, forward strand.
GCTTAAAAGCAAGCCCGAGGCAGTAAGATTAGACGGATTATCTGTCAAAAAGAGATCATATTCTTGACTTGAAAGTCGTTCATCCGGGGAAATACAGCTTGCCCCCCAGTTTTCTAACTGACGAACGACAATATTGCGAATTTCAATCGAGGTAATATCAATCATCGCCACGACGTCATCGAGCAATTTTTCTTCGCTTTCTTCCTGCTGCGGACGGGCAGCCATTTTCACATGCAGTGAATAGCGGGTACCCAGATCTTCCCGTGCCTTGATATTCAAATGCCCACCCAGCTTTCTTGCCAGTTGATCGCATAGCCAGAAGGTGAGGGCGTTGGCTTTCCCGTACTGGTCGCCCTGGGTGGGATTCAGGAACGGGAAGTGCAGATTATCGATCTCACTGTTGCTCACTCCAACGCCGGTGTCGAGAATACGGAACGTCAGACGATCGCCCGCTGACTCGTCCATACTCACTTCAAGGGTGATTTTGCCCATCTGTGTGGTTGTTACTGCATATTGGATCAGCAGCAGCAATATCCGACGTAGCGCATCACGGTCACCGTGGCGTTCTTCGTTCGCCGGAAGATGGTTGTTAATCAGCAACTGCAGGCCTTTGCGCTTGATAGCCGGCAGCACCTCCGGCACCACTTCATCGATCAGATCCTGGATGGAAAACTGGGTGGACGAGCCTTTCCAACTATCGCTTTCCAGCATGTTTGCCAGTTGGATCTCATCAACCAGTTGCACCAGCCTGTCGGCGTGATCCGCCAACGTATTGCCTTCCTGGGTTTGTAATGTGGCGGCTTCGCTGGCCAACGTTTTCACCGGCAGTTTCAGCGCATCGGCGAGGTTGTTCATAAAGATGGCGCGGCCCTGCTGGTTTTTTTCATACAGACGCTGTGCTTGTTTCAGCTTTTTATTGACCAGTACTTCTCTGTCCTGGTCGCGAATAATAAAGATCTGAGTGCGCGAGGCAACCTGGCTGCGGAACTGACGGATCTCGTACAACTCATTATTTATCGTCGCCTGAATCACGCCTTGATGCTGGTCCGCCATGGCGGTGATGTTTTGTAGATTCAGGTGCGGTAATAGATGGTCCGCAATCTTATTACTCAACACCGTGCGGTTCGCTTCCAGATCATGGACCAGCAGACCAAGCGGCAGCAATGAAACGATCTCTTCATTAAAGGCACGCATCACGCGCAGCTCATTACTCGTACCGGCAGGTGCCAGCGTGTCATTTTTGCGCCCCGATTGATGGCGGAAGGTGGTGAAGCCAAACAGCGCAAGTGCAAGCAGACCGATATTCAGCAGTAATGGCAACAAGATATTTTGCAGGGTATCAAGCAGCAGTGTGCCAAACGGCACCTGCCAAATCAGCCGCAACCCAGTACCGTTAAGCGAAGAGGAGATCTCAATTTTAGCGCTGTTAAAATTGACCGAGGCACTGTCGGTGGCATCTTTATCCTGTGTACGCGTGTTTGTTTGCGCGGTATCGGGATCAAGGCGAAAGCTGTCCAGCGTCATCCCCGGCGGGATCAGATCGTTAATCGGCAGATCAAATGCGACAACGGTCGCCAGATGCCCTGGCTGGTTAAACGTGGTGCGCAGCGTAAAGTAGTGCCCATTTTGCCAGGCCAGACGGCGCAAAGGAGAGAAGCTCTCGCGCTCATCCAGTGCATTGGCCTGCTGCAACATTTCCGCCCGACGAGAGTCGACAATATTGCTGATAGTATTGTCTTTAAAGCCGGAGGAGAGGTCTTTCAGCGGTAGCGTGGAGACCAGAATCATGCTGTTATCCTGGCCATTGAGGTAATACATCGACCAGGGCACCGTTTCAGCGCCCCAAAGCGTATCCAGATAGGTGGAGATACGCTGGGTCATTTCCAGGGTGGAGCTGTCATGCGAGCCGAAGATCAGTGCTTCGGTTTTGCGCCGGGGTTTTTCCAGGTAGTAGACATCTTGCTTTAACCGGGTTTCTTGCAGACCATCGCTGGGACTGGAAGCGGGGGCCGCGGCGATATTGTCGTAGATTTGCCAGGTTGCGTAGCGCCAGGTATCTATACGCTTATGAATCGCATGCGTCACATCGACGATTTGATAGCTTTTATCCTTTAACCAGGCGTTGACCGCACTTTGGATCATCACGCCTAACGTCACCAGCAGGACAATTATCAGCAAAAGAAAGAAACGGGTAATGTTGCCCGGTATCAGGGAAAATTTGCCAGGGATCATTGTGTCAGATTGACTCATTCGTGTGTGTAACCCGTTATGACAACACTGCCGGGACATTCAGCGGTTGTTCGCTGAGACAATGTTGCTGCCATGCCGTAAGAACCGCCTGTTGTCTGCGCGGCGTACTAATAGATGTCGTGTTGCAGAGCAGTGCACAGCAGGCAGTATATCGGTTAATCAATGAATTTCCAGACTCTCTTTTCAGTGAATGCCTGGATCGTTATTGAAGCAGGCTCTTCCGTAAGCGCAGCGGTAAAAATGTACAAAGGCGTAAAAACCGTACAACTATTTACCGTTACGTCTCAGAAAGATCGCACGAAATAACAAGAAATTAATCATCCTGCCAGCGCAATAGGAAAAATCTGGCATGGTTATTGATTAATTAATAGTCATTACAAATAGTGATTATATGTATATTGATATTCAAGATGAGTAAAGAAAGGTAAAAAAAAACCGAATGCGAAGCATCCGGTCATAAGAGGGGTAAACAGACATTCAGATTCGAATGACGGTAATAAATAAAGTTAATGATGATAGCGTTGATTATATTAGTTGCGATCGAAGATGAGGGTTTTGCATTCAGTGCTATAACATTGTTTTTGTATAACTGATTGTATTTGTTTATATTTTTAATATTTTTTGATTATTTGTGCGCTATTTTTTAGCTATTTGTGCTAAAAAAAGTTCCCTCATATTTACATTTTGAAACACCTATTGCTGAAAATGAAACATCTTCAAAGTTTTCGTATCATATTCTTGTTGGATTATTCTTCTTTTTTAGAGAGAATGAATTTGCCAACTGATTAGAGGGTTAATCAGTAAGCAGTGGCAATAAAAATGCATATAACAGAGGGTTAATAAAATGAAAGTTAAAGTACTATCCCTCCTGGTACCGGCTCTGCTGGTAGCAGGCGCAGCAAATGCGGCTGAAGTTTATAACAAAGATGGCAACAAATTAGATCTGTACGGTAAAGTCGACGGCCTGCACTATTTCTCCGACGACAAAGGCAATGATGGTGACAAGACATACGTGCGTTTCGGCTTTAAAGGCGAAACTCAGGTAAACGACCAGGTTACTGGCTACGGTCAATGGGAATACAACGTTCAGGCGAACGATACTGAATCCTCCAGCAATCAGGCGTGGACCCGTCTGGCATTCGCCGGTATCCGCGTGGCTGATGCCGGTTCTATCGACTATGGTCGTAACTATGGCGTGATCTACGACGTAACTTCCTGGACCGACGTACTGCCGGAATTCGGCGGTGACACCTACGGTGCTGATAACTTCCTGCAATCTCGTGCTAACGGCGTTGCAACTTACCGTAACACCGACTTCTTCGGTCTGGTTAACGGCCTGAACTTTGCACTGCAGTATCAGGGCAAAAACGGCAGTGTAAGCGGTGAAAACAACAGCGGTCGTAGCACATTGCAACAGAATGGCGACGGCTACGGCGCATCCCTGACCTACGATCTGGGTGCAGGCTTCAGCGTGGGTGGTGCGATGTCTTCTTCACGTCGTACTGCTGACCAGAACGCACTCAACGCTGCACTGTACGGTGAAGGCGATCGTGCTGAAGTGTACAGCGGTGGTCTGAAATACGACGCCAACAATATCTACCTGGCGGCGCAGTACACTCAGACCTACAACGCAACCCGTTTTGGTACCTCTAACGGCTCCAGCCCGTCTACTGCTTACGGTTTTGCTAACAAAGCGCAGAACTTCGAAGTGGTTGCACAGTACCAGTTCGACTTCGGTCTGCGTCCGTCCATCGCTTACCTGCAGTCCAAAGGTAAAGACATCACCAACAACACCGGTACGGTTAACTTCGGTGATCAGGATATCCTGAAATACATCGACGTTGGCGCGACCTACTACTTCAACAAAAACATGTCCACCTATGTTGATTACAAAATCAACCTGCTGGATGAAAATGAGTTCACTCGTGCTGCCGGTATCGGTACCGACAACATCGTTGGCGTGGGTCTGGTATACCAGTTCTAAGTCAGCAACCAATACTGCTCAGGGGCCGAAAGGCCCCTTTTTTATTGTCGATATCTCTTACATGGAACGATTTGGTGTACGCTTGCCGCCAGCAAGGAGATCACAAAACATGGCGATAACTTTTCTTCGTGCCGGCTTGATAGCGGCGCTTTTATTACTGGCGGGGTGCGACAGAGGCGAACTGGCAACGCCGACGGTGCTCGAAGGTAAAACGATGGGTACCTCGTGGCGCGTCAGTGTGGTGGATATCAATGCACAACAGGCGCAGGCGTTGCAGCAAAAAATTCAGGCTCAACTGGACGGTGATGACCACTTACTGTCCACCTGGAAGAGCGACTCTGCGTTGATGCGTTTTAACCATTCCGCCAGCACCGCGCCCTGGCCCGTCAGCGCCGCTATGGCGGATATCGTCACTACGGCGTTACGCGTTGGCGAAAAAACCGACGGCGCGATGGATATTACGGTGGGGCCTCTGGTGAATTTGTGGGGGTTCGGGCCAGACAAACAGCCGGTCAAAACGCCGGAACACGCGCAGATTGACGCGGCAAAAGCGCGCACAGGGCTGGCCCATTTAACGGTCATTAACCGTGCAGGTGAACAGTTCCTGCAAAAAGATCTGCCGGATCTGTTTGTCGATTTATCAACAGTGGGCGAGGGCTATGCGGCGGATCATCTGGCGCAACTGATGGAGCAGGAAGGGATCGCCCGCTATCTGGTGTCCGTTGGCGGTGCGCTCGCCAGTCGTGGCATGAATGCCCAGGGGCAACCCTGGCGAGTGGCGATTCAGAAACCTACCGATCGCGAAAATGCCGCCAAGGCGATCGTGGACATCAACGGGCATGGTATCAGCACCTCCGGCAGCTATCGTAATTACTACGAACTTGATGGCAAACGCATCTCGCACATTATTGACCCGCGCAGCGGGCGGCCGATTCAGCATGCGCTGGTCTCCGTTACGGTGATCGCACCAACGGCGCTGGAAGCGGATGCCTGGGACACCGGTTTGATGGTGCTCGGTACGGAGCAGGCAAAAGAGGTGGTGAAACGCGAAGGATTGGCGGTATTTATGATAATCAAACAGGGAGAGGGCTTCACCACCTGGATGTCGCCACAGTTCTCCGCTTTTCTAATCAGCGAAAAAAATTAAACCGCAAGATTGCGGGTGTCAGAAGGCGCGCTAACGGGCACAGTGAGGCTAAGCTTATAGAAGGAGCCTGACATGAATAACGCCATTTTAACTGATGAACAGCGCTGGCAGGCGGTGCTGGCGCGCAGCCCACAGGCTGATGGTCAGTTCGTTTTTGCCGTACTGACCACCGGTATTTTTTGCCGCCCCTCCTGCACGGCGCGCCATGCGCTGCGCCAGAATGTGCGTTTTTACCCGGACGCGCAAAGTGCCGTGGCTGCCGGTTTTCGCCCGTGCAAACGCTGCCGGCCGGATACCCTCCATCCGCAGCAACAGCGGCTGGATAAAATCGCCGCTGCCTGCCGTCTGTTAGAACAGGATGCGCCTGTCACACTGGCGCGGCTTGCCGAGCAGGCGGCGATGAGTCCCTACCATTTTCATCGTCTATTTAAATCCGCCACCGGGATGACGCCAAAAGCCTGGCAACAGGCATTTCGCGCCCGTCGCTTACGCGCGACGCTTGCACAGAGTGACACGGTGACCGACGCAGTGCTGGCAGCAGGTTTCCCGGACAGCAGTACTTATTACCGCCACGCGGACGCCTCGCTGGGCATGACGGCGCGTCAGTTCCGCGCGGGAGGGGACGATACAGCGGTCTGGTTTACGTTGAGCGACTGTTCGCTGGGACGCTGCCTGGTGGCAGAGAGCGCGCGGGGTATTTGTGCCATTTTGCTGGCAGACAGCGATGAGCAATTGATTGCTGAACTGAGTGCTATCTTTCCGCATGCGCATCGGGCGCAGGGGGATGAATCCTTTACCCGACGCGTGACGCAGGTGATCCAGCGCATCGACAATACGGATTCTCCTTTCAGCTTACCGCTGGATTTACGCGGAACGGCTTTTCAACTGCAGGTATGGCAGGCGTTGCGTGAGATCCCGGTGGGGGAGACCGTGAGTTACCAGACACTGGCGCAAAAGATAGGCAAACCTCGTGCTGTGAGGGCCGTTGCCAGTGCCTGTGCGGCAAACAAACTGGCGATTATTATTCCCTGTCACCGCGTGGTGCGGGGCGATGGTGCACTCTCCGGTTATCGCTGGGGGGCGGCGCGCAAAGCGCAATTGCTGCAGCGGGAAGAGAATAAAGAGGAGACCTGATGCTTGATTTGTTTGCGGATGAAGAACCCTGGCAGGAGTCGCTTGCGCCCGGCGCCGTTGTGCTGAGACGTTTTGCCCTGCCAGACACTGAGGCGTTGATGCGCGGGATTGGACAGGTTATTAGCCAGTCGCCGCTGCGCCATATGGTGACGCCCGGCGGGTATACCATGTCCGTGGCAATGACCAATTGCGGCACGCTTGGCTGGACGACCGACCAGCACGGTTACCTCTATGCTCCCGTCGATCCGCAAACCCAACGTCCGTGGCCGGCCATCCCAGAGGCGTTCCTGGCGCTGTGTCAGAAGGCCAGCACTGCTGCAGGATACCCTGACTTCAGACCGGATGCCTGTTTGATCAACCGTTATGCACCTGGCGCGAAGCTCTCACTGCATCAGGATAAGGATGAACCGGATCTGCGCGCGCCTATCGTTTCGGTGTCTCTGGGATTACCGGCAATATTCCAATTCGGTGGGCTCAAACGCAACGATCCGCTACAGCGACTGATGCTGGAACATGGGGATATTGTGGTCTGGGGGGGCGAGTCGCGGCTCTATTATCATGGTATTGCGCCGCTGAAAGCGGGTTACCACCCGATCACCGGTGAATGCCGTTACAATCTCACTTTTCGTCATGCCAGTAACAGCAAATAAAAATAAGAATTATTCTTGATGTAAATTGCCAGCCGTTTACACTGCTGGCTGTTTTTGTTGACCGGGTCGTTTTATGCAACTCCTTCTTCTTGTCTGGCGGCAGTATCGCTGGCCGTTTGTGGCCGTACTGGCGCTCACCCTGGTAAGCGCCGCCTTAGGCATCGGACTGATTGCCTTTATTAACCAGCGATTAATAGAAACCGTGGATATTTCATTGACGGTGCTTCCGGAATTTCTCGGTTTGCTGCTGTTGCTGATGGCGGTCACGCTAGGTTCGCAACTTGCGCTGACCACCCTCGGTCATCACTTCGTTTACCGCCTGCGCAGCGAATTTATCAAACGCATTCTCGACACGCCGGTAGAGCGGATCGAGCAGTTGGGCAGCGCAGCATTGCTGGCAGGGCTAACCAGTGATGTCCGTAATATCACCATTGCATTCGTGCGCCTGCCAGAACTGGTGCAGGGGATCATCCTGACCCTTGGCTCATGCATCTATCTCGCCATGCTCTCCGGTAAGATGCTGGTGGTTACCGCGCTGTGGATGGCGCTGACCATCTGGGGCGGTTTTGTTCTGGTCTCCCGCGTTTACAAACATATGGCGATGCTGCGTGAGACGGAAGATAAGCTCTATAACGATTTCCAGACCGTACTGGAAGGACGTAAAGAGCTGAATCTGAACCGCGAGCGTGCGGAACATATTTTTGAACAGATATATCTGCCGGATGCGCGCCAATACCGCCATCATATTGTTCGCGCCGACACCTTTCACCTGAGCGCGGTGAACTGGTCGAATATCATGATGCTCGGTGCCATTGGGCTTGTCTTCTGGATGGCAAACAGTCTTGGCTGGGCCGACACTAACGTAGCGGCGACCTATTCGCTTACTCTGCTGTTTCTGCGCACGCCGTTGCTCTCCGCCGTGGGCGCATTGCCGACGCTGTTAAGCGCTCAGGTCGCCTTTAATAAACTGAAAAAGTTTGCGCTGGCACCGTACCAACCCGCGTTCCCCCGTCCGCAGTCGTTTGCTGGCTGGCAAACGCTGGAGCTGCGCAATGTCACCTTTAAATATCAGGATAATGACTTTGCGATTGGTCCGGTCAATATGATCCTTAATCGCGGCGAGCTGGTGTTTTTGATCGGCGGTAACGGGAGCGGCAAATCGACGCTGGCAATGCTGCTGACCGGGCTATATCAGCCGGCATCCGGTGAGATCCTGCTGGATGGCAAACCCATGGCGCACGACAAACCGGAAGATTATCGCAAGCTCTTCTCCGCGGTGTTTACCGACGTCTGGCTGTTTGACGATTTGCTGGGGCCGGAGGGGAAACAGGCGGATCCGGCACTGGTGGACACATGGCTGGAACAGTTAAAAATGGCGCATAAGCTAGAGCTGAACAACGGTAAGATCCTGAATTTAAAACTGTCGAAAGGGCAGAAAAAGCGCGTCGCGCTGCTGCTGGCACTGGCGGAAGAGCGCGACATTTTGCTGCTTGATGAGTGGGCTGCGGATCAGGATCCCCATTTCCGTCGCGACTTCTACCAGGTGCTACTGCCGTTGATGCAGCAAAGGGGGAAAACCATTTTTGCGATCAGCCATGATGATCACTACTTTATTCACGCCGACCGCCTGCTGGAGATGCGCGACGGCCAGTTGAGCGAACTGGTCGGTGAAGAACGCGAAAAGGCCTCCCGAGACGCGGTTGCCCGTACCGCCTGATTATCCGCGCCCCTGCATTGCAGGGGCGTGCTGTTTTTTTGCCCGGACACTCCCGCCGTTTATTATTTTTTACAAACTCACCCGCTATGCTTAACGCTGTTCTGCTTCGGTTTGTCGGAGCTTTTTACCATTCAGGGACAGTCCAATGTCGGTGATGAAGAAAAACATTGTCAAACTGCGCGAAGAGGAGCGTGCGCGCCTGATTTGGCTACTGACGACCCATAAAACGCTTACCGCGACGCTACTGGGCGAGATCACTCTCGTCGAGCAGTTGGATGGGGAAAGGCTCGATCAGGACCTGGCGGAAGTCCGTGCGCTGGTGTCCCATTTGCCACCGCCAGATTTGGCTGACACGCTTGAAGCGTTACCCGTGGATGAACGCCATGCATTGTGGCGGCTGGTGGAGGATGGCAAACGCGGGAAAGTGTTGCTTGAAGCCTCGGAAAATGTCTGGGATGACCTGATTGATGAAATGAGCGATCGCGCACTGCTCGCTATCCTGGAAACCGTGGATATCGACGATAGGATCTGGCTGGTGCAGCACTTACCGCGGAATCTCATCGGGCGGTTAATGGCCACGCTGCCGCCGGCAGAACGCGCCCGTGTCCGCCAGGTGATGCGTTACGCTAAAAATTGTGTTGGCGCGCTCATGGAGTTCGAAGTTATCACCGTTCGTTCAGAGGTGACGCTGGCGGCGGTACAGCGCTATTTGCGCAGGCTTGGCAGGATGCCGGAAAACACCGATAAGTTGTTTGTTATCGGGCGTGATAACCGCCTGGTGGGAGAACTCGGGCTGCAAACCATTTTGCTTAATGCCGCAGGCAAGCGGGTAAGCGACGTGATGGATGCCGATCCGGTGATGTTTTCGCCAGAGGATGACGCGGAGAAGGTTGCTCGTACCTTTGAACGTGACAATCTGGTCAGTGCGGCGGTGGTAGACAGTAATGGCATGCTGATGGGGCGTCTGACGATTGATGAGATCGTCAATGTGGTATACGAAGAAACCGACAATGATATGCGTCAGATGGGCGGCCTGAGCACGGAAGAAGATGTGTTTGCGCCAGTGACCAAAGCCGTAAGAACGCGCTGGGTGTGGCTGGCGACCAATTTGTGCACGGCGTTTATCGCCTCCAGGGTTATTGACGGTTTTGAACATACGATTTCGCAACTGGTGGCACTGGCGTCGCTGATGCCTATCGTTGCCGGGATCGGCGGTAACACCGGTAATCAGACCATTACCATGATTGTCCGGGCGCTGGCGCTACAGAACATTCAGCCGGGTAACATTACCTTTTTGATTCTGCGCGAGATGGGGGTAGCGCTGATTAACGGCCTGGTGTGGGGCGGGATCATGGGAGGGGTGACCTGGTGGTTGTATGACGATGCCGCACTCGGTGGTGTCATGACGCTGGCGATGGTGCTGAACCTGCTGATGGCCGCGCTAATGGGAGTATTAATCCCGATGATCATGACCCGGCTGGGGCGCGACCCGGCGGTCGGCTCCAGCGTGATGATCACCGCGATTACCGATACCGGTGGTTTCTTTATTTTTCTCGGGCTGGCAACACTGTTTCTGCTGTAGCTTGCGGTTTCTTCCGCCACCTCGCGGGCGTGACCGCCAGCGCGGCAACCACAACACGATCAGTAAGATCAGGACAAACAGCGCCACAATCAGCGCAGCTCTGCGCCAGAAAAACAAAAATCAGGCTGCCCGGCGCGTTAACAAAACCGGTCATCACCGCGTGCGGAATAAAACGCATCAGGCACGTCATGCCGGTCAGCCCCAAAATGATTTGAATGACTCCCGCCAGCAATAGTGCAGGCAAAATGTATTCCACACCATTTTGATGAAACCTCGGTCCGATAACTAATGCGACTGGTCCTGCCGCTGCCATTATCATTGCCAGCCGTCCACCGAATAACGACATGGAAAGGCACCGTACAACAGAGGCAATCAGACTCACTTTCGGGGCAACCCCAGGCTCTCACCGAAAACGAGATCGCTTCAGGACTCAGTGCTCTCTACTGCGCGGGTGAACAACTGCCGCGAGCGAAGATCATCGTTTCTCAGCAGTGCAAAATGGCTTGCTTTTTGGGTCATAAGATTGTGTAGGTGAGAGGCTTCTTCGCGCAGGAAAAGGCGTTCGGGCAGGTGGAAAAACGCAAAACTATAGCAGACTCTGGCCGTTTATGACCAGCGAAATGCGTTAAATCTAATGCAAAAAATCAACTTATTAGTAACATTTATACAATGGAAATTTAATGATTAAACATTATTTAAATCTCATTGTGTAAGTGCTACGTTAGAAGCGCTAACGACTTTACCCTCAATAAATGCGAATAAAACAGCACTAAAAGTAAGGCAATGACAACATGAAAAAAATGACTGCCAGGCTGTTTTCGATGGCTGTCGGGCTAAATGCTGTCTCGAAAGCAGCAAAAGGTTCCGCATCGAAAGAGCAGGAAACAGATGTGCTTTTAATTGGTGGTGGGATCATGAGCGCCACGCTGGGAACCTGGCTGCAAGAGCTGGAGCCCGACTGGTCGATCACCATGGTAGAGCGGCTGGATGCCCTGGCGGAAGAGAGTTCGAATGGCTGGAACAACGCCGGAACCGGGCATGCCGCATTAATGGAACTGAACTACACGCCGCAAAGTGCGGATGGCACCATCAGTATCAAAAAAGCGATTGAAATCAACGAAGCCTTTCGTATTTCTCGCCAGTTTTGGGCGCATCAGGTGAAAACCGGTGTGCTCAACAACCCCCGCTCCTTTATTAATACCGTGCCGCACATGAGCCTTGTGTGGGGCGATGACAATGTCAACTTCCTGCGCGCACGCTATAAAGCGCTGCAGCAGAGTTCCCTGTTCCGCGGCATGCGCTATTCCGAAGATGCTGAGCAGATCAGACAGTGGGCACCGCTGGTGATGGAAGGGCGCGACGCGAAGCAGAAAATTGCGGCCACCCGGACGGAAATTGGCACCGATGTGAACTTTGGTGAGCTGACCCGCCAGATGATTGGCGCATTGCAGAAAAAAGAGAACTTCTCACTGCAACTGGGTACGGAAGTGCGTGGTCTCAAGCGCAATGCGGATAATAGCTGGAGCGTGACACTCCATTCGCTGAAAGGCGGCGGTGAGCAGGTAATCCGGGCGAAGTTTATCTTTATTGGCGCGGGTGGTGCGGCGCTTAAGCTGCTGCAAGAATCTGGCATTCCGGAAGCGGCGGATTATGCCGGTTTCCCGGTGGGCGGCCAGTTTCTTGTTTCCGAAAACCCGGACGTGGTGAATCACCATCTGGCAAAAGTCTACGGTCAGGCTACCGTGGGCGCGCCGCCGATGTCAGTGCCACATATTGATACGCGTATTATTGACGGTAAGCGTGTGCTGCTGTTTGGGCCGTTTGCCACCTTCTCGACGCGTTTCCTGAAAAACGGATCATTATGGGATCTGCTTCGCTCCACCAATACCTCCAACGTACTGCCAATGCTGACTGTCGGCATGACCAACTTTAGTCTGGTTAAATATCTGGTCGGTCAGGTGCTGCAAAATGAAGACGATCGTTTTGATGCGCTGCGCGAATACTACCCGTTGGCGATGAAAGAAGACTGGCGTTTATGGCAGGCTGGTCAGCGTGTGCAGATCATCAAGCGTGAACCCGGTAAGGGCGGGGTGTTGCGACTGGGCACTGAAGTGGTCAGTGATAAAGAAGGTACTATCGCCGCGCTGTTAGGGGCATCGCCGGGGGCATCGACCGCTGCGCCGATTATGCTGGAGCTGATGGAGAAAGTGTTCACGGAACGGTTTGCTTCCGCAAGCTGGCAGGCAAAACTGAAAGAGATCATCCCTTCATTCGGCACTGAACTGAACGGTAATATTGACGCTGCTGACGCTGAGCTGCGTTACACCAGCGAGATTCTGGGGCTGAAATGTGACGAATCGCTGATTGCCGATGTTACCCCGCCGGTGCAAAAACCGGCTCTGCATCCGCAGAGCGACAGCGAAACCGTGGCGGATATCGCGCTGTAATTACCATTCCGGACGCACTAAGCCGTAACGACCCTGTTACGGCTTTTTTATTACCTCTGTGATGCCCCGCGGCCATTCTCGCGCCAATCATCCCGTAAAGGCTTCATCCGTTCTTATCGCAAACGGATCGATATGCACCATGACATTAAGAACCTCCTTTTTTGTCATGACCCTTTCGCGTGCCGCAACAGCAATGTCATGCCCATCTCTGACAGAGAGATGTTCCGGAACCTCCAGATGCACATCGACCAGGATGAGATCGCCCGCTTTGCGGGTTTTCATATCATGGAGACCCGCAACACCGGGTGTGGAGAGAAGGATCGTTTTTATTTCATGCTCTTTTTCTGCGTCAACAGAACGATCCATCAGGTCTTGCAAGGCGTCTTTGGCGAATGCATATCCCATCCGGGCTATCAGCACGCCAACCACGAAGGCCGCAACGGGATCAAACCAGGCATATCCGGCCAGTGTTCCGGTAATGCCGATCGCGACCACAACGGATGATGCTGCATCTGAGCGGGCATGCCAGGCATTGGCAATAAGCAGGGTGGACTGGATGCGTGTTGCCACGCTGAGCATGTAACGGAAGAGGATTTCCTTCGCGACCAGCGTAGCAAGAGCCACCCAAAGGGCCACGATATGAATGTCGCTAAGCGTTTCCGGATGCTGTAATTTTCCGATAGCAGACCATAGCATTCCCACTCCAACGGCTATCAACATGATCCCAAGTATCATCGACGCGCCATTTTCATACCGCCAGTGCCCGTAATGATGGTCATTGTCTGAAGGCTTACGGCTTTTTTTATTGGCAAACAACACAACAACATCGGCAATCAAATCAGAAAACGAATGAATACCCTCAGCAACAAGCCCCTGAGAAGCTGAAAATAAGCCGGTAATAATCTGAATACATGAAAGTATTAAATTAACCACGACACTGACGACGGTACTCCTTTGCGCCATTATTGATCGGTTATGATACCCATTATCATTTCGCATATTAATATTCCATTTATGAGGAAAAGCTCAATGCGCGGATTATATTTGTATAATCTTAATGTAGCGTTAAGCATAAAAAAATAAATTGCTTACTCTGTCGGGCCAGATAATTTTTCATATATCAATAATACTGAATGAAATGGGTATATTGATAAACAGGAAAACACTACTATGCACCGGGAACTCCACAGTATTGGAAGGGTAGGATGGCTCAGAGCCGCTGTGCTCGGAGCAAACGACGGCATTGTCTCAACCGCCAGCCTTGTGTTGGGTGTTGCTTCGGCGCAGACATCCTCCTCTGGCGTGCTACTGGCTGGCGTCGCCGGATTAGTCGCAGGGGCCATGTCGATGGCAACCGGCGAATATGTTTCTGTCTCCTCGCAGGCGGATACGGAAAACGCCGCGTTGGCACAGGAAAAAGAAGAGCTCGCTGTGAATTATGAAGGCGAAGTACAGGAGCTTATGTCGCTGTACGTGAAACGGGGTCTGGAGCCGTCACTTGCTCATCAGGTTGCAGAGCAGTTAATGGCGCACGATGCGCTGGATGCCCATGCCAGAGAAGAGCTGGGGCTAACGGGCACGAATAGTGCACGCCCGCTTCAGGCGGCGCTTTTTTCCGCTGTCAGTTTTTCTGCCGGGGCTGTATTACCTGTCATGGTGGCCTGGTTAACACCCGCAGGGTTTGTTCTGCCGTTTGTGATTCTCTCCACGTTGTTTTCTCTGGCGGTGCTGGGATACATCTCGTCCATTGCAGGGAAGGCACCTGCGGCAATGGCAATCATCAGAACGACATTCTGGAGCGCACTGGCGATGGCGCTTTCGATGGGAGCTGGTTCGCTTGTCGGCCATGCGCTGGCATAGCGTTCTATTTATTTCACAGGAATGATTAAAAATGAAAAAATACGCAGGAAGTCAGATGTTCATGCACTGGCTGGTTTTATTGCTTATTATCGTAACGTACGCGGCTATGGAATTTAAGGGGATTTTCCCCAAAGATTCTGTCGGCCGCTATTGGATGGGAATAACACATTACACATGTGGAGTTACAGTATTTATCCTGATGCTAATCAGACTGGTATTGAGAGTAATAAATACTGAGCCACCAGTGGTTCCGCCACTGCCGTTATGGCAGAAGCGGAGCGCCTCTTTTGTCCACATACTATTATATGTAATTTTTATTGCTCTGCCGTTACTCGGTGTGGCATCACTCTTTTTTGGCCAGAAAGAATGGGCCTTCTTTTTTATAACCATGCCGGTATCTGCTGTTAAAAATAGTTTATTACAGCATAGCCTGAAGGAAGTACATGAGGCGCTGGCTAATGCGGGATACTTTATTATTGGGTTGCATGCTGCTGCGGCATTACTGCACCACTATGTATTACGCGATAACACGCTGCTCAGAATGCTTCCCGGAAAGCGTGCCAATTAATCGGTGTGATGACGGTTTTTTCCACGGGCAGGCGTGTTTTTCGCATGACGTCCGTGGGTGAGTGCGATACAGGAGCACCGCGGGCAGGTGTTTCGCAAAGCAGGCCGCCATCTGACAGCGTTCCTTCATTTTACCTTTGTTTTACCTTTTCCAAATCGCACGCATAAAAAAACCAGCCCCAAGGGGCTGGTTTTTCTGGGGAATTTTGGTCGGCACGAGAGGATTTGAACCTCCGACCCCTGACACCCCATGACAGTGCGCTACCAGGCTGCGCTACGTGCCGACATGTGGCGCTAATAGTACCCTTTTCATCGCTGAATGCAAGTGAAGGGCAGGCTGAGTGATTCATAATTAATCAATCAGTTAGCGATAAAACGTTTTTCATCCGTCAGAACCTGCAGCAGTAAACTGAGTTGTGGTTTCTGTTCGCGGATTTTCTCGCCTTGTGCATTCCAGGTGCGGTAATTCCCGTTCTGACCGAGCACCAGCGTTATCTCTGGCGTGGTAATCGCCAACGTATCGCCATTCGCCGCCGTGACCCAATTATGACGTCTCGTGGCGTTAAACAGATCCTGTCCCTGTGAGTACTCGTTTGCAGGCGTGCTGACATGTAGCAGGCGCTGCATCAGCGTGGTCATAATATCTTTATGATCCGTCAGCTTGCTGATGCGTTGAGCAGGCGTTCCCGGCCAGTGCACAACCAGCGGAACATGCAGTCTGCTGCGCGACCAGTCGAAATTAGCGTCATCTTTGCTTTCTGGTATACCGTGACCGGCAGTGATAATCACCACGGTGTCATCCAGCTTGCCGGATTCACGCAGCGCATCGAGCACGCGGGCAATTTGCGTATCGACGTCTGATGCGGCGCGGCTGTATTTACGGGCAAAGCCCTGCTGATTGCTGTCCAGCGCGGCGGTGCCATTCAGCGATACCCAGGAGAACCAGCGGTTATCATCCTGCGCGTAGTGCCCCAGCCAGTTAATCCACTGATCGGCGGTTTGCTCATCACTTTGCGGTTTTGCCGCCGGCAGGGAGAAATCAGACAACAGCGCCTGACGATAGAGCGGGCTGCTAAAGCCATCAGACGAGAACAGACCCAACTGATAACCTTGCTGGTTGAAAGCGGTAATCAGCGCGGCCGGAATACGCGCCGACAGCACACCATCCATATAACTTGCCGAGATGCCGTAGAACAGGCCGAAATAGCCACTGTCTGCGGTATTGCCTGAACTCATATGCTGCGTAAATGCCACATTCTGCTGCGCGAAACTGGCCAGTTGCGGCATCTGTTTCTCATACCGCGAATAGTTGAGGCCATCGACGGTAATCAGCAAGACGTTGTGTCCTGCGCCCATATCCTGATAGCGCAGATCGCTCAATGGATATTGAACAGAAACCGCTTCCGGATTCCCCTGTTCCACCAGGCGACGTTGATAATCCTGCGCATCCAGCAGCCCGTGTTTTTCCAGAAAACGACGCGCGGTCATAGGATAAGAGAGTGGCAGGTTGGCACGCTGCATGGTGATAGGGCGATAAAAATTAGCGTCTGCCCAGATGTACATCACATGGGTGGCGATAAAGGCGACGAAGAAGAAAGCAGCGACGGGTTTGGCATAATGGCGACGCCGGGTAAGGCTGCGCAGTTTTTGCCAGCTCCAGGTCGCAAATAGCATCTCAATGAGCAGGATCACTGGCACGCTAATAAACATCAGCTGCCAGTCCCGCGCCATCTCATTTTGATCCGGGTTAATCACCAGTTCCCAGACGACGGGGTTAAGGTGCAGGTGGAAACGGGTAAAAACTTCGCTATCGATAAGCAATAGCGTCATACCCGCTGTCGCGAGGATCGCAGACAGCACCCGCATAAGCCGCTGCGACATCACAATAAATGTCAGCGGAAAGAGGATCAGCAAGTAGGCGGCGAACACCAGAAAGCTGAAATGACCGGCAATGCTCAGGTATGAATAGAGGCGACCGGAGAGCGTGGTGGGCCAGTCGGCGACGAACAGATAGCGGCTACCCAGTACAATGGACAACAGAATGTTGAACAAAGCAAACCAGTGTCCCCAGCTAACCATCTGGGAGACTTTTTCAAAGTAGCGCTGACGATTCGTCACCATAAACTGTCGATATTTCCCTTAATGCGCTTTGTCGTCGCCAATTGACGATTGTAACGCCTGAGCGAACGACTTTGCGATAGCCTGGCGCTGCGCAGGGGCGACGCTGGTATTGATCAGGTTTGTCACCATATTGCCCAGGACCATCAGTGACAGATCGGTCGGCGTTTTGTGTTTTTCCAGCACGCTGGCAAGCTCACTGAGCAGTTGTTCAACGTGTTCATCGCTGTAACGGGAGATTTGTGGCATAAATCGACATCAATTTGTGTGTTCATGAAAGGGCAACATATTACCGTAGCAACAGCTTTTTTTCTGCTTTTTTATCTGCTGTTGCACAGTCGCGTTGGTGGTGGTTGAATACCGCGGTCTAAAAGGAGAGTTTATCATGAGTCTGGACATCAACCAGATTGCCCTGCATCAGCTTATCAAACGCGATGAGCAAACCCTCGAGCTGGTGCTGCGCGATTCTTTGCTGGAACCTACCGCGCCTGTTGAAGAGATGGTCGAAGAACTGCACCGGGTGTATAGCGCAAAAAATAAAGCTTACGGCCTGTTTAACGAAGAGAGTGAGCTGGCGCAGGCACTCCGTTTGCAACGCCAGGGCGAAGAAGAATTTCTCGCCTTCAGCCGTGCGGCGACCGGGCGCTTACGTGATGAACTGGCGAAATATCCGTTTGCTGATGGCGGTATTGTCCTGTTTTGCCACTACCGTTACCTGGCGGTGGAATACCTGCTGGTGGCGGTGCTGAACAACTTAAGCAGTATGCGTGTTAACGAGAATCTGGATATTAGCTCTACGCACTATCTGGATATTAATCATGCGGATATTGTGGCCCGTATCGATTTAACCGAGTGGGAAACGAACCCGGAGTCAACCCGTTACTTAACCTTCCTGAAAGGGCGGGTAGGGCGCAAAGTTGCCGATTTCTTTATGGATTTTCTTGGCGCCAGCGAAGGGTTGAATGCCAAAGCGCAAAACCGCGGCTTGTTGCAGGCGGTGGATGACTTTACTGCGCAGGCGGAATTGGATAAATCAGAGCGTCAGACCGTGCGCCAGCAGGTCTATACCTATTGCAACGAACAGTTGCAGGCGGGTGAGGAGATTGAACTGGCCTCGCTTTCAAAAGAGCTGGCTGGCGTGAGCGAAGTGAGTTTCGAAGAGTTTACCGCCGGTCAGGGCTATGAGCTGGAAGAGAGTTTCCCGGCGGATCGCAGCACGTTGCGTCAGCTTACCAAGTACGCGGGTAGCGGCGGTGGTCTCACCATCAATTTCGATGCATTGCTGCTCGGCGAGCGTATTTTCTGGGATCCAGCGACCGATACGCTGACCATCAAAGGAACGCCGCCAAATCTGCGCGACCAGTTGCAGCGGCGTTTTAACGGCGGAAAATAGCCCGTGAATCCTGCCCGGAAGGGCGGGTTTCTGTGAGGCACAGATATAAAAAAACCCCGCCGTGGCGGGGTTTCTTCAACTTTGTCGGCGATTAAGCGCGAACGAAGTCGATGTGAGTCAGTTTCGGTTTGTAAGCGTGACGCTGTACAGCCTGAACTTTCGCTTTTACTTCTTTGCCATCAACAACGATGGTCACAACTTCGCTATAGAACTCAGCTTTCGCTTGCAGGTTCCACAGTTTGTCATGATCCAGTTCGATAGCGATCGGAGCTTCAGTTCCACCGTAAACGATAGCCGGGAACTTGTTAGCTGCGCGCAGGCGGCGGCTCGCACCCTTACCCTGCTCTTTACGTACGTCTGCGTTAATAGTAAACATTTAAATCTCTCTTAAATAGATCCTGTTACAGGCGACCCAGCAACAGGCAGATGATCGGCTTTCGCGGATGCAAAAGCGGGCGGTATTCTATCCCCGAATACCCGATACATCAATCAAAAGCGCGTTTATCCGCGTAATTCATGCGCCCGACGAAAGCGACCTTCATAATCGAAGACTTTTTCCCGCACTTGCCAGAACTGCCCCTTGAGGCGCGCTACCACAAAATCAGGGTGTCGTAGCCGTGCCTGTTGCGCGATGATATCCGTGGCGACAATCCAGCGCAGGGGCACGCCAGGCGTGCGGGTATGCGGGCGAATGAACAGTTGTTCGAAAGCGGTGCGCTGAGCGGCGGTTTGCAGACGGAAGCGCTCACTGACATCCGCGCCGTCTTCGTCGTAGTAGGTGATTTTCAACCATTCGCCTTTCGCATCCGCCCCTTGTTGTAATGTCATACCACTACAGCGCAGTACCAGCGCATCTTTGAGCTTCAGCGCCGCTTTCAGCATATCGTCGGGGTCAACCAGCACGCAGTCGCAACTTCGGCAGCGGCGGGCGGCAATGTCATTTTCCGCATTGCATTGCGGGCAGTTTTTAAAGCGAAAGCGATAATCACACTGCTCCCGATGGCCTTCATCATCTTCCAGCCAGCCCTGGCAACGGCGGCCAAAATGTTCGATCAGCGTGCCATCGGCAGTGGTTTTCCCCCAGAAGGTGTTGGCAAAACCGCAACCGGGGCAGAACACCTGCACCGGAACATTGTCACTTTTGCCTTTTGGTGCACCAATTTCCGGTGCGTAGAGATCGTGAGGGTTGCCCGCGTAATCCAGGATCAGGCAGTCGGTTTTTCCGGGTGCCAGCCGCAGACCACGCCCGACGATTTGCTGATACAGGCTGACAGACTCCGTCGGACGTAAAATAGCAATCAGGTCGACATGCGGCGCATCAAAGCCGGTGGTCAACACGGACACGTTCACCAGATAACGAAACTGTTGTTGTTTAAATGCCGCGATCAACGCATCGCGTTCCGGGCCAGCTGTATCACCGGTGATAAGCGCGGCGTCATCGGCGGGCAGCAGGCCGGTAATCTCTTTGGCATGTTCAACGGTGGCGGCAAAGATCATCACCCCTTTGCGCGTCTGCGCAAACTCAACGATTTGGCTGACAATATGCGGTGTAATGCGTTGCTGTTTTTTCAGCTCGCGGTTCAGATCAGCTTCACTGAACAGACCGTTGCTCTGTGCCTGCAGGCGGCTGAAATCATACTGCACCACAGGCATATCCAGCCGCTCCGGCGGGGTAAGATAGCCATGTTTAATCATATAGCGCAGCGGAAGCTCATAAATGCAGTCGCGGAACAACGCCTTTTCGTCACCGCGCACCATCCCATGATAATGAAAACGGTAAATCCAGCCTTTGCCGAGACGGAAGGGGGTTGCCGTCAAACCGAGCAGACGTAAGTGGGGGTTGACCTCACGCAGATGCGCCAGGATTTGCTGATACTGGCTGTCGTCATCATCACTGATACGGTGGCACTCATCTACCACCAACAGTGAAAACTCGCCCTGAAACTGCGACAGGTTACGTGCCACGGATTGCACGCTGCCAAACACCACTTTGCCGTTGCTCTGTTTACGCTTTAACCCGGCAGCGAAGATATCCGCTTCCAGCCCAAGCGCAACATACTTGGCGTGGTTTTGTGCTACCAGCTCTTTGACATGCGCCAGCACCAGCACGCGACCGCGCGCCAGACGTGCCAGTTCGGCTATCACCAGGCTTTTCCCGGCACCGGTCGGCAGTACAATAACCGCAGGTTCTGCATGTTGACGAAAATGGGCGAGGGTGGCGTCCACCGCTTCGCGTTGGTAAGGGCGCAGCGTAAAAGTCATTGTCTCGATAAGGTTGCAGATAGACGGCGCATAGTATGCCACGAATCTTTCCCTTGAGCGGTGTATGATGGCCGCTATACTACTCACGTTTATAACGTCTTTTTTGGGCGTCATGCCCGCATCCAGCACCATACAGGCTAAAAAACTTCATGCGACTTGATAAGTTTATCGCTCAGCAACTTGGCGTCAGCCGCGCCATTGCCGGGCGTGAAATCCGTGCTCATCGTGTTACCGTCGATGGCGAGATTGTGAGAGATACCGCGTTTAAACTGCAACCCGAGCACGATGTTGAGTACGACGGCAACACCCTCGTTCAGCAAACTGGCCCGCGTTACTTTATGCTCCACAAACCGGAAGGCTACGTCTGCTCAACGGATGACCCGGATCATCCGACGATCCTCTATTTTCTTGATGAGCCGGTCGCTCATAAGCTTCATGCCGCAGGACGTCTGGATATTGACACCACCGGTCTGGTGCTGATGACCGATGACGGTCAATGGTCGCACCGCATCACTTCGCCACGTCACCATTGTGAAAAAACCTACCTGGTTACCCTTGAATCACCGGTGAGCGACGACACGGCGGAACAATTTGCCCGCGGCGTACAGTTGCATAATGAAAAAGAACTCACCAAACCTGCGGTACTGGAAGTGGTGACGCCGACCCAGGTTCGTCTGACCATCAGCGAAGGCCGCTACCATCAGGTTAAACGCATGTTTGCCGCCGTGGGCAATCATGTCGTGGGGCTGCATCGTGAGCGTATTGGCGCGATTGCGTTGGATGCGGATCTGGAGCCAGGCGAGTACCGTCCACTGACGGAAGACGAAATTGCCAGTGTAGGCATGCCCTCACGCTAATATCAGGAGACTGACGTGACCTCAAGGCCACACTCTTCGTTACGCATTGTGTTTATTCTCGGCCTGCTGGCGATGTTAATGCCACTGTCCATCGATATGTACCTGCCTGCGCTGCCTGTGATTGCTGAGCAGTTCGGCGTACCGGCCGGCAGTGCGCAAATGACGTTGAGCACCTATATCCTGGGGTTTGCGGTAGGTCAGTTGCTCTATGGGCCGATGGCTGACAGCATCGGCCGTAAGCCGGTTATTCTCGGCGGAACACTGATTTTTGCGGCAGCGGCAGTGGCCTGTGCGTTGGCGCAAAGTATTGACCAGTTAATCACCATGCGTTTTTTCCACGGTCTTGCCGCCGCTGCGGCAAGCGTGGTGATTAATGCTCTGATGCGCGATATCTATCCGCGGGAGGAGTTCTCCCGCATGATGTCATTTGTCATGCTGGTCACCACCATCGCTCCGTTACTGGCACCTATGGTGGGGGGCGCGGTGTTGATTTGGTTCGGCTGGCATGTGATTTTCTGGATCCTCGCCATTGCCGCTTTGCTGGCTTCGGCGATGATTGCCTTTTTTATTCGCGAAACGCTACCGGTAGAAAAGCGGCAAAAGTTCCATTTGCGCACGACGATCGGTAATTTCGCTTCGCTGTTTCGCCATAAACGTGTGCTGAGCTATATGCTGGCAAGCGGTTTCAGCTTTGCCGGAATGTTCTCGTTTCTGAGCGCCGGGCCGTTCGTCTATATACAGCTCAACCACGTTTCGCCGCAGAATTTCGGTTACTACTTCGCGCTGAATATTGTCTTTCTGTTTATGACGACCATTATTAATGGCCGTATTGTCCGCCGCGTTGGGGCACTAAACATGTTTCGCAGTGGGCTGTGGGTGCAGTTTGCTATGGCGCTGTGGATGGTCGTGACGGCGCTACTGGATATCGGGTTCTGGTCGCTGGTGCTGGGTGTGGCGGTATTTGTGGGGTGCGTAGCGTTGGTCGCCTCTAACGCCATGGCTGTCATTCTTGATGAGTTTCCACATATGGCGGGTACGGCGTCTTCCCTGGCCGGGACCTTTCGTTTTGGCATTGGCGCGGTTGTGGGCGCACTGCTGTCGATGGCGACCTTTAACTCTGCCTGGCCGATGATCTGGTCCATCACGTTTTGCGCGACCAGTTCCATTCTCTTCTATCTCTACGCCAGTCGCGGTAAAAAACCGGCATAACCCCTCCCCACAGGGAGCAAAAATGCTCCCTTGTTTGATGCATATCAACTCAGATTGACATACCTTCAGACATGTTTGTTTATTTTATGTAAAATCCATTTATGTAAAAAGTCACACTATTGTAGTGAAAAAGGTTGAGTTAGATCGCAGAAACGGGTACATATAGCCCGAAACCCGGCCCGCCGCTTAGCCATTAAAACCCTGATAAATGAGCGGTCAGCCCTCACACTGCGCAGGATTGAACCTTTTCTGCGAGGTTGACAGGACGATTTGTCAATAGTGTGTTAATATAAATGTGAAATATTTGTGAAGTAAAAGTGCTTCGGGGAAAGAAAGTGAATACATTCCAGCTCTCCATCATCCACCGCCTCCCCCAGTGCTATCGCTGGCTGGAGGGTTTTGCAGGCGCAAAAGTTGAACCGATTCCGCAAAACGGTCAGTCTGCGGATGACAGTCTTGTCGCATTGAAACTGCTGAGTCCGGATGGCGACAATGCCTGGCCGGTAATGCACAAACTCAGCCAGGCATTGAGCGATATCGAAGTGGATTGCTCGGTACTGGAATGCGAAGGGGAACCGTGCCTGTTCGTTAACCGCCAGGATGAGTTTGCCGCGACCTGTCGCCTGAAAAATTTCGGCGTTGCCATCGCGGAACCTTTCTCCGGGCAGAACCCTTTCTGAACGTTAGCTTAATGCGAGAAGCTGGCGTGTATAGGCCTGCTGAGGCTCGCTAAAGACACGCCGACACTCTCCCTGTTCAATCACTTCCCCTTGTTTTAGCACAATGACCTGGTGACATAATGCGCGCACCACGTGCAGATCGTGACTGATAAAGATATACGCCAGCCGGTGCGTCTCCTGTAGTGATTTCAGCAGTGTGAGGATTTGCGCCTGCACGGTACGATCCAGCGATGATGTGGGTTCATCCAGAATGATCAGTTCTGGTTTGAGGATCAGTGCGCGGGCAATGGCAATGCGCTGGCGCTGACCTCCCGAGAACTCGCCGGGAAAACGACGCCGGGTTTCCGGATCCAGCCCCACTTCCTGCATTACCTCAATCACCCGTTGCTCACGGGCGCTACGCGTCAGCTCGGGCTGATGAACGCGCAAACCCTCTTCGATAATTTGCTGTACATTCAACCGCGGGTTGAGTGCGGAGTTGGGATCCTGAAACACCACTTGTATCCGGTGCCGTACCGGTAGCATCTGCTTGCGGTTCCACTGGTGTAGCGGTTTACCGTCAAACAGGATTGCACCCTGTGAGGCGACCAGGCGCAGCAAGGCAAGGCCAGTGGTGCTTTTGCCCGAACCTGACTCGCCAACCAGTCCCAACGTTTCGCCGGGACGCAAGGTAAAGCTGATATTCTTCACCACCGGATTGTGGTTGACCACGCGACGCAGGATCCCTTTACGCACCGGGAAGCTCACGGCAAGGTTTTCCACCTGCAGCAACGGCTGCACATCCTGAGGCAGGGTAACAGGCTCCCCACCGGGTTCGCTATTAATCAGCTTTTGCGTATACGGGTGCGCCGGTGCGTTAAACAACGCCCGGGCACTATTGTGTTCGACACATTTCCCGTTTTGCATCACCGCAACGTTATCCGCCAGCTTGCGCACGATACTGAGGTCGTGAGTAATAAACAGCAAACCCATATTCAGCTCATCGCGCAGTTCACGCAGCAGCACCAGGATCTGTGCCTGTACACTCACATCCAGTGCTGTGGTGGGTTCATCGGCAATCAACAGTTCCGGGCGTGTTAACACGGCCATGGCGATCATTACGCGCTGGCGTTCACCACCGGAAAGCTGGTGGGGAAAATCGCCCAGCCGTGCACGCGCATTGCGGATCCCGACGCGCTCAAGGCAATCAAGAATTTCAGCGCGCGCGGCTTCCCGCCGCATACCGCGATGTAGCGACAGCACTTCATAAAGCTGTTTTTCCAGCGTATGCAGCGGATTGAGGGAAACCATCGGCTCCTGGAAAATCATGGCGATTTTATTGCCGCGCACGCCACGCAGTGTGCTTTCACTGGCATGCAGCAACGATTCGCCATGGAACAGAATATCGCCGGCAGGGTATTCCACGGGAGGAGAAGGCAACAAACGCAGGATCGATAATGCACTGACGCTTTTACCGGAGCCGGATTCGCCGA
The DNA here is from genome assembly GCF_039871955.1 of Kosakonia sp. WA-90. Taxonomy (NCBI): domain Bacteria; kingdom Pseudomonadati; phylum Pseudomonadota; class Gammaproteobacteria; order Enterobacterales; family Enterobacteriaceae; genus Kosakonia; species Kosakonia sp. WA-90. Next base: position 383,602 of record NZ_JBDPLJ010000002.1, read on the forward strand.
CCAGCGCCAGCGTTTCGCCCGCGTCGATGCGCAGCGATAAATCGTTCACTACTGTCCGCAGTGTATTCTGCTGGCGAAAAGCAACGGTCAGGGAATCAACAGTCAGCAGGGGAGACGTCATCTTACACCGCCTTATTAGGATCGAATGCGTCGCGCACTGCTTCACCAATAAAAATCAGCAGTGAAAGCAGCAGGGCGGTGGAAATAAAAGCGGCGATACCGAGCCAGGGCGCCTGTAAGTTATTTTTCCCCTGAAGCAGAAGTTCCCCTAGCGACGGAGAGCCCAACGGCAAACCGAAGCCCAGAAAATCGAGTGAGGTCAGGGTGGCGACCGAGCTACACAAAATAAACGGCAACAGGGTTAAGGTGGCGACCATGGCGTTGGGGAGCATATGGCGCAGTATAATACCGCGATCGCTTACACCCAGCGCCTGTGCGGCACGGATATAATCAAAATTACGTGTACGCAGGAACTCGGCGCGCACCACGCTGACCAGCGCCATCCAGCCAAACAATACAGTAATGCCTAACAACCACCAGAAACCGGGTTGGATCACGCTGGAGAGCAGAATAATCAGAAACAGCGTCGGCATACCGGACCACACTTCAATAAAACGCTGTCCCCAGAGATCAATTTTGCCACCGTAATAACCCTGTATTGCACCGGCCAGTACGCCAATCACGCTGGAACAGAAGGTCAGCATTAAGCCGAACAGCAAGGAGATCCGGGTGCCATAGAGAATACGCGCCAGTACGTCGCCGCCGTTAGCGTCGGTCCCGAGCCAGTTTTTTGCTGAAGGAGGAGAGGGAAAGGGTTCCGTGGTGGCATAGTTAATACTGCGCGCGCCAAAACGTACGGGCGCCCACAACGTCCAGCCGTGCTCATCAAGCTGTTTACGTAGCCACGGATCCTGATAATCCGCCGGAGTAGCAAAGGGGCCGCCAAAATCGCTCTCGCTGTAATTGATGAGCGCTGGCGCAAACCATTTACCTTCGTAACGCACCAGCAGTGGCTTGTCATTGGCCACCAGCTCTGCGCCGAGGCTGAGGATAAAAATCACCAGAAAGATCCACAATGACCAGTAACCACGGCGATTGTGACGAAAACGCAGCCAGCGGGCCTGGTTGACGTAGCTTAATTGAATCATCAGCGCCCCTCAAAATCGATACGCGGATCCACCAGCGTATAACTGATATCACTGAGAATATTCAGCAGCAGGCCAATCAGAGTGAAAATATAGAGCGTACCGAACATCACCGGGTAATCCCGGGAGACTGTCGCTTCGTAGCCCAGCAGGCCAAGACCGTTAAGGGAGAAAATCACCTCGATCAATAGCGAACCGGTAAAAAACATGCTGATAAAGGTCGCCGGGAACCCCGCAATCACCAACAACATCGCGTTGCGAAAAACATGCTTACGCATGATATTGCGTTCGCTCACGCCTTTGGCGCGGGCGGTGACCACATACTGTTTACGGATCTCATCAAGAAACGAGTTTTTGGTCAGCATGGTCAATGCGGCGAACCCGCCAATCACCGTTGCCAGCACGGGCAGGGTGATATGCCAGAGATAATCCAGCGCCTGTTTGTACCACGGCAGGGCGTCGAAATTGCTTGAGGTAAGCCCGCGCAAGGGGAAAAGATCGTAGTAGCTGCCGCCAGCAAAAAAAACAATCAGCAGGATGGCGAACAGAAACGCCGGGATAGCGTAACCTACAATGATCAGCGCGCTGCTCCAGATATCAAAGCGGCTACCGTTGTACACCGCTTTGCGAATACCAAGGGGAATCGACACCAGATAGATAATCAGTGTTCCCCACAGCCCCAGTGTGATTGACACCGGCATGCTGTCTTTGATCAGTTGCAGTACCGATGCGCTGCGGAACAGGCTATTGCCAAAGTCGAAGCGCAGATAATCCCACAACATTTTGAAATAGCGCTCATGCAACGGTTTATCGAAACCGTAGCGCTGTTTTATCTCTTCAATAACCTGCGGATCCAGGCCGCGCCCGCCACGATAGTGGCTGTCATTGCTTAACGCGTCGCCCACACCGGTGCGGGCATGCGTGGCGCCCATTCCGCCGCCGCTACTGCCCGGCATCGTGCCCTTATCGCCAAACTCAATAGCGGCAATGGCCTGGTCGACCGGGCCACCCGGCGCGATTTGCACAATAAAAAAGTTAATGGTGATGATCGCCCAAAGGGTGGGGATTATCAGTAATAAACGCCGAATGAAATACGCGCCCATCCCTTCTCCTTAACGTCTGGCGGCGGGCAATTTCGCCGCCTTGTTTACGTCATACCACCAGGTGTCAAACCCCAGTGAATAGACCGGGCGAATGCCGGGCATAGAAAACTTATCCCAATAGGCGACGCGATCTGCCGCCATGTACCACATGGGCAGCATGTAATAATTCCAGGTCAGCACCCTGTCCAATGCGCGACCGAGCGGTAGCAGCTTCTCTTTATTACCCTGCCAGCGGTTAATCTGCGCGATCAGGTTGTCTATCGCCGGGTTCTTCACGCCGGGCGCGTTATAAGAAGAGTCGATATACTCTGAGCTCCATGCAATTTGCAGATCGCCGCTTGGCCAGGGTTGTGCACGCCACAGGCGCGGCATCATGTCATAGTCACGGCTGCGCATGCGGTTGGTGGCCTGCGAGTTATCGACCTGGCGGATCTCCATCGTGATGCCCAGTCGGGACAGGTTATGCTGGAACGGCAGTACCCATTGGGTATTCCCGCCCGAGGGTAGCAGTAATTCGAAGGTAAAAGGTTTGCCGGTTTTTTCATCCACGCGTTGCTGATTTTTCAGCACCCAGCCCGCCTGTTTTAACAGCGCATCTGCTTTCAGGAGATTTTCCCGGTCATAGCCATCGCCGTTCGACTTTGCCGGTGTGTAGATAGAGGTGAAGACCTCCGGCGGCACCTGTGCTTTGAGCGGGGCCAGCAGCGTGAGTTCATCAGCATCCGGATAGTTGCGCGCAGCGTATTCTGTGTTCTGGAAATAGCTGTCCGCCCGGCTGTATGCCCCATAAAACAGCGCCTTGTTCATCCATTCAAAATCAAACGCCAGCGAGATGGCTTCCCGCACGCGGCGATCGTTGAATACCGGGCGGGTAATGTTAAACGCCAGCCAGAGTGTGTCTTGCGCGGAGGTATTAGGCTGCTCATCTTTGACAATGTAGCCACGGCTGAAGTTAGTGCCGATATAGCGCGTGGCCCAGTTTTTGGCATCCCCTTCGCTGCGCAGGTCAAATGCTCCCGCTTTGAAGGCTTCGAAGGCGACATTGTCGTCCAGATAGTAGTCATAGCGGATATTGTCGAAATTCCAGCGTCCCCGATTAACGGGCAGATCCGCCGCCCAGTAATTCCGCACACGGGTATAGGCAATATATTGCCCCATGCGCCAGCTACTGATGCGATATGGCCCACTACCCAGCGGCGGCCGGCTCAGTGGCTCGCTTAGTTTATGGTCTTTCCAGAATTTTTCTGGCATAACCGGCAGCGTCAGCAGGCTGAGCATATCTTCTTTGCCGGGTTTCGCCAGTTCAATACGTACCGTTAACGGTGAAATGGCTTTGACGGTAGTGCCCTTATAGATCAGGCGGAATTGCGGCACCCCTTCGGTCATGAATTTATTGAAGGTGAAGGCGACATCGCTCGCACGAATGGGAGAACCGTCGTGAAAGATCGCACGCGGGTTAATGCTTATCTCCATCCAGGCGTAATCATCGGCATAGCGCGCCATCTCCGCGATAAGCGGATAGTAACTTCCCGGCTCGTCGTCAGAGGTGGTAAACAGCGCATCATAGAGGGATTCGGTACGCACTGCGGCATTGCCGCGTAAGGCAAAGCGGTTAAAGTTGTCAAACGTACCCAGTACCGACAGCGTGACATTGCCGCCTTTCGGCGCGGCAGGATTGACATAGTCAAAATGGGAAAAGTTGATGGCATATTTCGGTTCGCCAATCACGGCGAAAGAATCACGTTCCTTGATGGTTTGCGCCTGACAGGCCAGACCGACAAACGCCAACAATAACGCTGAAATGCGGACAAACTTCATTGTGTGTTCCTTTGACCCCGCCTGCGCGGCAGGCGCGCTAAGCTCTTATTGTTGAATAATAAGGGAGCCCTGGCCTGATGTGAAATAATTCGCGCCTACACCAGGGCATCAAAAGAAGGAACCTGCCAGTTAACAAATTGCTCCAGCGTCATCGGGCGGCTGAAATAGTACCCCTGCATAAAGTGCACACCATGTTCGCGCAGCCATCGCGCCTGCTCGGGCGTTTCAACGCCTTCGGCAACGGTGAGCATATTCAGGCGTTTCGCCAGCATTAACACAGCATCCAGTACCGGCGAGGTCACGGTTTCGGTGCCAATTGCATTCACAAAACCGCGATCGATTTTCAGATAATCCAGGGTAAAGCGCTCCAGGTAGATCAGTGCGCTATGGCCGGTGCCGAAATCATCAATCGCGATTTCATACCCTTCGGTGCGTAACCACTCAAACAGTTTTGTCACTTCGGTATAGCGCAGCATATCCCGCTCGGTGATCTCCAGCACGATGCTGAAATGGTGCTGCGGGAGTGAACGCGAGAACGCATGTATATCATCGGCAAAGCTCTCTGCGTGCAGATGTCCCGGCGCGATATTAATTCCCAGCTTTGAGCCTTCTGGCAGCAACGTTTTCAGCACCGGCGCATCGCGGGCTATCAGGCGGAACAAATGCAATGTCAGCGGAATAATCAGTTGCTGCGCTTCGGCAAAATGAATAAAGGCGTCCGGCGGGATCTCGCCAGCGGTGGGGTGTTTCCAGCGCATCAGTACTTCGACGCCGCTGACTTTCAGGCTCTTTGCATTCACCACGGGCTGGTAGACCACATAAAACTGCTCCCGCTTGATGGCGGTCAGGATCTCCTTACCCGGTCGCAGGCGCGTATACAGCATGTAAGCGCTTAGCAAAGCAATCAACATACCCACCGTTGCACCGAGCAGGGCAGCAAACTGAAGATCTTCCTGACGCCATCTTTCCGCGTAGAGATATAGCGTCAGTGGAGAACCATTCACCTGCACTGTGCGAAAAGGACGTTGGTTAAAATTGGCTAAATCAATCAGTCCGGTGGTGAAGGTTGAGATGGCACGATCATTGATACCTATCGCGATCCCGGTCAGATCTGGCTGTTCTGAACTGTACATCATGTAGGGCGTCAGGTTGATGTTCAGCGAGGCAAATACGCCGCGGTCATCGAGTAGCGGGCTGCGGAACCACAAGGCCATTGCCGGTTTGTCCGGCATCATCGGGGTTCCGGGCAAAATCACCATATCAGTCGCTTTATTCAGGTCAATGTCGGGCACCAGATCTTTCATGGGGACATTCATGACACCGGTTGCCGAGGAGCAGATGGCGTTTTGCCCTTTAACCAACAGAAAGGCGCGCACGTTCATCGAAAATGCGGCGCGGGAAGTGAGCTCACTAACAACATCGTGGCAGTCGCTCAGCGTGAGGGGTTGTAATGCCTCCGCCGTGGCGCGGATTTCACCGAGATACGCTGAAAACCAACTCGAAACGCCGTCCAGTAAGGCATCGTAGCGGGTGATACGCTTCTCTTGCTCAAGCCAGAACTGGAACCCGCCGACCGCAAACGCTGTAAGCAGACCGGTAAGAATACTGATCAGCACAATTTTTCGGTTCAGGTGGAAAAAATAGCGGGTGAACATACTGTTGGACCCATTTATACGCATTCAGTAGGGGGGCGGTTGGCGGTTTACTTTTCTGGACTATAGCCCGAAAAACGTTACGAGGATAGCAGACATAAAAAAACACTGCCGGGGCAGTGCTTTTTTATGCTTAACGCCAGCCAAGGGAAAACCGGCGTTAAGTGATTAGCTGCGGGTCAGGATCCGTCGCGCTTCATTGTAGCGCTTCTTCCAGTAAGGCTCGTCCATGCTGGAAATCATCACACCGTTGCTGGTGGAAGCATGAACAAATTGGTTATTACCAATATAAATGCCGACATGTCGACCGGTAGAACCTGCTCTGAACAGAACCAGATCGCCCGTACGCAAACTGGTGCGCGAAATGGACTTACCAGTTTCCTGCTGTTCCCAGGTGGAACGCGGCAGTTCTAAACCAAACTGTTCACGGAACGTGCGCTGCACGAAACCAGAACAATCAATACCTTTTTTGGTGTCGCCGCCCAGACGGTAGCGTACGCCTTTCCAGTCAGCATATTGATCCATAATTCGGGATTTGACATCCAGATTACGAACCATATTTTCAAATTCATCCTGAGAGGTTTGCAGTGAAGAAGCATCTTCACCCACAGCAAGCGTCTCAGAATGCACGTTCTTTGCGGTATTGGTTGAGCAAGCTGACAGCAGTACCGCTACCGCTATCGCGGGGATCGCCCGCAAGATATATCTCACAATCGGCTGAGATTTGACCATATTGATTATTTTCCCTTGAAGTCCTTAACGATAAATATCGTTATAAAAAATGCCAACGCAGCGAGATTAATTATCTGTAAGCAACGAGACAATTACTCATAGTCAGATCTGTGGAAGAACGCACAAATTTACGCACAATGAGAATAAAAGCACTCTTTGCGACAAGACGAACCCGAGATTACCCTAACCCTCCCGGCATTGCGAGCGCTTTTCCGCGTTTTTTTATAAGAAATTATGATACAGAAAGTGAATATTCAGGATTGGTCACAAAACCGTCAATTTGGTTTAAATAGCGTACAAATTGCTCTTTTATAGGCAGATTGCGATGACGTAAAAATGACAAAATTAGGAAAGAGCCGGGAATTTGCATTAGAGATCGAAAACGATCCCTAATGAATGACGCAAAACAATGTTTGTTACTTGTTTAAATTTTGTTATTTCCGGGCAAATAACGATCAAAGCATTGAATAATTTTATCGCTAAGGGGTGTCATCAGACACCATGGCAACCCAATCAGCACCGCTGACAGCGAACCCACCACAATATCCGTAAACCAGTGAGCGCCGATCATTACGCGCGGAAAAGCAAAAACCACAACAATAATCAGGGCAACGCCAAAGGCTTTCTGGCCGAAATAACGCAACATAATGGCGGAAAAAATAAGCAACATCATGCCGTGATCGCCCGGAAAACTGTCTTTAGAGGCATCTTTGGTTGGGAAGTCCAGCAGATCGCTGACTCGGGTAATATCCGTAAAGAAGAGCGACGGGCTTTCCCGTTGCACGGGCATCAGCAACTGCGCCAGCTGGTTTAATACCACTGCAATCAGCAACATGGTCAGGCCAATCATCACGACCCGACGACGGCCGTTACGATCTTCCCGCAGCCAGAAGGTCAGCATCAGGCTTCCCATTGCGAGCAGTGAGCAGGCATCAAAGGCGCGGTTATTGGTCAGCGCAACGAACCATAAATAGGCGCGATTTTCAGCCAGGCCGCGGTTGAAAAAATGGAAAATGGTTGAGTCCAGCGGGAGCCAGAAACCATGATTCGCGGGCAAATACCAGGAAAAAAAGAGCGCCAGACCGGCGACGTTGAGCAGTACAATCAAGGAGTAACGAGTTTTCATCTTCACAGCATTTTTAATTAACACAGGCGCAACGTTAGTGTTGTTAACTTAAACGAAGCTTCAACAGAGTAGACTGAAGCGTGTTCCAGTCAGCTTCAGTGGCGGTAATCAGCTCGATTCGACTATCCGGCGGCGCAGCCTGTTGGGTTTCGATATGCAAATCCTGGCCCTGGCGGTTTACCCGCAACAGCCCTTCGGGAATGCGCAGCACGCCTTTAACGCGTTCGACAGGTGCAAGCCGCGCCCATTCCAGCAAACCAACGGTATCGAACACGGTATCACTATCGAAAATCCAGCCGCAGGCATGGTGGCCCTGGCCGCTATTCAGGTTGCGACGCCAGCGCTGATGTGCCGGTAAGCTCAAGGCAGCCAATCCCTTATTTGCCGCATGAGAATGGTCATGCGCTGCACTGGCTGGCAGTTCACGCAAGTTACGGCGTGGCAGATCGAGCAATGCACCGTCGATGGCGCCCTGCGTAGCGGTGACCTGTAAACGGTCGCCGCCGAACGTTTGCCACCAGCTTTCCAGCGCGCGTTGGCTTTGTGGCGTGGCGCGATCCTGCTTATTCGCGACAATAATGTCAGCTGCAGCCAGCTGATCGCGGAAGTTTTCATTGTTGACCGCTTTATCATCCAGTAACTGGCGCGGATCGAGCAGACACAACGTCGCACGAAGGTCGATCCACGGCTCGTAAACCGGAGCATTAAGCATGTCGAGTATTTGTTTCGGGTGACCGAGTCCGGTAGGTTCAATCAGCAAACGATCGGGTTTGCCCTGGCGCAGGAGAGTATTCAGCCCGACCTGCATCGGCAGACCATTGACGCAGCACATGCAGCCGCCGGGGATCTCTTTAAGCAGCGCTCCGCTGTCTGCCATCAAAGCGCCATCAATACCGACTTCGCCAAATTCATTCACCAGCACTGCCCATTTTTCCTGCGGGTCTTTGTTGGCCAGTAAATGCAATATCGAAGTGGTCTTGCCACTTCCAAGGAAGCCGGTAATGAGGTTGGTTTTTGTCACGGAAACTCCCTGGATCAACAAAATTGCGTATGGCAGGGATCCTGGCGAAAAAAAAAGAAAAAGAGAAGGGCACGGGCGATGTAAAGCACGCATCGCCCGCAGTAATAGCAGTAAATGTTAAGTATTGAGCAAGAATTTCACCGCGCCATGCGCACCGTGGGCGGCAATGTTGCGCCATGCGTCGGTAATGGCATCCACAAATACCGGGTTTTGCGGCAGGTCAGCGCCAAAGATTTCTTGCAGCGTGAGCAAGGCGGTGACGCGTTCCGCTTCACTGCTGGTGTCGACGATAGCGCGAATTTTATCCACCAGTGGGTCGCGAACATCAATTGCTTTACCGGCATCATCAACGCCGCTGACATAACGCATCCAGCCTGCAACGCCCAGTGCCAACAGCGGCCAGTGATGTTCCCGTTGTAAATGTACGCGAATGCCGTCCAGCATTCGTTGCGGTAACTTCTGGCTTCCATCCATGGCGATTTGCCAGGTGCGGTGTTGCAATGCCGGGTTGGCGAAACGCGCAATCAGGCTATCGGCGTAAGCGGTAAGATCAACCCCGGATATTTGCAGCGTCGGCGCCTGCTCCTCAAGCATCAACTGACGCGCAGCGCTGCGAAATGCGCTGTCCTGCATGCACTCGTTAATATGGGCGAAACCGGCAAGATAGCCAAGATACGCCAGGAATGAATGAGTGCCATTAAGCATGCGTAATTTCATCTGTTCCCAGGGGCGTACATCCTGGACTAACTGCGCACCCGCCGCTTCCCACTCCGGTCGCCCGGCCACGAAGTTATCTTCAATAACCCACTGAATAAAGGGTTCACAACCGATCGCGCAGGGATCCTCAACGCCCAGTATTGCACTGATTTCCGCCAGCGATTCCTCGGTTGCCGCCGGTACAATTCGGTCAACCATAGTTGCGGGGAAACTCACGTGTTCGGCAATCCACTGCGCCAGTTCTGGCGAACGGGCCTGCGCCATCCCCAGCACGGCATTTTTCACCACGTGACCATTGTCCGGAATATTGTCGCAAGAGAGGACGGTAAACGGCCCGAGCCCACGCAGGCGGCGACGGTACAGGGCCTCAACCAGAATGCCCGGTGCAGAGTGTGGTTCGTCGGGGTATTGCAGATCATGTTCAATGCGCGGCTGGTGTAAATCCAGCTTGCCGCTGGCAGGGTCGATGCAATAGCCTTTTTCGGTGATCGTCAGTGACACAATGGCGACCTGCGGTTCACAAAACTTCTCAATAATTGCCGCCAGCGAATCGAGTTTTGCATTCAGGCATTCGCTCACCGCGCCAACAATGATCGGCTGGTTACCGTCAGCGCCTTTTTCCAGCACCGTATACAGGTGATCCTGCGCGCGCAGCTGCGTCATCAACGCATCACCGCTAAACAAGCTGATTTCACAGATGCCCCAATCTCCGCCTCGCGCATTCAGCACCCGGTTGGTTAACAGCGCCTGATGCGCGCGGTGAAACGCGCCAAAACCGAAGTGAACAATACGCGAACGCAGCTTCGTGCGATCATACTGAGGTTGCTGAACAGCGGCGGGAAGCGTTATCGAGGCAATTGTTTTCATCTATACACACCTGATTAACCAATAATTAACAACAGGTAGTGTAAAGTTATATGACAGCAAAAAGAATTGGTATGCCGTAATTATCCGGGGAATGTGAGCTGGATCAATCATTGCTGCGGGAGGGTTTGATCCTTTTGCGTAAACATGTATGGTAGTCGTCATCAAGTTACGTGCATTGGTATAACAACTTTAGAGGGTAAGGCGATGGAACAAACCTGGCGTTGGTATGGACCGAACGATCCGGTATCTCTTGATGACGTGCGTCAGGCGGGCGCGACAGGCGTAGTCACTGCGCTGCACCATATCCCTAACGGCCAGGTCTGGCCGGTGGAGGAGATTAAAGCGCGTCAGGCGCTGCTGGCGGAGAAAGGGCTGGTCTGGTCGGTCGTGGAAAGTATCCCGGTGCATGAAGATATTAAAACCCATACCGGGCAGTACGACACCTGGATTGCTAACTATCAGCAGAGCATTCGTAACCTGGCGGCCTGCGGTATTGATACCGTGTGCTACAACTTTATGCCGATCCTCGACTGGACGCGGACCGATCTGGAATATCAACTGCCGGATGGCTCTAAAGCGTTACGTTTTGACCAGATTGCGTTTGCCGCGTTTGAAATGCATATCCTGAAGCGTAAAGGTGCAGAAGCGGATTACAGCGACGAAGAGCAGCGCCAGGCGCTGGCCTACTTTAACGCGATGAGCGAAGCGGAAGTGGAAAAACTGACGCGTAACATTATCGCGGGTTTGCCGGGGGCGGAAGAGGGCTACACGCTGGAGCAGTTCCACGCACGTCTGGCGGAATACGACGGTATAGATAAAGCGCAACTGCGCGAAAATATGGCTTATTTCCTGCGCGCTATCGTACCGGTCGCCCAGGAAGTGGGTGTCCGCATGGCGGTGCACCCGGACGATCCGCCGCGTCCGATCCTCGGCCTGCCACGCATTGTTTCCACGATTGAAGATATGCAGTGGCTGAAAGACGCGGTTAACAGCATCAATAACGGCTTTACCATGTGCACAGGCTCTTACGGCGTGCGTGCGGATAACGACCTGGTGCAGATGATCGAGACATTTGGCGATCGCATTCACTTTACGCATCTGCGTTCGACCTGCCGTGAAGAGAACCCGAAAACCTTCCATGAAGCGGCACATTTGCAGGGCGATGTGGATATGGTGTCGGTCGTTGCGGCGATCCTGAGCGAAGAACAGCGTCGCAAGAAAGCGGGCGATCTGCGTCCTATTCCGTTCCGTCCGGACCACGGTCACCAAATGCTGGACGACCTGCGTAAGAAAACGAATCCGGGTTACTCGGCAATTGGTCGTCTGAAAGGAATGGCGGAAGTGCGCGGTGTTGAACTGGCACTGAAGAAAACCCTGTTCCGCGATTTGCTGTAAGCGTCACGGGCGGGTAAGTACCGCCAGCAGACAAAAGAAAAAGCCACTTCATTGAAGTGGCTTTTTTACTGCATCGCTTATCAGTCGGCGCGCCCCATGTAGCGGCGCTCTTCGATATGGATACGGATTTTCTCACCGGTGGTCAGGTATTCCGGAACCTGCACCACCAGGCCTGTATTCAGCGTGGCGGGTTTGGTACGGGAGCTGGCGGATGCGCCTTTGATACCCGGAGCCGTTTCAACGATTTCCAGATCGACAGTTTGCGGCAGTTCCAGCGCCAGCAACTGACCATCCCACAGCAGAACCTGCATATCCGGCATGCCGCCTTCCGGAATAAACTGCAGCTCTTCTTCAATCTGATCTTTGTTGAAGGTATACGGGGTATAGTCTTCTTTATCCATAAACACGTATTCGTTGCCGTCAACATAGGAGAAGTCGACGAAACGACGGTTCAGGGTCACGGTATCAAGGATATCGTCGCCTTTAAAACGCTCTTCGACTTTCAGCCCGGTACGGACATCAGAGAAGCGCATTTTGTACAGCGTTGCTGCGCCGCGGGCGCTGGGTGACTGAATATCAATATCTTTTACAATCAGCAGCTTGCCATTGTAATTCAGCACCATACCTTTTTTAATTTCGTTCGCTCTTGGCATTGCAAGGGTCCTGTAAAAATGAAAATCACGAAAATATCGCGACAAAGTACTCGCGAGGGCCTTTTCAGGCAAGTGGAATTGGCGAGTTTTGCATTCCATCAGTAAAAGATGGTAGCGTGCGCCTGTTCGCGCCACTCCGACGCGTAATAAATGAAAGAGAGCCATATGGAATGCCGTCCGGACTGCGGAGCTTGCTGTACTGCCCCGTCCATCAGTAGCCCGATCCCCGGCATGCCTAACGGCAAACCGGCCAACACCCCATGCGTGCAACTCGACGCGCAACAGCGCTGTAAAATCTTTGGCTCGTCGCTGCGCCCGAAAGTGTGCGCTGGCCTGCAACCTGGCCGTGAGATGTGCGGGCAGAGCCGTGCTGATGCCATGATTTATCTACTCGATCTGGAACGCCAGACCGCGCCTTAAACGTCTTTGATTCGCGTCAGACCTGCCTGTGTCAACAGGGCCATCGCCAGCGCAATCCAGAACACAGCATGATAACTCCAGATTTCGGCCACCACGCCCGCCAGTGAACCGGCGATGATCCAGCCCACGCGCGTGGTATTGGTGTAAAGGGTCGTCGCAGAACCGGCCTGACCGGGCATTAAATCCTGGAAATAGAGCATGCCAATCCCGGCGAGAATGCCAATATAGATGGCGTTCAGCAACTGTAAGGCTAGCAGGATAGCCGGGGTATGCACCGTCAACATCCCGAGATAGAAACAGGTGCCCGCTACTGCACTGACGCGCATCAAAAAGCGCTTGCCATAGCGTTTAGCGTAATAACCGGCAATCAGCATGGTGGGGATTTCCAGCCCGGCTGCAGTGCCCATCATTACCCCAGCCAGCTTCTCCGGGAGATGCAATTCATCAATGATAAACAACGGCATATTGATGATGTAAAGGCTATTGGTGCCCCACATCAGGGTACAAATCACAAACAGCAGTAGCGCGTCGCGACGATGCGTCCGCGGCGCTTCCAGCACCGTTGACGTTGGCTGAGGAACTTTGCGCATACTGGGCAGGAACAGCCTCACCATCGCCGCACAGGCCATGAATGCGACGGCGGCGCATAAGTACATCACCGTAAAACCAAATCCCATGGCCAGTGCGTAAGCCAGCGGTGGGCCAATCACCCACGCCAGCGATACCTGCGCGCGCAAAATGGAGCTGAACATTACCGCTTCCCGCCCGGTGTTATCCGCATGTTCCCGCGCCAGGGCGAACATCTGCGGGTTAGCCGTGGAACCAAAGCTGCTCAGAAAGACGCCCACAAACAGCAGGATAAAGTAATTGCGATTCCAGGCGAACAATCCGCAGGCCAGCACGCCGAGCAGGCAGCAGAAAACGATCAGTGTCTTGCGATCGCCTTTGCGGTCGGAGCGCCCGGCAAGAAACTGACTGACCAGAATGCCAATCACCGCGCTGCCGGTGAAAAAGAACCCCACCATAGCCGGACGGACATGCACTTCATTGGTTAAAAACAGGCTGAGTGTTGGCGTTTGCAAAGCACCGGCAATACCGGTCAGGAAGGCGACAATCAAAAACGCTGTCGACGTGAAATCAAACGCGCCGGGTCGGGTGGTGGCGGGGGAGTTTTGCATTTTACTCTGAGATCCAATTGGCAGACGCGGAGTGTACGCCGCGGCGGGAGAAAAACACAGATCCTGCGGTGCGATCGCCGTGAAAATGCAGACGGCTATTTTACCCCGCGTTATTAAAGCTGACCGCTGCTGACGTTTGCTTGCTGAAGGTAAAAATAAGTTCAGCAAATTTGCATCAGCTAATGATGAAATGTGCTGTACCTCTAAATTTCGCAACGAAAATTCAGAGATTTCTTGATTGCTGAAGTAAAAAGGTGAAGACTCATTGAAACGTTTCAGCGTCATCGTGTAATGTCTGAACCAGGGCGGTGACGCATCATTTCTCAAGTTAGCTGAAACGATTCAATTTCAGCAGGAGAGGGTCACATGTTCCAGTTATCCGTTCAGGACATCCATCCCGGTCAGCAGGCCGGCAATAAAGAAGAGGCCATCCGCCAGATCGCGGCTGCGCTGGTAGAAGCAGGCAACGTTGCTGACGGCTACGTCAACGGCATGCTGGCGCGCGAGCAGCAAACCTCCACCTATTTAGGCAACGGCATCGCGATCCCACACGGCACCACGGATACCCGTGATCAGGTGCTGAAAACCGGTGTAAAAGTGTTCCAGTTCCCGCAGGGCATCCTGTGGAGCGAAGGACAGGTCGCGTATGTTGCTATTGGTATTGCCGCCAGTTCTGATGAACACCTTGGCCTGCTGCGTCAGCTGACTCATGTGCTGAGTGATGACTCCGTGGCTGCAGAGCTGCAATCCGCAACCACAGCGGAAGAGCTGCGTGCGCTGCTGATGGGTGAAAAACAGGGCGCGTCACTGAAGCTGGATAGTGAAACACTGACCCTCGATGTAGTTGCCAGCGATCTGGTGACCCTGCAAGCGCTGAACGCTGCACGTCTGAAAGAAGTCGGTGCGGTTGATGCAACTTATGTTACCCGCGCTATCAATGAACAACCGCTGAACCTTGGTCAGGGCATCTGGCTGAATGACAGTGCTGAAGGCAACCTGCTGAGCGCTGTTGCCGTAAGCCGCGCTGCCACGCCGTTTGACGTGAATGGCGAGCAGGCTGCGCTGCTGGTCAGCGTTGCGATGGTGGACGAACAGCCGGTCACGGTGCTGAAGCGCCTGAGCGATCTGCTGCTGAGCAACAAAGCTGAACATCTGTTGAATGCCGATACCGCAACGCTGCTGGCGCTGCTGACCAGCGACGATGCGATGGCCGACGATCTGCTGAGTGCAGAGTTTGTTGTCCGCAATGAGCACGGTCTGCATGCCCGCCCGGGCACGATGCTGGTGAACACCATCAAACAATTTAACAGTGAAATCACCGTTGCAAACCTGGACGGTACCGGAAAACCGGCCAATGGCCGCAGCCTGATGAAAGTGGTTGCGCTGGGCGTGAAGAAAGGTCACCGCCTGCGTTTCACAGCGCAAGGGGATGATGCTGAACAAGCGCTGAAAGCAATCGGCGAAGCGATTGCCGCAGGTTTGGGAGAGGGCGCATAAATGAGCAGACGTGTTGCCACCATTACGCTTAATCCGGCCTATGATCTGGTGGGGTATACCCCTGAAATTGAACGCGGTGAAGTGAACCTGGTTCGTACGACGGGCCTGCACGCCGCGGGTAAAGGCATCAACGTTGCGAAAGTGTTGAAAGACCTTGGCATCGACGTGACCGTTGGCGGTTTCCTTGGCAAAGATAACCAGGACGGATTCCAGCAGTTGTTCAGCGAGCTGGGCATTGCTAACCGTTTCCAGGTGGTGCAAGGGCGTACCCGCATCAACGTCAAGCTGACGGAAAAAGATGGTGAAGTCACCGATCTGAATTTCTCAGGTTTTGAAGTGACACCGACCGACTGGGAGCGTTTTGTTGCCGACTCGCTGACCTGGCTGGGTCAGTTCGATATGGTCTGCGTGAGCGGCAGTCTGCCCTCAGGCGTTAGCCCGGAAGCCTTTACCGACTGGATGACGCGCCTGCGTAGCCAGTGTCCATGCATTATTTTTGACAGCAGCCGCGAAGCGCTGGTGGCCGGTTTGAAAGCCGCGCCGTGGCTGGTGAAACCGAACCGCCGTGAACTGGAAATCTGGGCGGGTCGTAAGTTGCCGGAATTGAAGGATGTCATTGAAGCCGCTCATGGGCTTCGCGAACAGGGTATCGCCCATGTGGTGATCTCTCTGGGAGCAGAAGGGGCGTTGTGGGTTAACGCTTCGGGCGAATGGATCGCCAAACCGCCGTCAATGGAAGTGGTAAGCACCGTTGGCGCAGGGGATTCAATGGTCGGTGGTCTGATTTATGGTCTGCTGATGCGTGAATCCAGTGAACATACGTTACGCCTGGCCACTGCTGTTGCTGCACTGGCGGTCAGTCAGAGTAACGTAGGTATTACCGATCGTACCCAGTTAGCCGCGATGATGGCGCGAGTTGACTTAAAACCCTTCAACTAACAGCAGGAGAGGCATAATGAAAACGCTGCTGATAATAGATTCCGAACTCGGGCAGGCCCGCGCTTATATGGCGAAGACCTTGCTGGGCGCGGCTGCACAGAGTGCAAATCTGCAATTCATCGATAACCCTGGCGAAGCGGAACTGGCTATCGTTTTGGGCAGCCAGGTGCCGAATGACAGTGCACTGAGTGGGAAAAAAGTCTGGCTGGGCGATATTAATCGCGCAGTGGCGCACCCTGAGCTGTTCCTGAGCGAAGCGAAAAATCACGCGAAGCCCTACACAGCACCGGTGGCCGCTACTGTGGCGGCGACCAGTGGTCCAAAACGCATTGTTGCTGTTACTGCCTGTCCGACAGGGGTAGCGCACACCTTTATGGCGGCGGAAGCGATCGAAACCGAAGCGAAAAAACGCGGCTGGTGGGTGAAAGTGGAAACCCGTGGTTCCGTAGGCGCGGGCAATGCCATCACGCCGGAAGAAGTGGCGCAAGCCGATCTGGTGATGGTGGCGGCGGATATCGAAGTGGACCTGGCGAAATTCGCTGGCAAACCGATGTACCGCACCACTACCGGCCTGGCGCTGAAGAAAACAGCCCAGGAACTGGATAAAGCCGTAGCGGAAGCCAAAACGTACCAACCGTCCGGCAAAGCACAGTCGGAAGCAACAGAAACTAAGCAAGAGAGCGCTGGCGCATATCGCCATCTGCTGACGGGCGTCTCCTACATGCTGCCGATGGTCGTCGCGGGTGGTTTGTTGATTGCTCTCTCGTTTGCCTTTGGTATCACGGCGTTTAAAGAAGAAGGTACGCTGGCGGCCGCGCTGATGAAGATCGGTGGGGGTTCTGCATTCGCACTGATGGTGCCGGTGCTGGCAGGTTACATCGCCTTCTCCATTGCTGACCGTCCGGGTCTGACGCCGGGTCTTATCGGCGGTATGCTGGCCGTCAGCACTGGTTCCGGCTTTATCGGCGGTATTATTGCCGGCTTCCTTGCAGGTTACCTTGCGAAAGCGATCAGCAAAAACGTCAAGCTGCCGCCAAGTATGGAAGCGCTGAAACCGATTCTGATCATTCCGTTGTTCTCCAGCCTGATTGTCGGCCTGGCGATGATCTACCTGATTGGTACGCCGGTTGCGAAAATCCTTGCGGGTTTGACCTCCTGGCTGCAAACCATGGGCACGGCTAACGCGGTTCTGCTGGGCGCAATCCTCGGTGGCATGATGTGTACCGATATGGGTGGCCCGGTGAACAAAGCGGCGTACGCATTTGGTGTGGGCCTGCTGAGTACCCAGACTTACGCACCGATGGCGGCGATTATGGCTGCCGGTATGGTGCCGCCGCTGGCAATGGGTCTGGCGACACTGGTTGCACGCAACAAGTTCGATAAAGGCCAGCGTGAAGGTGGTAAAGCCGCCCTGGTTCTCGGTCTGTGCTTTATCTCTGAAGGTGCGATTCCGTTTGCTGCCCGTGACCCGATGCGTGTTATCCCGTGCTGTATCGCCGGTGGCGCGCTGACTGGCGCTATCTCCATGGCGATTGGCGCGAAACTGATGGCACCGCACGGTGGTCTGTTTGTCCTGCTGATCCCGGGAGCAATTACCCCGGTGGTGGGCTACCTGCTCTCTATCGTTGCAGGTACGTTGCTGGCCGGTCTGGTGTATGCCTTCCTGAAACGTCCGGAAACAGAAGCAGTGGTTGCAAAAGCTGCGTAATACAGTGTCAGTACCAGGGATATCAGAAGGGCCGCGTTTGCGGCCCTTTTTTATGCTGCGGCGTCGGCGGTTTGTTGCGCTTTCAGCCAGGCGATCTCTTCTGCCCAGATATCAGGATTAATGGTCTCCAGAATCAGGGGAATGCCATCAAAACGGCTGTCTTGCATAATCCAGCGAAACGCATCGTGGCCGATGTTGCCCTCGCCGAGCGAGTGGTGGCGGTCGACACGGCTGCCGAAGGTGCTTTTCGCATCATTCAGATGCATTCCACGCAGATAGTTGAAACCCACCACGCGGTCGAATTCAGCAAACGTCTCGGCGGTGGCTTTCGCGGTGCGTAAATCATACCCGGCGGCAAAAGCATGGCAGGTATCAATGCAGACGCCAACGCGGGACTTGTCTTCCACACCATCAATAATGGCCGCCAGATGTTCAAAGCGGAAGCCCAGATTGCTGCCCTGGCCTGCGGTGTTTTCGATCACAGCGGTGACACCTTCGGTTTGCGCCAGCGCGATATTGATCGACTCGGCAATCCGCGCCAGACAGGCCTCTTCCGGAATCTGCATCAGGTGGCTGCCGGGGTGGAAGTTCAGCAACGTCAGCCCCAGTTGCTGGCAGCGCGTCAGCTCGTCAATAAACGCGTCGCGGGATTTTTCCAGCGCATCGGCGACCGGGTGCCCAAGGTTTATCAGGTAGCTGTCGTGCGGCAGGATCTGCCCGGGTTGGAAATGGTATTTTTCGCAGGCGGCTTTGAACTCATCTATGGTTTCTGTACTCAGCGGCGCAGCGCGCCACTGACGCTGATTCTTGGTAAAGAGCGCAAACGCGGTCGCGTCGATTTCGGCGGCGCGGATGGCGGCGTTCGCCACTCCACCTGAGGCGCTCACATGCGCACCAATGTATTTCATAACAACTCCTTAAAACCCGCCAGGGGAAAGAAACCATCATAGCGGGTCTGCAGGAAAGGGATGTAGTGGTTTATGCCATCAGATGGTGAACCACCAGGTTTATCGCACCGCCGCCAACGATCAACCAGATAAACAGCACCAGTCCCAATGCCAGTGGTTTCGCTCCGGCGTTTTTCAGTGCACTGATATGGGTAGTCAGACCCAGTGCCGCCATCGCCATCGCCAACAGTAAGGTATCCAGTGTATTCAGCGCCTGGAGCAACGCTGAAGGTAGCAGGTGAAATGAGTTGAAGCAGGCCACAGCAATAAAGCCCAGCGCAAACCACGGGATCGTGAGTTTACTTTTCGCGTCGTCAGTATCCGGGCTGAGTTGTTTAACGCGGGCTGCCAGCAGCAATAAAAAGGGGGCCAGCATCATTACCCGCAGCATTTTTGCAATCACCGCCGCATTTTCCGTTTCCGGGCTGATAGCATGCCCGGCGGCAACGACCTGCGCGACTTCGTGCACCGTGGAGCCCATCCAGATCCCGTAGGTTTCCGGGCTGAACCAGTGCGTCAGCAGGGGATAAAGCGCAGGATAGATAAAGATCGCCAGCGTCCCGAATATCACCACCGTGGCGACGGCAACCGTCACTTTGCTGGACTCAGCCTTCACCACCGGCTCTGTGGCAAGCACAGCTGCTGCGCCACAGATACTGCTGCCCGCGCCAATAAGCCAACTGGTTTTTTTATCCAGCCCGAAGAGACGTTGCCCCAGTACGCAGGCCAGCAAGAAGGTGCCGGACAGCGTCAGCACATCGATGACGATCCCGCTGACGCCGACCTCTGCGATTTGCGAAAAGGTCAAACGGAAGCCATAAAGAATAATACCCAGCCGCAGTAGATGCTGTTTGGCGAACAACACTCCGCTATCGCATGAACGATGCAGGTGCGGGTAAACCGTATTGCCCACGACCATACCGATCAGGATTGCCAGCGTCAGTGCACTGAAACCGATGCCGGCAATAGACGGAAAATTACCGAGCCAGAGAGCCGCACCGGTGATAAGCATACTGAGTAGCAGCCCGGGGGCGAAACGCCATGCAGGATGGCGAGCAGTGTGTAATGTGATTTCTGTCATAACCTTCTCCTTTCAATGGAGAAAAGGGTACGGCGGGCTGGTTTAAAGGTAAAATTGATTATATATTTATAATCAATCTTTATAAGTGGTAAGTGACCTCTCTATGCATATTACTTTGCGTCAGCTTGAAGTCTTTGCTGAAGTGCTGAAAAGCGGCTCCACCACCCAGGCTTCACAGCGGCTGGCGCTCTCTCAGTCGGCGGTAAGCGCAGCTCTCACCGACCTGGAAGGCCAACTGGGTGTGCAGTTATTCGATCGCGTCGGTAAACGGCTGGTGGTCAATGAGCATGGTCGGCTGCTCTATCCCAAAGCACTGGCGGCGCTGGAGCAGGCAACGGAAATAGAGCAACTCTTTCGTGAAGACAATGGTGCGCTGCGGGTGTTTGCCAGTAGCACCATAGGCAATTACATTCTGCCGGAAGTGATTGCCCGCTACCGCCGCGATTTTCCGGAGTTACCGCTGGAGCTGAGCGTGGGCAACAGTCAGGATGTGATCAATGCCGTGGCGGATTTTCGTGTGGACATTGGCCTGATTGAAGGGCCGAGCCACACTGCAGAAATCATTGCTGAGCCCTGGCTTGAGGATGAACTGGTGGTGTTCGCCGCCCCTTCTGCGCCGCTGTTGCAGAGGGAAGTCACGCTGGAGCGACTGGCCGCAGCGCCGTGGATCCTGCGTGAACGCGGCTCCGGCACCCGCGAAATTGTCGACTATTTGCTGCTGTCGCATTTGCCGCAGTTTCATCTCGGCATGGAACTGGGCAATTCCGAAGCCATTAAGCACGCGGTTCGCCACGGTCTGGGTATCAGTTGTCTCTCCCGCCGGGTTATTGCTGAACAGCTTGAGAGTGGCACGCTGGTTGAAGTCCCGATCCCGCTACCTCGCCTGGTGCGCACCTTGTGGCGCATTCATCACCGGCAAAAACACCTTTCCAGTGCGCTGAACCGTTTTATTCGCTACTGCGCCCTCTGATTGCACCATCATCATGCGTCTGCACTTTTTTAGGGAGCGGACGCAGCAATGAAACTATCGATTCATCCTGGAATCCTACGGATTACGTGCACTGAGCGCGATATATCGCATTGGCACATTAGTTGCAAAAAGTGAATCAAAGAATCTTTTGTTTCATGGGCGATGAGGTGTTGATGATGAAGAAGTGGATGATGGCGGCAGCCGGTGCGGCATTAATGATGACATGCGCCGGGCAGGCACTGGCGGATCAGTTACAGGATATTCAGAAGCGCGGTGTGTTGCGCGTTGCCGTACCCCAGGATTTTCCTCCCTTTGGCTCGGTGGGTACGGATCTGAAACCACAGGGTTACGACATTGATATGGCGGAGTACCTGGCGAAAGGCATGAAAGTGAAGTTGCAACTGGTGCCGGTCACCAGCGCCAACCGTGTTCCCTACCTGCAAACGAACAAAGTTGATCTGGTTATCTCAAGCCTTGGGAAAAATGCCGAACGTGAAAAAGTGATCGACTTCAGCCGGGCGTACGCGCCGTTCTTCCTTGGGGTATTTGGTCCAAAGGAGGCAACATTACCTGATGCGAAAGCATTGAGCGGCAAATCCATCGGCGTTACCCGCGGCGCGGTTGAAGATATGGTGTTGACCGATATCGCGCCGAAAGACGCGGACGTGAAACGTTACGAAGACAATAACACCACGCTGTCGGCGTACATGTCCGGGCAGGTCCAGTATCTTGCCACCGGGAACGTGGTCGTTGCCGCTATTGCGCGTCAAAACCCGCAAAAAGCCCCGGTCAGCCAGTTTATGCTGAAAGACTCACCGTGCTATATCGGGCTGATGAAAAACGAACCGGCACTGAAAGCTGAAGTCGATAAGCTGGTGGATCAGGCGCTAAAAGATGGCTCACTGAACACCCTGTCGCAGAAATGGATGCAGGCACCGTTACCGGCCAACTTCGGCGCATAAACGCATGACGACTTCGCTTGATTTCGCTGCGCTCTGGCCCTTCTGGCCAGAGCTGCTGGCCGGATTGTGGACTACCCTGACGCTCACCGCACTGGCGACGGTCGGCGGTGTGTCGCTGGGGATTGTCGGTGCCGCCCTGCGCAGCGGAAAACCCGGTCTGCTAAGCGCATTATGGGGGGTATATGTGGAGTTGATCCGCAATACGCCGTTTGTGGTGCAACTGTTTTTTATTGTGTTTGGCTTGCCCAGTCTTGGAATGAAACTGACCGCCGGAGAAGCGGCACTGATCGCCATGCTGGTCAACCTCGGCGCGTATAGCACGGAGATTATTCGCGCCGGGATCCAGGTCACGCCGAAAGGGCAGTGGGAAGCGGCGCGTGTGTTGGGGCTGACCAAATCCCAGACCTTTTTGCGGGTGATCCTGCCGCCCTCCCTGAAGCGCATTTATCCTGCACTGGTCAGTCAGTGCATTATCGTGATGCTCGGTTCGTCGGTGGTCTCACAAGTCTCTTATGAAGAGCTGACCTTTATGGCCAACCTGATCCAGTCGCGCACGTTTTTAAGTTTTGAAGTCTATTTCGTCACCACATTGCTGTATCTGGCGCTTTCGCTGCTGATGCGCCAGGTGTTGCTGGCGATTGGCCGTAAATGGTTAGGGAGCGAGGGCTGATGAGTACCTTTACCGACTGGGATATTCTGCGCAATCTGCTGCTGGCGGCGCGCTGGACGGTGCTGCTGTCGCTGATTGCTTTTCTGTGCGGCACGCTGGTCACGCTGCCACTGCTGGTACTGCGCATTAGCCGCTGGCGCTGGCCAAAACGCCTGATCAGCGGTTATGCCGCGCTGTTTCAGGGCACGCCGTTGCTGATGCAACTGTTCCTCGCTTTTTTCGGCCTGGCGCTGTTCGGTATCGATGTAAGCGCATGGACCGCCGCTACGCTGGCGCTCACGTTATTTACCAGCGCGTTTCTGCTTGATATCTGGTACGGCAGTATCAACGCCCTACCGAAAGGGCAGTGGGAAGCCTGTCGCTGCCTGGGATTAAGCTTCGGGCAGACGTTATTTCGCGTGGTCGCACCGCAGGCGATACGCATTGCTATTGCGCCCACGGTGGGCTTTTCTGTGCAGGTGATCAAGGGCACGGCGCTGGCATCGATCATCGGTTTTGTTGAGTTAACCAAAGCCGGGACGATGCTGAATAACGTGACCTTTGCCCCGTTTAAAGTCTTTGGCCTGGTCGCACTGGGCTACTTCCTGCTGTGTTATCCGCTGTCGCGTTACAGCCGTTATCTGGAGAAAAAGTTCCATGCCGCTCATCACCATTAATGATGTTCAGAAATATTATGGCGACAACCACGTATTAAAAGGCGTAAGCCTGGATATCGAAATGGGCGAAGTGGTGTCGATTATTGGCCGTAGCGGCTCTGGCAAAAGTACATTATTACGCTGTATGAATGGGCTGGAAGGTTACCAGGATGGCAGCATTAAGCTCGGCGGTATGACTGTCACCGATAGGGAGTCTCAGGCGCGGGAAATCAGCCGTTCTGTGGGCATGGTTTTTCAAAACTTCAACTTGTTTCCGCATATGACCGCGCTGGAGAATGTGATGCTGGCACCCCGCCGGGTATTGAAATTGCCTGCCGATGCGTGCCGTAAGCTGGCCACTGAAATGCTGGAAAAAGTGGGGCTGGGCGAACGTATTGATTACTACCCGGCGAACCTCTCCGGTGGGCAACAGCAACGTGTGGCGATTGCCCGTGCATTGGCGATGAAACCGAAAGTCTTGCTGTGTGATGAAATTACCTCTGCGCTGGATCCGGAACTGGTCGGCGAGGTGCTGCGTGTGCTTGAGCAGCTTGCCGCTGAAGGGATGACGCTGATCCTCGTCACGCATGAAATGAATTTCGCCCGTGAAGTGGGCGACCGTGTGGTGTTTATGCATCAGGGTAAAGTCTGGGAGCAGGGGGAGAGTAAGTCCTTCTTCACGCAGCCACGCACGCCAGAACTGCAACAGTTTATCGCCTCGGTTCGTGGTCTGAATTGATCCGCCGCTCCCGCAGCCCTGCGGGAGCTTATTTACATCCTCGCAACATTGCCCATTCACTGCTTTACTTATAATTCGCTGCCTATCATGAAGGTCTCTAATAACAGACGTTTTATGCCAGAAGGGCTGCGTTTCGTTTGCTACAATCGCGCCTCATTTTTTGGATGGATAGCTTTTTCTTATGGTTTCCGAAACAAAAACCACACAAGCGCCCACGCTGCGTCGTGAACTGAAGGCGCGTCACCTGACGATGATCGCGATTGGCGGTTCAATCGGTACCGGGTTGTTTGTCGCATCAGGAGCGACCATTTCTTCAGCGGGCCCGGGTGGCGCGCTGTTCTCTTATATTCTTATTGGTCTGATGGTCTACTTCCTGATGACCAGCCTTGGCGAACTTGCCGCGTTTATGCCGGTGTCCGGCTCATTCTCGACCTATGGTCAGAAGTATGTGGAAGAGGGCTTTGGCTTCGCACTGGGCTGGAACTACTGGTACAACTGGGCGGTAACCATCGCCGTTGACCTGGTTGCATCGCAATTGGTGATGACCTGGTGGTTCCCGGATACACCGGGCTGGATCTGGAGCGCGTTGTTCCTGGCCGTGATTTTCCTGCTGAACTACATCTCCGTAAAAGGGTTTGGCGAAGCGGAGTACTGGTTCTCGCTGATTAAAGTGGCGACGGTGATTATCTTTATCATTGTTGGTGTGATGATGATTGTCGGTATTTTCCAGGGGGAAAAACCGGCAGGCTGGAGTAACTGGGCCATCGGCGATGCGCCGTTTGCTGGCGGTTTATCGGCGATGATTGGCGTGGCGATGATTGTCGGCTTCTCCTTCCAGGGGACGGAACTGATTGGCATCGCGGCGGGTGAATCGGAAGATCCGGAAAAGAACATTCCGCGCGCGGTGCGGCAGGTGTTCTGGCGTATCCTGCTGTTTTATGTCTTTGCGATCCTGATTATCAGTCTGATTATTCCTTATACCGACCCGAGTCTGCTGCGCAATGATGTGAAAGATATCAGCGTAAGCCCGTTCACCCTGGTGTTCGAGCATGCGGGCCTGCTCTCAGCGGCGGCGGTGATGAATGCGGTGATCCTGACGGCGGTGCTGTCGGCGGGCAACTCCGGCATGTATGCTTCCACGCGTATGCTTTACACCCTGGCCTGTGACGGCAAAGCGCCGCGCATCTTCGCCAAATTATCGAAAGGCGGTGTGCCGCGTAATGCGCTGTATGCCACCACGGTGATTGCTGCGTTGTGCTTCCTGACCTCCATGTTTGGAAACCAGACGGTGTACCTGTGGTTGCTCAATACCTCCGGGATGACCGGCTTTATCGCCTGGCTGGGGATAGCCATCAGCCACTACCGTTTCCGCCGTGGTTACGTTGCGCAGGGCCATTCACTGAATAATCTGCCATACCGCTCTGGTTTCTTCCCTATCGGGCCGATCTTCGCCTTCGTGTTGTGTCTGATCATTACCCTGGGGCAGAATTATCAGGCGTTTCTTGCTGATACCATTGACTGGGGAGCGGTCACTGCGACCTATATCGGCATTCCGCTGTTCCTGGTTATCTGGTTCGGTTACAAATTCTCTAAAGGCACCCGTTTCGTGCGTTACAGCGAAATGGAGTTCCCGGAACGCTTTACCAAGTAAATTCACTCTTTAGCCCTCTGTTCGGAGGGCTTTTTTTTGCCTGCCTGACCCGCCTGAGTTGTAACAATTTACATAACTTTGAACTTCTGAAATTGATAATAGTTATCGTTTACATTAGTGTAACCCACTGAATAACAAGGTATCAGTCTGTTTTTGCAGCGCCAGAATACCCCCTGACACACCGCCGCCCCATCAATGTAATGGGGCGTGGTTTATTGCATGTGAGCAGTATTTTCGCAATTTTTTGTAGTTACCTCATGGAGTTACGGAATGTTTACCTTGAATCCCATCGTCCGGGGAGGCCTCTGTGCGTCCGCACTCTCCCTGGCGCTGCCAACGATGGCTGCCGTAGAGCGTGATGAAACGCTGGTAGTGACCGCGTCAGCCAGCGAACAGAACCTGAAAGATGCCCCCGCCAGTATCAGCGTTATTACGCAACAAGACCTCCAGCGTAAGCCGGTGCAAAACCTGAAAGATGTACTGAAAGAGGTGCCCGGCGTACAGCTCACTAACGAAGGGGATAACCGTAAAGGCGTCAGTTTGCGCGGTCTCGACAGCAGCTACACCTTGATCCTGATTGATGGCAAACGTGTCAACTCCCGCAATGCGGTATTCCGCCACAACGATTTCGACCTCAACTGGATCCCGGTGGAAGCCATCGAGCGTATTGAAGTGGTACGCGGGCCGATGTCTTCTCTGTATGGTTCTGATGCTCTTGGCGGCGTGGTGAATATCATCACTAAAAAAATCGGCCAGAGCTGGACCGGCAGTGTGACCGCTGACAGCACCGTCCAGGAGCACCGGAATCGTGGCGATAGCTGGAATGGTCAGTTCTACACCAGCGGCCCGCTGATTGAGGGTGTCCTGGGCGTGAAAGCATACGGTAGCGTAGCGAAGCGCGAGAAAGATCAGCAGCAACCTTCGCAGACCGATGCCAGTGGCCTTACGCCGCGGATGGAGGGATTTACCAGCCGTGACAGCAACGTTGAGTTCGCCTGGACGCCGACGGCGGATCAGGATGTTACCGCCGGTTATGGCTACGATCGCCAGGACCGGAATTCCGACTCGCTGAATAAAAATCGCCTCGACAGGCAGAACTACTCATTGGCGCATAACGGCCGCTGGGGCGTCGGCAACAGTGAGCTGAAATTCTACGGTGAGACGATCGACAATAAAAACCCCGGTAACAGCGGCCAGATTCGTTCACAAAACACCACCCTCGATGGCAAGTATGTGCTGCCGCTTGGTGCCATCAATCAGCTGGTCACTGTCGGCGGCGAATGGCGACACGACAAATTACAGGATCCAGTCAACCTGACGGGGGGAAGCAGTAGCAAAACCTCAGCCAACCAGTACGCGCTGTTTGTGGAAGATGAGTGGCGTATTGTCGAACCGCTGGCGCTCACCACCGGCGTGCGCATGGACGATCATGACACCTATGGCGATCACTGGAGCCCGCGCGCCTACCTGGTGTACAACGCCACCGATACTGTCACGGTCAAAGGCGGCTGGGCGACGGCGTTTAAAGCGCCATCACTGTTGCAGCTCAGCCCGGACTGGGCGACCAACTCTTGTCGCGGCAGTTGTCGCGTGGTGGGTAGCCCGGAACTGAAACCGGAAACCAGCGAAAGTTTTGAACTGGGTCTTTACTACAGCGGCGAAGAGGGATGGCTGGAAGGCGTTCAGGGCAGCGTGACCGCCTTCCAGAATAACATTGAGGATATGATCAATATCAGTCGCACCGCCAGCCTGACTGAAGCGCCGGGTTACGCCAACTTCGTTGGCTTTGAGCGTAATGCTAACGGCAAACGGGTGCCGGTGTTCCGTTACTACAACGTCAATAAAGCGCGGATCCAGGGGCTGGAAACCGAACTGAAAGTGCCGTTGAGCGATGCATGGAAAGTGACGCTGAACTACACCTATAACGATGGTCGCGATCTCAGCGGCGGCGGCAACAAGCCGTTGCAGGATCTGCCGTACCACACCGCCAATGGTACGCTGGACTGGCAAGCGACGCAGGACTGGTCGTTCTATCTCTCCGCAAACTATAGCGGTGAAAAACGTACCGTATCGCAGGGCATGACGCCTGGCGGTTATGTTATCTGGAACGCGGGCGGCGCCTGGCAGGCGAGCAAGAACGTGAAACTGCGCGCCGGTGTGCTGAACCTGGGGGATAAAGACCTGAATCGCGACGACTACAGCTTCAACGAAGAAGGTCGCCGCTACTTTATGGCCGTGGATTACCGCTTCTGACGGGCAAACCCGGCGGTGGGAAACCGCCGGGGCTGAGATCACTTCAGCAGATACTGCGCATGGAAGCGCAGATGATCTTCAATAAACGACGCAATAAAGTAATAGCTATGATCGTAGCCGGACTGAATACGTAACGTCAGCGGCCAGGATTTTTGCCGTGCCGCTTCCGCC
This sequence comes from Kosakonia sp. WA-90, assembly GCF_039871955.1. NCBI lineage: Bacteria > Pseudomonadati > Pseudomonadota > Gammaproteobacteria > Enterobacterales > Enterobacteriaceae > Kosakonia > Kosakonia sp. WA-90. The sequence continues at coordinate 411,652 of NZ_JBDPLJ010000002.1, forward strand.
AGCCGCGCCGGTTGCAGTTGATCGGCGAGGAATTGATCGTTATCGCCCTGATCAATCAGCGTTGGGATAGCATCCGCTTCGCCACTTTCCAGCATCAGGACGCAACTGTCCCAGGCTCGCCACTGTTCGCTATCTTCCCCAAGATAAGCCGTAAATGCTTTTTGCCCCCAAGGAACCTGCAACGGGTTAACGATAGGCGCAAAAGCAGAGACACTGGTGTAACGACCCGGGTTTTTCAACGCCATGATCAGCGCGCCGTGGCCGCCCATAGAGTGACCGCTGATCGCACAACGTGAACTGACCTTAAATTCCGCAGCGATCAGCGCCGGCAGCTCATCTCGCAGATAGTCATACATCCGGTAATGGGCAGCCCAGGGCTGCTGCGTGGCGTTGAGGTAGAACCCGGCGCCTTTGCCTAAATCGTAGCTGTCGGCATCGGCCACCGCGTCGCCGCGCGGACTGGTATCCGGCATCACCAGCACAATGCCCAGCTCGGCCGCTACGCGTTGTGCCCCTGCTTTGGTGGTGAAATTCTCATCATTGCAGGTCAGGCCGGAGAGCCAATACAGGACGGGTGGCGCCGTTGCTGTACGCTGTGGCGGTAAAAAAATGCTAAAGGTCATCGTACAGTTGAGTACGGCGGAGTCGTGGCGCCAGCGCTGTTGCCAGCCTTCAAAACAGCGGTGCTCTTCGAGCAATTCCATGCAGGGCTCCTCAGTCATTTCGGGGGGAGATGGGTGACATTCTTAATAATACAGATTATTCATTGCCCTGTGAGTAACTTTCACTTCCGCATAAATGCCACATATTGCATCATAAACATAACTTTACTTTAACAAATGGGGTGCTCATGGCACGCAAAGTTGCGCTTTGCGGGTTTATTGTGCTGGTGGTGGCAATGGGAATCGGGCGTTTTGCCTTTACGCCGCAGGTACCGTTAATGATCCGCGATGGTCAGCTCACATTGACCAGTGCCGGACTGGTCGCTGCTATCAACTATCTCGGTTATCTGTTGGGTGCATGGGATGCGATGCGTGCCAGGCAGCATATTGAGTTGCGCCTGTATGCTGGCATTGGCGGTGCGGTGGCGCTGACATTCTTGTCATCCATTGCCGATAACGCACTGCTGCACGGCGCATTACGGCTGGTGATCGGCGCAATGAGCGGCTGGGCGATGGTGCTGATCGCCGCCTGGAGCAACGAACGTCTGGCACATGCCGGGCGGCCGGGCTTGAGTGCCGCAGTGTTTGCCGGGCCGGGCGCGGGTATCGCTTTGAGCGGTCTGTTGGCGGTGGCGATCCAGGCCAAAGGACTGACCGCGGCATCCGCATGGCAGGTCTATGGCGTACTCGCGCTGTTACTGGTGGCATTTATCGCGCGTTATCTGCCGCGACCGGGAGAGTGGCATCGGCCTGGCGTAAAAGCGCAACCGTTGCACCTGACGCCGGATCTTATACGGCTGGTATGGAGCTATAGCCTCGCCGGATTTGGTTATATCCTGCCCGCGACATTTCTTTCGCAAATGGCGGCGCTGCGTTTCCCTGGCAGTTTATTCGCCCAGTTTGTCTGGCCGGTATTTGGCGCGGCGTCGGTGGTGGGGATTGTGTTAAGCATCTTGCTGCGCCATGTGGGCCAAAGCTATCAACGTCTGGCGATAGTGCTGTGGTTACAGGGCGTGGGTGTGCTGGCGGCATGGCTGCTACCAGGGATGAGCGGTCTGGTCACTGGCGCGCTGCTGGTGGGCGGTGGTTTTCTCTGTGCAGTACAGTTGTCGCTGTTGTACGGTCGGGAGCTTGCCCCCGATCACACCCGTTATATGGCCGGGTTGCTGACCACCGGCTATGCGCTGGGACAACTGGTGGGGCCGATGACGTCGGCGCTCTCGACCTGGCTGACGCAACGTCTTGAACCGGCACTTGGGGTGGCGGCATTCGCCTTGCTGATAGGGGGGATTCTGGTGTGGAAACCGACACCCAGAAAGCCGGCGGAATTTCAATAATTATCGGCGTCAGGACTGGATTATGTGCGCGACCTCACGCACAATGATTGTTCACTTCGCCTGCGCTAAAGGCGAAGCACGCCACACCTGCAGGAGAATAAAAAATGTCATCACTCAGTAAAGAAGCGGCTCTCGTCCATGAGGCTTTAGTCGCCCGCGGCCTGGAAACACCGCTGCGTCCGCCGGTCCGTGAAACGGACAACGAAACCCGCAAGCGCCTGATTGCCGGGCACATGACCGAGATTATGCAACTGCTTAACCTCGATCTGAATGATGACAGCCTGATGGAAACGCCGCATCGCATTGCCAAAATGTATGTTGATGAGATCTTCTCCGGCCTCGATTATGCCAACTTCCCGAAGATCACCGTGATTGAAAACAAAATGAAAGTGGATGAGATGGTCACGGTACGCGATATTACGCTGACCAGCACCTGTGAGCACCACTTCGTCACCATCGACGGGAAAGCGACCGTTGCATATATCCCGAAGGAGTCGGTGATTGGTCTATCAAAAATTAACCGCATTGTGCAGTTCTTCGCTCAGCGTCCTCAGGTGCAGGAACGCTTAACGCAACAGATCCTCACGGCACTGCAAACGCTGCTGGGCACCAATAATGTGGCGGTATCCATTGATGCAGTGCATTATTGTGTGAAAGCGCGCGGCATTCGTGATGCCACCAGCGCCACCACCACTACCTCTCTGGGCGGTTTGTTCAAATCGAGCCAGAATACCCGCCAGGAGTTCCTGCGCGCTGTACGCCACCATAACTGATTATCGGGGAGCCGGAGACATGGAACGCAATGTCACGCTGGATTTTGTTCGTGGCATCGCCATTCTTGGGATCCTGCTTCTGAATATCACCGCCTTCGGGTTACCAAAGGCGGCCTATACCAACCCTGCCTGGTATGGCGAGATCACGCAACGTGACGCCTGGACCTGGGCCTTTCTCGATCTCTTTGCACAAGTAAAATTCCTGTCGCTGTTTGCCCTCTTATTTGGCGCGGGTTTGCAAATGTTGTTGCCGCGCGGTAAACGCTGGATCCAGTCACGACTGACTTTGCTGGTATTGCTGGGCTTTATTCACGGCCTCTTTTTCTGGGATGGCGATATTCTTCTGGCTTACGGGCTGGTGGGGTTGATAGCCTGGCGCATGGTGCGTGATGCGCAAAGCGTGAAGACGATGTTCAATACCGGCGTTGTGCTCTATCTGATGGGCATTGTGGTGCTGCTGTTGCTGGGGGGGATTTCCGGCAGTCAGCCAAACCGTTCCTGGTTACCGGATGCGGCGAACCTGCAATATGAAGCCTGGTGGAAAACCAGCGGTAGCATGATAGAAGCGATCAGCAACCGGGCGGATATGTTATCGAATGCGTTGCTGGCACTCGGCGCGCAGTATGGCTGGCAACTGGCGGGATTGATGCTGCTGGGAGCAGCGCTGATGCGCAGCGGTTGGTTGAAAGGGCAATTCAGCCTGCGGCATTACCGGCGCGTTGGCGCGCTGCTGATTACGCTGGGTATGCTGATCAACCTGCCTGCGATTGTCGCGCAGTGGCAGCTTGGCTGGTCGTATCGCTGGTGTGCCTTTTTTTTGCAGGCACCGCGCGAACTGAGCGCACCGTTTCAGGCTATAGGCTATGCCGCTCTGGCGTATGGCTTCTGGCCGCAGATTGGCGCCAGCAAATGGGCCAATGCGATCGCCTGCGTTGGCCGCATGGCGTTAAGCAACTACCTCTTGCAAACGTTGATCTGTATTACCTTGTTTAATCACTTCGGTTTATTTATGAAGTTCGACCGTCTCCAGTTGCTGGCCTTTGTTCCGCCGGTATGGGCTGCCAATATCCTGTTTTCTCTCTTGTGGCTTAAGCGTTTTCGTCAGGGCCCGATGGAGTGGTTGTGGCGGCAATGTACCGCACGTGCTGCGGGAACAGCATTGGCGCGAACATCCAGATAACGATCTGGATCACAATCGTTAACAAAACGGATGTAACCGTTTCCATTCATGTGATGTCACTCACGCAGCAATCTCCCGCCGACTGACAGAATAGCCTCCTTACTAAACCCAGGGGGTGACTGTGAACTGCCGCAATCCAGCAAAGGTGAGTAAAAATGATCACCATTCGTGACGTTGCCCGTCAGGCGGGCGTCTCTGTCGCGACGGTCTCCCGCGTGCTGAATAACAGTGCGCTGGTAAGTCAGGATACGCGTGAAACGGTGATGAAGGCGGTCGCTCAGCTTGGCTATCGCCCGAATGCCAACGCTCAGGCGCTGGCCACGCAGGTCAGCGATACCATTGGTGTGGTGGTGATGGATGTGTCCGATGCCTTCTTCGGCGCACTGGTGAAGGCGGTGGATACCGTTGCCCAGCAACATCAAAAGTATGTGCTGATTGGTAACAGTTATCACGAGGCGGAAAAAGAACGCCACTCCATTGAGGTTCTGATCCGCCAGCGTTGTAATGCATTGATTGTTCACTCGAAAGCGTTAAGTGACGAAGAGCTGACTGGCTTTATGGAGCAGGTGCCGGGCATGGTGTTGATTAACCGTTTGGTGCCGGGTTACGCCCATCGCTGCGTCTGTCTGGATAACATCAGCGGCGCGATGATGGCAACGCGTATGTTGCTTAACCATGGTCATCAGCGCATCGGCTATCTGGCGTCCAGCCACCATATTGAAGATAACGATTTGCGCCGCGAAGGCTGGTTCCGCGCCCTGGAAGAGCAGGGAATAGCTGCACCGGATAGCTGGGTTGGCACAGGCTCACCGGACATGCAGGGCGGGGAAGCGGCCATGGTTGAGCTGCTGGGGCGCAATTTGCAGCTCACGGCGGTGTTTGCCTACAACGACAGCATGGCCGCTGGTGCGCTTACTGCGCTAAAAGATAACGGCATTGCTGTGCCACAGCATTTGTCGTTGATTGGTTTCGATGATATCCCGATTGCGCGCTACACCGATCCGCAGCTTACCACCGTGCGCTATCCGGTGGCGTCGATGGCGCGTCTGGCGACCGAGCTGGCGCTGCTGGGTGCCGCAGGAAAGCTGGATCCGCAGGAATCTCATTGTTTTATGCCCACGCTGGTGCGCCGCCATTCGGTGACTGGTCGACAAACTGTGGCTTCGATCACTAACTTATAATGTTCGGTGATGTAACCGTTTTCAATCTGTGAGTAAATTCACAGTATCTTAACAAGGCGCTGACTATGATGTCAGCGTCTTAGAAGCTGAAACACGATGTAACGGTGATTAATCACTTTAGCAGTGCATAGCCGCCATGACACATCGAAGAAAGCGAATTTGTGGAGCGTTACCGTACACGGACGAATGGATTTTTTAGAGTGAACTTCGGTCGAAAGTAACGTTTCAATAACATACTTCCCACCGAGCATTTTTCACAAGAACTACCCTGCATATAAAAAACCGGAGATACCATGAATAAGAAGGTGTTGACTCTGTCTGCTGTAATGGCAAGCATGCTTTTCGGCGCAGCCGCACACGCAGCGGATACCCGCATTGGTGTGACCATCTATAAGTATGACGACAACTTTATGTCCGTTGTGCGTAAGGCGATTGAGAAAGATGCCAAAGAAGCGCCAAATGTTCAGCTGCTGATGAACGACTCCCAGAATGACCAATCCAAACAGAATGATCAGATTGACGTTCTGCTGGCGAAAGGCGTGAAAGCGCTGGCCATCAACCTGGTTGACCCGGCTGCTGCAGGCACCGTTATTGAGAAAGCCCGCGGCCAGAACGTGCCGGTGGTATTCTTCAACAAAGAACCTTCCCGTAAAGCGCTGGATAGCTATGACAAAGCGTACTACGTCGGTACCGACTCTAAAGAATCCGGTGTTATCCAGGGCGACCTGATCGCCAAACACTGGGCGGCAAATCCGGGCTGGGACCTGAACAAAGACGGTCAGATCCAGTTCGTACTGCTGAAAGGCGAACCGGGCCATCCGGATGCTGAAGCACGTACCACTTACGTTATCAAAGAGCTGAACGATAAAGGCATCAAAACGCAGCAACTGGCGTTGGATACCGCAATGTGGGATACCGCACAGGCGAAAGACAAAATGGATGCCTGGCTCTCCGGCCCGAACGCAAACAAAATTGAAGTGGTCATTGCCAACAACGATGCCATGGCGATGGGTGCTGTTGAAGCGCTGAAAGCGCACAACAAGAGCTCAATTCCGGTATTTGGCGTGGATGCGCTGCCTGAAGCCCTGGCACTGGTTAAATCCGGCGCAATGGCGGGTACCGTACTGAACGATGCCAATAACCAGGCGAAAGCCAGCTTCGACCTGGCGAAAAACCTCGCCGAAGGTAAAGGCGCCGCAGATGGCACCAACTGGAAGATCGACAACAAAGTTGTTCGTATTCCTTACGTGGGTGTAGATAAAGACAACCTTGATCAGATTACTGGTAAATAATATTTAGCTAGTCTTTTTTCACAGGGCGTATTAATCAATACGCCCTTTTATAACAACATGATATGCCAGGCCAACAAGGTACAATTATGGTCAGCAATAATACTCAGTCGTCAGGTGAATTCTTGTTGGAAATGAGCAATATCAACAAGTCTTTTCCAGGCGTAAAGGCACTCGATAATGTCAATTTAAAAGTTCGTCCTCATTCTATTCATGCATTAATGGGTGAGAACGGCGCGGGTAAATCAACGTTATTAAAATGTCTTTTTGGGATCTATCAAAAAGATTCCGGCAGCATCCTTTTTCAGGGGAAAGAGATCGATTTCCATTCGGCTAAAGAAGCACTGGAAAATGGTATCTCAATGGTTCACCAGGAACTTAACCTGGTGCTGCAACGTTCCGTGATGGATAACATGTGGTTGGGGCGTTATCCCACTAAAGGCGTGTTTGTCGATCAGGATAAAATGTACCGCGATACGAAAGCTATCTTTGATGAGCTGGATATCGATATCGACCCGCGGGCACGCGTGGGCACATTATCTGTTTCGCAAATGCAGATGATTGAAATTGCGAAAGCGTTCTCCTATGACGCCAAAATCGTTATTATGGATGAACCAACGTCGTCATTGACGGAAAAAGAAGTCAATCATCTGTTTAAAATTATCCGTAAGCTGAAAGATCGCGGCTGCGGTATTGTTTATATCTCTCATAAAATGGAAGAGATCTTCCAACTGTGCGATGAAATAACCATCCTGCGCGACGGCCAGTGGATTGCCACTCAGCCGCTGGAAGGGCTGGATATGGATAAGATCATCGCCATGATGGTGGGACGTTCGCTGAACCAGCGCTTCCCGGACAAGCATAACGAGCCAGGCGAAACGATCCTTGAAGTGCGTAACCTGACCTCGTTGCGTCAGCCGTCTATTCGCGATGTCTCCTTTGATCTGCGCAAAGGCGAAATTCTCGGTATCGCCGGTCTGGTTGGCGCAAAACGTACTGATATCGTCGAGACGCTGTTTGGTATCCGTGAGAAATCCGCCGGTACCATTAAACTGCATGGCAAGCTAATTAATAATCATAATGCGAATGAAGCGATTAATAATGGCTTTGCTCTGGTAACCGAAGAGCGTCGTTCTACCGGTATTTATGCTTATCTCGATATCGGTTTTAACTCGCTGATTTCCAATATTCAGAATTACAAGAACAAAGTCGGTTTGCTGGATAATAGCCGCATGAAGAGTGATACCCAATGGGTTATCGATTCAATGCGCGTGAAAACGCCAGGACACCGTACGCAAATTGGTTCACTGTCTGGTGGTAACCAGCAAAAAGTCATTATCGGTCGCTGGTTATTAACTCAGCCAGAAATCTTAATGCTCGATGAACCAACGCGTGGTATTGACGTTGGTGCGAAATTTGAAATTTATCAGTTGATTGCCGAACTGGCGAAAAAGAATAAGGGGATCATTATTATTTCCTCTGAAATGCCTGAGCTGTTAGGCATCACTGACCGTATTCTGGTAATGAGCAATGGCCTCGTTTCCGGAATTGTTGACACTAAAACCACAACGCAAAACGAAATTCTCCGTCTTGCGTCTTTGCACCTTTAAGATCAGGGGCTCCTCATGAGTGCGTTAAATAAAAAAACTTTTCTCACTTATCTGAAAGACGGCGGCATTTATGTTGTTCTTTTAGTGTTACTGGCCATTATTATTTTCCAGGATCCCACATTCTTAAGTCTGCTGAACTTAAGTAACATTCTGACCCAATCTTCTGTGCGTATTATTATCGCGCTGGGCGTGGCGGGGCTGATTGTTACACAGGGCACTGACCTTTCCGCCGGGCGCCAGGTGGGCCTGGCAGCGGTGGTTGCCGCAACGCTGCTGCAATCCATGGAAAACGCCAATAAAGTCTTCCCGGACATGGCCACCATGCCGATTCCGGTGGTGATCCTGATTGTTTGCGCCATTGGCGCGATTATCGGGCTGGTGAACGGTATCGTTATTGCTTACCTGAACGTAACACCGTTTATCACCACGCTGGGTACGATGATCATCGTTTACGGTATCAACTCCCTGTACTACGACTTTGTAGGTGCATCGCCGATTTCTGGCTTCGACAGTGGTTTCTCCTCCTTTACACAGGGTTTCATTGCGCTGGGTGGTTTCCGACTGTCGTATATCACCTTCTATGCGTTAATTGCCGTCGTCTTTGTCTGGATCCTGTGGAATAAAACCCGCTTTGGCAAAAACATTTTCGCTATCGGTGGTAACCCGGAAGCAGCGAAAGTGTCCGGCGTGAACGTGGCGCTGAACCTGCTGATGATTTATGCGCTGTCCGGGGTGTTCTATGCCTTTGGCGGTATGCTGGAAGCGGGCCGTATCGGTTCTGCGACCAACAACCTCGGCTTTATGTATGAGCTGGATGCTATCGCAGCCTGTGTGGTGGGCGGCGTTTCCTTCAGCGGCGGTGTGGGTACCGTACTGGGCGTGGTGACCGGTGTTATTATCTTCACCGTTATCAACTACGGTCTGACCTATATTGGTATTAACCCGTACTGGCAGTACATCATCAAAGGCGGCATCATCATCTTTGCGGTGGCGCTGGACTCACTGAAATACGCGCGTAAGAAATAAGCGTGTCATATTCAACAAGCCCGCTGTTTCAGCGGGCTTTTTTTATGCCTGTCATTTATACGGTATGAACGGGGAGGAGGCGAAAAAAAACTTTGTCCAAACAAATTTGTTAAATTTTCCGCTTCGATGCTACGCTCAAATAAGGCACAGCATTAATGAGGTAATTCTGATGGACAAAGAATTCGCGTTTCCTGCATTTCCCGTGATCGGCTGGCAGGTTGGGCCGGTGGAAGATTTAAATGGTGTGGTAGTCAAATTTGGCTACAGTACGTCGCCTTATGGACCTGGCGCGACAACTTTTGATTCGCAATTTTTTAGCCTGACACCGGAAATGGTCAAGAGCCTGATCTATGACCTGGAGCGCAGTTTGCACCGCTGTGAAGACAAAGTCGCCTGACACCCTTTAAGAGACTTCGCGCAGCCGCTTTTAAACGCTTTTGTGCTCTGCGCGATAGTTTTTATACGCTTGCAAATTTCGTCCCGGAGCGTGCGCAATTAGCCGGCAGATTTAACAATTAAGTCAATTCTGAATGCCTTCCGCTCCGTCGGTACTTACGCTTGAAAGGTAAATCTCTGAAATTAGTATCTGCAGCTCAGAGGGGCGCCTATGAATGTTGTGTATTTTAAAGTTGATCACCTTCCGCACGAAAAAACCAACCATGTGAATTTCTGCCTTAAGGGCATTGAATTACTGCGCGATGGCGAAGTGGTTGCCACTCCCGGCGATATCAAGGTCACCTCCCTGCCGTTTTACTGTTTTTGCACGGTGCCTACCGGTTTTCGCAAAATCGAATTCAAAATGAAGAACGCAGCGCCAGCCCGTATTCACTGCTCGGCGGGGTATTTAAAAACCGGCGAGTACCTTGTCGATACGCCGGAGGGGGAGACGATATTCTCCTTTAATGCGCTGAGCGGTTTATGGACGCTTGACAGGAACGAGGAGGAGGTTATCGATCACCGTGCGTTTAGGGCGCGGGATTTTACCCTTATCAGACCCGTGAAGAGCGCCAACCGCAATGTGTCGGCGTACTGACGCCGGATCAGTTTTTCCCTTTCTTTTGCATCTCAAATAGTTGCCCGGCGGTGACGGCCGGGTAACCTTGCGCATTATCAGGCACTTCCTGCAAGGATGGAATGGGGACCAGCGGGCCTAAAAATCGTGGCTCGCGCTTGAACATATAGAGATCCGCGATGGTGCCGAGCCGCGCACCGAATTCCCGCACCCGAACGCTCCACATATCTTTTGGCGATGGCACGGCGTAACACTGCGCCTGGATCCCCATATGCTGGGCGATAAACAGCGCACGCTCACAGTGGAAACGCTGGGTGATAATGATGAAATCGTTGGTATCAAAGACCTTACGCGTACGGACAATCGAATCGAGGGTGCGAAAACCAGCATAGTCGAGCACGATGTCGGAGGGATCGACACCTGCGGCAATCAAATCCTTACGCATGGTCATCGGCTCATTATAGCTTTGCATCGCGTTATCGCCGCTGAGCAACAGGTAGTTGACCTTACCGCTGTTATAGGCGTTCAGCGCGCCCTGAATACGGTAACGGTAATATTGATTGATAACACCCGTGCGGTAGTACTTCGCGGTGCCAAGCACAACGCCCACCTGCCGCCAGGGCAGATCCTGCAAATCGTCATAGATATAGGGCGAGGTTTTCCAGCTCATCCAGCGATCAAGACCCAGCGCCGTTAACAGCAGTAAGCCGATCAGGACTAACAGGCTGTATAGCAAACGCTTTAACATGCAGGAGACTCGGTACAGGTTTGAAATTTAACTCAGGCTACTTTACCCGTCCGGCAAGCGCAAGAAACAGAGGTTCAATTGCGGGCTTTTTCATCACTGCGGGCGTGAACCCGCAGTGACAGACATTATGCAAGCAGTACGCGGTCGGTGTGCTGGCAGCCCAATGCACGCAGCGTGGCGACGGTTGCATCCCACTGTGTGAGTGGCGCATCAGCGCGTTCAGCGAGCAGCGCGCGTTGAATATCTGCGTAATCAAAACCACTCAGATTGAGCAAGTTTAGTGCGCCCTGCAACGGTGGCAGTGTCGGGTTGAAAGCGGCATTTTCCGCATAACTGCCGCAGAAAATACGCCCATCACGACATTCGAGCGCAACCCCGGAAGGAGAATGCGTGTAAGGGGAGTGGCTGCGGTTCGCTGCGCTGATCGCTGCTTGTGCTAACGGTTCTCCGCTCACAGCAAAACCATGGTTCTGCTCGTCCATCAATAACGTTTTGATCTCCAAGTCTTTTGGGCCAAAAGCGTCCGGCAGGTAATCGCCCAGCGTATGGGGGGCGCGTCCCGGCAGGTTAATGCGCAGGGTCAGCCCGCTGTTCAGTTCATTCATAAACTGGCGGCAATGCCCGCAAGGAGTGTAGTTCACGGTGACGGAAGAGAGGGCTTTTTCGCCGCGAAGCCAGGCATGGCTGATGGCGCTCTGCTCGGCGTGTACGGTTTGTTGCATCGTTGCACCGCGGAACTCCATATTGGCGCCAAAGTACCAGATGCCACTGACGCCACGGGCAATAGCGCCAACATTGAAATGCGACAAATCGGTGCGGGCGCAGGCCGCTGCAAGCGGTAACAGCGCAAAGGCCAGTGTATCTTCATCCATGCCGGTGGCGCTACGCAAAGTCGCCACCTGCGCCGCGCTCAGCATAGCGGGGAAGTGCTCATCCGCCAGCAGAGGCGCCAGCGCGGTTTGCAAATCTCCCGCAAGCCCGGAAAACGCAGTGTGAAAACGTGAATGCATGGCGTTGCCTCATAATCGTGTATTGGAACCGTAGTTTACGGGGCAACAGGGTGATTATGTGTGATTTTTATCACATTGCATGTGCAACTTATGAAACTGAAATTAAAATTGCGCGACCAATCGCAAAGTTTATCGCAATACAGCCATGATCAATGGAAACAGAAACGGAGCCACCAGCGAAGTAATAATCCCACAGATCACTAATGCCAGTGAACTGAATGCCCCTTCCTGATAATCCACTTCGGCGCAGCGCGCGGTGCCCAGCGCATGCGAAGCCGTACCCATCGCCAGCCCGCGGGCGGATTTGGTATGTATGCGCATAAGATTGAGAAAAGTATGACCGAAGACCGCTCCCAGCACGCCAACGAAAATCACGCAGACGGCGCTGATGGCGGGAATGCCACCGATGCTGCCCCCCACGGCCATCGCAATCGGTGTCGTGACGGATTTTGGCAACACCGATGCGGCGATTTCCGGCGTTGCCCCCATCAGCAGGGCGATGGCGGTACCGGAAATCATTGCCACCAGGCTACCGCAAAAGCAGATGGTGATAATCGATTTCCAGCGCGCACGGATCTGGTGCAACTGCTCATAAAGCGGGAAGGCCAGTGCGACCACCGCAGGTTGCAGCAGATCGTTGAGGATTTTGCTGCCCTGAAAGTAGTGATCGTAAGGGATACCGGTTAGCAGCAGGATGGGAATGATCACCACCATGGCGACAAGCAGCGGGTTCAGCAGCGGCATTTTGAAACGCGCGGCAAGTTTTCGGGCGGCAAAAAAGACCGCCAGCGTCAGTGGCAACGACCACCAAATATACGTCATCATTCTTTATCACCTTCTTGCCCGGCGATTTTACGTTCACCATGCGCCAGATGAGTGCTCCAGCTCACCACCAGAAATACAATCACCGTACTGACTGCGCAGGAAACAATAATGGGACCAAATTGCGCGCGTAGCAGGTCGTAATACTGCATCACGCCAACCCCGATAGGCACAAACAGCAGCGCCATATAACGGATCAAGAGATAGCAGCCCGGATTGACCCACTTCGCGGGCAGGATTTGTAGCGCCAGCAGTACGAACATGATCAACATACCGATAATGCTGCCGGGAATCGTGATGGGCAGAAGTGACGCGATATAGATCCCTGCGTACAGGCAGGCGTAGATAAGTACAAAAGCACGCAGATATTGCCAGATAATATTCAATGATTTACTCATGGTGAAAGCCCTTGCTGAAACGCATTCATCATACAATTAAAGCTAAAAACGTGCTACTGATCACATCATGAATTGTGAGCATACCAAACATTCCATTCTGGAACGTTATGCATTCCCACAAGATTTTCCCCGCGGGCTACCGGCAAGTGTAGTTTTTCCGCCCGATAAAGGCACTTTCCACGCCGTGACAGAGGCGCTACTATGGCGCCTCATTTTTTTGGGGTGATTTATGCGTGTATTACTGGCGCCAATGGAAGGTGTGCTCGATTCGCTGGTGCGCGAGCTGCTTACCGGGGTTAACGATTACGATCATTGCATCACCGAGTTTTTGCGGGTGGTGGATCAACTGCTGCCGGTAAAATCATTTTATAAAATCTGCCCTGAACTGCACCGACAAAGCCGCACGCCTTCCGGTACGTTGGTGCGTGTACAGCTACTGGGGCAATACCCGCAGTGGCTGGCGGAGAACGCCGCTCGGGCGGTTGAACTCGGGTCATGGGGCGTGGATCTGAACTGCGGCTGTCCGTCGAAGCTGGTTAATGGCAGCGGTGGTGGCGCGACGCTGTTGAAAGATCCCGAGCTGATCTATCGCGGCGCGAAAGCAATGCGCGAGGCCGTTCCTGCTCATCTGCCGGTCACGGTAAAAGTGCGTCTGGGGTGGGACAGCCCCGCGCGCCAGTTTGAGATTGCCGATGCGGTGCAACAGGCCGGTGCGACAGAACTGGTGGTGCATGGCCGCACCAAAGAAGATGGTTATAAAGCAGAGCGCATTAACTGGCAGGCAATCAGTGACATCCGCCAGCGATTGTCTATTCCCGTGGTGGCCAATGGTGAAATCTGGGACTGGCAAAGCGCGCAGGATTGCATGGCAGTCACCGGGTGCGATGCGGTGATGATTGGGCGCGGTGCACTGAATGTACCGAACCTCAGCCGGGTGATTAAGTACAACGAACCTCGCATGCCATGGCCGCAGGTCGTTGCTTTATTGGCGAAATATGTCCAGCTGGAAAAACAGGGCGATACGGGCTTATATCATGTCGCACGTATTAAACAGTGGCTGGGTTATTTGCGTAAAGAATATATAGAAGCAGGACATCTATTTTCTATTATTCGAACCTGTAAAACATCTGCTGAAATTGCAGAAGAAATTTCTCGCGAGCTAAATCACGTTTCTGCTGATTTGTAAAATAAGCCTCTGGTAGATTGGTGTGCAGCGTGTTATTTATATCCGCGCAGCACATCAGGATTGTTACTGTTATACAGGCAAAACCTAAACCATCATAATTCATAGTCTGGCGAATTATGGGTTTGGGTTTTTGTCTTTTTAATGGCCTGATTAATAGAAACGTTTATGTGAACTGTTTAAATAAATACTGATCAGTCGCGGGTGTTGAAAGTAATTCGACGGCGTTCCTGTGGTCTGAATATAAAATGGAATGAACAGTATGACGCTATTTAAATTAACATTACCTCTGGTTTTTATTTCCGGCTGGAGTTGTGCAGCAATTTCCGCTAATGCCTTTCCTGTCGCCACCCAGGGATTTCTTGAAGATAGTCAGTTTACGGTGACGTTGAAAAATGTCTGGATGTTAAGCACCAACGACCAGCAAGAGCAGGCCGGTATCGGCGAACAAAATGCCTGGGCGCAAGGTGCGTTGCTGGATTACCAAAGTGGCTGGTACCAGGAAACCGTCGGCGTTGATGCATCCTGGTACAGCGTGGCGAAGCTGTACGCTAACGATGACTTCGCCGGCAGAGACCTGCTGCGCGATAAAAACGGCCATGCGGAAGGGTTCAACAAGATAGGCCAACTCTATGCAAAGGTGAAATGGGAAGAGGGCGATGCCTACGCCAGGCTGTTCGCCGGTTGGCAACAGTTGTATAAGTTCGGCGTGCTCAACGTCACTCGTAGTCGCGCAGCCCCGAGTACCTGGCAGGGTATCCGCGCGGAAACAGGCTGGGGGACGCTGTCGGCTCGCGGTGCCTGGGTCACGCGTTTTTCCGAACGCGATGAACCGGAAAAGCGAGGCTTTTATACGCTGAAGAGTAATAAACCTATCGATTATATCGTCACCGGAGAAATGAGCTGGAGCCCAACGAAATATTCCCGGGTGACCTGGGTTGCCGGTGAAAGCCATCATTATCTGTTGCGTCAGGGGCTGGAGACGCAATTTACCGTGCCGCTCGGTAAAAAGGAAAATATCTTATTACGCAGTGCCTGGTATTACAATCGCGGGCTGGATGAATGGGAGGGCGCTCGCGGTTTTACACATGACGCTCAACATTTTTTCGCGCTACTGGGTTATCAATATCAGCAGATTGAATCCGGAATAGCCTGGTCAAAAACAAACGCCCATCTTGAAAATGGTCTGGGGAATTTTTACTGGCATATGGGGAAAAATACTCGCGGGGCATTTAATAGTCCGGCAGATGGGGAAGGGAATGATTATGTCAACGATGGCGAACAGATGTTGTATTTATACGGGAAATATCGTCTGTCGCCAGAATTTACCTTTGGGGTCTATGGCAATTATGGCTATGGAGCACGATATCAAGCAACGTCATTAACGCAGTGGGAATACGGCGGATATGTTTCATGGACGCCAAAAAGTATCGAGGGTTTCTCATTGTTTGCCGGATTTGGCCCGAGTTATAGCTGGAAGTTGGTGAATGGCAAACCATGGCTGACGGACGACAAGCGGACATTTCACCGTTCGAAAGGGATCGGTGGCGGCGTGACAATGGAATACAAATTTGGTCTGCATTAATAAAAGGAAAATTAAAATGAATAAACCAGTGCTGGCATTACTACTCACTTCGCTCACTGCGGCGCATACGCAGGCTGCCGAACAGGCGATGCGCATTCTGTTGGTTAACGACGACGGATGCGAATCGCCAGGCACCACTTCTTTGCAGGAGAAGCTCGCCGCCAAAGGGTACGACGTATGGATGGTGGCGCCCACTACTAATCAGAGCGGAATTGGTTCGGCAATTACCTTTAAGCCCAACAAAATTTTTGACGTGAAGAAGGTGGCGGAAAAACGCTATTGCTTCCCTGGCACACCCGCAGATTCACTGGATTTCGGCCTGCTTGGCGTACTCCGGGATACACCGCCAGACCTGGTAATTTCCGGCGTTAACGACGGTCCGAACACCGGGGTGGCGCAACTCAATTCCGGTACCGTCGGCGCAGCGGCCCGTGCGGTACGTTATGGCTTTCCGGCCATTGCCGCCAGCATCGGCTATCTGTTCACAGCTGAAGAGATGAAAGCAGGCTGGCCCAGCACACATCAATATTGGCCAGAATCTGTTGACTATCTGGTTTCACTGGTGGACAGGCTGCACAGCAAGTGGCAACCGGGGCAGCCTGTACTGCCTGTAGGGTCAGGACTCAGTATTAACTACCCGCCACTGGTGAAAAGCGCCATCAAGGGAGAGAAGTACATTGGCAACGAACGTTTCCCTGCGCCACAGCACTATTACAAGTTACTCGATGATGGCCGCGCACAGCAGGTTATGAGCGAGAAAGTGCTGATGCCGACAGAAGCAGACACCGATACCGGCTGGTTGAATAAGGGTTATATCACCTGGACACTATTGGATGGTGAGTGGGATGCACCTCAGTATGAATCACAATACAAAGCGCTTTTTCGTTAAGCGCCTGGCTGAGACGACGATCACAGTTTGTTTTCTGTCTCGTTGTTCGCCGTGGGGAAGCTGGTAGAGTGCTCAGGTGGATTGTTACTGCGAAAGCAGGCTAAACCTGATTATCTGGCTTCTGTCGGAGATCAGGTTTTTTTGTTTCTGGGGTCGTGATGAAGATCGCCAAAGTATTAAACAA
This sequence comes from Kosakonia sp. WA-90, assembly GCF_039871955.1. Taxonomy (NCBI): domain Bacteria; kingdom Pseudomonadati; phylum Pseudomonadota; class Gammaproteobacteria; order Enterobacterales; family Enterobacteriaceae; genus Kosakonia; species Kosakonia sp. WA-90. The sequence goes on from NZ_JBDPLJ010000002.1 coordinate 428,541, forward strand.
CAACGTCGTGGTAGTGCTGGACGAGCACCAACGCGAGCAGGTGGTGATGGGCAGAGGAATCGCCTTTCAGAAACGTCCCGGCGATCCTCTGGACGAACGCTGTATCGAAAAGGTGTTTGCACTGCAAAGCGATGAGTTGGTGCGTCGCCTTGGTGAACTGCTGAGTCAGATCCCGCTGGAGGTGATGACCGCTTGCGATCGCATTATTGAACTGGCGCGCGAGCGGCTTGGCAAGTTGCAGGAGAGCCTTTACATCACCCTGACCGATCACTGTTTCTTTGCCATTGAGCGGCAGAAAAAAGGGGCGGTGATCCGCAATGTGCTGCTGTGGGAGATTAAGCGTCTTTACCCAAAAGAGTTTCAGTTGGGCCAGGAAGCACGGGCAATCCTCGCCAAACGCCTTGGGGTGGAGTTAGACGAAGATGAGGCGGGTTTTATTGCCCTGCATCTGGTGACCGCGCAACTGAACAGCGAAATGCCTGAAGTGATGCATATCACCAAAGTGATGCAGGAGATTCTGCATATCGTGAAGTATCAGTTAAAGCAGGAATACGATGAGGAATCCCTTAGCTATCACCGATTTGTGACACATCTGAAGTTTTTCTCTCAGCGTATGCTGAGCCGCACGGTTGTGGAAGATGACGATCTCTCCCTGCACCAGGCGGTCAAAGAGAACTACAACCTGGCATGGCAGTGTGCGGAAAAGGTGGCTCGTCATCTGGTCAGCACCTATCAGCGTGAGTTGACCACAGAGGAAATTATGTTTCTCGCCATCCATATTGAGCGAGTGAGAAAAGATCGGCGCTAGGGCTACGCCTCGCGTTCTGGCATTACCTGGATTGTTACTGCGTGATACAACGCAGGCAAAACCTGAGTTCGGTACCGTGAGGTGCCGGTCTCAGGTTTTTTTTTACTCAGTCACCGCCCTCGGGCATGAAGCAAGGAACACAGCATGGAATATCAAGCGCTGGCGAAAGAGATTCTGAGCCACGTTGGTGGCAAGGAAAACATCAACAGTCTGGTGCACTGCGCTACGCGGTTGCGCTTTAAATTAAAAGAGATGAAAAAAGCCGATGCCGAAGGATTGAAAGCCAACCCTGGCGTGATCATGGTCGTCGAAAGCGGTGGGCAGTTTCAGGTGGTCATCGGCAACCATGTCCACGATGTCTGGCAGGCGGTGCGCAACGAAGCCGGGATAACAGACGACACGCCCGCTGCGACCTCTGACGAGAAAGACAACCTGTTCGGGCGATTGATCGACATCGTCTCCGGCATTTTTACGCCGTTTATTGGCATTCTGGCTGCGTCGGGGATCCTCAAGGGATTATTGTCGCTGGCGATAGTATGCGGTTGGCTCACCGCCGAAAGCGGAACGTACAAAATCTGGTTCGCCGCCAGTGATGCACTCTTTTTCTTCCTGCCATTAGTGTTGGGCTACACCGCGGGTAAAAAATTCGGCGGTAATCCTTTTACCACTCTGGTGATTGGTGGCGCATTAACGCATCCGCTGATGCTCAGCGCCTTTAACGCCAGTCAGGGGGCTGATGCGGTCAGTGAAAGCTTTCTCGGTATCCCCGTGACGTTTCTGAATTACAGCGGCTCCGTGATCCCGATTATTCTTGCTGCCTGGGTAAGTTGCTGGCTGGAGAAACAGGGGAATCGCTTTTTACACTCCGCCGTCAAAAACTTTATTGCACCGCTGCTGTGTATTGCCATCACCGTACCGCTGACGTTTCTGATCATCGGCCCGGTGGCGACCTGGCTGAGCCAGATGCTGGCTTTCGGTTATCAAACCATCTACACATGGGCACCGTGGGCGGCTGGCGCAGCACTGGGTGCGTTGTGGCAGGTTTGCGTGATTTTCGGTCTGCACTGGGGGCTGGTGCCGCTGATGATCAATAACATTGCGGTCCTGGGGCAGGATACGATGTTGCCCATCCTGTTACCTGCGGTATTTGGGCAGGTGGGCGCAACGATGGGTATCTTCCTGCGCACCCGCGACGGTCGGCAAAAAGCGCTGGCGGGCTCCTCAATTGCGGCAGGTATCTTCGGCATCACTGAACCGGCCGTTTACGGTCTGACATTACCGCTGCGCCGACCCTTTATTTTCGGCTGTGTGGCCGGGGCATTGGGCGGCGCGATCGTCGGCTTTAGCGGCACGCATGTCTACTCCTTCGGTTTCGGGAATATCTTCACCTTTGCGCAGATGATTCCGCCAGGCGGCGTAGATGCGACGTTGTGGGGCGGAATCCTCGGCAGCGTTATCGCACTGGTGTTGTCCTGCGTTCTGACATTTATTGCCGGGTTACCGAAGGTGTCCACCGAACGTGATCAGCCGCAAATGGTCGCCGCCACTGATGATAACGCACTGCTTGCGCCGATGAGCGGCACCGTGCTGGCGTTGGACCAGGTGCCAGACAGCACCTTCGCCAGCGGTCTGTTAGGCCAGGGCGTGGCCATCATTCCGCAGGAGGGGCGAGTGATTGCACCGTTTGCCGGACAAGTCGCCTCACTGTTTGAAACTAAACATGCCATTGGTCTGCTCAGCGACAGCGGCATTGAAATATTGATTCATGTCGGCATCGACACGGTCAAGCTGGATGGAAAACTCTTCACTGCCCATGTCCGGGTGGGGGACAACGTGCAGCCGGGCGACCTGCTGCTGGAGTTCGACCGCGCTGCGATAATTGCCGCCGGGTTCGATCTTGCCACGCCGATTATTATCAGTAACAGCGACAGCTTCGGGAGCATCAGCACCGTCGCGTCAACCTCAGTTCAAGCCGGGATGCCGCTGCTGGCGGTCGCCCGTTAATCAAAGGAGCCAGCAATGAAATCGTTTCCGAAAACATTTTTATGGGGCGGCGCGATTGCCGCAAATCAGGTCGAAGGCGCGTATCTGGAAGACGGGAAGGGGCTTTCCACCTCCGACGTGCAGCCGAAAGGGGTATTCGGCGATGTGGTTGAACGTGTGCCGGGCGACAGCGCCCTGAAAGATGTCGCTATCGACTTCTATCATCGCTATCCAGAAGATATCGCGCTTTTTGCAGAGATGGGGTTTAGCTGCCTGCGAGTGTCGATTGCCTGGACGCGTATTTTTCCCAACGGCGATGAAAGCACACCTAACGAAGCCGGGTTGGCCTTTTATGACAAGCTGTTTGATGAATTAGCGAAACATGGCATTACACCGCTGGTCACACTCTCACATTACGAAATGCCGTGGGGACTGGTGAAACAGTATGGCGGCTGGGGCAATCGTAGAACCATTGCCTTCTTTGAACACTATGCGCGTACAGTGTTCACCCGTTATCAGCACAAGGTCAAGCTATGGCTGACCTTTAACGAGATCAATATGTCGTTGCATGCACCGATGACCGGTGTGGGGTTACCCGAAAACAGCAGCAAAGCAGACGTCTTCCAGGCAATTCATCATCAACTGGTCGCCAGTGCGCTGGCGGTAAAAGCCTGCCACGACATAATCCCTGACGGGAAAATCGGCAATATGCTGTTGGGGGGGCTGATGTATCCGCTGACCTGCAAGCCGGAAGACATCTTCGAAACGCTGCAGCAGAACCGTAGTTGGGAGTTCTTTGGCGATGTTCAGTGCCGTGGCGCGTACCCGGGCTATATGCTGCGCTACTTCCGCGACAATGGCATCAGCATTGAGATCACGGATGCCGATCGCGACGCGCTAAAATCGACCGTCGATTTTATCTCCTTCAGCTACTACATGACCGGATGTGTCACGACGGATGAAGAGCTGAATCAGAAAGCGCGCGGCAACATTCTCAGCATGGTGCAGAACCCGCATCTGGCAAGTTCTGAATGGGGCTGGCAGATCGATCCCCTCGGTTTGCGCACGCTGCTGAATATGCTGTGGGATCGTTGGCAGAAGCCCTTGTTTATTGTAGAAAACGGGCTTGGCGCGAAAGATAAGGTTGAAGCAGATGGCAGTATTAACGACGACTATCGTATCGATTATCTGAACGATCACCTCGTACAAGTACGCGAGGCGATTGAAGACGGCGTTGAGGTAATGGGTTACACCAGTTGGGGGCCGATCGACCTGGTGAGCGCGTCGAAAGCTGAAATCTCCAAACGCTACGGTTTTATCTATGTCGATCGTGATGATAGCGGTAACGGTACGCTGGCACGCAGTCGCAAGAAAAGCTTTTACTGGTACCGCGATGTGATCGCCAGCAATGGGGAAAGCCTGAAGTAAGCGGAACATGCCCGGTGTTGATACGCCGGGCACGGTTGTTACATCAACAAGTCAGTGATAAAGGTTTTCAGCCACATCACTGCCGGATCGCTGCTGTGGCGCTGGTGCCACAGCAGCGCCACGTCTATCGGTTCCGCTTCCAGCGGTACCGGACTCGCCATCAGACCGTGCGTACGTTGCCATTCTGCGGCAAGGCCCGAGGGCACCGTAGCCAGCGCAGGCATCGTCGCCAGCAATCCCGGCAGTGCAGCGAAATGTGGCGTCGTGTAATGGATACGACGCTGGTGGCCGGTTTTAGCCAGCAGCGCATCAAAATGGCTGCCGGTGGCTTCCCGGTAGCTGACCATCAGATGGGGCTGTGCAGCAAAGCTGTCGATATCCAGCGGCGTGGTTAACGTTAACTGCTGGGGATGCCAGAGTGTGACAAACGACATGGTTGTCAGAACTTCCCGTTCCAGCCAGCGTGGTCCGTCCGTGGCGACGCTTATTGCCATATCCATTTCCCCGCCTTCCAGCCGCGTAGCATCGCTAAACGGATCGCTGGCAATTACACTCAGGCGCATACCTGGTGCGGCCTGCTGTAACGCCGGTATCAGCTTCGGCATAAGCCACATCTCAACCCAATCAGCCATACCCAGCGTCAGCGACACAGTGACAGTACGGGGATCGAACGCTGCTTGCTGAAACAGCGTGCTCTGTAATTGCTCCAGCAGGGGCAACAACCCGGTATGCAACTCTTCCGCGCGGGCGGTGGGCTGCATGCGATGGCCACTGCGGATAAACAAAGGATCGTCGAACAGGGTGCGCAGGCGTGAAAGTACACCGCTGACCGCGGGCTGACCGAGGTGCAGTTTATCCGCCGCCGCAGAGACACTCTGTTCGCGAAACAGCACCGCAAAGGCGATCAACAGGTTAAGATCGATCTTGCGAAAATCATTCTCTTTGATAGTCATTATTGCTCCAATCAATTGGAATGATAGTAGCGGCGGCGGGATACTGGCGCAACTGAAACTATCGGAGCAGACAATGAAATATTATCCATTATTACTGGCGCTGCTGGTCTCTGGGGCAAGTCTCAACGCGCTCGCGACACCGCTGTCGACGCAGCAGGCGCAGGCACCGGGCTATTACCGCATGGCGTTGGGCGACTGGCAAATCACCGCCGTTTCTGACGGCACCGTAGCTGTGCCGTTTGATAAATTGCTCACCCCTATTACGCCGGAAAAACTGAAAGCGCGGATGGCGCAGGCAAACCTGCCGGTAAACGCAGAAACCTCCATCAACGCATTTGTGATCAACACCGGTAAGCAACTGATCCTGGTGGATGCTGGCGCCGGGCCATTATTTGGCGACGCGGGCGGTCACCTGCCGGAGAACCTGCGGGCAGCAGGTATCGATCCACAGGCTATCGATACGGTGCTGCTGACCCATATCCATGCAGATCACTCCGGGGGTGTACAGCGTGAGGGCAAACCCGTCTTCCCGAATGCCACCGTGCGTGTGGATCAGCGCGATGTGGATTTCTGGCTCAACCCCGCACATCAACGCGATGTGGAAGAGGGGCAGCGCCACACTTTTGCCGAGTCTGAGCGTTCGCTGCGTCCGGTGATTGATGCCGGTAAGCTCAGTCCCTTCCACGCCCCGGTACAGATTATGCCTGGCATTGATGCTATTCCCGCCGCGGGTCATACGCCCGGCAGCGTGATCTACCGTGTCAGCCACGCGGGTAAGACACTGCTGCTGTGGGGCGATATTATTCACGCACACCCGGTGCAGTTACCTCAGCCTGAGGTGGCGATCCATTTTGACGTCAATCGTCAGCAGGCGGTGGCGACGCGGGAGAACGTGCTGGCTCAGGCCGCCCGCGAAGGTGACTGGATAGCTGCAGCGCACATTGCCTTCCCCGGCCTTGGTAAGGTGATGAAAGCCGAAGAGGGATACCGCTGGGTGCCGATCAATTACAGTGCGCAGGGCAAATAACCTGCAATGACCGGGTGTGCATGAGCGCACCCGGTTCGCACTCAAAAAATCATCTTAAACACGCCCGTCACTACCAACAAACCAATCAAGAAGATAATCAGGATCACCCAAAGTAAAATCTTTAACATTTTCCTCGTCCTTCCGGCTGTTCAGGTAGTGCAAAGCTTAGGCAATCTCTCAGCATCCTGCCTTTTTTCTATACTTAGCTGTTCATACGTTAACCGGAGGGTGAAACATGACAGCAACGAAAGTCGCAATTGTTACTGCAGCAGATTCCGGTATCGGCAAGCAATGTGCGCTGATGCTGGCGGAGCAGGGGTTTGATATCGGTATCACCTGGCATTCCGATGAACAAGGCGCAAAAGAGACGGCCCGGCACGTTGAAAAACGGGGGCGACGTGCGGAGACCATTCAGCTGGATCTCAGTCAGTTACCGCAAGGAGCGCAGGCGATTGATTCGCTGATTGCCCGCTTCGGGCGTATCGACGCGCTGGTGAATAACGCCGGAGCCATGAGCAAAGCGCCATTTCTTGACGTGAAATTTGAAGAGTGGCGCACCATTTTTACCGTGGATGTCGATGGCGCGTTTCTTTGCTCACAAATCGCCGCCCGGCAGATGGTTAAACAGGGGCAGGGCGGGCGCATTGTGAACATTACCTCGGTACACGAGCACACGCCATTACCGGAAGCCAGCGCCTATACTGCGGCCAAACATGCGCTGGGAGGGTTAACCAAATCCATGGCGCTGGAGTTGATTGAGCATAACATCCTGGTCAATGCCGTTGCACCCGGCGCGATAGCCACGCCGATGAACAACATGCGCGATGAAGATGCCACACCGGGTTCAATGCCCGACATTCCGCTGGCGCGACCGGGAAGAACCCGGGAGATTGCCAGCATGGTTGCCTGGCTCTGTTCTGATGATGCCAGCTACACCACCGGTCAATCGATGATTATTGATGGTGGCTTTATGCTGGCGAACCCGCAGTTTAAACCGAAAACCGGCTAGTCCTTCTCTGCGGAGCGGCTCTGGCGTTTTTTCCGACGATGCCGGAGCCAGCCACGCAGGCACACAACCAGCACCACCGCGATAACCAGCCAAATCCAGCGTTTCACATGCTGGTCGAACTGGTGCAGCCACGGACCAATCACTTCGCCGCCAATATATCCCAGCGTAGTGAAGATGAGCGCCCAGACGATAGCGCCAATGATGTTCAGCGGCAGGAAAATTTTCGGCCGCAGATGGCTGGTGCCAATCAATAACGGGCCGATAATGCGAAAGCCGTACATAAATCGCGAGCCAATCACAAACAGGTAAGGGTGGCGGCGAATGAGTGTTTGCGCCTGATGGATCTTCGCGCGGTGGCGGGAAAAACGCCGCAGGATCTTCATGCCATAACGCCTGCCCAGCAAATAGAGCAACTGGTCGCCAATCATCCCCCCCAGCGCAACAGACAGCACCACCAGTGGGAAACGCAGTAACCCTTGATGTGCGGCTACCCCGCCCAGCAGGGTAATGGTTTCGCCTTCGGCAATGCTGCCAATCACCAGCGCGGCGTAGCCATACTGGCTAATCAGATTATTGATATCCATTGTGTTTACGTCCTCCCGGTAAAACGCCTGTAAGCATACACCTGATATCGCACTCGCGCCGGAAGAAGAGCGTACTTTGCCGCGGCAGCATTTTTTGAGTTGTACATAAAATAAGCGAAATAGTGAATTATACTGGAAGTGTCGATGTCCGGGCATTCAGCAAGGGGGCGTTATGAACCATGTCTGGGGACTTCTTTCCCATCCCGATCGTGAAATGCAGGTTATCAGAGGTGAAAACGAAACCATTTCGCATCACTACACTCACCATGTATTAATCATGGCCGCTATTCCGGTGATTTGCGCCTTTATTGGCACCACGCAAATAGGCTGGAATTTCGGCGAGAACAGTGTCGTGACGTTGTCATGGGTGACCGGTTTCTCTCTGGCGGTGCTGTTCTATGCCCTGATGTTGGCGGGCGTAGCGGTGATGGGGCGCGTGATCTGGTGGATGGCGCGCGGCTACCCGCAACGGCCATCACTGGGGCGCTGTATGGTCTTTGCCGGTTATGTCGCGACGCCGCTGTTTCTGAGCGGAATTGTGGCGCTTTACCCGCTGGTATGGCTGTGTGTGTTGGTGGGCACGGTGGCGCTGTTCTACACCGGTTATCTGCTCTATATCGGTATCCCAACATTCCTGAGTATTAACAAGGAAGAGGGGCTGAGTTTTTCCAGTTCAACGTTGGCAATCGGCGTACTGGTGCTGGAAGTTTTGCTGGCGTTAACCGTGATCCTTTGGGGTTATGGCTACCGATTGTTCTGATACCTGTTCTCCGAATCTTGCGTTGCTGGTGTAAAAGCCGGCAACGCAATCTCTCGCAATGATTATCCTCTGGCGACAACCCTGCATGGCGGCTATTATGCCAAAGCCAGCTCTGCTATTGCTCCTGCTAACAGACGCGGTGTGCGTAATAACGTGCGTGAATAATCTTCAGAAGTCTCATCATGCAGAAATTTCGAGTCTCCTTATTAAGCCTGGCCTTATTATTGGCTGCGCCTGTGGCGCCATTTGCTGTTGCGAAAACGACTACCCCGACGGTTGCCGCACAACCTGAGATTGCTTCAGGTAGCGCGATGATTGTCGATCTGCAAACCAATCAAGTTATCTATTCCAGTCATCCCGATCTGGTGCGTCCTATTGCCTCTATCACCAAACTGATGACGGCGATGGTGGTGCTGGATGCGCGACTGCCGCTTGATGAGAAACTCACGGTGGACATCAGTCAGACGCCGGAAATGAAAGGGATTTACTCCCGCGTGCGTCTGAACAGCGAAATCAGCCGTAAAAATATGCTGCTACTGGCGCTGATGTCATCGGAAAACCGTGCAGCAGCAAGCCTGGCGCACCACTATCCGGGTGGCTATAACGCCTTTATTGCCGCGATGAACGCCAAAGCGAAAGCGCTCGGCATGAGCAATACGCATTTTGTTGAGCCGACCGGGTTGTCAATCCACAACGTCTCTACCGCGAGGGATTTGACCAAACTGCTGATCGCGACCAAACAATATCCGCTGCTGGGGCAACTGAGCACCACGCGTGAAGAGATGGCGACCTTTGCGAACCCGGCGTACACGTTACCGTTCCGCAACACCAACCATCTGGTCTACCGCGATAACTGGAATATTCAACTGACAAAAACCGGCTTTACCAATGCGGCAGGACATTGTCTGGTGATGCGTACCGTCATCAATAACAAATCGGTGGCGCTGGTGGTGATGGATGCGTTTGGTAAGTTCACGCACTTTGCTGATGCCAGCCGTCTGCGGACCTGGATTGAAACCGGGAAAGCCCAGCCGGTACCGGCTTCTGCATTAAGCTATAAGCGTCAGAAAGCGGCGCAAATGGCGCAAAACCCGGCCGACGATGACGCGCAGACCGCGCAAAACGATTAATTATTCCGGCAGCGTCCAGTCACCGTCGTTGAGTGGGCGCTGCATAATCAACGTATCCCGCCAGTCCCCTTTTTTATAGCCGACGCTGCGCAGTTGCCCGGCCAGTTCAAACCCGTACTTTTTATGCAGGCGCAACGAACCCGTATTGTTGTTGCCATCACCGATTACAGCAATCATCTGCCGCCACGGCCCGGCTTCGCAACGGTCGATGAGCGCGCCCATCAGCGTACTACCAATGCCGCGACCAATCATACTGGCATCGACATAAATGGACTCTTCCAGCGTGTAGCGATACGCCTCGCGCGGACGGTAAAAATGGGCGTAACTGTAGCCGACCACAATGCCATGGTAGAGGGCGACCAGCCACGGCAGGCCATCGCTGGCGACGTTGTTCATGCGGTTACGCATATCGTCAATGGTCGGCGGGACTTCTTCGAAGGAGGCGCGGCCATGCAGAACGTGCCAGGCATAGAGGGACGCAATAGCGTGTACGTCGTCAGGACAGGCGTCGCGTATCTCTATTGCAGGACCGGATAAGACATCAACAGCAGACATGACAGGTGTGCTCCTTCAAAGCAGAGAGCCATAGAAACGTTTCTATGGCTTTCGCTACTCTAGTACGAACGGAGCACACAATACAGTGCGCGGTACGGTTATTTCATCAGTGTTTCTGTACAGTGTCAGCCGCTTCGCTTTCCTGCCAGAATTTACGCTTGCTGGTTTTCCCGATGCCGGGGTTCATGCTGTTTGTCGGGTCGTTATCTTGATAGAAGCGTTTTAGTGTTTCTGTGGCTTCATACAAATGGCCGACGTTATGTTCAGCAGGATATTGCGCTCCGCGTTCGCGCAGCAGTGCCAGCATTTTTTCTTTAAGCGCGTGTGCATCCACCCCTTTTTTGACGATGTAATCCTGGTGGAAAACGTGGCACAAAAAGTGTCCGTAGTAGAGCTTATGCACCAGTTGGCTGTCGATTTCGGGCGGAAGATGCTCAAACCATTCGGTATCATTACGTCGGAGGGCGATATCCAGCGGCAGAATATCCTCTACCTCATCGGCATGCACCGCCTGATAACGGATCGCGGCACCCGCAGCGGCAAAACGGTGTAAAAACGCTTTGCTGCCTTCCTCTGGCGTACAGACAAAGAATGCCCCCTCGGCGGTCGCGAAGTAGTCGTTTAACCAGCTTTGCGCTTCGGCAATACCGTCACCGGACATCTTTAACAGCAGGTGGTGTTCATATTTATTACGCCACTCTTTCATACGCGGCGGCAGGTGTGAAGGGAATAAGCGAGTGATCTTTTGCAGTGAACGGTCGACAAAATGCGGCTTAAAGAGCGGAGATTTTTCCAGTAACGCATCCGTACGCCCCTTCATGGTGAAGAAGAACGGCATTTTATCGGTGCCGAGCTTGTCGATCATCAGGAAGGTGTCTTTGCCGTACTGTTCGGCAATGTCGTAGATATCCCGATGCATATACTCCCCGGCGATGGGCAGGTGAGTAAAGTTCGCCAGGATATGGCGGCGGATCTCCGTGAGTACTGCGGTCTGGTTGGTGCCGATATAGAACACCTGCTGGTTGGCTTCCGCCGGGAAGGTGTCCAGGCGAACGGCGAACACCGCCAGTTTCCCTGCGCAACCTGAGGATTCAAACAGCCGGTCGGGGTCGGCGTTATAACGCGCCGGGGAAGCCGCTTCGATATCGCGCACGCGGGTGACGTAATCATGATCGTGTCCGTGGCGCTGGTCGTGGTGCACATCGGCATCGGTAATACGATCGTCATCGAGTTTGCTGAGGATCGCTTCAGGTGACTGACCCAACTCAATCCCCAAATGGTTCACCAGTTGTAATTTGCCCTGCTCATCAATACGCGCGAAGAGCGACATTTCGGTATAGGCCGGTCCACGCTGCACCAGGGAACCGCCGGAGTTATTACAGATCCCACCGATCACCGACGCGCCGATACAGGATGAACCAATCACCGAGTGCGGTTCACGGCCCAGTGGTTTCAGCGCTTTTTCCAGCGAATAAAGGGTAGTGCCGGGGTACGCCAGCACCTGCTGACCGCCGTCCAGCAGATGTAACTTATCCAGACGCAGGGTGCTGATAATGACAATATCGCGGTCATAGTCGTTGCCGTTAGGGGTTGACCCTTCGGTAAGACCGGTGTTCGCCGCTTGCATCAGGATAATTTTATCGGCGCGAACGCAGGCTTGTAGCACTCGCCACAGTTCTACCAGCGTGCCGGGAAAAACCACCGCCAGTGCGTCGCCCTGACCCGAACGGAAACCTTTGCGGTAACGGGCGGTTTTTGCCGGTTCGGTAAGCAGGTGAGATGCGCCAACCAGCCGTTTAAGTTCGTGTATAAAGGCATTATTTTCGTGTGACATGTTCCCCTCCTTGTGGCTAAACATGACTTTTCAGACCCATTGATAGTAGTCCTGGAAAGCGAAGGGGGGAATGAATTTGCATAAAAATCAGCATCCAACTCTGCAAGATGCGCCAGGATTATGTCACACTGCGTGCTTTCGCGGCCCGCTCCGCGGTTTTGGGTGAAAATACTAGAGAGTAAAACGACATGAAATGGCTATGTTCTGTAGGTGTCGCCGTGAGCCTTGCGCTGCAACCCGCACTGGCGGATGAGATGTTCGGCAACCATCCGCTGACGCCGGAAGCAAGGGATGCATTTGTCACCGACTTGCTCAAAAAAATGACTGTTGATGAAAAAATTGGCCAGCTACGCCTGATCAGTGTCGGTCCGGATAACCCAAAAGAGGCGATTCGCGACATGATCAAAGTGAGTCAGGTGGGGGCCATTTTTAACACCGTTACCCGCCAGGATATCCGTGCCATGCAGGATCAGGCGATGCAGCTTAGCCGTCTGAAAATTCCGCTCTTTTTCGCCTACGATGTGGTTCATGGTCAACGTACCGTGTTCCCGATTAGCCTCGGACTGGCCTCCAGTTTTAACCTTGAGGCGGTAAAAACCGTTGGCCGGGTGTCGGCCTATGAAGCCGCTGATGACGGCCTGAACATGACCTGGGCACCGATGGTGGATGTTTCCCGCGATCCGCGCTGGGGACGTGTCTCCGAAGGGTTCGGTGAAGATACGTATCTGACGGAAACCATGGGGCGCACGATGGTCGAAGCGATGCAGGGCAAAAGCCCGGCAGACCGCTACTCGGTGATGACCAGCGTGAAGCACTTCGCGGCGTATGGCGCGGTGGAAGGCGGCAAAGAGTACAACACGGTGGACATGAGCCCACAGCGTCTGTTCAACGACTATATGCCTCCCTATAAAGCGGCGCTGGATGCCGGGAGTGGTGGGGTAATGGTGGCGCTCAACTCGCTCAACGGCACGCCTGCTTCTTCGGATGCCTGGTTGCTGAAAGATCTGCTGCGTGACGAGTGGGGCTTTAAGGGCATCACCATTTCCGACCATGGCGCAATCAAAGAGCTGATTAAACACGGCACTGCTGCCGATCCGGAAGACGCCGTGCGCGTGGCGCTGAAGTCCGGCATCAATATGAGCATGAGCGATGAGTACTACAGCAAGTATCTGCCCGGACTGGTGAAATCCGGCAAAGTGACCATGGCGGAACTGGATGATGCGACTCGCCATGTACTGAATGTGAAATACGATATGGGGTTGTTTAACGATCCCTACAGCCACCTGGGACCGAAAGAGAGCGATCCGCAAGACACCAATGCCGAGAGCCGTTTACATCGCAAAGAAGCGCGTGAAGTGACGCGGGAAAGTCTGGTGCTGTTGAAAAACCGCCTCGACACGCTGCCGCTGAAAAAATCCGGTACCGTGGCGGTGATTGGGCCGCTGGCGGACAGCAAGCGTGACTCGATGGGAAGCTGGTCTGCAGCAGGCGTGGCCGATCAGTCCGTTACCGTGCTTACCGGCATCCGTAATGCGCTGGCTGGTAAAGGCAACGTGATTTACGCTAAAGGCGCGAACGTTACCAACGACAAAGACATCGTTAACTTCCTTAACCTGTATGAGCCGGCGGTGGTGGTTGACCCCCGTTCGCCGAAAGCGATGATCGATGAAGCCGTGGCTGCGGCGCAGAAATCGGATGTCGTGGTGGCTGTTGTGGGTGAAGCGCAGGGGATGGCGCATGAAGCCTCAAGTCGCACCAATATCACCATTCCACAGAGCCAGAAAGATTTGATCGCCGCGCTGAAAGCCACCGGTAAACCGCTGGTGCTGGTGCTGATGAATGGTCGCCCGCTGGCACTGGTCAAAGAAGATCAGCAAGCGGATGCAATCCTCGAAACCTGGTTTGCCGGTACGGAAGGCGGTAACGCGATTGCCGATGTGCTGTTTGGCGATTACAACCCGTCCGGTAAGTTGCCCATGTCCTTCCCGCGCTCGGTCGGGCAGATCCCGGTCTATTACAGCCACCTTAACACTGGTCGTCCGTACGATGCCGATAAGCCGAACAAATACACCTCCCGTTACTTCGACGAAGCCAACGGCCCACTGTATCCGTTTGGTTATGGTCTGAGTTACACCACGTTTAGCGTTTCCGATGTGAAAATGTCCGCACCGATCCTGACACGCACAGGCAAAGTAACGGCCAGTGTGCAGGTGACGAACACCGGTAAGCGTGAAGGTCAAACCGTGCTGCAGATGTATGTGCAGGATGTGACGGCCTCCATGAGCCGCCCGGTGAAACAACTGCGTGGTTTTGACAAGGTGAACCTGAAGCCGGGTGAAACCAAAACCGTCAGCTTCCCGATTGATGTTGATGCGCTGAAGTTCTGGAATCAGCACATGAAATATGACGCGGAACCTGGCAAATTCAATGTCTTTATCGGCGTTGACTCCGCCCGCGTTAAACAGGGCGAATTCGAACTCCGCTAATCCTTTTCGGGCCGGGAAACCGGCCCGATTTTCTTCGCTATACCTTATTCCTTTATCGTTTAAATGGTTAACGCGACAAAGCCGCCATTTTTCAGCTACGCTTTTTTCTCAACCTGCTGAAAAAGGCAGTAAAACTGAGGAAAAGACAATGACAATCACGAAGAAGATTGCCTGCTCACTGGCGCTGATAGCCAGTGTGAGCTTACCTTTGCAGGCGGCGGAACCCATTAAAGTCGGTTCTAAAATCGATACCGAAGGCGCGCTGCTGGGCAATATTATTTTGCAGGTACTGGAAAGTCATGGCGTAAAAACAGTCAATAAAGTCCAGCTTGGTACTACACCCGTAGTCCGCGGGGCGATCACCTCGGGTGAGCTGGATATCTACCCGGAGTACACCGGTAATGGCGCGTTTTTCTTTAAAGATGAGAATGATGCCGCCTGGAAAAATGCGCAGCAGGGCTACGAGAAAGTGAAAAAGCTCGATGCTGAGCAGAACAAGCTGGTATGGCTGACGCCAGCGCCTGCCAATAACACCTGGACCATTGCGGTGCGCCAGGATGTGGCGCAGAAAAATCAACTTAAGTCTCTTGAGGATCTCAGCCGCTATCTGAAAGCGGGCGGCGTATTCAAACTGGCGGCATCGGCGGAATTTATTGAACGTACCGATGCGCTGCCGGCGTTTGAAAAAGCCTACAACTTCACCCTCAAGCAGGATCAATTGTTGTCGCTGGCGGGCGGCGATACGGCGGTGACGATTAAAGCGGCAGCGCAGCAAACATCCGGGGTGAATGCGGCAATGGCTTACGGCACCGACGGCCCGGTTGCTGCGCTGGGGCTGCAAACGCTGAGCGACCCGAAAGGCGTGCAGCCCATCTATGCGCCCACCCCGGTCGTGCGCGAAGCCGTACTGAAAGCTTATCCGCAACTGGATGCGTGGTTGAAGCCTGTTTTTGCCAGCCTGGATGAGAAAACCCTGCAAAAACTGAACGCCAGCATTGCCGTTGAAGGGCTGGATGCGAAGAAAGTGGCAGCGGATTATCTGAAAGAAAAAGGCCTGGTGAAATAAGCCGCGTGATGGAGGGATCATTACGCTGCCATAACCGCGTGCTGTTGCTGTTGGTGATACTGGCGCTGGCGGCGACAGGGTTGCCATTTATTAACTATGCGCCCAACCGTCTGGTCTCCGGTGAGAGTCGGGCGCTGTGGCAGCTTTTTTCGGCGCTGTGGTTGCTGCTGCCGTGTCTGCTGCTGGTACTCAGTTTTGTGCCGGGGCGTGGCGCGCAGCTGGCGACGTTGCTGCTGGCGGAAGCGTTGGTCTGGCTGCTGGTCTGGAGCGCAGGCCGTGCGGCGACGGATCTTGCGCAAAGCGGCAGTGCGCTGGCCCGTACCTCGCCCGGCAGCGGGTGGTGGCTGTGGCTGGCGCTGGCGTTGCTGATCTGTAGCGACGCCATTCGACGTTTTGCCGCGCATCCGGTCTGGCGCTGGCTGCTGCACGCCCAGATTTGGGCGCTACCGCTTTTTCTGCTGCTCAGCGGCGAGCTGGATAATCTCTCACTGCTGCGCGAATACGCAAACCGCCAGGATGTGTTCAACGATGCACTGGCACAACACCTGACGTTGTTGCTGGGTACGCTGTTGCCTGCGCTGGCGATCGGCTTTGCCATCGGTTTGTGGTGCTACCGCCATCCGCTGCGCCAGGGGCCGGTGTTCGCCATCCTCAATGTGATCCAGACGGTTCCCTCGGTCGCGCTGTTTGGTCTGTTGATTGCGCCGCTCGCCGGGCTGGTACTGCATTTCCCGTGGTTGTCGCGTTTCGGTATTGCCGGAACGGGCCTGACCCCTGCGCTGATTGCACTTATTCTCTATGCATTGTTGCCGATGGTGCGCGGTGTAGTGGCGGGGCTGAACCAGGTGCCGCAGGAGGTGCTGGAAAGCGCCAGTGCGATGGGCATGAGCGCCCGCCAGCGCTTCTGGCATGTGCGTGTGCCGCTGGCGTTGCCCTTGTTGCTGCGTAGTATGCGTGTGGTCTCGGTGCAGACCGTGGGAATGGCAGTGATCGCCGCATTGATTGGTGCAGGTGGGTTTGGCGCGCTGGTTTTCCAGGGGCTGCTAAGCAGTGCGCTGGATCTGGTGCTATTGGGGGTTATTCCGGTGATTGCGCTGGCGGTTGTCGTGGATGCGTTGTTCGGATTAGGGTTAGCGCTGCTGAAGGTGAAACAGCCATGATTGAGTTTAACAACGTCAGTAAAATTTTCTCCGGGCAGCGGGCGGTGAACAACCTTAATTTACACTTTAAAACCGGTGCGTTTTCCGTGCTGATTGGCACCTCGGGTTCCGGCAAGTCCACCACGCTGAAGATGATTAACCGGCTGGTGGAGCACGACGAAGGAACCATTCTGTTTGCCGGGGAGGATATCCGCCAACAGCCGGTTCTTGCGCTTCGCCGCCGTATGGGGTACGCCATTCAATCGATTGGCCTGTTTCCGCACTGGACCGTAGCGCAAAACATTGCCACCGTGCTGCATTTGCAAAAGTGGTCGCGGAGCAAAAGCAATGCCCGTGTGGATGAGTTGATGGCACTGCTGGGGCTGGAGTCGTCGCTGCGCGAACGTTTCCCGCATCAGCTTTCCGGCGGGCAACAGCAGCGGGTCGGTGTGGCCAGAGCGCTGGCGGCGGATCCGGAAGTATTATTAATGGACGAGCCGTTTGGTGCGTTAGATCCGGTGACGCGCGCGGCCTTACAACAGGAGATGGTGCGCATTCACCGTCTGCTTGGGCGCACCATTGTGTTGGTGACGCATGACATTGATGAGGCGCTGCAACTGGCCGATCATCTGGTGTTAATGGATAGCGGCGAAGTGGTGCAGCAGGGGACGCCGCTGGACATGCTGACCGCGCCGCGTAACGATTTTGTGCGTGAGTTTTTTGGCCGCAGCGAACTGGGCGTTCGCCTGTTGTCACTTCGCCAGGTGCGTGGCTATCTGCGACACGAGCAGCCAGTAGACGGCGAGCCGCTGCGTGATGATATGTCACTGCGCGAAGCGTTGTCGGCCTTTGTTGCCCGCCAGTGCGAGGTGTTACCTGTCTGCGATGCGCAGGGGCAACCCTGCGGTACACTGCATTTTCGCGATCTGCTGCGTGTGGAGGCCTCCGGTGACATACCTGCGTGATCCGTTGTTATGGTTGGTGGCGTTGTTTGTTGCGCTGCTGCTCTGGTTGCCGCAAAGCGCCGGGGTATTTGGCGCGTTGTTCCCGCAGTTGCCGCGCCCGGTCTATTTACAGGAGAGTTTCCTGGCACTTACCGCCGCACATTTCTCGCTGGTGGCCGTTTCGAGCGCGATTGCCATCGTGATTGGCGTCGGGGTGGCTGTTGCGGTGACACGTCCGGCCGGGCGTGAGTTTCGCCCACTGGCGGAGACCATCGCGGCGGTGGGGCAAACCTTTCCACCCGTGGCAGTGCTGGCCATTGCCGTGCCGGTCATGGGATTTGGCAAAGAACCGGCGATCATTGCCTTGGTGCTGTATGGCGTGCTGCCGATTTTGCAGGGCACGCTGGCAGGCATTGCGGCTGTTCCCGACGGTGTGCAAAGCGTGGCGCAGGGCATGGGAATGAGCGGCACGCAGCGTTTGTTGAAGGTGGAGTTGCCGCTGGCGGCGCCGGTGATCATCGCCGGGGTAAGAACATCGGTCATCATTAATATCGGCACCGCGACCATTGCCTCAACGGTGGGGGCCAGCACCCTCGGTACGCCGATCATCATTGGCTTAAGCGGGTTTAATACGGCGTATGTTGTGCAAGGAGCGGTGCTGGTCGCGCTGGCGGCGATCATTGTCGACAGAGGGTTTGAGCGGCTGGCGCGCCTGCTTAACCGGCACCGCCACGTACAATAAACGAATAACCCGCCAGCATCACGCCGCTGATTCCACCGATCGCCATCAGCAGAAAAAGGGTGATGACGATAATTTTACCAGGCTTCATTTTTCGCTCCTTTTGTTAAGACGCGTAGTATAAAGGGAGCCGGGTTGTTGATAAAACATTAAATACCGAGAAGGTGGACCGGATGGCCGTCGTCGCGCCATGCCCGTAGTTGTTGTTGCTGCGTAGCTGTCGGCGTCTCGCCGCACCAGACTAACAAGGTCTGACCCTCGAACATCTCCGGGCGTACCTGCGGCAGTGAATGGGGCAACACATCCACCCGCCAGCCCTGCTGGCTTGCCATCCAGCCCTCCAGCCACAGCTGTGTGGTGTCCTGCACATTCCAGCCGATCACCAGCGCGCCTTTCTCATTCTTTTTCCGCGCCGATGCCAGACAAACAGAGATATGGTTGATGAGGACGCCATCCAGCAGACCCAGCAATGCCGGTTGGGCGCTTTGCAAACGGCGGCGTAACGGAGCGAAGAGCGAGGTGTTCAGCGTTCGGGCGGGGTAGTCGCGGGTGCACTCTTTGATCCACACATGCAGCCTGTTGAGGTTGCCCTCCTGCAAATAGTGCAGCACGGTTTCCTGCTGGGCGCGCCAGCCGTTATGTGCCTCTTCCGTTTCGTTGTAGAGCAGCGCGCGTACTTTACTGACCTGCACACCGCTGTCTATCCAGCGCTGGATTTCCCGGATGCGGTCAATATCCGCATCGGTAAACAGGCGGTGCCCGCCATCCGTGCGCTGGGGCTTTAATAATCCGTATCGTCGCTGCCAGGCGCGCAGCGTCACGGGGTTAATATCACACAACACTGCCACTTCGCCGATCGTGTAAAGCGCCATGGTTTCACCTTTGCCTGCACTCTCCCCATGCTAACTGTAGCTGTTGTTTCTCGTGGACGGGCTTGGGGGTGAAAATTTGCGTTATGTATTCAATTCCTAAGATAACTTTGTGATAGCGAGCACGATTTGGCATTTTTTTGGAAAGCTTCAAAGAAACGCGAAGCGACTCCCTGTATGTTACGCGCTTTCAGTTGATGTGGTTTGGCGGGTATGTACGAGTTTAATCTGGTGTTGTTACTGCTCCAGCAAATGTGCGTGTTTTTAGTCATCGCCTGGCTGATGAGCAAAACGCGTCTGTTTATTCCGCTGATGCAGGTCACGGTACGTCTGCCGCACAAGCTGTTGTGCTATGTCACCTTCTCCATTTTTTGCATTCTCGGCACCTATTTTGGTCTGCACATTGAAGACTCTATTGCCAATACCCGCGCAATTGGCGCAGTAATGGGCGGGCTGCTTGGCGGCCCGCTGGTTGGTGGGTTGGTGGGGTTAACCGGCGGTTTGCATCGCTACTCGATGGGCGGCATGACGGCGCTCAGCTGTATGATCTCCACCTTTGTCGAAGGGCTGCTCGGTGGCCTGATGCACAGCATTCTGATCAAGCGCGGGCGCACCGATCTGGTGTTTAGCCCGTTTACCGCAGGCGCGGTGACCTGCGTGGCGGAGCTGATACAGATGCTGATTATTCTGTTGATAGCCCGGCCGTTCGACAGCGCGCTGCACCTGGTGCAGAGCATCGCCGCACCGATGATGGTGACCAATACCGTGGGCGCCGCGCTGTTTATGCGCATCCTGTTGGATAAGCGCGCCATGTTTGAAAAATACACCTCGGCATTTTCCGCCACTGCGTTGAAAGTCGCCGCCTCAACAGAAGGTTTTTTGCGCCAGGGCTTTAATGAAGTGAACAGCATGAAAGTGGCGCAGGTGCTGTATAAAGAGCTGGAAATCGGTGCAGTGGCGATCACCGATCGCGAAAAATTGTTGGCGTTTACCGGCATCGGTGACGATCACCATCTGCCCGGGCGGCCAATCTCCTCGGTGTGGACGCAACGCGCTATTGAGACCGGGGAGGTGGTTTATGCCGACGGCAACGAAGTGCCGTACCGCTGCTCGCTGCATCCCCATTGCAAATTAGGCTCTACGCTGGTGATCCCCTTACGCGGTGAGAACCAGCGCGTGGTGGGTACCATTAAATTGTATGAGGCGAAGAATCGCCTCTTCAGCTCTATCAACCGCACCCTGGGGGAAGGGATTGCCCAGTTGTTGTCGGCGCAGATCCTGGCCGGGCAGTATGAACGTCAGAAAGCGCTGCTTACCCAGTCAGAAATCAAACTGTTGCACGCGCAGGTTAACCCGCATTTCTTGTTTAACGCGCTGAATACGCTGAAAGCGGTGATCCGCCGGGATAGCGATCAGGCCGGGTTGTTGGTGCAGTATCTGTCGACTTTCTTTCGTAAAAATCTGAAACGGCCATCGGAGATTGTCACGCTGGCGGACGAAATCGAGCACGTGAATGCGTATCTGCAAATTGAAAAAGCGCGTTTTCAGTCGCGTTTACAGGTGCAGTTACATGTGCCCGAAACGCTTGCACATCTGCATCTGCCCGCCTTTACCCTACAGCCGATCGTGGAAAACGCCATTAAACACGGCACCTCACAACTGCTTGGCGTCGGCGAAATTTCCATCAACGCCAGTCTTGACGGGCAACATCTGCTGCTGGCGATTGAAGATAACGCGGGGTTGTATCAGCCGAAAGGTGACGCCAGTGGGTTGGGTATGAGCCTGGTGGATAAGCGCTTACGCGCCCGTTACGGTAACGAGTGCGGGATAACTATCGCCTGTGAGCCGGACATCTTTACCCGCATTACCTTACGACTCCCGCTGGAGGAACACGCATGTTAAAAGTGCTGATTGTTGATGATGAACCGCTGGCCCGGGAAAACCTGCGTATTCTGCTTCAGGAAGAGAGCGATATTGAGATTGTGGGTGAGTGCAGCAATGCGGTTGAAGCCATTGGCGCGGTGCACAAGCTGCGCCCGGATGTCCTGTTTCTGGATATTCAAATGCCGCGCATCAGTGGGCTGGAAATGGTCGGTATGCTGGATCCGGAAAACCGGCCTTATGTGGTGTTTCTGACCGCCTTTGATGAATACGCAGTGCAGGCCTTTGAAGAGCACGCGTTTGATTATCTGCTTAAACCCATTGAAGCACGCCGGCTGGAGAAAACGCTCACCCGTCTGCGCCAGGAGCGTAATGAGCAGGATGTTTCCGTATTGCCGGAAAATCAGGACGCGCTGAAGTTTATTCCCTGCACCGGGCATAGCCGAATCTGGCTGTTGCAGATGGAAGAGGTGGCGTTTGTCAGTAGCCGGATGAGCGGGGTGTATGTGACCAGTCATGAAGGCAAAGAGGGGTTTACCGAGCTGACCTTGCGAACGCTGGAGAGCCGTACGCCGCTGATCCGCTGTCATCGTCAGTATCTGGTGAATCTGGCGCACCTGAAAGAAATTCGTCTTGAAGATAACGGGCAGGCGGAGTTATTGCTGCGCGATGGCCTGACGGTGCCGGTAAGTCGCCGCTATCTGAAAAATTTAAAAGAGGCGCTGGGGTTGTAAATTCCTGCACGATGCCTAAACTGCGCGCTGGTTCATCATTTCCGGGAAACAAGATGCTTAATAACGATATCCTGCGCAGCCTGCGTTACACCCTGCAAGTGGACAATGCTGCACTGGTGCGGATCCTGGCGCTGGCGGACACGCCCGTCACCGTCGAACAGTTAGCCCCCTGGCTGCGCAAAGAGGATGAGGCCGGTTATCAGCCGTGTCCGGATATTGTGTTGTCCGCTTTTCTGAACGGCCTGATCTACGAAAAACGCGGCAAGGATGAGAGTGCGCCGCCACTGGTTGCCGAGCGTAAGCTGAATAACAATATTGTGCTGAAGAAGCTGCGCATCGCCTTTTCGTTAAAGACGGACGATATTCTGGCGATCCTCACCGCCCAGCAATTCCGCGTTTCGATGCCAGAAATCACCGCCATGATGCGTTCGCCGGAGCATAAGAATTTCCGTGAATGCGGCGACCAGTTTTTGCGTTACTTCCTGCGCGGCTTAGCGGTGAAAGGGCAAAAACCACAGAAATAACGCAAACAGGCCGGATAGCGGCTGTGCCTTATCCGGCCTGTGCAGGAGCCCGTTGCAGCCCCGATAAGCGTTGACGCTTTCGGGCAATGCCGCTTATTTCACTTCTTTAAAGCCGCGCGCTTTCAACAACGCTTCTGATTTTTTCATGCTGATGCCGTCTTTCACCTCGCCGGTGAATTCCGCACCCTGCAGGGCGCTCAAATCGGCAAAATTCACCGTGCTGTAATCCACATTCAGTGTTTCCAGCGCGTAGGTGTCCTGATAATCCACCTTTTCCGTGATGCCTTTTATGTTCTGGTATTTCTGGCTGACAGGACCGAGGATGCTTTTTGCCTCTTCTTTGCTTTTCACACCGACGGCGGCGTAGTCAAATTTATTGTTTGCCGTCTGGCGCAGCACTTTGTCATCTTTATAGTAATAGGTCAGCGTCATTTCTGTACCCTGCCCGGACCACTGAAAGGATTTACTCTGCTCTTTTTCCTCGCAGCCGCTCAGGCCGAGCAGTAACGCGACAGAAAAGAGTGCGGCAATAAGTTGACTGAATTTCACGATATTCCCCTGTGTCTCGTTGAGTCTGTTCAGTATAGAAAAAAGGCGCTGATATCAGCGCCTTTTTGATTTATTTGACCTGCTGGCCTGCTTTTGCGCCGCTGTCAGGGCTTAACAGGAAGATATCTTTCCCGCCAGGGCCTGCCGCCATCACCATCCCTTCAGAGATGCCGAAGCGCATTTTACGCGGTGCGAGGTTGGCGACCATCACTGTCAGGCGACCAATCAGCGCCGACGGATCCGGGTACGCAGAGCGAATACCGGAGAAGACGTTGCGTTTTTCACCGTCCAGATCCAGCGTCAGGCGCAACAGCTTATCGGAACCTTCAACGAATTCGGCGTTCTCAATCAGCGCCACGCGCAGATCGACTTTGGCGAAATCATCAAAACTGATGGTCTCCTGAATCGGGTTGTCCGCCAGTTCGCCAGTCGCCGGTGCGGCGGCCGCTTTCACTTCTTCTTTGGACGCTTCCACCAGTGCTTCCACCTGTTTCATCTCAATGCGGTTATACAGCGCTTTGAAGGCGTTGACTTTGTGACTCAGCAACGGCTGGTCAATAGCATCCCATGCAAGCGTGGTGTTCAGGAACGCTTCTGCACGCTCCGCCAGCGACGGCAGTACTGGCTTCAGATAAGTCAGCAACACGCGGAACAGGTTGATGCCCATTGAGCAGATCGCCTGTAGGTCGGCATCGCGACCTTCCTGTTTTGCCACCACCCACGGAGCCTGCTCATCGACATAACGGTTTGCCACATCCGCCAGCGCCATAATTTCACGCACTGCTTTACCAAACTCGCGGCTTTCCCATGCTTCGCCAATGGTGGCTGCGGCATCGGTAAAGGTTTTGTACAACTGTGGATCCGCCAGTTCTGCCGCCAGCACGCCGTCAAAACGCTTGGCGATAAAGCCAGCGTTACGGGAGGCGAGGTTCACCACTTTGTTGACGATATCGGCATTCACGCGCTGGATAAAATCTTCCAGGTTCAGGTCAATATCATCAATGCGCGAAGAGAGTTTCGCGGCGTAGTAGTAGCGAAGGCTGTCGGCATCGAAGTGGTTCAGCCAGGTGCTGGCTTTGATAAAGGTGCCGCGGGATTTGGACATCTTCGCGCCATTCACCGTCACATAACCGTGGACGAACAGGTTGGTCGGTTTACGGAAACCACTGCCTTCCAGCATCGCAGGCCAGAACAAGCTGTGGAAATAAACGATGTCTTTACCGATAAAGTGATACAGCTCGGCGTCGGACTCTTTCTTCCACCAGTCATCAAAGTTCAGATCGCTGCGTTTGTCACACAGGTTTTTGAACGACCCCATGTAGCCGATCGGCGCGTCCAGCCAGACGTAGAAATATTTGCCCGGCGCATTCGGGATTTCGAAACCGAAGTAGGGCGCATCGCGGGAGATATCCCACTGTTGCAGGCCAGATTCGAACCACTCCTGCATTTTGTTAGCCACTTGCTCCTGCAGCGCGCCGCTACGGGTCCATGCTTGCAGCATTTCGCTGAAAGAGGGCAGATCAAAGAAGAAGTGTTCAGAGTCACGCATCACCGGGGTCGCGCCGGAAACCACGGATTTCGGTTCGATAAGCTCGGTCGGGCTGTAGGTCGCGCCACACACTTCGCAGTTATCGCCGTACTGATCCGGTGATTTACATTTCGGGCAGGTACCTTTTACAAAACGGTCCGGCAGGAACATGCCTTTTTCCGGATCGTAAAGCTGAGAGATGGTGCGGTTTTTAATAAAGCCGTTCTCTTTCAGGCGCGTGTAAATCAGCTCCGACAGCTCGCGGTTCTCGTCGCTGTGCGTGGAGTGATAGTTGTCGTAGCTGATATTGAAGCCAGCGAAATCGGTCTGATGCTCCTGACTCATTTCGGCAATCATCTGCTCCGGCGTGATGCCAAGCTGCTGTGCTTTCAGCATGATCGGCGTACCGTGCGCATCGTCGGCGCAGATGAAATTGACCTGATGGCCGCGCATTCGCTGGTAACGGACCCAGACATCAGCCTGGATGTGCTCCAGCATATGGCCGAGGTGGATGGAGCCGTTGGCGTACGGCAAAGCGCACGTTACCAGAATTTTCTTCGCGACTTGAGTCATAGTGGGCATTACATCTTCTTGAGAAAAAGGGGTATCGATAGTACCAAAAGGGGAACAATCGCGCCAAGCGATAAGGGCATTAATCCATAAATGGATAATTATTACCCCCAGGGTAAACTGAGTGGCTACAATGTCGTTTTCAGAACAACTACAAAGGAGTCGGGATGAGTTCGCAATCCCAGGCCAAATCCCCGGAAGCCTTACGTGCGATGGTCGCCGGGACGCTGGCAAATTTTCAGCACCCAACCCTGAAGCACAATCTCACCGCGCTGAAAGCGCTGCACCATGTCGCCTGGCTGGACGAGACCCTGCATATCGAACTGGTTATGCCGTTTGTCTGGCGCAGTGCATTTGGCGAATTGCAGACGCAATGTAGCGCGGAGCTGCTGCGCATAACAGGTGCGCAAGCCATTGACTGGAAACTCTCTTACAACATCGCCACGTTAAAACGCGTGAAAAATCAGCCGGGCGTTAACGGTGTGAAGAACATCATTGCCGTCAGCTCTGGCAAAGGCGGGGTAGGGAAGTCGTCGACGGCGGTTAACCTGGCGCTGGCGCTGTCGGCGGAAGGGGCGAAAGTCGGTATTCTCGATGCCGATATTTACGGGCCATCTATTCCGGTAATGCTGGGAGCGGAAGATCAGCGCCCCACTTCGCCAGACGGTACGCATATGGCGCCGATCATGGCGCACGGGTTGGCAACCAACTCTATCGGTTATCTGGTGACCGACGATAACGCCATGGTCTGGCGTGGCCCGATGGCCAGCAAGGCGCTGCTGCAACTGTTGCAGGAGTCGATGTGGCCGGATCTGGATTATCTGGTGCTGGATATGCCGCCAGGCACCGGTGACATCCAACTGACGCTGGCGCAAAACATCCCGGTGACGGGCGCGCTGGTGGTGACCACGCCGCAGGATATCGCGCTGATTGATGCCAAAAAAGGCATCGTCATGTTTGAGAAAGTTGAGGTGCCAGTGCTGGGCATCGTGGAAAACATGAGCGTGCATATTTGCAGCCATTGCGGTCACCATGAGCCGATTTTTGGCACCGGCGGCGCAGAGAAACTGGCGCAGCAATACCATACGCAGCTGTTAGGTCAGTTGCCGCTGCACATCACGTTACGTGAAGATCTCGATAAAGGCACGCCCACCGTGGTCAGTCGCCCGGACAGCGAGTTTACCGCGCTGTACCGCCAGCTTGCCGGGCGCGTTGCCGCGCAGCTTTACTGGCAGGGTGAAGTGATCCCAGGCGATATTGCTTTCCGCGCCGTGTAAAAATAGAGGCCTGATGGCGTTGAGCGCATCAGGCCTGGAGAAACAGATTGGCGTCAGGGGGTAAATCTGGCCGCCGACGATCACGGTTTCAGCACATAGTGCATCAACAAATAGTCCCCTTGCGGCGAGACGCCCTGTGCTTCGACATGCCAGCCGTGGCGCTGATAGAATTTCAGCGCCCCTTCGTTAAGCGACAAACACTTCAGCGCCCCGGTGTGGGTAAACGTTGACTGCGCATGCTTGAGCAATGCGCTACCCACGCCTCTCCCCTGAAAGTCCGGATCCACAAAAAGGTTGTGCAGGAAATTATCGTTCTCATAGACTGAGGCGAACCCCATCCGGTGCCCATCCTCTTCCGCTACCCAGATGGCTTCACCGAGGGTGACAGCGTCGAAATCTTCCAGCTGCCACGCACTGCTGTCGAGCCACGTCCAACTGCTTTTTCGGGCGCGCAAATAGAGGGTGCGTAAAAATGGCCGATCGCTTTCCTGCCAGCGGCGGATAATCACAGGTGTTCCTTACTTAGCGGTGGTAGAAGATGTCGCCATTATAGGCTTTGAGAATTTTACCGTCAGCGTCGGTAATGAGCACATAGTTACCGCCCATATAGGTCCAGTGGCTGCCGGCATCGGGTGCGGGCAGGTTACGCAACTGCCACTGTTTGATGTTGTACTCCTGGCTGCGGTACATTTCCGGTACCACATCGCCAATGTGGAATTTCGTGAAGTCAGCGACGAATTCGTTAATCTCGTACGATTGCGGCCCTGTAGCAGCGGCGGTTTGCGGTGCGGCAAACGCGGAACTGGCGGTTGCCAACAGTGCGCCCAGAAGCATCATTTTTGTTTTACGCATACTCTCTCCAGGTTGTTCTTATCCATTTCACGTAGTTGCATAAATTCGCAGGTCATCATTGCTGTTAACTTACGGCTGAGCAACAACGAAAAAATAACGCTTTGGTAAAAAGTGTAAGCAAACCCAGGAGAAAGCAGGAAAAGCGGACACCGGTTTTGGCTATCCGCTTGTAACGTTTGAGAATAATCCTGGCAAGAGATCAGTTGTCAAAGCCTTCCAGCACGATTTTACCTACCGCGCGCTGGCTTTCGAGCAGCGCATGAGCTTTACGCAGGTTTGCGGCGTTAATCGCGCCAAAGTGTTCGCCAAGGGTGGTTTTTAACACGCCCTCATCAATCAATGTTGCCACGCGGGTTAGCAACTGATGCTGGGCAATGATGTCCGCTGTGGTGAACATGGAGCGGGTAAACATAAACTCCCAGTGCAGTGAAATGCTTTTAACTTTCAGCGGCAGCGCGTCAAGGCTTTGCGGGTCGTCAATCAGCGCCAGCTTGCCTTGGGGTTGTAGCGCATTGATCAATTGCTGGTAGTGATCCTCGGTGTTTGTCAGGCTGGCGACATGGCTAACCTGTTTGATGCCAATACGCGCCAGCTCTTCCGTCAGTGGCTTGCTATGGTCAATCACATAATGCGTGCCGCGCTCCTTCACCCACTGCTGGCTGGCAGGTCGCGACGCGGTGCCAATCACCGTCAGACGTGTCAGCTTACGTGCCAGTTGTGTGAGGATAGATCCGACACCGCCTGCCGCGCCAACAATCAACAGCACGTCGCCTTCGTTACCCTTTTCCTGCACGCCCAGACGATCGAACAGCAATTCCCAGGCCGTAATGGCCGTTAAGGGCAGGGCGGCGGCGGATGCGTTATCCAGTGTTTTCGGTTTCAGCGCTGCAATACGTTCATCCACTAATTGATATTCGCTATTACTGCCCGGACGGGTCAGCGCCCCGGCGTACCAGACTTCATCTCCTGGCTGAAAAAGGGTCACGGCTTCGCCCACCGCTTTCACGACGCCCACGGCGTCCCAGCCCAGTACACGTGGCGTATCGGCGTTGAAACCGGCGCGAACTTTGGTATCTACCGGGTTAACAGACACGGCCTTGACTTCAATCAGCAGGTCGTGGCCGTGGGCCTCAGGTTGTGGCAGGTCGATGTCGGTGAGGAAATCCAGGTTGCTGCCGTGCCGGGCAGCGTGGGTAATGGCGATAGCTTTCATACATACTCCGTTAACACAGGGTTTCTGTTGATACCAATAAGGGTAGACAACCCCTTAGTGATGAAAAACCCGTAAAACGGAGCAGCACTTATACGGCAAAAGAGAAAATCAGGGTGTCGGTCTTAGCGTGTTCGATCTGCTAATGAGGATAGGGCACCGGGAGATGCGCTGCTGGCCTGACCCACGTCACTGATTTCTCTGCTGCAACCTGCCGCGGGCGATGCACGTATCGTTGTCGCTGGCGGGGCCTCTTCGCTGCCGCTTCACCCGCGGCAGGTTATTTAACCCGCTTGTGTTCACCTGTCCATTCCCTTAATCTGCTGACCGGGACGCACTGTCCCTTTGACTCGGGGTGCCCTTCTTTGTGAAGGCTGAGAAATACCCGTACCACCTGATCTGGATAATGCCAGCGTAGGGAAGTCAGATGCCTGCCCGGCATCCCTTCTTCACGCCGGGCAGGAGCGAATTTATGCAACCTGACCTGCTTGATCGTGCGCAAACCGCGCACGCGTTACAGCAATTCCGCCGCCGTTCTCCGCTTGTACACTGCATGACCAATGACGTTGTGCAAACCTTCACTGCCAACGTATTGTTAGCGCTGGGCGCGTCGCCTGCGATGGTGATTGAACCCGAAGAAGCGCAGCAATTCAGCGCCATTGCCGATGCGTTATTGATTAACGTCGGGACGTTAACCCGTGAACGCGCCGATGCGATGCGTGCGGCGATTGACAGCGCGCGAGCGGCGGACACGCCCTGGACACTGGACCCCGTTGCTGTTGGCGCGCTGACATTCCGCACACAGTTCTGCCAACAGCTTCTCACTTTGCAACCCGCCGCCATTCGCGGTAATGCCTCGGAGATCCTTGCACTGGCCGGAATGAGTGCAGGTGGGCGCGGCGTGGACACGACCGATACCGCCAGCACGGCGCTGCCCGCGGCACAAACGCTTGCACGGCAAACCGGTGCGATAGTGGCCGTGACCGGGGAGGTGGATTACATCACGGACGGTGAGCGCACCCTGATGGTCACCGGCGGTGATGCGCTGATGACGCGCGTTGTCGGCACCGGTTGTGCCTTGTCGGCGGTGGTGGCCGCCAGTTGTGCACTGGAAGGCAATCGGCTGGTCAATGTGGCGACAGCTTGTGCTTTTATGGCGCGAGCGGGCAGTCTGGCCGTAACGAAGAGCACAGGACCGGGTAGTTTTGTGGCTGAATTTCTCGATGCGCTGTATGCGCTGAACGGGGAGGGGCTGCAATGAAACGGATCAACGCTTTAACCATCGCCGGTACCGACCCCAGCGGTGGTGCCGGGATCCAGGCTGACCTGAAGACTTTTTCCGCGTTAGGGGCTTATGGCTGCTCGGTGATCACTGCGCTGGTGGCGCAAAACACCTGCGGGGTTCAGTCGGTCTATCGCATTGAACCGGATTTTGTCGCCGCGCAGCTCGATTCCGTGTTGAGTGATGTTCGCATTGATACCACCAAAATCGGCATGCTGGCGGAGACCGACATCGTTGAAGCGGTGGCGGAACGCCTGCAACGCTACCGGGTGCGCAATGTGGTGCTGGACACCGTTATGCTCGCCAAGAGCGGTGACCCGTTGTTATCGCCATCGGCGGTGTCGGCGCTGCGTCAGCATTTACTGCCGCAGGTTTCACTTATTACACCCAATTTACCGGAAGCCGCCGCGCTGCTGGATGCCCCGCATGCCCGGACAGAAAAAGAGATGCATGCACAGGGGGAAGCGTTGCTGGCCTTAGGCTGCGAAGCGGTATTGATGAAAGGCGGGCATCTGGATGATGCCGAAAGCCCGGACTGGCTCTTCACCCGCGATGGCGCACAGCGCTTTACGACGCCACGCGTGGCAACGAAGAATACCCACGGTACGGGATGTACGCTCTCTGCTGCGCTGGCGGCGCTGCGCCCACGTCATAACGACTGGGCCGCGACCGTGGCGGACGCGAAAAACTGGCTCACAGCGGCGCTGGCGCAGGCGGACTCGCTGGAGGTGGGGCACGGCATCGGGCCGGTGCACCATTTCCATCAGTGGTGGTAAACGCACATACGAAACGTGCCAGCAGATTATGCTGAAAAAAAGCGTCGTCGGTGGAAAATTGCGCGTATGAGGGCCAGGATTATCTCTGCCCGGCGAAAGTCGGGTAAGGACAATCCATTTCGCCTTGCGCGAAGTTTACGGGAGCATAGCTATGACTGATATCGTGCAGCTACTTGGCAAAGACGCCGACAGCCTTCTGCAACACCGTTGTATGACCATCCCCGCCGACCAGCTCTATCTGCCAGGAAACGATTATGTTGATCGCGTGATGGTGGACAACAACCGTCCGCCTGCGGTGTTGCGTAATATGCAGACGCTTTATAATCATGGGCGTCTGGCCGGAACCGGGTATCTGTCGATTTTGCCGGTAGACCAGGGGATCGAACACTCAGCAGGCGCCTCGTTCGCGGCGAACCCGCTCTATTTCGATCCGAAAAACATCGTTGAGCTGGCGATCGAAGCGGGCTGTAACTGCGTCGCCTCCACCTACGGCGTGCTGGCTTCTGTCTCCCGTCGTTATGCACACCGTATCCCTTTCCTGGTGAAACTTAACCACAACGAAACCCTGAGCTATCCCACGGAATATGACCAGACGCTGTACGCCAGTGTGGAACAGGCGTTCAACATGGGTGCCGTGGCGGTTGGGGCGACCATCTATTTTGGTTCGCAGGAGTCTCGCCGGCAGATTGAAGAGATCTCGGCGGCGTTTGAGCGCGCCCATGAGTTGGGAATGGTCACCGTATTGTGGGCTTACCTGCGCAACTCCGCGTTCAAAAAAGAGGGCGTGGATTACCATGTGTCCGCGGACTTAACCGGTCAGGCGAACCATATTGCCGCGACCATCGGCGCGGATATCGTGAAGCAGAAAATGGCGGAAAACAATGGCGGCTATAAAGCGGTGAACTTCGGTTACACCGATGAGCGTGTCTACAGCAAGCTGACCAGTGATAACCCCATTGACCTGGTGCGTTACCAACTGGCGAACTGCTATATGGGCCGCGCCGGGCTGATTAACTCCGGTGGCGCAGCGGGAGGCGATACCGATCTCAGCGATGCCGTGCGCACTGCGGTTATTAATAAACGCGCCGGTGGTATGGGACTGATCCTTGGGCGCAAAGCCTTCAAGAAAAGCATGACGGACGGCGTGAAGTTGATTAACGCCGTGCAGGATGTCTACCTGGATGACAAAGTAACCATTGCCTGATGACGGTTATCCCCTCTCAATGAGAGGGGATAAAAACGTAAAACTCACTTTCCATTCATTCAAACACCTTTCCCGCTCTTCATCGCGTTTGCGAAACTTTTTGTGAAAACTGTCACGCAGTGTCATGCGCATGCCCAAAAAAAGGCCAATGCATAGCGGAAATTGTCCGAGGATGTGACATATTTTTGTGCATATATTCTGTTATGAAACGGCTTTTCAAAAAAAGGACATGCAATGAAAATAGAATCTGTAAACGTCACCGTTTTTCAGCATCCCACACGACGGGTTTCCGACAGCGCCGGACACTCGCATCCGGGGCCGGAAAGCCAGGCGAAAATGGCGATGCTGACGATTGCCGCAGACGATGGCAGCAAAGGGTATGCGTTTGCGCCGCCGGAAGTGGTGCGTCCCTTTGTGCTTAATGCCTTTTTCCGCAAAGTGATGGTGGGTCAGGATCCGTTTCACCGCGAACGCATCTGGCAGGATTTGGTGCACTGGCAGCGCGGTAGTGCCCATCAATTGACCGAACGTGCGCTGTCGTTCGTTGAACAGGCGCTGTGGGATTTGATGGGCCGCAAACTCAATATGCCGGTGTATAAACTGCTCGGCGGCTACCGCGATAAAGTGCTGGCCTATGGCAGCACCATGTGCGGTGACGAGCTTGAAGGCGGTCTCTCCACCCCGGAAGCGTACGCGGCATTTGCTGAAAAGCTGGTAGCGCGCGGCTACAAAGCCATCAAACTGCACACCTGGATGCCGCCCGTTAAATTCGCGCCTGATCCGAAAATGGACGTGAAAGCCTGCGCCGCGGTGCGCGAAGCGGTCGGGCCGGATATCGATTTAATGATTGATGGTTATCACTGGTACAGCCGTACCGACGCGCTGTACATCGGCAAAGAACTGGAAAAACTCAACTTTGCCTGGTTCGAAGAGCCGATGGCAGAAGAGAGCATGTCGTCGTATGTCTGGCTGGCGGAAAATCTGTCGATTCCGATTATCGGACCGGAAAGCCTGGGCGGTAAGCATCACAGCCGCGCTGATTGGATCAAAGCGGGCGCATGCGACATCCTGCGCGCCGGGGCCAATGGTGTCGGTGGGATCTCGCCCACGCTGAAAGTGGCAAATCTGGCGGAATCGTTCGGCATGGACTGCGAAGTTCACGGCAATGGTGCGGCAAGCCTCGCGGTGATAGGCGCGATCCGTAATTGCCGTTGGTATGAACGCGGTTTGCTGCACCCGTTCCTGGATTACGATCAACCGGCGGCGTATCTCAATTCTCTTATCGACCCGATGGATGAAGAGGGTTTTGTCCATTTGCCGCAGCGTCCGGGGCTCGGCGAAGACATTAATTTTGCGTATATCGAAGCCAATACCCTCAGTCATGACTGATAAAAAATAATAAATGCCCGAGGGTACTGACCCTGCGGCCTGAAAATGCCTGCTAGCGCAATAACGGGCAATCCGGCGGCAACCGGCACTGCAAGGCGCCGGGGAGCACTTCAATGCGGAAATGCTCCCCGCGCAGCGGTTCACCGTCCAGATTAAAAGTCAGTTCATGGGGGGCATTCACCTCAAACCAGGCCGATTTTCCGTCAATAATATGCGGATTATCATCCGGTTGCGTTAATGTCGTGAACAGCGCGGGCAGGAGTTCATCGCCGGTAAAAATACGCAGCTGTAATAACCCATCGTTAATCAGCGCCTGCGGGCAAAGCTGCTGCCCGCCCCCCGCCTGACGGCCATTACCAATGCCAATGACCAGCGCATCTCCCTGCCAGTGAAAATTGTCGCCACGAATTTCGCAACGATCCGCTTTCAGCATATCCATACGCATCAGACCGTGGATCAGATAGGAGACGCTCCCGAGGGCGGCTTTGAGTTTTTCCGGCGTTTCGCTGGTAATGCGGGTGCCAAAGCCACCAGTCGCCATATTGATAAAGCAGGTTTTATCGTTAACCCTGGCGATATCCACCGGCACGGCTTTGCCGATAATCGCCAACTGTAACGCTTTGTCCAGCGCATCCGGAATGGCGGCGCTGGTGGCAAAATCATTGGCGGTGCCGAGCGGTAAAATGCCCAACGCCGGAACATGTTCTCCCGCGCAGTCCACCAGTGCGGTTGCCACTTCGTTAATGGTCCCGTCACCACCACCCGCGATCACCGTTGAGACGCCGAGCTGCTGCGCCTCTTTCACGTAGCGTCCGGCATCACCTTTTTCCCAGGTCACCCGCACCTGAATATCCATACCTTCATTGCGCAGCAGCGTTATCGCTTCGCGCAGCGTTTCGTCACCGGCGCTTTTACCGTTGAGGATCAATAAGCTTGTGGGAATTTCATGCATCCTTTTTCACCCTGGCTGAACAACATCAGCAAAGTGTATGTCAGGAAACGGCGATGCGGAGAAAAAGCGGAAGAATGGAGAAAAAAAATCAGCCTGCGTAAGGGAGATTACACAGGCTAAGGAGGTGGTTCCTGGTACAGCTAGCATTTATGGGTTATGTTTTTCAGCGAGGTGGATGATACCCATATTAACCGCAACGGTATGTGATCCGATTCTAAGAATCTTCTCCTGCAATAAATAACCGTACTTAACTATTCAGGACACCGCTCAGGCGTGCGGATTTCGCGTCGACTGACCATCGAAATTGCGCATCAACAGGGCGTATTCCAGCGCCATATCTTCTGGCACGGGTAGCCAGACGGTATAACCGTCGCCAGGTGCAACGGGCATTGCTTCGCCTTTGGCATTTTCCATCTGTTCCAGCGTGAAGTTAACGTTACCTTGCGGGGTCATCAGCTCCAGGCTATCGCCGACAGAGAACTTATTTTTCACCGCAACTGCGGCGAGATGGCCTTTGCGCTCGCCGGTGAATTCGCCGACAAACTGCTGGCGCTCGGAGACGGAGTACCCATATTCGTAGTTCTGGTAGTCATCATGGGTATGGCGACGCAAAAAACCTTCGGTATAGCCACGGTGCGCCAGGCCTTCCAGCGTTTCCAGCAGTGAGGTGTCGAACGGTTTCCCTGCGGCGGCATCGTCAATGGCTTTGCGATAGACCTGTGCAGTACGGGCGCAGTAGTAGAACGACTTGGTACGCCCTTCGATTTTCAGCGAGTGCACACCCATTTTGGTCAGGCGCTCCACATGGGCAATGGCGCGCAGATCTTTGGAGTTCATGATGTAGGTGCCATGTTCGTCTTCAAAGGCGGTCATATACTCGCCCGGACGTTGCGCTTCCTCAATCATAAACACTTTGTCAGTTGGCGCGCCAACGCCCAGCGTCGGTTCAATGTTCTGCACCGGGATCGGCTCGTGAACATGCACGATATTACCGATGGCGTCTTCTTTGCCTTCCTGCACGTTGTATTCCCAACGGCAGGCATTGGTGCAGGTGCCCTGGTTCGGGTCGCGCTTGTTGATATAACCTGAGAGCAGACAGCGGCCGGAGTAGGCCATGCACAGCGCACCGTGGACGAAAATTTCGATTTCCATTTCCGGCACCTGCGTGCGGATCTCTTCAATTTCTTCCAGCGACAGTTCGCGGGAGAGGATCACGCGCGTCAGCCCCATCTGCTGCCAGAATTTTACCGTCGCCCAGTTCACGGCGTTCGCCTGAACGGAGAGGTGGATCGGCATCTGCGGGAAATGTTCTCGTACCAGCATGATAAGCCCCGGATCGGACATAATCAGCGCATCCGGCCCCATATCCACCACCGGTTTTAAGTCGCGGATGAATGTTTTCAGCTTGGCGTTGTGCGGGGCGATATTCACCACCACGTAAAACTGCTTGCCCAGTGCATGGGCTTCGTTAATGCCTGTTTGCAGGTTTTCGTGGTTGAATTCGTTATTGCGTACCCGCAACGAATAACGCGGCTGGCCAGCATAAACGGCATCCGCGCCGTAAGCGAAAGCGTAACGCATATTTTTCAGCGTTCCCGCCGGGGAAAGGAGTTCCGGTTTAAACATGATGGTCTCATTCTGATGACAGGTCAGATAGCCTCACCGGGGTGAGGCTGCAGGGGGCGTTCCCCTGATTTCAGGGCGGGAATTGTAGCGCCGGGGACGAGGGGAGTAAACCTGCGCGTCAATCCACGCGCAGGTATTTACCGTCGGCGCTGACGTTATGACCAAAACCACAATTCATCGAGTCATCGGCATCGGTTTTTGCATTCACTGTTTGCTTATCTGCCGACAGCGTCAGCGAAATGGTGCAGTGCGCAATATCTTCATCGTCGTGCAGGTTGATGTCGCCTTTATTCTCTTTGAAGGTCACTTTCTCCGAGAATTCACCGATATTTGGCCCGTAATAGAGCCCCATGAGACCGAACGAGTAACCCGCCCAGTCGGCCTGATAGCGGTCATTACCTTCTGCTTTAAGGGTCAGTACTTCCCATTCTCCACGCCCGGCATATTGCCAATATTCGCCAGCGGCGGAAGTCGGTTTTGGCAGCGCGAGTAGCTTGTCCTGAATACGCGAAAGGTTATATTGCGACTTCTGATCGTCCGGCATGATTTGCAGCCAGGCTTGCGCTTTGCGGTATTCACCCTCGCGAATAAACGTCAGCGCCACGTTATTGTAAGCAGTGGCTATCAGTGCTTCATTGGGCTGATTTCCGCCGTATTCACACTGCTCAAGCCACGCGGTTTGCTGAATGAACGCCTCTCTCGCTTTGGCGTAGTTTTTAGCCTGGTAGAATTGATTGCCCTGTTTGGCGTAATCATTAATTTTGGCGCAGTCGGCGTCCATTTGTGCTTCGGTGATCTCCGCCTGGCAACCAAACGCGGCAAACAGTAGCGCCAGCGCGCCGTAACCATATTTTCTCATCATCCCTTACCTTTTGTTGACGACGTTATGAGCAGCCTGACCTGTTGTTATCACGCTTGATAAAACAGCTATTTTCGCGGCTGTCATCATACAGAGGATGTGGGGTTTGTTCGCGGTCAAATACCCTACCAGTAAAGATGGGGAAGTCGGGGGAAGCGACACGGCCAGCCGGTTTGCGGTGGCGTGAGAACGGATGAACGGCAATCGGGCGCAAGGGGAACCGTAGCAAAAGAGGCGCTTACCGCGCTGGCGCGCAAATAAGCGAACGCCGGGCGGTTTCCGCCGCCCGACGCAATCGCGGTTACGCCAGTTTGCAGGCGTCCGCTTCCCAGCGATACCCCACACCATAGACCGCGCGGATGAAAGACTGCTCTTCATCCAGCGCTTCCAGTTTGCGGCGCAGGTTTTTGATATGGCTATCGATAGTACGGTCAGTCACCACGCGGTAGTCATCATACAGATGATTAAGCAGTTGTTCTCGGGAGAAGACTTTACCCGGTTCGCTGGAGAGGGTTTTCAGCAGGCGGAATTCGGCAGGCGTCAGATCCAGCAGTTTGTTGTGCCAGCTTGCCTGGAAACGCCCCTCATCCACAATCAGCGGGCTTTCGTCGTCCATTGCTTGCAGTTCACGCTGCGGCTTGCAGCGGCGCAGAATGGTCTTCACCCGGGCCACCACTTCACGCGGGCTGTACGGTTTGCAGATATAGTCATCCGCGCCAATTTCCAGCCCCAGCAGGCGGTCAATCTCTTCGATTTTCGCTGTCACCATAATGATGGGCACATTGGAGAAACGGCGAATTTCGCGACACAGCGTCAGACCGTCTGTGCCGGGCAGCATCAAATCGAGCAGGATCAAATCCGGTGGCGTCTGGCGAACATAAGGGAGCACCTGGTCGCCGTGATTGACCAGCGCTGGCGCGTAACTTGCGGCCCGCAGGTAATCGATCAACAACTGCCCAAGCTTGGGTTCATCTTCCACGATCAGAATGCGTGGCGTGTTTTCGTCAATGGGTAACTCAGTCATACGTCTCTCGATTTTTCGCGTTCAAGCGGTAATTCAACTGTAATGCTAACCCCGCCGAAAGGCGAGTGCGCGGCATGGATAGCGCCACCGTGCGCTTCCACAATATTCAAACAGATAGCCAGCCCCAGACCAGAGCCGCCACTGGCGCGGTTGCGTGAACCCTCGGTACGATAGAAGCGCTCAAACAGGCGCTTAAGTTGCTCATCGTTCACCCCAGGGGCGCTGTCGGCAAAACGCATCACCAGCTTGCCCTCGTCGATGGTAGCCTGAATGTGTGTACGACCGCCGCCGTCGGTATAGCGCAGGCTGTTTTCCAGCAGGTTATTGAAGAGTTGCATCAGGCGATCGGGATCGCCAAAGACTGTGGCACGCCCCGGTGCTTCAAGCGACAGGGTCAGGTTGCGGTTGGCGAAACGCTCGCGGAATGCGCCTGCTGCAATCTCCAGCAGCGTAATCACATCCACCGGCGTGCGTTGGTACGCCAGTGCGCCTTCATCGGACATGGAAAGTTGGTGCAGGTCGTCCACCAGTTTAGTGAGCGTGCCGACTTCCGCTTGCAGGGAGGCTACCGACTCCGGGGTGAATTGGCGCACGCCGTCTTGTATCGCTTCCAGTTCGCCGCGCAACACTGCCAACGGTGTCCGCAGTTCATGGGAGATGTCAGCCATAAAATCGCGACGCATCTGCTGGTTTTTTTCCAGGGTACTGGCGAGCTGGTTAAAGTCCCGCGCCAGCCGGCCTAATTCGTCATGGCTACCGGGCGTGACCCGGGTGGTGAAATCCCCGGAAGCCAGCTTATGCGTCCCCTCAACCAGCCGTTTGACCGGCGCCAGCAAGCCTCTGGCCAGCGGGAAAGTCGCGATAGCGGCCAGCAAGGTGGCAAGCCCGACAATCAGCCAACTGGTGCGCCGTTGTTGGCGTTCAAAATTAATATCGGTATTGCGCGTCAGGCGTTCAATCGGGGAGGCGATGACCCAACCGACCTGTTGGTTATTCACCACAATGGCCCGACGAGTGCCATCCTCCGGCACCGGTGAACGTGGCCCCACCAGCACCTGAGATTGTTGATCAACCACCCAGAACTTGGTGCGCCAGCCGTGCGGCGGCATGCCTGGCGGTCCACCCGGGGGGCCCGGTTCATGTCCCGACTCACCGTCCGGGTGGGGCGGCATTTCGCGATCCATGTCTGGCCTGTCAGCGTTACGACCCGGACCGCCAGGGCGGTCTTCTTCGTGTTCATTATCTCTTTCGAACGATCGCAGGATCTGAAAAATGACCCGATCGTTATTACGCAAAAACTGCCAACTGCCATTCTGAGCATATTGTTCGGCCAGCGAGTCACTGAGCATCTGCAAACGCTGCTCATTACCGCGTTTGATATAGTCGATAAAGCCGCGTTCGAAGCTGATGCGCACCGCCGAGTGCATGGTGATGAGCAACACAATACAGGTGGTTAAAATGGCCAGAAACAGCTTGGCTGTGATACCCGGCCGCCAGACTGTCATGATTCTCTCCTTTTGCGACGGGCAATGACGACATTCTTGCTGGCATCATCCGGAACGTGGGCAAAGAGTAACGCCGGAAGGGCAATGACCACCGCCATACTGAGGTAAGTGTAAAGGAAAACGTGGTGTGCCACGCCACTGTCCGCAGACAAGTGCTGCGAACCAAATAAGCCCAACAGCAACCCGGCAATGGTCACGCCGATACTCATCGACAATTGCATTACCATCGACAGCAGGCTGTTGCCACTGCTGGCCAGTTCATCCGGCAGATCTTTCAGCGTCAGAGTATTCATGGAGGAGAAACGCATGGAGTTGATCATCCCCTGGCAGAACAGCACCACCGGTAGCATGTAGTACCAGCCCAGCAGAGCGGTGGTCATAAACAGTAAGCTTATCAATGCCAGCCCCAGCGTGGAGCAGACCAGCACCCGGCGGTAACCGAACCGGTTCACTACCTGTACAACAATGCGTTTCATGCCCATGCTGCCCAGTACCATCGGGATCATCATTAACCCGGCGTGAAAAGGCGAAAAACCGAGGCCGATTTGCAAAAATACCGGCGTCATAAAGGGCAGCATGCCGCTACCGACACGCCCGGCGAAACTGCCCGACAACCCGAGCGAAAACGAAGGCGTGCGGAACAACCGCAGGTTAAACAGTGCACCATCGTTGCCTTTCGCATGCAGCAGATAGGTAATCAGCGCTACCGCGCCACCTCCCACCAGCAGGCCCAACATCCACGGTGACAACCCCAGACCTTTATGCCCGTCGAGCGCCAGCGTCAGCGTCGCCATGCCGCAGGCTAACAGCACAAATCCCACCATATCAAAGCGGCGGGTTTGCAGGGTGTAGTTCGGCATCAGGCTCAGAGTGGCGATAGCCCCGACGATCCCCACCGGCAGATTAATCAGGAAGATCCAGTGCCAGGAGGCATACTCCACCAGAATGCCGCCCAGCGCCGGGCCAACCAGCGGGCCAATCTGCCCCGGCAACGTGACAAAGGTCATCGCCGCCATATAGTGATCGCGCGGGACGATTTTCATCACCGTTAGTCTGCCAACCGGCACCATCATCGCGCCGCCAACCCCTTGCAGCACGCGGGCCATCACCAGTTGGTCCAGCGTAGAGGCTTGCGCGCAAAACAGTGAGCCGGTCGTAAACAGTACAATGGCGATAAAAAAGATATTGCGCACGCCCACCCGATCCGCCAGCCAGCCACTGGCCGGCAACATGACGGCTACCGTCAGCACATAGGACACCACCACCATATGCATATGCAGCGGACTCTCCCCCAGACTTTTTGCCATCGAGGGGAGGGCGGTGTTCACAATGGTGGTATCCAGCGACTGCATAAAAAAGCCAAAGGCGACGATCCATAGTTGCCAGCGGATGTTTTTGGGTAGTTCATTCATTCACTAACTGGCTCTCTCTCTTTACGGCTAAAACGCCTGCGCAGACGGTCGAAGAACAGGTAGACCACTGGCGTTGTGTACAGGGTCAGCAACTGGCTCATCACCAGACCGCCCACGATAGTGATACCAAGAGGCTGACGCAATTCAGAACCGTCGCCGCCGGAGATAACCAGCGGCAGCGCGCCAAACAGCGCCGCCAGTGTCGTCATCATGATGGGGCGAAAACGCAACAAACAGGCCTGGAAGATAGCGTCTTCTGCGCTAAGGTTACCCTGACGCTGCGCTTCAAGGGCGAAGTCGACCATCATAATGGCATTTTTCTTCACAATCCCGATCAGCAACATAATGCCGATAAGCGCAATCAGGCTAAAGGGCGCGTTAAACAACTCCAGCGCCAGCAATGCGCCCACGCCCGCCGAAGGCAGCGTTGAGAGAATGGTCAGCGGATGCACGTAGCTTTCGTAGAGGATCCCCAGCACGATATAGACCGTCGCAATCGCTGCCAGAATCAGGATCACCTGCGAGTTCATGGTTTGCTGGAAGATTTGCGCGGTACCGGCAAAACTACCGCGCACGCTTGAAGGCACGCCCAGTTGGGTCATTGCGCGATTGATCGCATCGCTGGCTTCCGATAACGACGACCCGGTCGGCAGGTTAAAAGAGATGGTCGACGCGGCTGACAACCCCTGATGATTCACCGACAGCGGCGCGTTGGCCGGAAGCCAGTGGGCAAAGTAGGAGAGGGGGATCGATTTGCCCTCGCTGTTAATCACATACATTTTATCCAGTGCGCTGATGTCCTGGGTATAACGTGGATCGACTTCCATCACTACTTTGTACTGGTTTAACGGCTGGTAGATAGTCGAAATCTGCCGCTGGCCGAATGCGTCATTCAGCAGGCTATTGGTTTCCTGGACGCTGATCCCGAGACGCGACATGGTGGCGCGATCGTAAACCAGGTTCATCTCTGCACCGTTATCCTGTTGATCGGAGTTGACGTCTGCCAGTTGCGGCAGGGCGGCAAGGGCTTTACGGATCTTCGGCTCCCACTCACGCAGGGCACTGAGATCATCTGACAGCAGCGAGTACTGGTAACTGGCGTTCGCCTGCCGACCGCCAACGCGAATGTCTTGCACAGCCACGAGAAACAGACTGGCACCGGGTTCTTTTGCCAGTTTGCCGCGCAGGCGGTCAATCACCTGCTGGGCGGTTTCATGACGTACTCCACGGGGTTTCAGCGTAATAAACATCATGCCGCTGTTCACCCGCGAGCCGCCGGTAAAGCCGGTGACATTATCCACGGCCGGGTCGTCGCGGATGATTTTCATAAAATCCTGCAACTTAATACGCATTGCCTGGAAGGAGATGCTCTGGTCCGCCTGGATACCCCCCATCAGCACGCCGGTGTCCTGCTCCGGGAAAAAGGTTTTGGGTATGGTGATGTACATCCAGATATTTAGCGCGATGGTGGCCAGCAGCACTACGCCGACGAGGCGGGCATGGTTAAGCACCCATTTTAGCGAGCGCGCATACTGCTGTTGCAGCGCAATTAACAGGCGGCCCACACCCCGTTCGCGGGTACGCTCGCGGGGTTTATGGCTCTTCAGCAGCCAGCCGCACATCATCGGCGTTAATGTCAGGGAGATGGCCAGCGAAATGCCGATCGCCACGGAGAGCGTGACGGCGAACTCCCGCAACAGACGACCGGGTAAACCGGCCATCAGCAACAATGGCATGAATACGGCCACCAGCGAGACACTCATGGAGAGAACAGTAAAGCCCACCTCCCGGGTGCCCTGAAGCGCAGCCTGGAGCGGTTTTGTTCCCGCTTCAAGGTGCCGCGAGATATTCTCCAGCACCACAATCGCATCATCCACCACAAAACCGGTGGCAATAGTCAGCGCCATCAGCGACAGGTTATTGAGGCTAAATCCGCACAGATACATGGCAGCAAATGTGCCGATCAGCGAAACCGGCACGGCCACCGCCGGGATCAGCGTCGCTCTGCCGGAGCGTAGGAACAGGAACACCACCAGGATCACCAGTGCTACAGAGATCACTAAGGTCTGCTCTACTTCCGCCAGCGAAGCGCGGATAGTGGGGGATCGATCCTGGGCGATTTGTAAATCAATGGCCGCCGGAATGGTCTTTTGCAAATCGGGTAAACGGGCGCGAATGCTGTCGACGGTGTCGATGATATTGGCTTCCGGTAGTTTGCGGATCATCAGCAATATTGCCGGTTTGGCATTGGTCATCCCGGCGTTGCGAACATCCTGCACCGAGTCTTTGACTGTTGCGACATCGCTTAAACGCACGGCTGAGCCGTTTTTATAATGAATGATCAATGGTCGGTATTCGGCGGCGGTTTTCAACGCATCATTGGTTTGCACCTGCCAGCGCTGCGCGGAATCTTCCACCGCACCTTGCGGTCGTCGCACGTTGGCGTTGCTGATGGCGGTGCGAACGGAATCCAGCGATACGCCCTGGTTAAACAGCGCCTGCGGGTTCAACCCGATGCGCACCGCAGGCAAGGAACTCCCGCCAACGTCGACATCACCGACCCCCTGAATCTGCGCGATGGTTTGCGCCAGCTGTGTGGAGGCAAAATCGTACAGTTCGCCCTGCGAATAGGTGTCCGACGTCAGCGTCAGGATCATAATCGGCGCAGCAGAGGGGTTGGCCTTGCGATAGGTCG
Source organism: Kosakonia sp. WA-90 (assembly GCF_039871955.1). NCBI lineage: Bacteria > Pseudomonadati > Pseudomonadota > Gammaproteobacteria > Enterobacterales > Enterobacteriaceae > Kosakonia > Kosakonia sp. WA-90. The sequence goes on from NZ_JBDPLJ010000002.1 coordinate 471,704, forward strand.
GTCGGCTTGGCATACCGCTTGGCAGCAAACTTTGCGCTGCATTTATCGCCGCTTGTACATCGCGTGCGGCACCGTTGATATCGCGGTCGAAGTTAAACTCCAGAATAATGCGCGTACTGCCCAGCGAACTGGTAGAGGTCATTTCGCTCACCCCGGCAATGCGCCCGAGTGAGCGTTCCAGCGGGGTAGCGACCGATGAGGCCATGGTTTCCGGCGATGCGCCGGGCAGCGATGCGCTGACCATAATGACCGGAAAATCCACCTGCGGCAGCGGGGCGACCGGCAACAACCGGAAGCCAAGTATGCCGCACAGGGTGATGGCCAGCGAGATAAGGATCGTTGCCACCGGACGGTAAATGAAGAGGGCGAAGAACTTCACTTACGCTTCCTCCTCACGCCGGGGGAAACGCTGTTTTGTCCACAATGCCAGTCGGTCAAACAGCAGGTAGATAACCGGCGTGGTGAACAATGTCAGCACCTGGCTGACCATCAATCCACCGACCATGCCAATGCCTAACGGGCGGCGCAACTCTGCGCCCACACCCGCGCTCAGCATCAAGGGCAGCGCACCCAGCAGTGCGGCGAGTGTGGTCATCAGAATCGGGCGAAAACGCAGCAGACAGGCCTGGAAAATGGCATCACGCGGCGACATCCCCTCTTCGCGTTCGGCGGCGAGGGCAAAATCGATCATCATGATGGCGTTTTTCTTCACAATACCGATCAACAGGATGATGCCGATAATGGCAATCACATCCAGCTCGCTCCCGGAAATCAGCAGCGCCAGCAATGCGCCCACGCCTGCCGTGGGCAGCGTCGACAGAATGGTGATGGGATGAATAAAGCTTTCATACAGCACGCCGAGCACGATATACATCGCCACCACTGCGGCAATAATCAGCCAGACAGTACTGCCGAGTGCAGCCTGGAACGCCAGCGTACTTCCCTGGAACTGCGTGGTGATAGACGTAGGGAAGTTGAGCGTTTTTTCACTCTCCATCACCGCTTGCACCGCATCTCCCAGCGAATAACCGCCCGCGACGTTAAAGGAGATGGTCGTGGAGGGGAATTGATCCAGGTGGTTGATACTCAGCGGGGCATAGCGCTGCTCGACTTTTGCAATCGACAAGAGGGGGACTACACCGCCATCGGTACTGGTGAGGCGTATGTTATCCAGTGCCGACAGACCAGGGGTTTGCGCGGTATCGTGTTCCAGCACCACGCGATACTGATTCGCCTGGGTGTAAATGGTCGAAATAAGACGCTGACCAAACGCGTTATACAGCGCATTGTCCACATCCGACATGGTGATGCCCAGGCGGCTGGCGCTGTCGCGGTCAACATTCACATATGCCACTAACCCTTTGTCCTGCCAGTCGCTGCTGACATCAGATAGCTGCGGCAACGCCTCCAGTTTGCTGACCAGTTGCGGTACCCAGGTGCTGAGAGCATCCAGCGAGTTTGCCTGTAGCGTGAACTGATATTGCGTGCGGCTAACCTGCGTGTCGATGGTCAAATCCTGGATCGGTTGCAGGTAAAGCGACACGCCGGGTACTCGGGCGACGGCCTGTTGCAACCGTTCAATCACAGGCTGGACGCGGTCGTCACGCTCATCCAGCGGCTTGAGGTTGATTTGCAGACGCGCGCTGTTCAATGAAGGGTTAGTCCCATCGACGCCAACAAACGAGGTCAGGCTTTCCACCGCCGGATCGCGCAAAATAACATCTGCCACCTGGCGCTGGCGTTCCGCCATGCTGGCAAAGGAGGTCGACTGCGGTGCTTGTAAGGTTCCCTGGATGATGCCGTTATCCTGCACCGGGAAGAAACCTTTCGGGATTACTATCCACAGCATAACGGACAGCAGCAACGTACCGATTGCCACACTCAGTGTCAGCCACGGGTGGTTAAGCACGTTGTTCAACAAACGCCCGTAACCAGCGATCACGCGCTCAAAAAAACGTTCGGATGCACGCGAAAAGCGGTTCTGTTTACGCAGTGACTCGGCGCTCAGCATGCGGGCGCACATCATGGGCGTCAGCGTCAAAGAGACGATGGCGGAGATCAGGATTGCTATCGCCAGCGTAACGGCGAACTCCCGGAACAGGCGACCAACGATATCGCCCATAAACAGCAACGGGATCAGCACCGCAATCAGTGAAAAAGTGAGGGAGATAATAGTAAAGCCGATTTCACCCGCCCCTTTCAGCGCGGCGGCCAGCGGTTTTTCACCTTTTTCGATATAGCGAGAGATGTTCTCAATCACCACGATGGCATCGTCCACCACAAACCCCGTGGCGATGGTCAGCGCCATCAGCGTCAGGTTATTGATGGAGAAATCGAGAAACACCATCGCGGCAAACGTGCCGACCAGCGACAGCGGAACGGCGACACCGGGAATAATGGTGGCGGGAATATTTCGCAGGAACAGATAGATGATCATCACCACCAACGCAATTGCCAGCATCAGTTCAAACTGCGTATCGCTCACCGACGCGCGGATGTTGGTCGTGCGGTCAGAGAGCACCTTGACGGTCACCGATTTCGGCAGGCTTTCGGTCAGTTGTGGCAACAGTGTGCGGATGCTATCTGCGGTATTAATGATGTTGGCACCCGGCTGACGCTGGACGTTCATCACAATCGCCTGTTGTTTATTGGACCATGCGCCGAGCCAGCTATTTTCTGCGCCTTGTTCAACGGTCGCGATGTCACCCAGGCGGATTGGCGCACCGTTCTGGTAGGCAATGATCAACTGGCGATACTCTTGCGCCGACTGCATCTGATCGTTGGCGGAAAGCGTGACTGCCCGGGCCGGGCCGTCCAGGCTGCCTTTCGCCGAGTTGACGTTCGCATTGCTGATAGCGGTACGGATGGTTTCGCTGGTCAACCCAAGTGCCGCAACCGCTTGTGCATTGAGTTTAACGCGTACAGCCGGACGCTGACCGCCTGACAGCGTCACCAGACCGACGCCAGACACCTGAGAAATTTTTTGAGCCACCCGGGTTTCCACCATGTCTTCCACCTGGGTCATCGGCATCGCGGAAGAGGTGACCGCCAGCGTCATAATTGGCGGATCCGCCGGGTTCACTTTGCTGTACACCGGTGGGTTAGGTAAGTCCGATGGCAGCAGACTGTTGGCGGCATTGATCGCCGCCTGCACTTCCTGCTCGGCCACATCCAGCGGTAGGGTTAACTGGAATTGCAACGTCACTACTGACGCACCGCCTGAGCTCTGCGAGGCCATCTGTTTCAGGCCGGACATCTGGCCGAACTGGCGCTCAAGCGGGGCGGTGACCGCCGACGTCATCACATCCGGGCTGGCACCCGGATAGAGGGTGACAACCTGAATGGTGGGGTAATCCACCTCCGGTAAGGCGGAAACCGGCAGAAAGCGATAGCCGATGATACCGGCAAGCAGGATCGCTACCATCAGCAGCGTGGTGGCGACGGGACGCATAATAAACAGGCGGGAAGGGCCGCCTGTTCTGCCTGGCGGGAGCAGTTGCATCAGGACTGCGCTCCTTTTGCCGGATGTTCACGTTTTGCCGGCATCTCCTGGGCGCTTTTTGCCTCTACCACTTCGACTTTGGCCCCTTCGGTCAGGCGGTCGATACCGTCAGTGACCACGCGATCCCCGGCGGATAACCCGGCGGCAATGACCACCTTCTGGCTGTCCTGAATACCCGGTGTGACAATGTGTTTGCTGACCTGATTTTTGTCATTCAGCACCCAGACGAAGTTACCTTCATTACCCATTTGCAGGGCGGCGGTAGGGATCACCACAGCATTCTGCTCGGTGGCGACCAGCATCCGGGCGTTGACGAATTGATTCGGGAACAGCGCGTCATCCTGATTGTTAAAACGCGCTTTAAGCTTGATGGTGCCGGTAGTGGTATCAATCTGGTTATCCAGACTGAGTAGCGCGCCGGTGCTCAGCTTCTGCTTGTTGGTGCGATCCCAGGCTTCGACAGCCAGCGATTGTCCGGCTTTTTGCGCCTGTACCACGGTGGCGATATCGCTTTCCGGCAGCGTGAAGACGAGATCTATCGGGTGCGTTTGCGTCAACACAACAATACCGGTGGTGTCGCTACTGGTGATCTGGTTGCCGATATCCACCTGTTTTAAACCAACGCGACCGGAGATGGGCGCGGTAATGCGGCTCCAGTCGAGCTGAAGTTGCGCACTGGCAACAGACGCTTCATCGGCTTTTACCGTTCCTTCGGACTCGCTAACCAGCGCTTGCTGCGCATCCAGATCCTGGCGGGAGACGAGGCTGGTTTTCACCAGTTGTTGGTAACGGGCGAGATCGCGACGGGCATTCGCCAGCGTGGCTTTATCTTTCGCCAGTTGGCCCTGCGCCTGCGCCAGCGCGACCTTGAATTCACTCGGGTCGATTTCCGCCAGCAGATCGCCCGCTTTCACCTGCTGACCTTCCTGAAAGTGAAGGGCCAGCAACTGACCACTGACGCGGCTGCGCACCGTTACGGTGTTCACTGCGGTGATGGTGCCAAGACCTGTAAGATAACGCGGCACGGATTGTGTCGTCGCGACGGCGGCCTGAACGGGCGGCAATGCCCCACCACGCATACCGTGACGCCCGCCGCTCGGGCCGCCGGTAGTCGATCCCCGTGAAGCGGTTTGCCCGGTTGCAGTGGAAGAGGTGTCTTTATGACTGAAGTGATACCAGGCGGCGCCGATTGCCGCGATGACCACGGCCGCGACAATTGCGCGGCGAAACGTAACACTGCCATTCATCGTAATGCGTATCTCATCCTGAAAGCCGTTGCCGGAATAATACTAGTTTAGTGACGGTATGCCGCAGAAAAATGGAGGAAAAATGAAACACTGTCTGGAAACGTTTGTCAGGAATGGTAATTTGCGATAGGGCGATTATGGCGGAGAAAATAATGCCGGGTGCGGGCCACCCGGCAGAAGATTAACGGAACAAGACTTGCGCCCAGCGTGCGAGACCGGCGGTAACAGAGCCAAAGTCGTCGCCCCCGGCGATCGGGATACCCGGCAGGGTGTCCGCCAGCGCTTTTTTGATAATGGGCGAACGGGCGCTACCGCCGGTGAGATAAATCACCTCCGGTGTCTCCTGACTGCTCTCCAGCGCCAGCTGCACCTGCTCCAGAATGCGCTGTAACGGTTGGCTGAGTGCCGCTTCCAGCCCCTGTTGGCTGATTGCCGCTGCCAGGTTGTCGCGGATAAATGACAATTGCGCGAGGGTTTGCGGCTGTTCGGAGAGGGCGATTTTGCTCTCCTCAGCGCTGCGTACCAGACGATAGCTCAGACGTTGACGCCAGACTTTCAGCAATAAGGCGACTTTGTCGGTATCGAGGGCATCCCGCAGCAGATCGTTAAGTAAACGGCCATTGGCTGCGCTGTAGAACTCGGTTTGCGCCGGAACATCGTTGATGGCAACGGCGTTCCACCAGGGGAGAATCGGTAGCGCGATGCCTTTCTCTGTTTGCCCGCCCATGCCAAGTAATGGCATCAGGTTTTTAAACGCCAGGGCGATGTCGAGATCGTTACCGCCGACGCGGCAACCACTGTGACCGAGCAGGCTGGCGGCGCGCTCTTGCTTTTCGCGCCATTGCGGTCCCATCAACAGCAGCGAGCAGTCGGTGGTACCGCCGCCAATATCCACCACCAGCACGCGTTTTTCCGTATTCAGCGTTGCTTCAAAATCCAGCCCTGCGGCAACCGGCTCGTACTGAAATACCACATCCCGGAAACCCGCACGCTTTGCCGCGCGTTCGAGGATCCCCTGCGCTTGCGCGTTTGCTTCATCTCCCCCCAAGCCCTGGAAGTTAATCGGGCGGCCTATCACCGCCTGATCAATCGCCTGCGGTAGCTGTGACTCCGCCTGCTGGCGAATATGCAGCATCATGGCGCAGACCAGGTCTTCGAACAGGGCAATCTGCTGCGGCTTCAGACCGCTGGCACCGAGGAACGATTTCGGTGATTTAACAAAGTACACCTCTTCCGGATCGCTCACGTACTGGTGTAGTGACGCCAGACCGAACTGTACGCTGTTGGCGGCAACCTCAATATCTTCCTCGCGGTTAAAGCTGACTGACCGGCGCAGCAGCGCCTGGGTTTCGCTTCCCGTTGCCGGAACCTGATGATGACGGTACAGCCATTCGCTGACGGCTTCGCGCGTGGGTGCGCACAACATGGACGGCAACAGCGTGCTGTTATTTTCCATGGTCAATAATTGTGGTGCGCCATCGCGCATCACGGCTACCGAGCAGTTCGCGGTACCGTAGTCAAAACCTACAAACACGTTTTTATCCCCATGCCAGTGAAGAAGGGGGGCGACTTTAGCCGAATGCGCGGCGGGCGACAACCGGAATATGAAAGCAAGGCGGAGATTGCCTAAGTTGTTTATGCTGTTAGCGTCAACCGTCAGGAGTCACTATGTATAAATTGCGCTGGCAGCCGCCTTATGACTGGGCGTGGATGTTAGGATTTTTAGGGGCGCGTGCGGTGGCGGGCGTCGAAGAGGTTCGCGATGGGCGCTATGTGCGCTCCTATGCCTGCGCCGGGCATCGCGGCGTGATCACCGCCGAACCGGATGACGCGACAGCGACCTTAATGGTCACGCTCAGCGACGGATTGCAGCCGGTTGCGGAACACTGTTTGCAACGGCTGGCCTGCTTGTTCGATTTGCAGTGCGATCCACAGACCGTTGGCGCTGCGCTGGGAGAACTGGGCGAGGCGCGTCCCGGCTTGCGCTTACCGGGATGTATGGACCCCTTTGAACAAGGCGTACGCGCGATTCTGGGGCAATTGGTGAGCGTCGCAATGGCGGCGAAACTGACGGCAAACGTCGCACAACGTTACGGTGAACCGCTGGCGGATGCGCCGGGTTTCATCTGTTTCCCGACGGCGCAGCAACTGGCAAACGCCGATCCGCATGCGCTGAAAGCACTTGGCATGCCGCTGAAACGCGCGCAGGCGTTAATTTTTCTCGCTCAATCTGCCTGCAATGGTCTCCTGCCGCTGACCCCGCCTGAGGATGTGGAGCAAGGGGTGAAGTTGCTGCAAACGTTTCCCGGCATCGGGCGCTGGACTGCCAGCTATTTTGCCCTGCGCGGCTGGCAGGCAACGGACATTTTTCTGCCGGACGATTACCTGATCAAGCAACGTTTTGCCGGGATGACGCCTGCACAAACCCGCCGTTATGCCGAGCGCTGGCAGCCTTGGCGATCATATGCGTTGCTGCATATCTGGTATACCGAGGGGTGGGAACCGTTGAAAAAGTAAGGCTGTTTTCTTGCCGTTTTGCCTCAGGCGTGCGCTGACTGCCTGTGGCAATGACCTGATGTCCCCGGCGAGTGCATTAATTTATCGCGAAATAACTGGTGTTGAGCATCAAATCTAATGGCTGCGCCTGCGAGATAATATCGCCATACATCAAATCAATACCGATGCCGGACAAGGTGTCCATCATCAGTGGCTGGCTGGTTGGGCCGGCAATGCTCTTCAGGCCAAGGCGCTGGGCATGCCCCTGGATTATGGTCACCATCATCTCATCCATCAGATTGCCGTGGACATTGGTCACCAGTTCCGGCTCCAGCAGCAGGTAATCGGCCATATGCGGTGTAAGGTGGTTAAAGATGTCCAGGTCGTGACCCACATGGCTGAGGATAATCCGGCAGCCTGCATGGCGCAGGCGTTTCAGGTTATCACTAATGGTTGCGCCTTCACGCATTAATGCATCGGCATGGATCACCAGATGCAGCAGGCGTCCTGGCATCGGCCCACGCGCGAGCAGATCGAGTAATTCGTCCACCAGCGGGGTGCTGCCTAACCCGGCAACGGAAAGAGGCAGGGCGATACCGAGGCCTTTACCGGCAACGGCGGTCGCATGATTGCGGAAAAATTCGTGAAAGACCCGGCGGTCGAGCGCGCGAATCAACTCAGGCTCATTTAAGCCGGCGCGGAAGGGATTTTCTTCCATGACTTCGCCCTCGCTGGTCCACAAACGCAGGGAGAGAAGCCAGAAGTTACAGGCTTCCGGCACCCGCGGAGACGCCACACCGCGGGCAATCAGCAGCAGATGGTTCTCTTTGATCATGCGCCATTGTTCATCCAGCGACATCATGCTGCGTTCGTGGGGCTGCATCCCTTGTTGCGGCTCGTATACCGTCACCATGCCGCGCCCGTTATTCTTCGACGCATAAAGGGCTATATCCGCCTGCGACATCACATCGGTCAGTTGATGATTGGTGTCGTCAATCATGGTGATACCGGAACTGGCACCGATACGGTGCTCACGGCCTTCCCATACAAAGCGATACTCGTTGATGGACTCCACAATGCGCCCGGCAATATACCGTGCGCTCTCAATGTTCGCGTCCGGAAGCAGTAAACCAAACTCATCACCGCCAAGGCGGGCAAGAATGTCGGTGGAACGCAACATGCTAAGCATCAGCGAGGAAATCTCACGCAGCAGCGCGTCTCCGGCGGCGTGCCCGGCACTGTCGTTGACTGCTTTAAAACGGTCGAGATCGATAAAGACCAGCGCGTGACGCTGGCGAAACTCCTGCACAGTCACCAGCAGACGTTTCAGGTGGTTTTCGAAACTGACCCGGTTCGCCAGATGGGTGAGGGCGTCGTGTGATGCGCTGTAGCTGAGCTGACGCAGCATCTTACGTGATTCAGTCACGTCCTGAATAACCAGCACCGAGCCGATATTTTGCCCGTCCAGCGTGCTGAGCGGCGTAATGCTGTAATGAATATCGAAGTTACCGCCTGTGCGACAATGCAGTACCACATCCTGCTCAATATCTGAGCGTGACATATCGCCACTGTGGATATTCTCCATTACCGGGCCGTTGCTGCCAAAGGTAATGCGCAGAACGGTCAGCAGCGGCTGCCCCATAGCCTGTTCCTGCGACCAGCCGCTCATTTTCTCTGCCACCGGGTTCATAAAGGTGACGTTCATTTCCACATCGGTACAGAGCACCGCCTCACCGATAGAGTCGAGCGTGATATGCAGGCGCTCTTTCTCCTGAAACAGCGCGTCGTTAAGCTGCTTAACCTCGGTCATATCCATATTGACGCCAAGCAGGCGTTCAACATCACCGCTTTTACCCAGAACGCGGTTCGCCAGGGTGCGAATATGGCGTATGCCGCCTTTTACGCTGATACGAAACTCCAGCTTGAAGGCGATTCGTGCGACCAGGGAATCACGGATGACGCGCTCGGTTTCTGCACGATCTTCCGGCAGGATGCGTTCGTACCAGAGTTGCCAGGTGGGTTTGATATGCGAAGGGACTTCATACAACTCAAACATCCGCTTATCCCAACTGATGATGTCCGGCTCCAGTTCCCACTCCCAGATGCCGATTCCCCCCGCCTCATTCGCCAGGGTGATACGCTCCATCAGGCGTTTGTTGACCCATTCGGTCTGTTTGAGATCGTTAATGTCTTCAATCTGGACGATATAGTAGAGCGGCGTACCGTCAGCGTGCCGAACCACAGAAACGGCAAGCAGCGCCCAGACTAAATCGCCATTGCGTGTGTAATAGCGCTTCTCCATGGAGTAGCTGGAGATTTCACCGCGCGCCAGTTGTCCAAGCTGTTCAAGGTCGGCATTTAAATCTTCCGGCCAGGTGAGCTGCTGAAAGTTCATTAAGCGCAATTCATCCTGGCTGTAGCCGAGGAATTGGCACAGCGCTTTGTTCGCCTGCAGCCATTGTCCTTCAGTCCCCACCAGTGCCATACCGATGGTGGCGTACTCCATGGCGTTGCGAAAACGCTCTTCGCTCTCGGTAATATGCTTACGTTCAGCACGGAACGCATACATCACCATGGTCATAACGTTCACGGGCAGTAAGATCATCAGGAACGGCAACCAGGGCGCGTTAATCACTACTCCATTACCTGCGCCCCTAATGAGAACGGGGTTCAGCGCGATGATCAGCGAAACCATCATTACGGTGCTGAGGAAGACCGTAAACGCTTCTACACGCGGCAGACGCACCGCACTCCACATCAGCAGGACGATCACTGCGGTGAAAGGCCACGGCAGATAATGCAGGGCCAGCCAGCTCAGTGCCAGCGTCACCACCAGGGTGCCGAGGGTTTCCAACAGCAGTTGTGGTTTACGGTGGCGCAATAAATAGTGCGCTTTAAACAGCAGGCCCAGCGGCACCAGCGCCAGCGCGCCAATCGACTCAGACAACACCCATACCAGAAAAGTACGTAGAAGATTGTCGCCCGGCACCACGATGCAGGCCAGCAGACCCCCTATCAGCGGGGGAATCAGCGCGCTGCCAATAGCCAGACGCACCCAGTCGTTGAGATTCTGTAATGGGTTATACCAGGGCAGCAGTTTACGCAGCAGTATCGCGCCGATCACCGCTTCCACAATATTGATGGCGGTATAGCGGAGATCGACAAAATCAGTGGAGAAAAGAAAAAGCGTCGCAGCGACATTGCCCAGCGTACAGGCGAGGGCGATACCAGGCCACATCCGCCCGGCATGACGATAAAACGCCACGGTCATAATAGCGGTGGGTAACCACAGTGGCGCGATGGCGGTGCCAAAACGAATCAGCTCCAGCGAGAAAAGGGTAAAGATAAAAGAGAGCAGCCCTAAACTGATGAGTCGCAGTCCAGGATATGGAGTGGTAACCAAAACGCGCTGGTAGTGTTTCTTCATTTACCGCTTAGTCCGCAAACCCTGTGCCGTCGGGAACGGAGTCCGGACGTATAAATTTGAATTTCGGATTATGCTAGTACAAACAATTTACAATTCCTATGGCGGGCGCTCATAATTTGACATCATAGGGTTATTAATTACTTAGTCCGTAGAAAAAAGGCGCATCGCGCTTCATTTGTGAGCGTTTAAATTTGCGAATAGTCAGCGGGTAAAGCAAAAATAAACCACTTTGCGAGCACCATCCCTCCGGCGCGTATTCGACTGGTATCGCGACCACGAAATCCCTATAATTGCCGCGTTTGACGCTTTGGCGTCGTCCTTCCTTTACATCCAGGTTAATCAGGTCGCTAAATTTATGACTGATAAGTCCCATCAGTGCGTCATTATCGGCATCGCCGGCGCATCCGCTTCAGGTAAAAGTCTCATTGCCAGTACGCTATACCGCGAACTGCGCGAACAGGTTGGTGATGAACACATTGGCGTTATTCCGGAAGACAGTTACTACAAAGATCAAAGCCATTTGTCGATGGAAGAGCGCGTAAAAACCAACTATGACCATCCCAGCGCGATGGATCACAGTCTGCTATTCCAGCATTTACAATCTATTAAGCGTGGCGAAGCCATTGAGTTGCCCGTTTACAGCTATGTAGAACATACCCGCACGGCGGAAACGATCCTTATCGAACCGAAAAAAGTCATCATCCTGGAAGGGATCCTGCTGCTGACCGACTCGCGCCTGCGTGGCGAAATGAACTTCTCTATTTTTGTTGATACCCCGCTGGATATCTGCCTGATGCGCCGTATTAAGCGCGACGTGAATGAGCGTGGGCGTTCGATGGACTCGGTGATGGCGCAGTATCAAAAAACCGTACGTCCGATGTTCCTGCAGTTCATTGAACCCTCCAAGCAGTACGCCGATATCATCGTGCCGCGCGGGGGCAAAAACCGCATCGCCATTGATATCCTGAAAGCCAAAATCAGCCAATTTTTTGAATAATACATGTTAGGCTGTAACACTCAGTATTAACCGCTGGCCCCTGAGGAATCTTCAGGGGTATATCGCACCAAAAGGAGAATGTGCCATGCGTCTTTGTGACCGCGATATTGAAGCCTGGTTGGATCAAGGCCGCCTCGCTATTACCCCGCGTCCCCCGGTAGAGCGTATTAATGGCGCTACGGTGGATGTCCGCCTCGGCAACAAATTCCGCACATTCAGTGGGCATACGGCGGCATTTATTGATTTAAGTGGCCCGAAGCACGAAGTCAGCGCCGCGCTTGATCGCGTGATGAGCGACGAGATCGTGCTCGCCGATGGTGAGGCGTTTTACCTTCATCCCGGTGAACTGGCGCTGGCAGTAACCTATGAGTCCGTTACGTTGCCTGCGGATTTGGTGGGCTGGCTGGATGGCCGCTCGTCGCTGGCGCGTTTGGGGCTGATGGTGCACGTTACCGCGCACCGCATCGATCCCGGCTGGTCGGGTTGCATTGTGCTGGAGTTTTACAACTCCGGTAAATTACCGCTGGCGCTGCGTCCTGGCATGCTGATCGGTGCATTGAGCTTTGAGCCGCTGTCGGGTCCGGCCGATCGCCCCTATAACCGCCGTGAAGACGCGAAGTATCGCGATCAACAAGGCGCGGTTGCCAGCCGCATTGACAAAGACTGAGCGACGTAAGCCCACTGAGGATGCCATGAGAAGAGTGTTAACCACGCTGATGATTTTACTGGTCGTGCTGGTTGCCGGCCTGTCGGCGTTGGTATTGCTGGTAAATCCCAACGATTTTCGTGCGTATATGGTGCGCCAGGTCGAGACGCGTAGCGGTTATCAGTTACAGCTTGATGGCCCGCTGCGTTGGCATGTCTGGCCGCAGCTTAGCATTCTGTCCGGGCGGATGACCTTGACCGCACCGGGGGCGCAAACGGCGGTGGTGAAAGCCGACAATATGCGCCTTGATGTGGCGTTATGGCCATTATTGTCGCATCAGTTGCAAGTCAAACAGGTGATGCTGAAAGGGGCCATCATTCAGTTGACCCCGCAAAGCAAAGCGGCGGTGCAAAAAGATGCCCCGGTGGCACCGAAAGAGAACGCCCTGCCTGATGTTGCAGATGACCGCGGCTGGTCATGGGACATTGCCGGTTTACAGGTGGCAGATAGCGTGCTGGTGTTCCAGCATGAAGATGATGATCCGATAACGGTGCGCGATATTCGCCTGCAAATGGAACAGGATGCGCAGCATAAGGCGGCTCTTGATTTCTCCGGGCGCGTTAACCGCAACCAGCGGGATCTGACGCTTTCTTTAAGTGCGAAAGTTGATGCGCAGGACTACCCGCATAATCTGAATGCAGTGGTTGATAGCCTGAAATGGCAACTGCAAGGCGGTGATGTGCCATCGCAGGGGATCGCCGGAGAGGGGCGATTACAGGCGCAGTGGCAGGGCGCACAGCGTCGCCTGACGCTGAGCAACCTTAGCCTGAGCGCTAACGACAGCGCGTTTACCGGTAATGGTAGCGTGACCTTTGCTGCACAGCCTGTTTGGGCGCTCGAGCTGAATTTTGACACCCTCAACCTGGATAATTTACTGGCCCCGGAAACCCGCGTTGCCACCAGTAACGATGTTCAGCAGCAGGGACAGCAGGCGCAGAACCGGTTGCCAAGACCGGTGATTGCCAACAATCAGGATTTGCCGGAGTACAACGGCTTACGCGACTTTGTGGCGCAGGTCGGCGTGACGGCGAAGACGCTGCACTGGCGTGGGATGACGTTTAATGACGTCAATGGGCAATTTGCTAACCAGCTTGGCTTGCTCACCATTCCGACTCTGGAAGGGAAGATGGGCAACGGGCGTATCGCCTTGCCGGGGACGCTGGATGTGCGTGGTGAGCAGTCACGGGCCGTTTTCCAGCCGCGGCTGGATGATGTGGAAATTGGCAATATCCTCAAAGCCTTTAATTATCCTATCGCGCTGACCGGTAGCCTGACGCTGGCGGGTGATTTTTCTGGTCCACGCATTGATGCGGATAATTTCCGCCGTCACTGGCAGGGCGAGGCGCATATCGATCTGAAAAACAGCCGCATGGAAGGTCTGAACTTCCAGCAGTTAATCCAACAGGCGGTGGCGCGCAGTAGCGATGTGCAGACGCAGGAAAACGATGACACTGCTACGCGGCTGGATGATTTCACGACCGACATTAGCCTGGATGAAGGGCAGATGACCTTCAGCAATATGCAGGGCAGTTCGGCGGTATTGTCGCTAACCGGCGAAGGGCAAATGGATCTGGTTAAAGAGCAGACGGATACGCGCTTTAACGTTCGTGTTCTGCAAGGCTGGCAGGGCGACGGGGCGTTGATCGATTTCCTGAAAAATACGCCAATCCCACTCACCATTTACGGCCAGTGGCAGTCGCTTCACTACAGTTTGCAGGTCGATCAGTTGCTGCGTAAGCATTTGCAGGATGAAGCAAAACGCCGGCTGAATGACTGGGCTGACCGTAATAAAGATCACCAGAACGGCAAAGATGTGAAAAAGCTGCTCGACAAAATGTAGGTGCATATCCGGCCAGCGCCTCTGGCCGGATAAACGCAGCGCCAACCGGTAGCTATCGCGTCCGTTTTACAGGATCCCTTCCAGCGCCAGATGCTGCAACAGCATAATGGTTTTGCCATCGGCAATGTCGCCGCTGCGGATCCCCGCCAGCGCTGTGGCAAAATCCATTTCCACCACTTCAATATCTTCCCCTTCGTCAATCAGTCCGCCGCCTTCGTTGATACGTCGACTGTCGTCATACTCTGCGATGAAAAAATGCAGTTTCTCCGTCACCGAGCCTGGGCTCATCCAGGCTTCAAATACTTTTTCGACCTGTTCGATGCGGTAGCCGGTTTCTTCTTCAGCCTCGTGCTTAATCCGTTCCTCAGGATCGAGTGCATCCAGCAGTCCGGCGGCGGCTTCGAGCAAAAAGCCGTGATGCTGGCTGACAAACAGTGGCAAACGAAATTGCCGCGTCAACACCACGCTGCGTTTGGCGCGGTTATACAGCAGGATCACAGCGCCGTTGCCACGGTCATAAACTTCGCGGGACTGGCGCTGCCATTCGCCGTCGCGTCGGCGGTAATCGAAGGTGTATTGGGTGAGTTTCCCCCAGTTTTCGGAAAGCGGCGTTGACGAGATAATGCGTATTTGTGCATGTTCAGATGGCATGGTCGCTCCTCAGGATGTAGAATTGTCAGCATAACGTGCATATTCGTGCATCATCAAGGAATTTCGTGCAAATGGAGTTCACCATGCTCACCTCGCAACGTAAGCAATTAATCCTGACCCGACTCGCCGAAGAGGGGCAGGTATTGTCCCGAAATCTCAGCGACGCGTTTGGTGTGTCGGAAGATACGATCCGGCGTGATTTACGCGAACTGGCGGCAGAGGGGCTGCTCCAGCGAGTACACGGCGGGGCTTTGCCCGCCTCTGCCGCTGTCGTTACCTTTGCGGAGCGTCAGTGTCTGCAATCTGACGCCAAACGGCGGATTGCACAAAGAGGCGCGCAACTGGTCTCACCAGGGCAGGTGGTGATGATTGACGGCGGCACGACAACCGCGGAGCTGATCGCTTTTTTCCCGCCGGATCTGAAACTGACGGTCGTCACGCACAGTCCGGGTATCGCGGTGGGACTGGCGCAACACCCGCTGATTACGGTGATCATGATTGGCGGTCAGTTGTACAAGCACTCTATCGTGAATGTGGGGGCTGCGGCGTTTGAAGGGATTGCCAGAGTGCGCGCCGATCTCTTTTTTATGGGCGTCACGGGCGTGCATGTAGACGCCGGTCTGAGTACCGGCGATTTTGAAGAGTCACGCATCAAGCGGGCCATGGCGGACCGCGCGGCGGAAACCATCGTACTGGCCTCACCGGAAAAACTGCACACCGCATCACCGTGGGTGATTGGCGATATTTCGCTGGTCAATACGCTGGTGGTCGACGCACAGACTGACGATCGCAGTCTGGCGCCATTTGCTCAGCGGGGTATTGCCATTGTGAAAGCCTGACGTTTGCCGGGTAAACCCGGCGCGTCAGACCTCGTAGTCGAGATCGTCTTCGGGTTGCAGCGGAATAAGCTGCACTTTCTGTACGCGGTGGCTTTCAACTTCCAGGGTTTTAAGCAGGAAGTTGCCGACCTGAACTTCTTCACCGGACTTCGGCACACGTTGCAGATACTCCATCAGCAGGCCGGCAATTGTGTGATATTCACGCTTCTCGTCGAGGGGCAAGGGAACATACTGCACCAGATCTTCCAGCGGCATATGACCGTTGGCGGTCCAGCTTCCGTCGCTGTTTTTCTGAATATCATGCCGGGCATCGATCTCTTCTACTTCGTTAGGCAGATTACCGGCGATGGTTTCCATTACATCGCTCAGGGTGACAATGCCTTCGACTGAGCCAAACTCATCCACCACGAAGGCAAAGTGCGTACGCGCATTGCGGAACTGCTCAAGCGCCTGTAATAGCGGCAACGCCTCCGGGAACACCAGGGGCTGGCGTATCAGGGCTTTCAGATCCAGCGGTTCGCCGCGCAGGGATTGCTGCAACAGGTCAATCACATGCACCACACCCAGCAGGTCATCCTGATCCTCGCTGTCGGTTACCACCACGCGAGTGTGCTGGTTTTTATCCAGCAGGGCGCGGATCTCCGCCTCCGGCGCACGCAGATCGATATGCTCAATATCGTGGCGCGAGGTCATGATGCTGCTGACGGTACGCTGGTTAAGATTCAGCACCCGCTCAATCATCCGCCGCTCTTGCGGGTTAAAAATTTGACTGTCATCGCTGTCGCGCAGCATCGAAGCCGTGTCGGCGTCAAGTTCCGCATCCTCTTTGCGACCGCTTAACAGGCGCATTACGGTTTCGGTGGTGCGTTGACGCAATGTCTGATTAGCAAACAAGAAACGACGACGGTTAAAGATAGCCAGTTGGTTAAGCGCTTCAATCATTACCGAGAAGCCAATTGCCGCGTACAGATACCCTTTGGGAATATGAAAGCCAAAACCGTCCGCCACCAGGCTAAAACCAATCATCAGCAGGAAGCTTAAACAGAGAATGACAATGGTCGGGTGACTGTTGACAAAACGGGTGAGGGATTTACTGGCAAGCAGCATCAACGAAATGGCAATCACCACCGCCGCCATCATCACCGCCAGATGATCAACCATACCGACGGCGGTGATCACTGAGTCAAGCGAGAAGACCGCGTCCAGCACCACTATCTGTGTTACGACAGCCCAGAATTTCGCTCCGCGACGCTGCGTTGGATTGTCGCTGTCTTTCCCTTCCAGCCGTTCGTTCAATTCGACCGTAGCTTTAAACAGCAGGAATAAGCCGCCGAGCAGCATAATCAGGTCGCGGGCGCTAAAGCTTAAACCACGAACGGTAAACAGCGGATTGGTCAGCGTGACCAGCCACGAAATAGAGGCCAGCAGCAGCAGGCGCATCAGCATGGCGAGTATCAGGCCAGTGACGCGGGCGCGATCGCGCTGCGCCGGGGGTAATTTTTCCGCAAGAATTGCAATAAAAACCAGGTTATCAATACCCAGAACCAGTTCGATTACGACCAGCGTAACCAGTCCGGCCCATATTGACGGATCGGCAATCCATTCCATCGTTAACGTAACACCTTCAGTGATATGACAATTGTCACAGCGCGATCATGGATAAAGCTGGCACAAAATGCAATGCCAGCCTGCGATTTATCTTATTTTAGCGGCGGATTGGAATATATTTTTATTCTATTTCCTTATTGTTACTGTGATTAATCATTAGAGAAAAATAAAAGAATTAAGATATTTCGCACAGGTAGTTCGGAGCTGGTTGCTTGTCAATATACGTAAAATCCTAAAAACTGAAAACTTTGCCCTTAATATTATTCTTAAAAAGATGTTTATCACCGGATGCTACCTTGCCTGCTATTCGCTTAGCTGCAACAATTCCTCGTGCATCATTAAATATACCAGCGCTGTTATTTTCAGCATTGTTTATCAGTGCTAAAAACACCACCCGCAGTATTTTATCTGACCTGTCTCATGTCGTCGTCAGAAGAGGATAAAAAAGGATGTCTGGCAATAAGTTAGCGTTGAATCAGTGGTTTGGTTACTGAAAGCCAAGGGCGGTAGCGTGCCCGACAGCCGTCAACCTTTGCAGATTATTCTGTAATCGCATGCGGTTGAATAAGCTCTTTTTAGGACTGATGCCAGTTATATTTCTTCGCGATTAACTGCATTCTGAATCTGTGTACAGCTTGAGCGCTTATATAAATCGCACAGGATAATTACTCTGCCAAAGTGATAATTAATCAATGATGAAATCTAAAACGAAATTGATGCCATTATTGGTGTCCATAAGCTTGATGAGTGGCTGCACAATTTTTCCTGGTAGCAATATGTCTACGATGGGAAAGGATGTGATTAAACAGCAGGATGCAGACTTTGATTTAGACCGCATGGTGAACGTTTATCCATTGACGCCGCGTCTGATTGAACAATTGCGCCCGCGTCCGAATGTCGCTCAGCCGAATATGTCGCTGGACCAGGAAATTGCTGCCTACCAGTATCGTGTGGGCCCCGGAGATGTCCTGAATGTCACCGTTTGGGATCACCCGGAATTGACAACCCCGGCCGGTCAGTACCGCAGCTCCAGCGATGCCGGTAACTGGGTTCAGCCTGATGGCACCATGTTTTACCCCTATGTGGGTCGCGTGCAGGTGGTGGGCAAAACGCTTAGCGAGATCCGTAGTGATATTACCAGCCGTTTAGCGCAGTACATTGCTGACCCGCAGGTGGACGTTAATATCGCCGCATTCCGCTCGCAAAAAGCCTATATCTCGGGCCAGGTTGGCAAATCCGGCCAACAGGCGATCACCAACGTACCCCTTACCGTGCTTGATGCAATCAACGCGGCGGGTGGTCTGACTGATAACGCCGACTGGCGTAACGTCATCCTGACCCACCAGGGGAAAGAGCAGCGTATTTCGCTGCAAGCGCTGATGCAAAACGGTGATTTGAGCCAGAACCGTTTGCTCTACCCGGGCGATATTCTCTTCGTGCCGCGTAATGACGACCTGAAAGTGTTCGTGATGGGTGAAGTGAAAAAACAGAGCACCCTCAAAATGGACTTCAGCGGCATGACGCTGACCGAAGCGCTGGGCCAGGCCGAAGGTATCGATCTGACGACCTCCAACGCCAGTGGTGTGTTCGTGATCCGTCCGCTGACCGGCGAGAACGGTCGCGGCGGCAAGATTGCCAACATTTACCAACTGGATATGTCGGATGCCACCTCACTGGTGATGGCGACGAATTTCAGACTCCAGCCGTATGACGTGGTGTATGTCACAACAGCTCCGGTGGCGCGCTGGAATCGTCTTATCTCCCAGTTGCTGCCGACAATCAGTGGCCTTCGCTACATGACCGATTCGGCCAGCACCATCCATAAATGGTGATGCGCAATGTTTAATAAAATTCTGGTGGTATGCGTGGGGAACATTTGCCGTTCCCCAACGGCAGAGCGGCTGCTGAAAAAATACCAACCCGCATTAACCGTGGAGTCGGCGGGCCTGGGGGCGCTGGTAGGACGTAGCGCTGATGCCAACGCCGTCAGTGTGGCGGCCGATAATCAACTTTCTCTGGAGGGGCATCGCGCACGGCAGGTTTCAGGAGAAATGTGCCGTCAATACGACCTGATTCTGGTCATGGAAAAACGCCATATTGCCTCGCTGTGCGAGATTGCCCCGGAAATGCGTGGAAAAGTCATGCTGTTCGGTCACTGGGATAACGAACGGGAAATTCCCGATCCGTTCCGCAAAAGCCGTGAGGCCTTTGAAGCCGTTTACACCTTACTTGATCAGTCTGCCCGCCATTGGGCGCAGGCATTGCAAGCTCAGCAGGGATAACAATGACAGAGAAAACACACCATTCGCACCATGCCGCCCCGGCGGTGGGCAATGACGAAATCGATATTGGCCGTTTGTTCGGCACCATCGTTGAAGCTCGCTGGTGGGTACTGGGCATCACGGCCGTGTTTGCGCTTATCGCCGTCGTGTATTGCCTGTTTGCGACGCCCATTTACAGCGCCGATGCGCTGGTGCAAATCGAGCAGAACACGGGCAGCTCGCTGGTTCAGGACCTGAACAGCGCACTGTCGAACAAACCGCCCGCGTCGGAAGCGGAAATTCAGTTGATCCAGTCACGCATGGTGCTGGGCAAAACCGTTGACGATCTCGATCTCGACATTTCCGTGGTCAAAAATACCTTTCCCCTGTTTGGTGCCGGTTGGGACCGACTGATGGGACGTCAGAATGAAACGGTAAAAGTCACCTCTTTTACCTTGCCGAAAGGGAAAAATGAGGATACCTGGACGGTGAAGGTACTCGGCCCGAAACAGTACCTGTTAACCAGCGACAGCGGTTTTGAGGCGCGCGGTGAAGTGGGGCAGTTATTGAGTAAGGAGGGCGTCACCATGATGGTGAGCGCAATCCAGGCCTCCACCGACAGCGAATTTACCGTGACCAAATTCTCCACGCTGGGGATGATCAACAATCTGCAAAACAGCCTGACGGTGACGGAAACCGGTAAGGACACGGGCGTACTGAGCCTGAGTTTTACCGGGGAAGATCGCGATCAAATCCGCGCCATTCTGGACAGCATTACCCGCAATTACCTTGAGCAGAATATTGAGCGCAAATCAGAGGAAGCCGCGAAAAGTCTGATTTTCCTCGACAAGCAACTCCCGGAAGTGCGCCACAATCTGGACGTCGCTGAAGACAAACTGAACACCTATCGTCAGACGAAAGATTCTGTGGATTTGCCACTGGAAGCGAAATCCGTACTGGATTCGATGGTCAATATTGATGCGCAGTTAAACGAACTGACCTTCCGTGAGGCCGAGATTTCCAAGTTGTACACGAAAGTGCACCCGGCCTACCGCACGTTGCTGGAAAAACGTCGCGCACTGGAAGATGAAAAAGCCAAACTGAACGATCGCATTACTGCAATGCCGCAAACGCAACAGGAAATTGTGCGTCTGACCCGTGATGTCGAATCTGGCCAGCAAGTCTACATGCAACTGCTGAATAAACAGCAGGAGCTGCGGATCACCCAGGCGAGCACCGTGGGGGATGTGCGCATCGTAGACCCGGCGATTACGCAACCGGGTGTACTGAAGCCGAAGAAAGTGCTGATCATTCTTGGCAGCATCATCCTTGGCCTGATTGTGTCGATTGTCGCGGTACTGCTGCGCTCCCTGTTCAACCGCGGTATCGAAAGCCCGCAGATTCTGGAAGAGCATGGCATGAATGTGTATGCCAGCATTCCGCTGTCGGAGTGGCAAAAAGCGCGTGATAGCGCCAAAACCGTCAAAGGCAGTAAGCGTTACAAACAGAGCCAGTTGTTGGCGGTGGGTAACCCGACGGATCTGGCCATTGAAGCGATACGCAGTCTGCGGACCAGTCTTCACTTCGCCATGATGCAGGCGAAAAACAACGTGCTGATGATGACCGGGGTCAGCCCGTCAATCGGTAAAACGTTCGTCTGTGCCAACCTGGCAGCGGTGATAAGCCAAACCAATAAACGCGTACTGCTGATCGACTGCGATATGCGTAAAGGGTATACACACGAGCTGCTGGGGACCGACAACGTTAATGGTCTGTCTGATGTACTGGCCGGGAAAGGTCCGGTAGAGAACTGCGCGAAACCGACGTCAATCAGCAATTTTGACCTCGTGCCGCGCGGGCAGATCCCACCGAACCCATCTGAACTGTTGATGAGCGAGCGTTTTTCACAACTGCTGAAATGGGCCAGCAGCCAGTATGACCTGGTGCTGATCGATACGCCGCCCATCCTCGCGGTGACGGATGCTGCAGTGGTAGGTCGCCATGCCGGTACCACGCTGATGGTCGCCCGCTATGCGGTGAACACGTTGAAAGAGATCCAGACCAGTTTGAGCCGTTTCGAACAGAACGGTATTGAAGTGAAAGGCGTGATCCTGAACTCGATTTTCCGCCGTGCTACCGGCTACCAGGATTACGGTTACTACGAGTACGAATACAAATCCGATTCGAAATAACAAGACCCTCACCTCTACCCTCAATGCGCTCCGCCCTCCTCCTGAATAAGAAGGGGAGGGCGGGAGTGGGGGCACAAGCGGCATGTTGAACGTATTAGGGATCGCATCATGAGCACAACAGCAAACCCGTTAATTTCCATTTATATGCCAACCTGGAACCGGCAGCAGCTGGCGATCCGCGCCATTAAATCGGTGCTGCGTCAGGATTACCCGCACTGGGAAATGATCATTGTTGATGATTGCTCCGCTACCTTCGAGCAACTGCAACAATTTGTGGAAGAACTGGGAGACCCGCGAGTGAGCTACACGCGTAACGCGTTTAACTCCGGCGCGTGCGCGGTGCGTAACCAGGCGATTTTGCAGGCGAAAGGGCAGTACATCACCGGTATTGACGACGACGACGAGTGGACGCCAAATCGCCTGTCTGTGTTCCTGGCGCATAAAGATCTGCTCAACACGCGCGGTTTCTTATACGCCAATGATTATGTCTGCCAGGGCGAAGTGTACGCGCAGCCAACCAGCCTGCCGCTCTACCCGAAATCGCCGTTTTCCCGCAAGTTGTTTTACAAGCGCAATATTGTCGGGAATCAGGTGTTTACCTGGGCATGGCGCTTTAAAGAGAGCCTGTTTGATACGCAACTGAAGGCAGCTCAGGATTACGATATTTTTCTGCGCATGGTGGAAGAGTACGGCGAACCGGCGAAAATCGAAGAGGCCACGCAGATCCTGCACATTAACCACGGTGAAATGCAGATCACTTCATCGCCTAAGAAATTTTCCGGTTATTTCCACTTTTATCGCAAGCATAAAGCTAAATTCGACCGCGCCAGTAAAAAGTACCAGCTGTTTACCCTGTACCAGATCCGCAATAAGCGCATGAACTGGCGTACGTTGTTAACGCTGTTTTCCCTGCGTAATGGCAAGCGCCTGGCTGACGGGCTGCGGGGGAAATAATGCGACTGGAAGACTTTCGTGCTAATCACTGGAGCTTACGTCCTTGCTGCATGGTAGCGGCTTATCGCATCGCCCATTTTTGCTCCGTCTGGCGCAAAAAGCATGTCATTAACAACTTGTGGGCCGCCCCGGTGTTGCTGCTGTACCGTTTTGTCACCGAATGTCTGTTCGGTTACGAGATCCAGGCCGCCGCCACCATCGGCCGCCGCTTCACCATTCATCACGGCTACGCGGTGGTGATCAATAAAAACACCATCGCCGGGGATGACTTCACAATTCGCCACGGTGTCACTATCGGTAATCGCGGCGCGGAAAGTCTGGCCTGCCCGGTGATTGGCAACGGCGTCGAACTGGGCGCAAACGTGGTGATCATCGGCGACATTACCATTGGCAACAATGTCACCATCGGCGCGGGTAGCGTGGTGCTCGACAGTGTGCCGGACAATGCATTGGTGGTGGGTGAGAAGGCGCGTGTGAAGGTAATTAAATGAATATTTTACAGTTTAATGTGCGTCTCGCTGAAGGCGGCGCGGCCGGTGTGGCACTGGATCTGCATCAGCGCGCACTGCGAAAAGGCATGCAGTCACGCTTTATTTATGGTTATGGCAAAGGCGGCAAAAAAAGCGTCAGCCACGACGACTATCCGCAGGTTTATAAGCAGACGCCACGTCTGACGTCGATTGCTAACCTGGCGTTGTTCCGCCTGTTTAATCGTGATGTTTTCGGCAACCTGAATAATCTCTACCGCACGGTTACCCGTAGTGAAGAGCCGGTGGTGCTCCATTTTCATGTGATGCACAGCTACTGGCTGAATCTGGAAGAGGTGGTGACCTTTTGCCAGAAAGTGAAAGCGCACAAGCCGGACGTCACCTTTGTCTGGACGTTGCACGATCACTGGAGTGTTACCGGGCGCTGTGCCTTTACCGATGGTTGCGAAGGCTGGAAAGATCAGTGCAAAAAGTGCCCGACACTGTCGAACTATCCACCGGTCAAAGTGGACCGCGCGCATCACCTGGTGTCGGGCAAACGCCAGCGCTTCAATGACATGCTGGCACTGGGGTGTCAGTTTATTTCCCCCAGCCAGCACGTGGCGGATGCGTTTAATAGCCTCTACGGCGCGGGGCGTTGTCGCATTATCAATAACGGGATTGATGTCGCGACTGAGGCAATTTTGTCTGAACTGTCCCCGGTTACCGTCACGCAAGGGAAACCAAAAATCGCCGTTGTGGCCCATGATTTGCGGTATGACGGCAAAACCAACCAGCAACTGGTGCGCGACATCATGGCGCTGGACTCCCGGGTGGAACTGCACACGTTTGGTAAGTTTTCGCCGTTTGAGGCGCCAAATGTGGTTAACCACGGTTTTCTGACAGATAAACGTAAACTGATGAGTGAACTCAACCAGATGGATGCGTTGCTGTTCACATCACGCGTGGATAACTATCCGCTTATTCTGTGTGAAGCGCTCTCTATCGGCGTGCCGGTGATTGCCACCCACAGCGATGCTGCGCGTGAAGTGTTGCAGAAATCGGGCGGTAAGACATTCAGTGAAGAAGAGGTACTGTCGTTGGTGCAGTGCCATAAAGCCGAGATTGCGCAGGCAGTATTTGGCGAAAGCCTGGAGACTTTCCGCGCACGTAGCCGCCAGGCATACAGTGGACAACAGATGCTGGAGGAGTATGTCTCATTCTATCAAGGTCTGTAGTTACCTTCTGCTCCCGCTGATTTACCTGCTGGTTAACGTCAAGATAGTCTCCCTGGGGGAGAGCTTTCCGGTGACCATCGTGACATTCCTGCCGGTACTGCTGTTGCTCTACGTTGAGCGCATCAACCTGAAAAAGTTGATGATCGCGTTAGGCGTTGGTGCTGCGTTAACGCTCTTTAACTATGTCTTCGGCAAGTCGCTGGATGCCAGCAAATACGTGACCTCAACAATGCTGTTTGTCTACATCGTGATCATTATCGGCATGGTGTGGAGTATCCGCTTCAAAACCGTTTCACCGCATAACTATCGCAAGATTTTACGTTTTTTCTATGCCGTGGTGGCGCTGGTGGTGATGCTGGCGGCGATGGAAATGGCGCAGATTATCCTGACTGGCGGCAGCAGCCTGATGGAGGTTATTTCGAAATACCTCATCTACAGCAACAGTTACGTGCTGAATTTTATCAAATTTGGGGGTAAGCGAACCACAGCGCTATATTTCGAGCCCGCGTTCTTCGCTCTGGCATTAATCTCAATTTGGCTCAGCATCAAACAGTTCGGTATCAAAACTCCGAAGACCGATGCTATGATTTTGGCAGGGATAGTACTTTCGGGATCGTTCTCAGGGGTAATGACATTTATCTTGTTTTACCTGCTGGAATGGGCTTTCCAGTATTTGAACAAAGAAGCGATCCGAAAAAAGTTACCGTTGGCAATTATTTCATTGGCAGTCTTTATCGTCGGGGTTGTGTTTGCATTTCCATATATCGCGACGCGTGTCGGTGATTTAGGAACGGAAGGCTCTTCATCTTATTACCGCATTATCGGTCCGCTTGTGATGGTAGGATATTCGCTGACCAATATCGACGGGGTAGTAAGATTCGGCTCACTTTATGAATATGTCGCATCATTCGGAATCTTTAACGGTGCAGACGTCGGGAAAACAATAGACAATGGGTTGTATCTGTTAATCATTTATTTCTCGTGGTTTGCAGTAATACTAACCGGGTGGTACCTGTTTAAAGTTGGGAAAATGATGGTCAGTGCCTTCGGCAATAATCAGAATTTTCGTGTACAGCTTTACCTGTTTACACCGATATCGTTGTTTTTTACGGGGTCAATTTTTAGCCCGGAATATGCGTTTTTAATTGTTTGTCCGTTTATTCTGCGTAAAGCGCTGAATATAGTGAAAACATAAAGAGGTGGGTCAAATGCTGCTAACTGTTATTACTGTTGCATTTCGCAATCATGAAGGTGTGGTGAAGACCTGGCAGTCTCTGGCCCATCTGGCGAAAGCGCAGGATATCGAGTTCGAATGGATTGTCGTTGATGGCGGCTCGCAGGATGGCACTGCGGAATTTCTGAAAAATCTCAACGGTCAGTACAACTTACGCTATATTAGTGAACGCGACAAAGGCATTTACGATGCGATGAACAAAGGCATCGATATGGCCACGGGCCGCTTTGCGCTATTCCTTAATTCCGGCGATATTTTCCATGAAGAAATTGTGGATGTTGTTCGTCAGTTGGATGAAAAAACAGAAAATGCGATGTATATCGGTGATGCGATGCTGGACTTCGGCGATGGCACCAAAATACGTCGTAGTGCAAAACGTGGCTGGTATATTTACCACAGTCTGCCGGCCAGCCATCAGGCAATATTTTTCCCAGTAAATGGTCTGAAAACATACCCCTACGATCTGCAATTTAAAGTCTCTTCCGATTACGCATTAGCAGCCAGAATGTTTAAAGCGGGTTTTCCGTTTAAGCGTTTGAAAGGCCTTGTGTCTGAATTTTCAATGGGCGGCGTATCCACATCGAATAACCTTGAATTATGTCAGGATGCTCGCAAAGTTCAGCGCACAATATTGCGTGTGCCGGGTTTTTGGGCGCAATTGTCTTATATGTTGCGTTTGCGAACCACCGGTAAAGCAAAGGCCTTATATAACAAAGCATAGCGCTCAAATATAAGGAAAACAGATGCAGGATTTACAAGGATTCTCCGTGCCAAAAGGCTTTCGGGGCGGCAATGCTATTAAGGTTCAACTGTGGTGGGCCGTTCAGGCGACATTATTCGCGTGGTCCCCGCAAGTGCTGTATCGCTGGCGTGCTTTCTTATTACGTCTGTTTGGCGCAAAGGTAGGAAAAGGGGTGGTTATTCGCCCTTCAGTCAGAATTACCTACCCGTGGAAATTAACGTTAGGCGATTACAGCTGGGTAGGAGATGACGCAGTGTTATACACGCTGGGTGATATTTCTATCGGTGCAAATTCCGTTGTTTCACAGAAATGTTATTTGTGCACTGGCAGTCACGATTATATGAGCGCGCATTTCGACATTAACGCGACGCCTATCGTGATTGGTGAAAAGTGCTGGCTGGCGACGGATGTGTTTGTCGCGCCAGGCGTCACCATCGGCGACGGAACGGTGGTCGGTGCACGCAGCAGTGTTTTTAAATCGCTACCGGCAAATGTGATTTGCCGTGGCAATCCCGCAGTGGTGACGCGCGAACGCGTTGAAAAGGTAACTCCCTAACAGGGAACATTGAGGAAAATAAATTATGTCTAAAGTCGCTCTCATCACCGGCGTAACCGGGCAAGATGGTTCTTATCTGGCGGAACTGCTTCTGGAAAAGGGCTATGAAGTCCACGGCATTAAGCGTCGCGCCTCCTCATTCAATACCGAACGTGTGGATCACATCTACCAGGATCCGCACACCTGCAATCCGAAGTTCCACCTGCATTACGGTGATCTGACCGATACGTCAAACCTGACCCGTATCCTGCAAGAGGTTCAGCCGGATGAAGTGTACAACCTGGGGGCGATGAGCCACGTAGCGGTCTCCTTCGAATCTCCGGAATACACCGCCGATGTGGATGCGATGGGTACGCTGCGTCTGCTGGAAGCCATTCGCTTCCTTGGCCTTGAGAAGAAAACCCGTTTCTACCAGGCCTCCACCTCTGAGCTGTATGGCCTGGTGCAGGAAATTCCGCAGAAAGAAACCACGCCATTCTACCCGCGTTCTCCGTACGCGGTGGCCAAACTGTACGCCTACTGGATCACCGTTAACTACCGTGAATCTTATGGTATGTACGCCTGTAACGGCATTCTGTTTAACCACGAGTCTCCGCGCCGTGGTGAAACCTTCGTGACCCGCAAAATCACCCGCGCTATCGCCAACATCGCGCAGGGTCTCGAATCTTGCCTGTATCTCGGCAACATGGACTCCCTGCGTGACTGGGGCCATGCGAAAGACTACGTGAAAATGCAGTGGATGATGCTGCAACAGGAGAAACCGGAAGATTTCGTTATTGCCACCGGCGTGCAGTATTCCGTGCGTCAGTTCGTTGAAATGGCGGCAGCGCAACTGGGTATCAAACTGCGCTTTGAAGGTACCGGCGTGGAAGAGAAAGGCATTGTCGTTTCGGTGACCGGTCATGACGCACCGGGCGTGAAACCGGGCGATGTGATCATTGCCGTTGACCCACGCTACTTCCGTCCTGCTGAAGTGGAAACCCTGCTGGGCGATCCGACCAAAGCGCACGAAAAACTGGGCTGGAAGCCAGAAACGACGCTGCAAGAAATGGTCTCCGAGATGGTTGCAAAAGATCTGGAAGCAGCGAAAAAACACTCACTGCTTAAGGCCCACGGTTACGAGGTTGCCATCGCGCTGGAGTCCTGAGCATGACGAAACAACGTATTTTTGTGGCTGGCCATCGCGGAATGGTGGGGTCAGCCATCGTTCGGCAGCTTGAACAGCGTGCGGATGTTGAACTGGTTCTGCGTTCCCGTGAGGAGCTGAACCTGTTGGATTCCGCCGCCGTGCATGCGTTTTTCGCAAATGAACGCATCGATCAGGTCTACCTGGCGGCAGCGAAGGTGGGCGGTATTGTGGCGAACAATACCTACCCGGCGGACTTCATCTACGAAAATATGATGATTGAGAGCAACATCATTCATGCTGCGCACGTGCATGACGTGAATAAACTGTTGTTCCTCGGTTCGTCCTGCATTTACCCCAAACTGGCGCATCAGCCGATGGCGGAGAGCGAGCTGTTGCAAGGCACGCTGGAGCCGACCAACGAACCGTATGCGATTGCCAAAATTGCCGGCATCAAGCTGTGTGAATCCTACAACCGTCAATACGGTCGCGATTATCGCTCAGTGATGCCGACCAATTTGTACGGGCCAAACGATAACTTCCACCCGAGCAACTCGCACGTGATCCCTGCATTGCTCCGACGCTTCCATGAAGCGACGCAGGAGAATGCGCCGGATGTGGTGGTGTGGGGCAGCGGTACGCCAATGCGTGAATTCCTGCATGTGGATGACATGGCTGCTGCCAGCATTCACGTCCAGGAACTGGCGAGAGAAGTGTGGCTGGAAAATACCGAACCGATGCTGTCGCACATTAACGTCGGCACCGGGGTGGATTGCACGATCCGCGAACTGGCGCAAACCATGGCCAACGTGGTGGGTTACAAGGGTCGCGTGGTGTTTGATGCCACAAAACCGGATGGTACGCCGCGTAAATTGCTGGATGTGACACGTCTGCACCAGCTCGGCTGGTATCACGAGATTTCACTGGAAGCCGGCCTTGCCAGCACCTACCAGTGGTTCCTTGAAAACCAGCACCGGTTCCGGGGGTAGGCATGTTTTTGAGTCATGAAGATTTTGCCACGGTGGTGCGTTCAACCCCGCTGATCTCCATCGATTTGATCGTGGAGAATTCACGCGGCGAGTTTTTACTCGGTAAACGCACTAACCGTCCGGCCCAGGGATACTGGTTTGTGCCGGGCGGACGCGTGCAAAAGGATGAACCGCTGGCGGTGGCTTTCGAGCGCCTGACCCAGGCGGAACTGGGGCTGCGCCTGCCGATGTCGGCAGGTGAGTTCTACGGCGTCTGGCAGCACTTCTATGACGATAACTTCTCCGGTAGTGCGTTTTCCACCCACTACATTGTGCTCGGTTTCCGCTTGCGTGTGGACGAGGAGACGCTCGTGCTACCGCCGGATCAGCACAATGAATATCGCTGGGGAACGCCGGAGTCGCTGATTGCCGATCCGCTGGTACATGACAACAGCCGCGCCTATTTCCTCGATGCACAGGGAGTACCGGGCTTATGAAAATCCTGGTCTATGGCATCAACTACTCGCCGGAGCTGACCGGGATCGGTAAGTACACCGGCGAAATGGTGGAATGGATGGCCCGTCAGGGCCATGACGTGCGCGTGATCACTGCGCCGCCGTACTATCCGGAGTGGAAAGTAGGCGAGCATTACAGCGCATGGCGCTGGCGAAAAGAGCAGGGGGCCGCCACGGTGTGGCGTTGCCCGCTGTATGTGCCTCGTCAACCCTCGACGTTAAAGCGGTTGCTGCATCTGGGCAGCTTTGCCCTGAGCAGTTTCTTCCCGCTGATGGCGCAACGTAGCTGGAAACCGGATCGCATCATTGGCGTGGTGCCCACGCTGTTTTGTACACCGGGCATGCGCCTGCTGGCGAAGCTTTCGGGCGCACGCACGGTGTTGCACATTCAGGATTATGAAGTTGACGCGATGCTGGGCTTAGGCATGGCTGGCAAAGGCAAGAGCGGTCGCGTAGCGCGTCTGGCAGCGGCCTTTGAACGGAGTGGCCTGCATAACGTCGATAACGTCTCTACCATCTCCCGCTCCATGATGAATAAAGCACGGGAGAAAGGGGTGGCGGCAGACAAGATCATTTTCTTCCCGAACTGGTCCGAAGTGGCGCGCTTTCGCGATGTTGATGCAGAAAGCGTTGCACAGTTACGCCGCCACCTCGGTCTGCCGGATGACAAAAAAATCATTCTTTATTCCGGCAACATCGGTGAGAAGCAGGGGCTGGAAAACGTGGTTGAAGCCGCTGCGCGCCTGCAAAACCATCCGTGGTTGTTTGTCATTGTCGGGCAGGGCGGCGGTAAGGCACGACTGGAAAAAATGGTCAGCGAACACGGTCTGGACAACGTGAAATTTTTCCCGTTGCAGCCATACGACGCGTTGCCCGCATTGTTAAGCCTGGGCGATTGCCATCTGGTTATCCAGAAACGCGGCGCGGCGGATGCGGTGCTGCCGTCTAAGTTAACCAACATTCTGGCCGTCGGCGGCAATGCGGTGATCACCGCAGAAGAGAGTACCGAACTTGGCCAGCTATGCCTTGCACAGCCGGGTATTGCGGTCTGCGTAGAGCCGGAATCGGTTGATGCGCTGGCCTGGGGCATCGAACGCGCGTTAGCGCTGCCCAAAAACAACACGGTGGCACGTGAATATGCCGAACGCACGCTCGAAAAAGAGAACGTGTTACGCCAATTTATTGCTGATATCAGCCCGGAAAATTCCGCGCAGCCAGCGCATGCACATGCGCAGCACGGCAGCCTGAATTTCGACGGCAATGGGGATAAATCATGAGTCAAACGCAACTGTATCCGGTAGTGATGGCCGGAGGTTCCGGTAGCCGTCTGTGGCCATTGTCCCGCGTGCTTTACCCTAAACAATTTCTGTGCCTGAAGGGCGATCTCACGATGCTGCAAACCACCGTCAATCGTTTGAACGGGGTGGAGTGCGAAAGCCCGGTGGTGATTTGTAACGAGCAGCACCGTTTTATCGTTGCCGAGCAACTGCGCCAGCTGCATAAGCTGACCGAAAACATCATTCTGGAACCGGCGGGGCGCAACACCGCGCCTGCTATCGCCCTCGCGGCGCTGGCGGTTAAGCGTCACAACCCGGATGCCGATCCGTTAATGCTGGTGCTGGCTGCCGACCACGTTATTCAGAACGAAGAGGCTTTCCGGACATCCGTTCGTAACGCTATTCCTTATGCGGAAAGCGGCAAACTGGTGACCTTCGGGATTGTGCCCGATCTGCCGGAAACCGGTTACGGCTATATCCGCCGTGGCGAGGTGTGTGAAGGCAAAGTGGATGCGGTTGCGTTTAACGTAGCGCAGTTTGTGGAAAAACCGAACCTGGAAACCGCCCAGGGCTATGTGGCCACCGGTGAATACTACTGGAATAGCGGCATGTTTCTGTTCCGTGCCGGTCGGTTCCTGGAAGAGTTGAAAAAATACCGTCCGGATATTCTTTCTGCATGTGAAAAGGCGATGGAGGCCACCGACCCGGATATGGACTTTATCCGTGTCGACGAAGACGCGTTTCTGGCCTGTCCGGAAGAGTCGATTGACTACGCGGTGATGGAGAGAACCGCCGATGCGGTTGTGGTGCCGATGGATGCAGGCTGGAGTGATGTTGGCTCCTGGTCTTCACTGTGGGAAATCAGCCAGCATACGCCGGAGGGAAACGTCCATCACGGTGACGTTATCAGTCATGACACCGAAAACAGCTACGTCTACGCGGAGTCCGGACTGGTGACGACCGTCGGTGTAAAAGATTTGGTGGTGGTACAGACCAAAGATGCGGTGCTGATTGCTGACCGTAACCATGTACAGGATGTGAAAAAAGTGGTGGAAAAAATCAAAGCAGATGGACGCCACGAACACCATATCCACCGTGAAGTCTATCGCCCGTGGGGGAAATACGACTCTATCGATTCCGGCGATCGCTACCAGGTTAAACGCATTACCGTCAAACCTGGCGAAGGCCTGTCCGTACAGATGCACCATCACCGCGCAGAGCACTGGGTGGTTGTGGCTGGCACGGCGAAAGTCACCATTAATGATGATGTCAAGTTGTTAGGCGAGAACGAGTCGATTTACATCCCGCTCGGTGCGCGCCATTGCCTGGAAAACCCGGGCAAAATTCCGCTCGACCTGATTGAGGTGCGCTCCGGTTCGTACCTTGAAGAGGATGACATCGTGCGATTCAAGGATCGCTACGGGCGTATTTAACGCCCGATGCCGGATAACGGAACCGCGTTCCGGCATTAAATTATTTATTAATCAATTATATATGGCCATTTTGCGGTCAAGGCTGACTGTTGCCTGAAGAAGAGGTAATGATGGAAAAATTAACCTGTTTTAAAGCTTACGATATCCGTGGAAAGCTGGGCGAAGAACTGAATGAAGAGATTGCATGGCGTATTGGCCGCGCCTACGGTGAATACCTGAAGCCGCAGACCATTGTGCTGGGTGGCGATGTTCGCCAGACCAGCGAGGCGCTGAAAATGGCGCTGGCAAAAGGTCTGCAGGATGCCGGAGTGGATGTACTCGATATCGGGCTTTCCGGTACCGAAGAGATCTATTTCGCGACCTTCCACCTTGGCGTGGATGGCGGCATTGAAGTGACCGCCAGTCATAATCCGATGGATTACAACGGCATGAAACTGGTGCGTAAGGGTGCGCGCCCGATCAGCGGCGATACCGGGCTGCGCGATGTGCAGCGCCTGGCGGAAGCCAATGACTTTCCACCGGTAAACCCGAGCAAACGCGGCAGCTATAAACAAATCAACCTGCGTGATGCCTACATCGACCACCTGCTGGGGTATATCGATACCCGCAACCTGAAACCGCTGAAACTGGTGATCAACTCCGGTAATGGCGCGGCCGGTCCGGTGATCGACGCCATTGAGGCGCGTTTTAAGGCGCTTAACGTGCCGGTCACTTTTGTCAAAGTGCATAACGAACCGGATGGCACCTTCCCGCACGGTATTCCTAACCCTCTGCTGCCGGAATGCCGCGCGGATACCCGCAATGCAGTGATTGAACACCATGCGGATATGGGCATCGCGTTTGATGGCGATTTCGACCGCTGCTTCCTGTTCGACGGTGACGGCCAGTTTATTGAAGGCTACTACATTGTTGGCCTGCTGGCGGAAGCGTTCCTCGAAAAACATCCGGGGGCGAAGATCATTCATGACCCGCGCCTCTCCTGGAACACCGTGGACGTTGTCAGCCGTGCGGGTGGCACGCCGGTGATGTCGAAAACCGGGCACGCGTTTATTAAAGAGCGCATGCGTGAAGAAGATGCCATTTACGGCGGCGAGATGAGTGCGCACCACTATTTCCGCGACTTTGCCTATTGCGACAGCGGCATGATCCCATGGCTGCTGGTAACGGAATTGCTGTGCCTGAAAGGCAAAACGCTGGCCGAACTGGTTCGTGACCGCATGGTAGCGTTCCCGGCAAGTGGTGAAATCAACAGCAAACTGGCCGATCCGGCAACGGCGATTGCCCGCGTCGAACAACATTTCGCACCGGGGGCACAGGAAATCGATCGCACGGATGGCATCAGCATCGCGTTCCCGGACTGGCGCTTCAACCTGCGTTCGTCCAATACGGAACCGGTCGTGCGTCTCAATGTGGAATCCCGCCAGAATGTGCCGTTGATGGAAGCGCGAACGCAGGAAATTCTGGCGCTGTTGAATCAGTAAATATCAGGCGTTCCCCTCCCCTTGGTCGGGGAGGGTGAACATACAGGCAGGTACAACGATGACGAATCTAAAAAAGCGCGATCGGGCCAAAACGAATGCATCGTTAATCTCTATCGTGCAGCGCTTCTCCGACATCACCATTATGTTCGGCGGACTTTGGGTAGTGTGCAAAGTTAATGCGCTGCCGTTTTTCTACATGCATCTTATGATGGCTCTGATTACCCTGGTCGTCTTCCAGATGATTGGCGGAATGACGGATTTTTATCGCTCGTGGCGGGGCGTTAAGATCATGACCGAACTGACGTTGTTGTTGCAGAACTGGACGCTGAGCCTGATTTTCAGCGCAGGGCTGCTGGCGTTCAGCAATGATTTTGATAATACCTTCAGAATTTATCTCTCCTGGTATCTGTTAACCAGTATGGGGTTAATGATAAGTCGTGCGGTGATCCGTTTTGGCGCCGGCTGGCTGCGTAACCTGGGGTATAACACCCGTCGTGTCGCGGTGGCGGGTGATATGCCAATGGGGCAGGAGTTACTGGAAGGATTTCGCAATGAACCGTGGCTGGGTTTCGATGTGGTCGGTGTTTACCACGATCCGCAACCGGGTTGCATTACCACTGACTGGGCGGGTAACCTCGAGCAACTGGTCGATGACGCCAAGTCCGGCAAAATCCATAATGTCTACATCGCGATGTCGATGAATGATGCTGCTTGCATTAAGAATCTGGTGCGTCAGCTGGCGGACACCACCTGTTCCGTCATTCTGATTCCCGATGTCTTTACTTTCAATATCCTGCATTCCCGTGTTGAAGAGGTAAACGGTGTTCCGGTGGTGCCGCTGTATGACACGCCGTTGTCCGGCATTAACCGCATCCTGAAACGCATCGAAGATATTGTGCTCTCTTCTTTGATTCTGCTGCTGATTTCCCCGGTGCTGTTGGGCATTTCTGTGGCGGTGAAACTCAGCTCGCCGGGGCCGATTATCTTTCGTCAGACGCGCTATGGCATGGATGGGAAACCCATCAAAGTGTGGAAATTCCGCTCCATGAAGGTGATGGAGAACGACAAAGTCGTGACCCAGGCTACACAGAACGATCCGCGCGTGACCCGCGTTGGCAGTTTTCTGCGCCGTACTTCGCTGGATGAATTGCCACAGTTTATCAATGTGCTGACGGGGGGAATGTCCATTGTGGGACCACGCCCGCACGCGGTTGCGCATAACGAACAATACCGTTCACTCATCGAAGGCTACATGCTCCGTCATAAAGTGAAACCGGGTATCACCGGCTGGGCGCAGATTAATGGCTGGCGCGGTGAGACGGACACGCTGGAAAAAATGGAAAAACGTATCGAATTTGACCTGGAGTACATTCGCGAATGGAGCTTGTGGTTCGATATCAAAATCGTTTTTCTGACCATCTTTAAAGGCTTTGTCAACAAAGCGGCGTATTAAGGAAAGGTCATGAGCCTGAGAGAAAAAACCATCAGCGGCGCAAAGTGGTCCGCCATGGCCACGCTGACCATCATTGGTCTGGGGCTGGTGCAGATGACGGTACTGGCGCGCATCATCGATAACCACCAGTTTGGCTTGTTGACGATCTCGCTGGTGATTATCGCGCTGGCGGATACGCTGTCTGATTTTGGCATTGCGAACTCCATAATCCAGCGCAAAGAGATAAGTCATCTTGAGCTGACGACGCTTTACTGGCTGAACGTCGGGTTGGGGATTGTGGTGTGTGTGGCGGTCTTCTCCCTGAGCGGCGTGATTGCTCATGTGCTGAATAACCCTGACCTGGCGCCGCTTATCCGTACGCTGTCGCTGGCTTTTGTGGTGATACCGCATGGCCAGCAGTTCCGTGCATTGATGCAAAAAGAGCTGGAGTTCAACAAAATCGGCGCGATCGAAACGCTCTCCGTACTGGCGGGCTTTAGCTTTACGGTCATTAGCGCCTTTTTCTGGCCGCTCGCCATGACGGCGATCCTTGGTTATCTGGTCAACAGCGCTGTGCGTACGCTGCTGTTTGGCTACTTTGGTCGTAAGATCTACCGTCCTGGGCTGCATTTTTCACTGGCGTCGGTGAGTTCCAACCTGCGCTTTGGCGCATGGTTGACCGCAGACAGTATCATCAATTATGTCAACACCAACCTCTCAACGCTGGTTCTGGCGCGTATCCTCGGTGCCAGCGTCGCCGGGGGATACAACCTGGCTTACAACGTGGCGGTTGTCCCGCCGATGAAGCTCAACCCGATCATTACCCGTGTATTGTTCCCGGCGTTTGCCAAAATTCAGGACGATACCGAAAAGCTGCGCGTGAACTTCTACAAGCTACTGTCGGTGGTGGGGATCATTAACTTTCCTGTTTTGCTCGGACTGATGGTGGTGTCAAACAACTTCGTGCCGCTGGTTTTCGGTGACAAATGGAGCAGCATTATTCCCATCCTGCAACTGTTGTGCATCGTTGGCTTGTTACGCGCAGTAGGAAACCCGATAGGTTCGCTGTTAATGGCGAAAGCTCGGGTGGATATCAGCTTTAAATTCAACGTCTTTAAAACGTTTCTTTTTATTCCCGCCATTATTATCGGCGGGCACATGGGGGGCGCGCTGGGCGTCACCCTCGGCTTTTTGCTGGTACAAATCATTAATACCGTTCTGAGCTATTTCGTGATGATCAAACCGGTGCTCGGTTCCAGTTACCGCCAGTACATTTTGAGCCTGTGGCTGCCGTTCTACCTCTCATTGCCGACGCTGGTGGTGAGCTACGGGTTGGGGCTGGCGCTGAACGGGCATTTGCCCCTTGCTGCCACGCTGGCGATTCAGGTCGCGGCGGGGGTTGTGGCTTTCGTGCTGATGTTGGTGGTATCGCGTAATGCGCTGGTGGTGGAGATGAAGCGCCAGTTTTGCCGTAACGAGAAATTAAAAACGCTGCTCCGCGCAGGCTAAGAAACGTTATTGAACCCCTTTAAGAGGTCGCTATGAAATTATTGATCCTTGGCAATCATACCTGCGGTAACCGTGGTGACAGCGCAATATTACGCGGATTGCTGGATGCTATTGCCCTGATTGAACCTGATGCAGATGTGGATGTGATGAGCCGCTATCCGGTGAGTTCATCCTGGTTGTTAAATCGCCCGGTGATGGGCGACCCGCTGTACAGCCAAATGAAAGAACAGAACAATGCTGCCGGATTGATGGGGCGGGTCAAGAAAGTCCTGCGTCGC
Source organism: Kosakonia sp. WA-90 (assembly GCF_039871955.1). Classification (NCBI taxonomy): domain Bacteria; kingdom Pseudomonadati; phylum Pseudomonadota; class Gammaproteobacteria; order Enterobacterales; family Enterobacteriaceae; genus Kosakonia; species Kosakonia sp. WA-90. The sequence goes on from NZ_JBDPLJ010000002.1 coordinate 508,680, forward strand.
CGCTACCAGCATCAGGTACTGCTTTCCCGCGTGACCGATACCGGCAAACTGCGCAATATTGCCATTGCACAGGGGTTTACCGATTTTGTGCGCCTGCTTTCCGGCTATGACGCCATTATTCAGGTGGGCGGCTCCTTTTTTGTTGATCTGTATGGCGTTCCGCAGTTTGAACATGCGCTCTGCACGTTTATGGCGAAAAAGCCGCTGTATATGATCGGCCACAGCGTTGGGCCGTTCCAGAACGAGCAGTTCAACCAACTGGCCAATTATGTCTTCGGCCATTGCCATGCGTTGATCCTGCGCGAAACCGTCAGCCTTAATTTGATGAAGCAAAGCAATATCACTACCGACAAAGTGGAGCAGGGCGTGGATACCGCCTGGCTGGTGGCGCATCACCAGGCCGATTTTGTGGCCAGCTATGCTGTGCAGCACTGGCTGGATCTGGCGGCGAAAGAGAAGACGGTGGCGATTACCCTGCGTGAACTGGCACCGTTCGACAAGCGCCTGAATACCACTCAACAGGCTTATGAGCAGGCTTTTGCCGGCGTCGTTAACCGTATTATTGATGCAGGTTACCAGGTGATTGCGCTGTCGACCTGCACCGGTATTGATAGTTACAACAAAGATGACCGCATGGTGGCGCTCAATTTACGTCAGTATGTCAGTGACCCGTCGCGCTACCACGTGGTGATGGACGAACTGAACGACCTGGAAATGGGCAAAATTCTCGGCGCCTGCGATTTAACCGTCGGGACGCGTCTGCACTCCGCCATTATTTCAATGAACTTCGGTACACCGGCGATCGCCATCAACTACGAACACAAATCTGCCGGAATTATGCAGCAATTGGGCATGCCGGAAATGGCGGTGGATATCCGTCATCTGCTTGATGGTTCTCTGGCGGCGATGGCAGCGGATACCCTCGGGCAACTGCCTGCCATTAACGCGCGACTGGCAGTCGCCGTAGCAGCGGAACGGGAGCAGGGAATGAAGATGGTGAAATCGGTACTGGATCGTGTGCAGGGGGCGAAATGAAAGTCAGCTTCTTTTTGCTGAAGTTTCCCTTAGCGTCGGAAACATTCGTCCTTAACCAGATTGTCGCCTTTATTAACATGGGTTTTGAGGTGGAGATTGTCGCCCTGCATAAGGGCGATATGAATAACACCCATGCCGCATATACGGAGTATAAGCTGGCTGAAAAAACACATTGGCTGCTGGCTGAACCGGAAGGGAAACTGGCGAAACTGAGTTACCGCGCGCAGGCAATCGCTCGGGGTTGCTGGAAATCGTCGACGTGGAAAGCGCTGAATATGTCGCGTTATGGCGATGAAGCGCGCAACCTGATCCTCTCGGCTATCTGTGCGCTTGCGCCGCGCGCCTTTATTGCGGATGTGTTTATCGCCCATTTTGGGCCTGCTGGCGTTACGGCGGCGAAACTGCGCGAGCTTGGGGTGCTGAAAGGCAAAATTGCCACGGTTTTCCATGGCATTGATGTTTCACACCGCGACGTGTTGAACCACTACACGCCAGAGTATCAGCGATTATTCCAGCGCGGCGACCTGATGTTGCCGATCAGCGATCTATGGGCGGGGCGGTTGAAAAAGATGGGCTGCCCGGAGAAAAAAATCGCCGTCTCGCGTATGGGCGTAGACATGACGCGCTTTAGTCTGCGGCCCGTCAAAACGCCGGGAAGCCCGTTGCAAATTATCTCTGTCGCCCGCCTGACCGAGAAGAAGGGGCTGCATGTGGCGATTGAAGCCTGCCGTCTGCTGAAAGCGCGCGGCGTGGCGTTCAAATATCGCATTCTGGGTATGGGGCCTTGGGAGCGGCGCTTGCGTACCCTGATTGAACAGTTCCAGTTGGAAGACGTGATCGAGATGCCGGGCTTTAAACCGAGCCATGAAGTCAAAGCGCTTCTGGATGAAGCGGATGTGTTTCTGTTGCCGTCTATTACCGGCGCAGACGGCGATATGGAAGGGATCCCTGTTGCGCTGATGGAAGCGATGGCGGTGGGGATCCCGGTGGTTTCGACGGTGCACAGCGGCATTCCGGAATTGATTGACGCCGGGGAGTCTGGCTGGCTGGTGCCGGAAAAAGATGCTGAAGCGCTGGCGCAGCGTTTAGCCGCTTTCGGGACCATGCAGGATAGCGATCTCACCCCGGTGGTGACCCGGGCACGCGCGAAAGTCGAAGCTGACTTCAACCAAAAAATCATCAACCAGCAACTGGCAAGTCTGCTGCAAACGCTTTAAACAGAGGTTTTATGGCCGCCTGCAAATCATCAACATCCTTTACCCGACGCTCTTTCCTCGCCGCCAGTTCAGCACTGGCGGCATTACCCCTTCTGCATACCACGGTTGCGCGCGCGATAGGCGGTAACGGCACTGTCGATATCCGTCAATACAATCATAATGATTGGCCTGCGGCGCTTAACGACGCGTTTGCCGCCGGACAAACGGTTGAGATCCCCGCAGGGCTGGTGTGTGAAAACATCAATACCGGGATTTTCATTCCGCCAGGCAAAACATTGCTGGTGCGCGGTGCGCTGAAAGGCAATGGTCGTGGGCGCATTGTATTGCAGGATGGTAGCCGTGTGATCGGCGAGGATGGCGGCAACCTTTACAATATTACGCTGGATGTGCGCGGCTCCGATTGTGAAATCAAAGGGGTGGCGATGAGCGGCTATGGGCCGGTGATGCAGATTTACATTGGTGGCAAAGACAACCGGGTGATGCGCAATCTGCTGATTGATCAGATTACGGTGACAAAGGCCAATTATGGCATTCTGCGTCAGGGCTACCATAACCAGTTTGACGGCGTGCGCATCACCAATGGCCGCTTCAGCGACTTGCAAGGGGACGCCATCGAGTGGAATGTCGCTATCAACGATCGCAACATTCTGATCTCCGACCATGTTATCGACAATATCGATTGTACTAACGGCAAGATCAACTGGGGTATTGGCATTGGTCTGGCAGGAAGTACTTACGACAACACCTATCCGGAAGATCAGGCGGTGAAAAACTTTGTCGTCGCCAATATCACTGGCAGCAATTGCCGCCAACTGGTGCACGTTGAGAACGGCAAGCACTTCATTATCCGCAACGTGAAAGCTCGCAACATCACGCCGGATTTCAGTAAAAAAGCCGGTCTTGATAATGCCACGGTGGCGATTTATGGCTGCGACAACTTTGTGATTGATAACATCAGCATGGACAATAGCGCCGGTATGTTGATTGGCTACGGCGTGATCAAAGGGAACTATCTTTCCATTCCGCAGAATTTCAAACTGAACGATATCCGCCAGGATAATACCAGCAGTAAATACAAGCTGCGCGGTATTCAGATTTCCTCCGGCAATGCCACTTCGTTTGTGGCGATCACTAACGTAAAAATGCAGCAAGCCACGCTGGAACTGCACAACAAACCTCAGCACCTTTTCTTACGTAATATCAATATCATGCAGCAGGCATCGGTGGGTCCGGCGCTGAAGCTAAACTTTGATTTACGCAAAGATGTGCGGGGGCGTTTTATGGCAAAACAGGACACGTTGCTGTCACTGGCGAACGTGCATGCGGTTAATGAGAACGGGCAAAGTTCAGTGGACATCGACCGTGTCGATCAGCATGTGGTGAATGCCGACAATCTGAATTTCCGCTTACCCGCGAAAAAGTCGTAATGGCCGCAAGCGAGGCTTTTACGATAAATCCTGGTGCTTTGACCCAGGGGTTAGGATTACATCTACTGCTTGCTCGTGACATTCGGCGTAACATCTTTCACTGTCGCACGCTGCGAACCCACTGGCTAAAACAGGGCAAAGGTTTATAATTCATCCCATTATTTATAGGTGGAAGAAATCAATGGTTAATTTGAAAGCAGTTATTCCGGTAGCAGGTCTGGGAATGCATATGCTTCCCGCCACAAAAGCGATTCCTAAAGAGATGCTACCGATCGTCGACAAGCCGATGATTCAATACATCGTCGACGAAGTTGTTGCTGCAGGGATCAAAGAAATCGTTCTGGTGACTCACTCGTCAAAAAATGCCGTTGAGAACCACTTCGACACCTCTTATGAGCTTGAAGCGCTGCTCGAACAGCGTGTTAAGCGTCAATTACTGGCAGAAGTACAGTCCATCTGTCCGCCGGGCGTGACCATTATGAACGTGCGTCAGGCGCAGCCGCTGGGCCTCGGCCACTCTATTCTGTGCGCGCGTCCGATCGTGGGCGATAATCCGTTCGTGGTTGTGCTGCCGGATATCGTACTGGATACCGCGACGGCCGACCCGTTGCGCTACAACCTTGCCGCCATGGTGGCGCGTTTTGCTGAAACTGGCCGTAGCCAGGTGCTGGCGAAGCGTATGAAAGGCGATCTTTCTGAGTATTCCGTTATTCAGACCAAAGAGCCGCTGGATAACGAAGGTAAAGTGAGTCGCATCGTGCAGTTTATTGAAAAACCGGATCAGCCGCAGACGCTGGATTCCGACCTGATGGCGGTCGGGCGTTATGTGCTTTCCGCAGACATCTGGCCTGAGCTGGAAAAAACCGAGCCGGGTGCCTGGGGACGTATTCAGTTGACGGATGCTATCGCTGAACTGGCGAACAAACAGTCGGTTGATGCGATGCTGATGACCGGCGAGAGCTATGATTGCGGTAAAAAAATGGGTTATATGCAGGCGTTTGTTAACTACGGGCTGCGTAACCTGAAAGAAGGGCAGAAATTCCGCGACAGCATTAAGAAATTGCTGGTGCAGTAACCAATCGTAAAACGTGTATTTAGAATAGCGAACGTAAGGGCAGTGAAGAGTGGCGATAAGACGATTACGTCTTCAGCATATTCTTACTGCCCTTTTATTTTCATTATTAAAATCAATCACTAAAAAAGGTAGTGATTGATATACAACGCTAAGATGTCGATGAGATTTTTCCTTGTTTCCAGCGCTGTTTAAGCGGAGAATACGCGTTTAGCATTTTGTGCCGGGCGGTGGGCAAAATTAAGTCGCCGATAGGCGTTGGTGCAACTTTAAATTGTCGAGTCGTACACACAGTATACTGGTAGCTGTAGAGCCAGGGGCGGTAGCGTATCTGAAATTTGGTTGCGAGTAACAGGCCTGGGTTCCTGGTTTTTTTAAGTCAATACATTGAAAAGCAAGAGCGGATAATTCTCGTGAAAATACTGGTCACTGGTGGTGCAGGTTTTATTGGTTCAGCGGTAGTTCGCCACATTATTAATAACACTCAGGATGCAGTGGTTAATGTCGATAAATTAACCTATGCCGGCAACCTTGAGTCACTGACGGAAATTGAAAATAATGCGCGCTACGCTTTCGAACGCGCTGATATTTGTGATGGTGAGGCGATGGCGCGCATTTTTGCTGAGCATCAGCCGGATGCGGTAATGCACCTTGCCGCTGAAAGTCATGTTGATCGCTCTATCACAGGCCCTGCCGCTTTTATCGAAACAAACATCATTGGCACCTATGTGTTGCTGGAAACGGCGCGCAAGTACTGGTCGCAACTGGATGAACCACGTAAATCCCTGTTCCGCTTTCACCATATCTCTACCGATGAAGTTTATGGCGATTTGCCACATCCTGACGAGGTTCCGGCTGGCTCTGAGTTGCCCCTGTTTACAGAGAAAACGCCTTACTCGCCGAGCAGCCCTTATTCGTCCTCTAAAGCATCCAGCGATCATCTGGTGCGTGCATGGCGTCGCACCTACGGGTTGCCTACGCTGGTAACGAACTGCTCGAATAATTACGGTCCTTATCATTTCCCTGAGAAATTGATCCCGTTGATCATCCTCAGCGCGCTGGCTGGCAAACCACTGCCGGTGTACGGCAATGGTGAGCAGATCCGCGACTGGCTGTTCGTAGAGGATCACGCACGTGCGTTGTATAAAGTCGTCACCGAAGGCGTGGTCGGCGAGACCTACAATATTGGCGGTCATAATGAGCGTAAAAACATCGATGTGGTCAAAACGATTTGCGCCATCCTTGATGAGGTGATCACTGATAAACCTGAGGGGATTAGTCACTTTGCCGATTTGATCACCTATGTTGCCGATCGTCCGGGACATGACCTGCGCTATGCTATTGACGCCAGCAAAATCAAAGATGAGTTGGGTTGGGTTCCGCAGGAAACTTTCGAATCCGGCATCCGCAAAACCGTTCAGTGGTACTTGCATAACCAGGGCTGGTGGCAGCGTGTTATGGATGGCTCCTACGCAGGCGAACGTCTGGGACTGGCGGATTAATTAAGGAATAGATGATGAAAGGTATTGTTCTTGCTGGTGGTTCCGGAACCCGTCTTTATCCGATCACTTTAGGTGTCTCAAAGCAACTGTTACCCATTTATGATAAGCCGATGATTTATTACCCGTTGTCGACTTTGATGCTTGCAGGTATCCGCGATATTTTGGTGATCACTACTCCTGAAGACAACGCTTCATTTGTACGTATGCTCGGTGATGGTAGTCATTTGGGCATTCATATTGAATATGCTATTCAGCCCAGCCCAGATGGGCTAGCGCAGGCATTTATCATCGGTGAGAAATTCATCGGTGATGATTCATGCTGTTTGGTGCTTGGCGACAATATTTTCTATGGGCAGTCATTCAGTAATACATTGAAAAAAATCGTTTCACGCCAGAGTGGCGCAACGGTTTTCGGCTACCAGGTGAAAGATCCAGAACGTTTTGGTGTTGTTGAATTTGATAGCAACCACAAAGTGGTATCGATTGAAGAAAAACCCACTCATCCCAAATCCAATTATGCGGTGACTGGTTTGTACTTCTATGATCAGCGCGTCGTTGAATTTGCCCGGAAAGTGAAACCTTCGCATCGTGGAGAGCTGGAGATCACCTCCATTAACCAGATGTACCTTGATGAAGGTTTGCTCAATGTTGAACTACTGGGCCGTGGTTTTGCGTGGCTGGATACCGGTACTCACGCAAGCCTGCATCAGGCATCGTCTTTTGTTCAGACCATTGAAGATGTACAAGGCCTGAAAGTTGCCTGTCTGGAAGAGATTGCCTGGCGCAATAATTGGCTCACCAGCGAGGATGTCATCAGACTGGCTAAGCCAATGATGAAAAATGATTACGGGCAATATCTGATGACACTTGTTGGTGAAAAGTAAGAGGCAAAAAAATGCGCGTATTGGTTATTGGTTGTAATGGACAGGTAGGTAGCTGCCTCGTCGCGCAACTAACAGGTAAAGCAGAGATTTTAGCCGTGGATCGTAATCAACTTGATATTACCGATGCCGCGCAGGTGAATGCTCAGGTTACCGCATTTAAACCTGACTATATACTCAATGCTGCAGCGCATACTGCGGTTGATAAGGCCGAAGATGACGTTGAGGCATCCTATCACATCAATGCCGATGGCCCGAAATATCTGGCAATTGCGGCAGATAAAATAGGTGCTGTGCTGGTTCATATCTCAACTGACTATGTCTTTGATGGTGAACGCGAAGGCGAATACACGGAAGATATGAAGACAGGGCCGCAAGGTGTGTACGGGCAAAGTAAGCTTGCCGGAGAAAACGCCGTTGCGCAGAATGCCAGCAAATATCTCATCTTGCGCACCGCGTGGGTGTTTGGTGAACATGGCAGCAATTTTGTAAAAACAATGCTTCGTCTTGCCGGAATGCGCAACGAATTGAATGTGGTTGCCGATCAATGGGGAGGGCCGACGTATGCCGGTGATATCGCCAGTGCAATCATTTCAATGATTGAGCAAATTGATCATGGCTTGTCACCAGAATGGGGAATTTATCATTATTCTGGCGCACCGCATACGAATTGGGCTGATTTTGCCCGCGCGATATTTACCCGTGCCGTAGAACACGGCTGTCTGGATCGTGCGCCGTTGGTGCATAGTATTGCCGGTAGTGAATATCCCACTCGCGCGAAACGTCCTTCTAATTCCCGCCTTAATTGCCAAAAGATTGAACGCCAATTTGGCATCAAACCTTCAGACTGGCGCGTGGCGCTTAATAATATCAAAGAGTACAAGTGAGTTATGAAAGTCATCGATACAGCCATTCCTGACGTAAAAATCATCGAACCAGCCGTGTTTGGCGATGAACGCGGCTTTTTCATGGAAACATGGAATCAGCAAAAATTTGAAGAGTCAGTAGCTCAACGCAAGTGTAACTTCGTGCAGGATAACCATTCAAAATCCAAAAAAGGGATTTTGCGAGGTTTGCATTACCAGACCGAAAATACACAAGGTAAGCTGGTTCGTGTCGTCAGCGGTGAAGTTTATGATGTTGCCGTAGATATCCGTAAGGGTTCTTCGACGTTCGGCAAGTGGGTTGGGGTGTTACTTTCTGCGGAAAACAAGCGCCAGCTATGGGTACCGGAAGGTTTTGCTCATGGCTTTTACGTGACCAGCGAAGAAGCTGAGTTTGTATATAAATGTACTGATTATTACAATCCGCAAGCTGAGCACTCTATCTTGTGGGAAGATACAGACCTGAATATTACCTGGCCTATTAAAGATGACCTGGTTATTTTGTCGGCAAAAGATCAGGTTGGCAAAAAACTTAAAGATAGCATCTTACTGTAAGCCAAAATAACTGCATGAAAAATTATCTATTAGAGTTAGTTAACAACAGAACATTAATATACCAGATGACAAAGCGTGACATTCTGAGCCGATATAAAGGCTCAGTAATGGGGATGGGGTGGTCGTTCTTCACCCCGCTTTTGATGCTGGCAATTTATACTTTTGTGTTCTCTGTTGTTTTTAAGGCAAAATGGGGCGTCGGTGGCGATGGAAACAAAGCTTCGTTCGCAGTAATCCTCTTTGCCGGAATGGTCGTATTTAATATTTTTGCGGAATGTTTTAACCGTTCTGTGACACTGATTACGAGCAATGCTAACTATGTGAATAAAATTGTTTTTCCGCTTTCCATATTGCCCGTGACAGTATTACTGAGTAGTTTATTTCATGCGTTAGTCAGCCTGGTTATTCTGATCATCGCCAGTATTGTGCTTATGAATCAGGTACATTTGACCTTGCTGCTATTACCGGTCATCTGGCTTCCGTATTTCATGGCATTGGTCGGAATGATGCTCATTCTTTCATCGGTGGGTGTTTATTTACGCGATCTGGCACAGATAACGGGCGTGTTGACAACGATTCTGATGTTTACGTCACCACTCTTTTTCCCTCGAAGCGCACTTCCCGAATCCTTGCAACCCATATTGATGCTGAATCCGCTTGCTTATTTTATTGAAGTTACCCGTGATGTTGTTATCTGGGGTAAAACGCCTGGTTTGTTAGCTGTTGCGATATCCTATGGCAGCTCGTTGCTTGCTCTTGCCTTGGGTTATTATTGCTTCGAAAAGCTAAAAAAAGGGTTTGCTGATGTCATCTAATGTAACCGTTGAAGTCAATAACGTTAGTAAATGCTATTTTATTTATGACAATCCTAAATATCGATTAATAGGGCCTTTAGTCAATAAATTACGTAGAGCAACAGGCTTGCAGGAAAAGAAATATTATAAAGAACATTGGGCATTAAAAGACCTGAATTTCGTTATTGAACGTGGTGACTCCGTTGGGATCGTTGGCAAAAACGGGGCCGGTAAATCAACGCTGCTGCAAATGCTCACAGGTACACTGTCACCAACATCTGGAAGTATCAACGTTAATGGGCGCATTGCGGCGCTGTTGGAACTGGGGGCTGGTTTTAATCCTGAGTTTACCGGTCAAGAAAACATCTATATGAATGCCAGTATTCTTGGTTTAAGTAAAGATGAGATCGACTCCCGTTATGATGACATTGTTAAATTTGCAGATATCGGTGATTTTATTAGTCAGCCAGTGAAAACGTATTCCTCAGGTATGTACGTTAGGCTGGCTTTCGCTGTTGCCGCGAATATTCAGCCGGATATTCTCATCGTTGATGAAGCCCTGGCCGTAGGGGATATCAGGTTCCAGTTGAAATGTCTGAAGCATATGAATGCGTTGAAGGAAAATGGTACGACAATTCTTTTTGTCTCGCATTCTCCAGAGCAAGTTAAACGGTTTTGTAATAAAGCCCTATGGATTGATGGCGGCAGAATTCGTGCCTCAGGCTCAGCAAACGACGTCTGTGATCAATACAATGATTTTATGTATCAGATCCAGCATGTTGACAATAGTAACAATGAAAACCGTCAGCAGAATCCAGGTACGCCTGCAAGAATTATCTCAACAAAACTTAACACAAATTATCTCAAAACCGGTGAGAGCTTGTCACTCACCATTGAGTATCAGGTTAATGATGAAGAAGTTGAAGGATTGATGGTTGGCGCAGCTTTATATTCTTCAGAAAGAAAATATCTTTATGGGATTAATACAGGCCTGGATAACTTCGTAATTTCTAATAAGAAGGGTATATATACCGTAGAATATAAAATTCCGGTATTGCCTTTACTCCCTGGGTCCTTCAGTTTTGATATTGGAGTCATGGGAGACCGGAGTTTAATTGGATTTGATTATATTACCGACGCGGAAAAATTCACGGTTTATAATGACTATGAAGGCGAAGGTGTATTTTGTATAGAGCATGAATGGTTCCAATCCCCAACCGATTAAATGAGATTGAAATGACTGATAATCACAAATATAGCCGGGAACAGCTAGGGAATAGCGAAGATTCGTTATTTGTCGTATCCTCATTTATCAATGATGGTTCTGAAGTGCTGGATATTGGATGTTATGAAGGTGCCCTCGGGAAATATTTAATTTCTGAGAAAGGGTGTGTCGTCGATGGTATTGAATATGAAGACGCAGCAGCAGCTGTTGCGCGTCAAGTTTACCGTGATGTCAAAGTTGCCGATCTTAATTCCAATAATATTTTTTCAACGCTCAATACTAAATATGATTGCATTATTTTTGCGGATGTTCTGGAGCACTTATATGATCCAGCGATGGTGCTTAAAAATGCAATAGCTTGTTTGAAAGAGTCCGGTAAAGTCATCATCTCGGTACCAAATATCGGGTATCAAGGTGTGATTACTGAGTTAGCTAATGGTGAGTTTTATTATCGACAGACCGGGATTTTGGATAAAACTCATCTGCGCTTTTTTACGCGTAAGAGCCTAAAGAGATTAATAACAAATGCTGGTCTGCACGCTGACATAATCAAAGATATTCGACTCATTAATAATGATTCTGAGTTTTCAGCTAATGTAAACATCAGTAATGCTGGTCGCCTTAATCAACTTATTGACATCTTCCCGGATGTTAATGCCTATCAATTTGTTGCGCAGTGTTCATTTGCAGACAGTAAAGCTAAAACCGTTGAACAAAAAGCACAGCCGCAGAGCGGAAAACAGTTTAAATACAGGGCTAAGCTTTACTGGCGCGATCTCGATGGGATGTATAGCGATGCCGATTGCATCGAAAAACTGATTCCATATAGTGATCAAAATGCTACTATTAGTTTGGACTTACCAAAAGATCGCACTTTTGAAGAAATAAGAATTGATTTATGTGAAGAGCCGATGTGTTGTTACCTCTTCAATATTACTATCAAATCGCATGCAGATGAAATCCTGCAAGTTATTCCGCTGACGGATATCCGGCCCCAGGATGAGAATACGAAAGTTTGTCAGCTGGATATGGATAAAGCCGTTATCTACTGCTTCCACAACGATCCGGCTTTTACATTTCGTGTAGACAGCTCTAAATTAAAGAGCACCAATGCCAAAGTTGATATTAGTATTGGTGTGTTGAGCAACACGAGTGATATTTCAACCGTCATTGATGATTTAGTCCAGTCGCGTCAGCAGTTACTGGCATCAACGTCGTGGAAGATAACCAAACCATTACGCTTTGGCGTGCGAGTGGTAAAGAAAGTTAAACGACTGGCGATAAATCTGCTGCGCCAGATAAAAGCGCTAAATCTGCGGGCTGCGCCTTTGCTCGTTGTCCGGACAATCAGGAAAGAAGGGCTTTCTGCGACGCTGCGTAAAATATTCTTCCGCTTAAAAAGACTGGGCAAAGGAAACATCGAAGTTTCATACGCGGATTTTATCGCGCATGATAAAAAACGAAATCAGTATGAAATAGAAAAAATAGCAAGATCCCTTACTAAGGAAAACAGTCCTCTCATTTCCGTTCTGTTACCCGTCTATAAGAGCGACCTTAAGTTTCTGCAGGAGTGCATTGATTCCGTATTTTCGCAAAGTTATTCCCACTGGGAATTATGCATTTGCGATGATGCATCAAATTCCCCTGAACTGACTCAGATGCTTAACAAATATGCTACTGACAGCAGGGTAAAGATAATCTGTAATGATAAAAATAGCCATATTTCGCATACTACTAATCAGGCGCTTGGATTGGCTTCTGGACAATATATTGTCTTACTCGATCATGATGATCTGTTGCATGCTAATGCGTTGCATTATCTCGCACAGGCGATTAATGATAACCAGTGTCCGGATATTATTTATACGGATGAAGACCATGTCACTGCTACAGGTGAACGAAAAGCACCGTTCCTCAAGCCAGACTGGTCACCAGCATTACTTTATAGCCAGAATTATATCGGTCACATAACCTGTATTTCCCGAAAGCTGATAAATCAGATTGGCGGATTTACCGTGGGGCTTGAAGGTGCACAGGATTATGATCTTGTATTGCGCGCTAGCGCTATTGCAGAGAATATTATCCACATTCCGCGCATTCTTTATCATTGGCGCGAGCATCCGCAATCCACGGCCATGAATGCAGACTCCAAGCCTTATGCCCATGATGCGGGTAAAATGGCGCTGACGAACTATTTTAAAACGGCCTATCCGAATAATTTTATAGAGGTCGCGGATGGAGAGCATTTATTTACCTATGAGCCAAAGTTCCGTGTCAACCCAGAGACAAAAATATCATTGATCATACCGATCAGAGATAAAATTAGCCTGCTTGCTGATCTCGTTGATAGCATTAACGCAAAAACAACCTGGACAAATTATGAAATCATCATAATTGATAATGGTTCAGTCGAAGAGCAAACTCATAATTATCTTGCTGAATTAACATCGAAAGGAAATTGTAAAGTACTGCGGGATGATTCGCCATTTAATTGGTCAAAACTGAATAACAATGGCGCATCCCTCGCTGAGGGTGATGTTTTAATTTTCCTCAACAACGATACGTTGGTAATCACCCCTGAATGGCTTGAAAATCTTGCCTCATGGGCGCTGTTGCCGGATGTCGGTGTTGTTGGACCGCAACTTTTGTATGAAGATGGCACTATTCAGCATGCCGGGGTTGTTGTTGGTATGTTCGGATGGGCAGAACACGTCTTTAAAGGCCAGAGCACTGCGCATCATGTCGGCCCGTTTGTTTCACCCGCGCTGAACCGAAACGTTCTGGCTCTGACGGGGGCATGTCATGTGATATCTCGTGAAGTATTTTTCCGCCTTGGAGGATATGACGAAAAGTTCGAGATCTGTGGCAGCGATATCGAGCTCTGTATCAGGGCATACAATGCGGGTTATCAAAACGTCTATCTGGCTCAGACGAAATTGTTCCATCTTGAATCTAAAAGTCGCAGCAGCTTTGTTCCAGAATGCGATTTCCTACGTTCCAGAATAAAGTACGAACCATACCGAACAGAAGCTTACGATCCTTTTTATAATATTAATCTCGATAAATTTAATAATAAACCAACGATCAAATTATGATTAACTTTATAGTAAAAAAGTTGTTGTCTAACCGGGTTGTTTACAGGATTGCAAAAAATGCGTATGAATCAAATAAAGCATCCACATGTAACCCTGCAAATTATGACATACCAGAGATAACGCCATTCAATTTTGTCAAAAGCAATGTTGATGCCAGACGTATTAACTTATTTGTTCCTGCATTATCGGAAAAACATGTTTTCGGTGGCATTGCGACAGCACTACGCTTTTTTGAAGCTATCCGTCATGATTTTCCTCTGGCGCGTATTATTGTTACTGATGAAGTGAGCGTTGAACTCAAAGCAGGGCAATTCTACTCAGACTGGCAACTCACCGATCTTTCAGGTGCGGATTGTGCGGAAAATTGTATCGTCGTTGCCGGAAATCGCAGTGGTGCATCACTCAATGTTGCTGAGAATGATTATTTTGTCTCGACTGCATGGTGGACCGCTTATAACACATTCAAAGCGCTTGCATGGCAGAGCGCAATGTTCGGTACACAAGGACGTAAATCAATCTACTTTATTCAGGATTATGAACCGGGATTCTATGCCTGGTCCTCTCGGTTTGCCTTGGCTGATTCAACTTACGCTCATGCGGAACAAACTATTCCTGTCTTTAATACAGCGCTATTGAAAGATTTTTTCATTAATAGCGGCTACGTTTTCAATGAACATTATTTCTTTGAACCACGCATTAACCCTGTCTTATCGGCAGCCTGCGAACAAGCAGCCTCTGTTGATAAAGATAGGAAAATCCTGGTTTATGGTCGCCCTGGCGTAGAGCGCAACCTCTTTAATATTGTTGTGCTGGCGTTGCGTGCCTGGGCTCAAGCCTATGATAAGGCAGAGCAATGGACCATTGTTTCCGCGGGTGAAAGCCATGCGGATATTGAACTGGGAAGAGGGGTAAAGTTGGAGTCATTGGGTAAATTGACCCTCGATCAATATATTCACCAACTTTCGACCTCGTCAGTTGGATTGTCATTGATGCTTTCACCGCATCCAAGCTATCCTCCGCTCGAAATGGCCAGCTTTGGCATTCGTGTCGTAAGTAATGGTTATGCGAATAAAAAACTGTCAGCCAGAAGTAAAAATATTATAGAACCGGCAAATTTTACGCCTGAATCCATTGCTGAAAGTTTGATAAAACTTTGTGAAGAACATGAGAATGCTTCGACAGTCATTTACGAAGATAATCTGTTTTCAAAAGAAACCGAGTTCAGCTTTGCGAAAAATATAGTTCAAAACATTCTGGGGGAATAAATGGAATCGGGAAATAAAATCGTACTTTTTATCCCATGTTATAACTGTCAGGATCAAATTTCTCGAGTATTAAACAGTCTCAAAGAAAATGACAACTATAAGAAATTTCATGAGATTCTGGTTATTGACAACAGAAGTACAGACAGCACAGTCGATAGGTCTGTTGCGACTGTTCAATCGTTAGGTTTGCCTAATGTAGGAATCTATACTAACAGTCAGAATGTTGGACTTGGCGGAACACATAAAGTAGCGTTTCGACATGCACAACGCACTAACGCAACGCATATTGCGGTACTTCATGGTGACGATCAAGGCAATATTAATGACTTGATCGATATTATTGATAGCGGTCAGATAAATAATTACGATTGCTGTCTGGGAAGCCGTTTCAGTCGAGCTTCCCGTCTGAAAGGATATGCAAAATTCAGAATATTTGGTAATTATATATTTAATTTTATCTACTCCGTCTGTTCATTCCACGTAGTAAAAGACCTGGGTGCAGGTTTAAATATCTATAAAGTCTCTGCTATTGCGGATTCAAGAATTATCAGATTTTCAAACGATCTGACGTTCAACTGCTTCCTTCTTTTATTCTCCATAAGTCAAAGACAGAAAATTAAATATTTTCCTGTTGAATGGCGCGAGGATGATCAGATATCAAATGTGAAGTTGTTTTCGCAAGCAACACGCACATTAAAAATCGCGGTCAATTATCTTTTTAGAGGAGTGAATGGATTATTGGCGCTTGGTAATAATACCATTGATTTTGATGATGTAACCCTGCAAGAAAAATTTACATGGAATAAGAAAAATGATTAATCTGGTGATACCAATGGCAGGGAGAGGTAGTCGCTTTTCTAAACAAGGATATACGTTGCCGAAACCTTTAGTTGAACTTGATGGTAAGCCTTTTTTTTGGTGGGCTATTGAGTCTGTACGACGTAGCATTGAAATCAGCGAGTTAATCTGTGTTGTTTTAAAAGAGCATGTTGTTGAACATGATATCATTCAGCAGGTTCATCATTTTTATCCGCAAGCTAAGTTTGTTGTTCTGGATAAGGTGACCGATGGGGCTCTGGATACTGCCATGTGTGGCTTGACGTTGATTGATAACGACTTCCCGGTTATTTTTAACGATTGCGATCAGGCCTTCGAAATAAAGGACCTACCGTCGTTTATCAGTCAGATGGCGCCTGGTGGTGATGTTATGGCATACCTTTGTAATTTTGAGTCAGACTCGCCGGCGTATTCATACGCTTTGTACGAAAATGAACGATTAGTGAAAACTGCTGAGAAAATCGTTATCAGCAGATTTGCTATTTCTGGCGCTTATATCTTTGCTAATAAGCGTGTGGTCACTGAAAACTATTCCTTATATAAACAAAATTGTAGCTATAATGAAATTTTCATTAGCGGTATCTACAATACATTGTGTGAACAGGGATATACGGTAAAAGGTATTTTGCTGGATAACCATTTGTCTTTCGGTACTCCAGAAGAATTAAAAGAAGCGGAACATAAAAAATTATTCCATAAATGGCTATAAGCAAGGATTAAATAATGATAGCGGTTCTTTATTTCCTGGTGGCAGTATTTTTTCTGATTCTCGGGCATTCTATTCGTGTCAAGCGCTGGAACAATCTTTTACCGGGACGAGATGACACTGCACGCAGCATTCAATTTACATCACTTTCTTTGGGCTATGTTGTAAACTTTTTTGTACCATTGCGCCTTGGTGAGATAGTGCGTGCGGGCGTTTTTTCATATCTGGGGCGGCAGAGCTTTGCATTGTCTTTCGCGTCGGTCTTCTTTGAGCGTGTTTTTGATTTGCTGGTCTGGGGGGCCATCCTGATTTGGTTCAATTCGACCTCAAACCTCAAATTCAATCTTACAGAATCATTGGTGGTGCTGGTCAGTGTATTTCTGTTCTTTACTCTGTGCTCACTTATTGGTTCGAATAAAAATGTAAAAAAAGCACTTAACAGTCTCACTGGCATATTTAACGATGAAATTTCTTATTCGTTGCGACATTTTTTCTGGTGTCTCAATGAAGTCTATATCTGTTTTAGAAAGAACCTTCTTTCTTACATCGTCAATAGCGCATTGATGTGGGCTGCGTACCTGGCCAGTTATCACCTGATTGCCAGATGCACCGGGGCTTCGGCTTCGATGCTCATTTATTCTTTATTTGACACACCGCTCAGTTCAACATTTAACGCACTGCAGGATGTCTATTCCGCGCAGGTCTTTACTGTTCTGACTTTATTCTTTCTTAGTCCGGTTTTGTTTATTTTTGCCTATTATTTGATTAAGAATAAATACAGCTTTGAACCAGGAAAAGTATTGCGTTGGTTTGAGTTTAATAATGATACAGTACCTAACAAACGTGACCTTTTTTATACTGAAGAACAATATAAAATGTTCCTTGTAAGGAACTTCAGAAACGATGTTGATCTCATCTCTGAGTTTTATAAAAAAGGTATGGGTAATGATGTTATTCTGTATCGCATTTTCCATGGCGGTTCAGATGCGTTAACTGCGCTGATTTCTTTCAATAACTCCATGTATGTCAGAAAATTTGCTTCTGAGTTGGGTTCTGGTAAATTGCAGGCGCAAAAAAAATGGCTTTGTGAGTACGCCAATGAACTTGTACTGGCAAGCGTAGCAAGCGATAAGAAACTTGATAATGGCTATATTTATGATATGCCTTACAGCCATACCTCTATTGATTTTTATGAATTCATCCACTCATCCTCACTCGATACCTCGTGGGGGTATCTTGCTGAAGTGTTGAATTCCATCAAAGATTTTCATGCCAGAAAAAATACTGGGCTGGCTGATGACTCAATGATTGAGAGTTACATTTCTGCCAAGATGGCTGGTAACTTTAATAATATTAAAAGCTTGTCATCGATCTTTTTTGATAAGTCACAAGTTGTTATCAACGGGCGTAACATCGATCTTGATGCTATTTCAGACTGGATTAATGATTCGGCACGCAATCATGATTTCAAATTTAGAGAGACGTCCGTTATTCATGGTGATCTGACTATCGAAAATATTATCATCGATAAAAAACATGAGAATGGTTGGTTTATTATCGACCCTAATATTGGGAACTTTTTTGAGTCGCCCTTGCTGGATTACGCTAAACTGATGCAGTCATTGCATCTTGGTTATGAATCACTAAACCGTTCGATTAACTGTCATGTTGAAAATGACGAGATAACCGTTAGCATTTTCAGATCCTCACAATATGCAGCAATTTATGAAAAATATAAACAATGGATTGTTGAAAACTTTGGTCAGGAATTCCTGAAAGAAGTTATGCTGCATGAAATTATTCATTATACACGACTCGTTCCGTATAAATTCCGTAAGGATAAGGCAACGGGAAATGCATTTACCGCTTGCATGCTGCTGCTCATCGATGAGTATCTGGAGCTTGAGAATACGCTATGATTGAAGCGATATTAAGTGATATGGATGGCACGTTGATCGATACCGAGAAGGCTAACGCGTCCGCATATTGTTATGCCATTGCACAATATGGTGGTGAGATTACCCCAGAAGAATTTCAGCATAACTATGCGGGTATGTCGTGGAAGCGATTCTTGCCGCAAATACTACCTGACGCTGACAGTGACACGCATAAAGCAGTGGCTGAGCTCAAAAAGAGTAAGTATGCGGATTTTTTCTCACTTACGTCGGTTTATCAGGACGTGTTCGATTTTCTCACACATTCTAAACAGTTTGCGCCTGTTGGCCTTGTGACCACGGCCTCACGGCAGGCGGTAGAGGAACTGCTGCGCTATCACCAACTGGAAGGTTTTTTCGATGTGATTATCAGTGGTGATGATGTGGTTAATGCCAAGCCACATGCCGAACCCTATCTCGCTGCCGCAAATATGCTAGGCGTTAATATTGCTAATTGTATTGCTTTAGAAGATTCTCAAGTCGGGATTGATTCAGCGACTTCCGCCAGGGCCAATGTCTTTATCGTTAAGCATGAAAAGTAAACCTATCCGCTTTATTGTGATATCAGGAACGGGATGGTCGATTGACTTAGTGACCATGACCATCCTTGTTTATCTGGGACTGGAACCTGTCATCGCCAATCTCTGTAGCGCGACACTTGCAGTAACCTTCGTTTATTGGGTTTCGCGACTTGCCGTGTTCGATAAGAAGGTTGAACAAAAAGCTTTCGCCGGATATATAGCTTATTGCGCATATAGTGTTGTCGTTATTGCAGCTTTCTCAGTGTTGATTCAGTATTTAAGCTATTTTTTACACGGAATGTTTGGAAATGTTATATCACTGACGGCGTCTGCATTTATAGCAAAGGTGATCGTTACTCCCTTTAATTTGTATATCAACTTCGTAGCTTCAAAATATATCGTTGGAAAAACTTAATGGCGACAGAAAAAATACAGAATAGTGCATATAAAAAAGCGTTACTTCTTGTAGGATCGCTACTTGTATTGTTCCTCTTGTTCTCACTGAGAAACCTTGACCCGATTCTGTATCCAACAGTCTATGCGGAGGATGCAGTCTGGACAGGGAAAGTTATTGATCACGGTTTCTGGAATACTGCATTCCACACTCGTGTGTTCCCTATCCTTGGTTTTGCTGTTTTTTATAAAATTGCATTAGTCCTGCTTGATTTATTTTGCAATGGTAATCTTTTCTATCTACCGCTAATATATTTCATTCTATCGAATATCTTTTTTTCGCTGTGTGTGCTGGCTGGATATTTTGCACTCAGGAATTTATTATCCCAAAGTAGCCTTGTATGTTTGTTGCTCGCAATGGTGCTGATGCCAGTAGGATTAGACGGCAATGAAATCTATGGGCGACTGCTTAATCTTGGTTTTATTTTCCCGGTATTGCAGGTGTTACTGCTTAGCGCATTATTGCTGAATAAGCAATCTATACCCCTGGCCGTTGTGGTTATGGTTACGGCGTTGCTATCCTGCCTGACCTTGCCTGTAGGGGTAGGTGTGCAGGTTATTTTTGGGATAGTTTGTATTTATAATGGCTTTAAAAATAAGTCTCGCTATTTCTACTCGCTGGCGGCATTCAGCGTCGCGATCGTATTGGCGTCCATGATCGCGATATCGGGTAATGCAATCCATGATAGTGGGGGGGCTGATTTTCCTGTCAAAGTATCTGCATTGATTGAGTTTTCCCTGGCGCGAGTATTGTTATACCCCGTACTTTTTAGCATCTATCATCATCTGAACGATATTGCTGTTATTGCTGTTGTTTTTTGCATGCTGGGTGTTATGTTTTATGCGGCGAAACGTTTCTTTAATAACGGTAAAATTATTATCGATAAAAGGCTGTTAGCAATCCTGTTTGTTTGGGCTTCGTTCGGCATCTATTATCTTTCTATCGTCGTTATGCGTAGAGGGTTAAGTTCATTATTTTTTGATTATACTGTAACCTTTCCGGATAGATATTTTCTCGGGCTCAATATACTGTTTGTCGTTGCGTTGCTAATGCTTGTGGATAAAACGGTCTTTGCCAAAATTGTATGTGTAATTTTGGTTGTGCCGATGCTGCTTTCAGTTGGCAAAACGTTTGAATTAGGTAAACCTGCTACTAAATTCTCTTCTTCGCCATTGTGGACTGCCGAATATTGCAATTATCTTTTTGCGGAAAAGGACAGTGGGGATGGTTTGCTCGTCTCTATTCCACCGGAGAACTGGGTTTTTCATTCAGAATCGTACAGCCTGACAATAGAACAACGGCAGATGTTTCAGCAACGCTGCAAATTATCTAACCTGTATTCAATGCCACTGCTGGGAAAACTTGTTCCGCCGGTCCTTGTGCAGCGCAATGCTACCGCTGATATGGGGCAATTACCTGTGCTGGGCGTTGTCTCTGTTCACAATGTTGTGATCACAGCGCTGGAAAATGGTTTTAGCGTCCGGGTGAGTGGTGATGATCCATACATCGTGTTTGGTACTCATAAGACACAAAGTATGCAAGCACATGCTGCATTCCACTTTTCCGTAGCATCGCCTGTGTCAACCCAGTTTCAGGCTTACTATTTGATTAAAAACGAGCCGGACTACGCTGAACAAAACAGCATACATTTCCCGGTATTGAAAGGTGAAAATCCACTCTATTTGAACGCCAACGATACGGTTTCTCCAGATTTTATCAGGATCGATTTACCTGACGGCAGCCGTGACGAATTCATTTTCACTGGCGTAAAAACGAGTTTAGTTGAGTAAACGTACTGGCTATGATTTCGGCAATTATTATCACTTATCTCCCCGAACGGGAACGTGTGTTATCCTTGGCTTCATGCCTTGCCAGTCAGGTCGATCATGTTTTAATCATTGATAACAGCCCGGTTAATTCACAATTTTCTTTAACTTCATCGTTATCTAAAGTGGTCATTCACCATCTTGGTAGAAATGTTGGTATTGCTCAGGCACAAAATATCGGTATTGCCAAAGCTAAGGAATGGGGATCTCGTGATGTGATTCTTTTCGATCAAGACTCTGTTCCATCGCCAACGCTGGTACAAGACTTGCTGGATGCCAGAGACATCGCGACCCGGGATGGCATAAATGTTGCTGCTGTGGGACCGGTTCATTTTGATCTTGATTCCGGATCGCCTTCACGCTTTATTTGTGCGAAAGCATTGACATTGAAGCTCGTCACTCCAGATTTTAAATCTGCGTATTTTACCGCCGATTTTATTATCGCCTCCGGTTCTTTGATTAGCATTGAAGCACTGGATACAATTGGGCTTATGGAAAATGAACTTTTTATCGACTGTGTTGACATTGAGTGGGGTTATCGGGCGAGGGCGAAGGGAAGGGTGTGTGTGGTCGCGCAAGCGGCCCGGATGGATCATAAAATTGGCGACAAACCACTCATTTTGTTTGGTCGGCAGATCACGACCCATTCCCCTTTAAGGCACTACTATTTTTTCCGCAATGTTGTCTTGTTACTGAAACGCAAATACATGCCTGTCGGCTGGAAAATAAATGTAAGTGTTAAGTCACTTATGCAGGCAATCATTTTTACGTTTTTTTTGTCGCCACGCTATATGCATTTCAAATATATAACCAAAGGATTCTTACATGGAATCCTGGGACGTACAGGCCCTTATGAAAGATAACGTATTACTTTATGTTGTAAATGCTGATTGGTATTTCAAATTGCATTGGTTTAACCGCGCTATGGCGAATATCGCGAATGGATACAAAGTCGTTGTTATTTCTTGTTTTGATACACCTGGCCTGAGCAGTGAGTTAGAAAAAAATGGCATTGAATGTCACCATATTAAAATGTCACGTAGTGGTATTAATCCTTTTTTTGAGCTTATGACGCTTTACGCCATCTTGAAGCTGGCGCGTAAAATTCAGCCTGATATTATCCATTCGATTACTGTCAAACCTAATATTTATTCGGGGATTATCGGCAGGATTATTCATCGTCCGGTAGTGAAAAGTGTCACCGGATTAGGTGTTATATTTTCTAATGAGTCATTGTTCTTCAGAACTATCCGTCCTATAGTTACGAATCTGTACAGGATAGCTGGCTCTTCGAGACATGGTGCGTTTGTGTTTGAAAATAATCATGATCTGATTTTCTTCAAGCGCAACAATATTACTGATTCACAGAGTCTCTATTTCGTAGAAGGTGCTGGCGTAGATCCTAAACGCTTTTTTCCCGTACGGAATGCGTTTCAGCAAGACAAGAAACATATTCTCTTTGCTGCAAGGTTACTCAAAGATAAAGGACTTGATACGCTCCTTACCGCTCTGGATGCGCTTTACATTGGCCGTCAGGATTTTGTGCTCAATATTGCTGGCATCTATGACTCACAGGCGAGAAATGCGTATACACCAGACGAGATAGAGCAGATAAGCAAACGCGAGTATGTGCACTGGCTCGGACATCGCACCGACATGGAAAATGTCATCGGTGAGTCTGATCTGGTTGTTTTACCCACCCGGTATGGTGAGGGCATTCCGCGGATATTAATCGAAGCGGCATTCTGCGGCGTACCTGTACTGACCACAAACGTTCAGGGCTGTAATGAATTTATTGAAAATAATATTAACGGATACCTGGTTACACCAGGTGATGCTAATGAATTGAAGGGCACACTTGAGCATATTTTCGAGAATACCGATGAGGCATTGTTATTTGCCGAGCGACTTTATGACAAAGTGCGGTATGATTATTCGGACGAGGCCATTATTAATAAATTTTCAGCTATTTATCGCACCCTGCATCAAGAAATAGAGCATTGATAATAAGACGGGCTAAAATAGCTTTAGCCCGTCTGCATCTTTACTGAAAGGCTTGTGGATTGTCTGCAACAATCTTTTCCCCAATGTATCGTGAACCATTAATATTCAAATGGTGCGTGTCGCGATACATTAGTTTCCCATCTTTTATCATACTGCAATTCGCCGTATCGCACAGATACTCTCTTTCAGCGAGCAACTCAACGTTTACGTTTTTGCTGGCAATCGCTTGGAGTTCAGGCAGATATCTCTCTTTCTGTTTATCTGACTCCGCACGCGTAATTTCGCAGGTGCTATCGCTAAATGATAACCAGCGGCGCCCTTTGCACTTGTCCGGTGTGAAGGGAAAGTCTGCTACATCATCAGTTAAAATGACTTTCTTCCCGGCATCGGTGAATCGTTTTGCTGTTGCGCCGATCTCTTTTTCAAGCGAACTTCCCGAGGGTGTTTCACCATAACGACCGTTCCAGTACATGGTCAACACCACGGTTTTAATATGTGGGTTACGCAATATTTCTTCGTAAAGCCTCGCAAACTTAGCATTACCCAGGAAGGGTGAACCATCTTCGATATAAAAGGCCACATTTTTATTCTTAAGCGCCTCGGCCATACCAATAAAAAGATGTTCGGCATGACTGTCGCCCAGCAACACAATATCAATATTGTTGCCTTCTTTTGATTGCATACAACGCGTGTAATTGTTCCATTTCAGCGCTGTCGTAGCGATACTTTTTGGCGTACAGAGTACAAAATGCGTCGCAATATATTTATGAAATTCATCATGACCAATATCGCCAGGGTATCCATGGAGCGTAGCATTCTGACGCTGCGGTAGCCCCTGTCTGAAATAAAGGGTGCAAGCGGCAATACTGGTGATGATAAGTACCGCGACAAGACTGAAAATAGCGCGCTGCGAATAACTGGATTTTCTGAATGGCTTTTCAACGATGCGGAATGTCAGCCATGCCAGAAGAAATGCAACAAAGATCAGCGCTATTTTCATGTTTGTTGCCGGATCGCTACCGTTAATAATCCAGGCAAATGAGATTAACGGCCAGTGCCATAGATACAACGGATAACTGATCAGACCCACAAAGACCATTACACGAGAAGATAAAAACGCCTTACTGATAACGTTTTCAGACTGCGCGAAGATAAGCATGCAGGTTGCTACAACCGGGATTAGCGCATACAGGCCGGGGAAATTTTTTGTCTTATCAATAAAATAAAGACCAAAAACGAGCATGCATAACCCGCTGGCAGCCAATAGTGTATCCAGTCTGGTTACTTTTCTGATGCTCCGGCTACCGCTATGAAACCATGCTAGCGCCGCACCGGCCAGCAATTCCCATGCACGCGAGTCCGGTGAGTAATACGCAGCCGATGTGAAACCCCTATGCAAATACCACAACCCGATAAAAAATGAAGCAAACCCGGCAAAGGCTATTGAAGCTATGATATTTTTCTTGTGGTGGGTACAAACATAAATAACGATTGGCCAAATCAGATAAAACTGCTCTTCAATGCCAAGACTCCATAAATGAAGCAGTGGCTTAGTTATGCTGGCGTTATCAAAATAATTGGCTTCCGAGAGCAACATGAGGTTCTGCGCAAAGAGCGTACTGGCAGCTACATGTTTTCCGAGCTGTTTGTATTCATCGGTCAGCAGGGCAAACCAGCCAAAGACGATACAGGCAATAAGTACCACGGAGAGGGCCGGAAAGATCCTTTTTATACGTCTGGCATAGAAATCAAGGATACTGAAGGTATTCTTTTTACTTTTATTAAGAATAATGGATGAAATGAGGTAACCGGATATCACAAAAAATATATCGACACCGATGAACCCGCCAGGCACCAGGTGGGGGAAAAAATGATACAACACAACCGAAACAACAGCGATGGCTCGTATTCCATCAATCTCTGGGCGATATCGTATAGAATTATCAGTTTTGCGCGACGACGACATGTATTTGGCTTTAAAGTTATAACGTTGCGTGGATGCTACTATAGCAAGCAATTATTCTCAATTATATGGAACTCTAAGGTGACGCCCTTTCATCAGGCAGGGTTGCTGCGTGTTTGCTTTGTGCTTTTCCTGCCTGACACTCTCGTTCATTACGCATTTTTAGGCTAACATACCATTCACTTACGACCCGCCGGATCCGTTGACGGCAGGGTAACCACACCTGACAGGAGTATGTAATGTCCAAGCAACAAATCGGCGTTGTTGGTATGGCCGTGATGGGGCGCAACCTGGCGCTTAACATCGAAAGCCGTGGCTATACCGTTTCCGTTTTCAACCGCTCCCGCGAAAAAACCGAAGAAGTGATTGCCGAAAACCCTGGTAAAAAGCTGGTTCCTTACTACACCGTTAAAGAATTTGTTGAATCCCTGGAAACCCCGCGTCGCATTCTGCTGATGGTGAAAGCGGGTGAGGGCACCGACAAAGCTATCGAGTCCCTGAAACCTTATCTGGCAAAAGGCGACATCATTATCGATGGCGGCAATACGTTCTTCCAGGACACCATTCGTCGTAACCGCGAACTCTCTGCGGAAGGCTTCAACTTTATTGGTACCGGTGTGTCCGGTGGTGAAGAAGGTGCCCTGAAGGGCCCGTCTATCATGCCTGGCGGCCAGAAAGATGCTTACGAGCTGGTTGCACCGATCCTGACGAAAATCGCTGCGGTTGCCGAAGATGGCGAGCCATGCGTGACCTATATCGGTCCGGACGGTGCGGGTCACTATGTCAAAATGGTGCACAACGGCATTGAATACGGTGATATGCAGCTTATCGCAGAAGCGTATGCCCTGCTGAAAGGCGGTCTGAACCTCTCCAATGAAGAGCTGGCGAAAACGTTCAGTGAGTGGAACGCTGGCGAGCTGAGCAGCTACCTGATCGACATCACCAAAGATATCTTCACTAAAAAAGATGAAGAAGGTAAATACCTGGTTGATGTGATTCTGGATGAAGCAGCAAATAAAGGCACCGGTAAATGGACCAGCCAGAGCTCGCTGGATCTGGGTGAACCGCTGTCGCTGATCACCGAGTCCGTATTCGCTCGCTATATCTCCTCGCTGAAAGATCAGCGTGTTGCGGCATCAAAAGTGCTGTCCGGTCCGCAGGCTAAACCGGCTGGTGACAAAGCTGAATTCATCGAGAAAGTCCGTCGCGCACTGTACCTCGGTAAAATCGTCTCTTATGCGCAGGGCTTCTCTCAGTTGCGTGCGGCTTCGGATGAGCACAAATGGGATCTCAACTACGGCGAAATCGCGAAGATTTTCCGTGCGGGTTGCATTATCCGTGCACAATTCCTGCAGAAGATCACCGATGCCTATGCGGAAACGCCGGCCATTGCTAACCTGCTGCTGGCACCGTACTTCAAGCAAATTGCGGATGACTACCAGCAAGCACTGCGTGATGTTGTTGCTTATGCGGTCCAGAATGGTATTCCGGTTCCGACTTTCTCTGCCGCCGTCGCTTACTACGACAGCTACCGTTCTGCGGTGCTGCCTGCCAACCTGATTCAGGCGCAGCGTGATTACTTTGGCGCGCATACTTACAAACGCATCGACAAAGACGGCGTGTTCCATACCGAATGGCTGGATTAATCTGATAATCAGTCGTCTCTAAAAGCAAGCCCGGTTACTGCAACCGGGCTTTTTTTTCCGCTGAATCGCCGTTATTACGGGAAGTCCTCTTCATTTTACTGTCTGTTACCTGCTAAACCGCGCATAAACGCCGCTATTGTACGCCGTTTGACGCCTTGACAGTCCCTCAACAGAAGAGGTAAAAACCCCAACAGTTATTGATATTAAGCGGTGGCGGCGGAGTCGCCACCTCCGGTTCATACACTCACAAAAGTTGCTTATCGAATGAAAATAACAATCTCCGGAACAGGTTATGTTGGTCTATCGAACGGGATCCTGATCGCGCAGCACCATGAGGTCGTGGCGCTGGATATCGTGAAGGACAAAGTCGATATGCTGAACAAGAAGATTTCTCCCATCGTTGATAAGGAAATCCAGGAGTATTTGCAGAATAAGCCGCTGAATTTCCGTGCAACGACGGACAAGCATGATGCCTACCGCGGCGCGGATTTTGTGATTATTGCTACACCGACGGATTACGATCCGAAAACCAACTATTTCAACACTAGTTCAGTGGAAGCGGTGATCCGCGATGTGCATGAAATCAACCCGCAAGCGGTCATGATCATCAAGTCCACCATTCCGGTCGGCTTTACCGAATCCATTAAAGAGAAGTTGGGCATTGATAACGTCATCTTCTCGCCGGAGTTCCTGCGTGAAGGCAAAGCGCTTTATGACAACCTCTATCCGTCTCGTATTGTGATTGGCGAACGTTCTGAACGTGCGGAGCGGTTCGCTTCCCTACTGCAGGAAGGGGCTATCAAGAAAGATATTCAGGTACTGTTTACCGACTCCACCGAAGCAGAAGCCATTAAATTGTTCGCGAACACCTATCTGGCGATGCGTGTTGCCTACTTTAATGAACTGGACAGCTATGCCGAAAGCCTGGGGCTGAATAGCCGCCAGATTATTGAAGGCGTTTGCCTGGACCCGCGTATTGGTAACCACTACAACAACCCTTCCTTCGGTTACGGTGGCTACTGTCTGCCGAAAGACACCAAGCAGTTGCTGGCAAACTATCAGTCTGTGCCGAACAACATCATCTCGGCCATAGTGGATGCAAACCGTACACGCAAAGACTTTATTGCTGACTCAATTCTTGCCCGCAAACCAAAAGTCGTGGGTGTGTATCGTCTGATTATGAAGAGCGGCTCCGATAACTTCCGCGCTTCTTCGATTCAGGGGATCATGAAGCGTATTAAAGCAAAAGGCGTGCAGGTCATCATTTATGAGCCGGTGATGAAAGAAGATGAATTCTTCCACTCCCGCGTCGTGCGCGATCTGGAAGCATTCAAGCAAGAATCTGATGTGATTATCTCAAACCGCATGGCGAAAGAGCTGGCGGATGTGGAAGAGAAAGTCTATACCCGCGATTTGTTTGGCAATGACTGATACGAAAACGGCCCGTCAGGGCCGTTTTTCTGTTACGCGTTGTAATAGGCTTTATACCATTCGACGAATTTCTTCACGCCTTCTTTGACCGTAGTCTGCGGCTTAAAGCCAATTGTCTCATACAGCGGCTGTGTATCGGCGCTGGTTTCCAGCACATCGCCAGGCTGAATCGGCATCATATTTTTCTGTGCTTCAATGCCTAATGCCTCTTCCAGCGCGGTAATGTAATCCATCAATTCCACCGGCGAGCTGTTGCCGATGTTATAGACATGATAAGGCGCGGAGCTTGTAGCCGGAGAACCGCTTTCTACGGTCCACTCTGGGTTTGCCTGCGGGATCACATCCTGCATACGGATAATGGCCTCAACAATGTCATCCACGTAGGTGAAGTCACGCTTCATCTTCCCGTAGTTGTACACGTCAATGCTTTTACCTTCCAGCATCGCTTTGGTGAACTTAAACAGCGCCATATCCGGGCGCCCCCACGGGCCGTAAACGGTAAAGAAACGCAGCCCGGTGGTCGGTAAACCATACAGATGAGAGTAAGTGTGCGACATCAGCTCGTTGGCTTTTTTGGTGGCCGCATACAGCGACACCGGATGATCCACGGAATCATCGGTGGAGAACGGCATCTTACGGTTCAGACCATAAACAGAGCTGGAAGAAGCGTACAGTAAATGCTGCACGTTATTGTGGCGACAACCTTCCAGCACGTTGAGATGACCGATCAGGTTTGAATCAGCATAAACATGTGGATTTTCAAGGGAATACCGTACGCCCGCTTGTGCGGCTAAATGGATGACGCGATCGAATTTCTTACTGGCGAACAGGTGGCTCATTGCTTCGCGGTCGGCGAGATCGATTTTGTGAAAGCTGAACGCAGGAGACTGGAGCAAATCCAGGCGCGCCTGCTTCAGGCTGACGTCGTAGTAATCATTAAGGTTATCAATCCCTACGACCTGATGGCCCGCTTGCAGAAGACGCCCGCAGACGTGAAAGCCGATAAAGCCGGCCGCGCCGGTAACCAGAAATTTCATCTTCAACCTCAATGTTTGGTATGCATAACGTGTGATGCGTAAAACTGTGGGGGGATGATACCTGCTGTGGGAAAGAATGGTAACTGCTTTATCTCTGATAAATAAGGGGAGCGCGTGGTGGCTCCCCGGGTACTTTACTTATGCCGCTTACGCAGGTTTTCAATCACTGTTGTCAAATCAAGTTGCTGGTCTTGCAGCAATACCAACAGGTGATACATCAGATCTGAAGCCTCATTAACCAGCTCTTCGCGGTCATTCACCGTAGCGGCCAGCGCGGTTTCCACGCCTTCTTCCCCCACTTTCTGTGCGATACGCTTAGTGCCGCTGGCATACAATTTTGCCGTGTAAGAACTGGCCGGATCGGCAGTTTTCCGCGCGGCTAACAGCGTTTCCAGTTGATACAGGAACAACCACTGATGGCTGTTATCACCAAAGCAACTCGACGTACCGGTATGGCAGGTCGGGCCGATTGGGTTGACCAGCACCAGCAGGGTATCGTTGTCGCAGTCCGGCGCGATACTGACCACATTGAGGAAATGCCCGGAGGTTTCGCCCTTGGTCCACAGGCGGCCTTTGGTGCGGGAGAAAAAGGTGACCTTGCCGCTCTCCAGCGTTTTTGCCAGCGCGTCCTGATTCATGTATCCCAGCATCAGGACTTCACCAGAAACCGCATGCTGCACCACGGCGGGCAGCAGTCCGTCGGTTTTTTCCCAGTCCAGTTGGGCCAGTTGTTGCTCTGTTAACATACCCTTATCTCCACGCCCTGGTCTGCCAGGTACGTTTTTAATTCGCTAATGTTGATAATTTGTTTGTGGAAGACCGATGCGGCCAGCGCGCCGTCGACATCCGCATCCCGGAAGGCTTGCAGGAAGTGCTCCATCGTACCGGCACCGCCGGACGCAATCAGCGGAACATGGCACACCGCACGCACTTTCTTCAGTTGCTCAAGGTCGTAACCGTTCCGCACGCCATCCTGATTCATCATATTTAACACGATTTCCCCGGCGCCGCGTTTTTGCACTTCCTGTACCCAGTCCAGTGTCTCCCACTGCGTGACCCGGGTACGGCTTTCATCACCGGTATACTGGTTAACGTGGTATTTACCGGTTGCTGCGTCAAACCAGGTGTCGATACCCACCACAATACACTGCACGCCAAAGCGATCCGCCAGTCGGGTAATCAGCGTCGGATCCGCCAGTGCAGGGGAGTTAATGGAAATCTTATCTGCGCCAAAAGAGAGGATTTTCGCTGCATCATCAGCAGATTTAATGCCCCCGGCCACGCAGAAGGGAATATCAATCACCTCAGCGACCCGCGACACCCAGCTTTTATCCACTACACGACCGTCGCTGGAGGCCGTAATATCGTAAAACACCAGTTCATCCGCGCCTTCTTCAGCGTAACGCTTCGCCAGTGGGACGATATCGCCAATGATTTCGTGATTGCGGAACTGCACGCCTTTCACCACCTGGCCATCGCGCACGTCAAGACAAGGGATTATCCGTTTTGCCAGCATTGAATGGCCTCCTTCACCGTGAATTTACCTTCCAGCAGCGCCCGCCCGACAATGACGCCGCGCACGCCCGTACCGCGCAGAGCGGCAATATCATTGATACCGCCGATACCGCCGGAAGACTGAAACGCCACCTGCGGCCAGCGCGCGCAAATTTCCTCATACAGCGAGACATTGGAGCCAGCTAAGGTACCGTCGCGTGAGATATCAGTGCACAACACGTGTTTCAGACCGACCGCAAGGTAGGTTTCCACCAATGTCTCCAGTGTGACGCCGGAGTTCTCTTGCCAGCCGCTCACGGCTACCTGTTTGGTTCCCTGTTCGTCAATGCGCACATCCAACGCCAGCACCAGCTTGTCAGCGCCAAAACGGGTAAACCAGCCTTTGACCACATCAGGCGATTTTACTGCCGTTGAACCGATCACTACGCGGGCAACACCCGCATCCAGCAAGGCTGCTACGTCTTCTTCGGTGCGTACGCCGCCGCCAACCTGGACAGGAACATTCACGCCGGCCACCAGCGTTTTCAGCAAAGGGATCTGCCGGCGCGCCGGATCTTTGGCGCCGGTTAAGTCCACCAGGTGCAGCACTTCCGCGCCCTGGGCCGCATAATCCTGCAAGCGCGGCAGCGGATCATTACCATAGTCCCGTTGCTGCGCGTAATCCCCCTGATGGAGACGCACCACGGTGCCATCAATTAAATCTAGTGCGGGAATAATCATCACATCTCCAGGAAATTTTTCAGCAGTTGCGCGCCTGCACGGCCCGAGCGTTCCGGGTGGAACTGTACGCCATAGAAATTCTCTTTCTGCACTGCCGCAGTAAAGGGTTCACCATAATCACAACGTGCGATGGTATTGGCGTTAACCGGCATGGCGTAGCTGTGCACAAAATAGAAATACGCGCCGTCCTCAATGCCCTGAAACAGGCGGTTACCCGCTTTCGGGTAGACCTGATTCCAGCCCATATGGGGAAGCGGCAGACCGACATCCTTCATTTTGGGTACATCCTGATCGATGATGCCCAACAGCGGGACGCCGTGGTTCTCTTCGCTAAAACGCCCGAGTAACTGCATGCCAAGGCAGATGCCTAGCACCGGCTGGGTGCAGGCCTTAACCAGTTCAATCAGCTCACGCTCGCGTAACTGATCCATCGCCGCTTGTGCGGTACCCACGCCTGGCAGAAAGAGTTTATCGGCGCGCAAAACCACGTCCGGATCACGGCTCACTTGCGGTTCATAGCCGTGACGGGCAATGGCGGATTTGACGGAATTGAGATTGGCGCAGCCGGTATCGAGGATCACCACATTCATCACAGCACTCCTTTCGAGGAGGGAAGGGTGTCGCCTTCCACACGGATGGCCTGACGCAGCGTGCGACCGAACGCTTTAAACAGACTTTCCACCCGGTGGTGGTCGTTCTTGCCTTTGGTTTTCAGGTGCAACGTCACGGCCATGGTGTAAGAGAGCGAGCGGAAAAAGTGCTCAACCATCTCGGTGCTCAGGTCGCCCACCCGTTGATAGGTAAACTCGGCTTTATACTCCAGGTGCGGACGGCCGGAGATATCCAGCGCACAACGGGCCAGGCACTCATCCATCGGCAGCACGAAGCCGAAGCGGTTAATGCCGCGCTTATCGCCGAGCGCCAGTTTCAGCGCCTCACCCAGCGCCAGGCCGGTGTCTTCCACGGTGTGGTGATCGTCAATATAGAGATCCCCTTTGACGGTAATCTCCATACGGAAGCCACCATGCGTGGCGATCTGGTCCAGCATATGATCGAAGAAGCCGACGCCAGTGTGGATTTTGCTGCCGCCTTCGCGATCCAGCCACACTTTGACATCAATTTGCGTCTCTTTGGTGTGACGCTCCACGTGCGCATAGCGGTCGCGACGGGTGAGCTGCTCGCCAATCATCGCCCAGTTCAGCGTGTCGCGGTGATAACGCAGGCCGGAAATGGACATATTGTTCGCCAGCTCAATATCCGTTGCACGATCGCCAATCACATAACTGTTGGCCGCATCGAGCACCCCTTCCGCCAACCAACGCTCCACCAGCTTCACTTTTGGTTTTCGGCAATCGCACGCGTCGCCAGGGAAGTGGGGGCAAATCAGGACCTCTTCAAATTCGACGCCCTGAGAAGTGAAGACCTGCATCATCAGATTGTGCGGGCCATCGAAATCTGCCTGTGGGAAACTGCTGGTGCCCAGACCATCCTGATTGGTGATCATCACCAACTTATAACCCGCTTTTTGCAGCTTCAGCAGCACCGGGATCACCCCGGGCTCAAACGCCAGCTTGTCGAATTTATCCACCTGGTAATCGGTTGGTGGCTCGGAAATCAATGTTCCGTCACGGTCAATAAACAGGTACTTCTGGCTCATACTTGCTCCGCACGTAAAGCGTCAATGACGCGCTGGCTCTCTGCACGGGTGCCGATGGTGATGCGCAGGCAGCCGCTTAAAGAAGGTTGTTTGTTCTGGTCTCTCAGGATAATGCCTTGATCCCACAAAGATTTAAACACGGCGCTGGACGCAGTAAAACGCACCAGGATGTAGTTGGTTTCGGAATCAAACACCTGTTCCACGCACGGAATCTCTTTTAACGCGGTGACCAGATACTGACGCTCAGTAAGGATCTGCGCTACGCGTTCACGCATTGCCACAATGCCCTGCGGGCTCAGCGCTTGCGCCGCGATGTCTGCGACAGGCGTTGACAGCGGATACGGTGCGATCACTTTCAGCAGCAGGTTGATCACCTCTTCGTTAGCCAGCGTAAAGCCGCAGCGCAGGCCCGCCAGCGCAAAAGCTTTCGACAGCGTACGCAAAACAACGAGGTGCGGATATTCGCTCAACCAGCCTGCCAGCGTTGCCTGAGGGCAGAACTCAATATAGGCTTCGTCCGCTACCACAATCGCTTTACCGCGGGTCATTTCCAGCAGTACGCGCAGGTCTTGTGGGTTGATAATCTGCCCGGTGGGGTTATTCGGGCTGCAAACATAGACCACTTTCACGTTGTCCAGCTTGTCGGCAATACCCTGCAGATCCAACTGCCAGTTTTCCAGCGTCTGCACGGTGCGATATTCAACGCCAAAGGTTTCGGCGCTGACGCTGTACATACCGTAGGTCGGCGGACAAAACAGCACGGCATCTTTACCCGGCTCGCAGAAAGCGCGGATCAGCAATTCGATACCCTCATCCGCACCACGGCTGACCAGTACTTGTTCCGGTTTTACGCCTGCGTACTGCGCATAGTTTTCAATTACCGCTTTCGGCTGGCACTCCGGGTAACGGTTCAGGGATTGCTGCGTGAGGTCGAACGCGACAGCCGTCGGGAATTCGTTCGCATTCAGCCAGACGTCGCCTTTACCACCAAGACGGCGGGCCGACTGGTACGGCGTCAGTTCACGCACATTTTTGCGCGCCAGTTCTTCGATGCTCATGCTTGCTCCTTCAGCGCATTGACGCGCAGGGTGACGGCGTTTTTGTGAGCGGTCAGGCGTTCGGCCGCCGCCAGCGTTTCAATGGTGCTTGCCAACGCGGCAAAACCCTCACGGGAAAGCTCCTGGACCGTCATGCGCTTCTGGAAATCCGCCAGACCCAGGCTGGAGCAGGTGGCGGTGTAACCATAGGTCGGCAACACATGGTTGGTGCCGGACGCGTAATCGCCGGCGGATTCTGGTGACCAGTCTCCCAGGAACACGGAACCGGCGCTGGTGATGCTCTCTACAAGTGAACGGGCGTCGCGGGTTTGAATAATCAGGTGCTCCGGACCGTACTGATTCGAGATAGCGACGCACTGAGCCAGATCTCGCGCCACAATCAGACGGCTGGCGGACAGCGCCTGGCGAGCCGTTTCCGCGCGCGGCAGATCGGCCAGCTGACGCTCAACGGCTTGCGCCACGCGGGTCGCCATTGTGCTGTCCGGCGTCAACAGGATCACCTGTGAGTCCGGGCCGTGTTCGGCTTGCGACAGTAAATCGGAGGCGACAAAATCCGGTGTTGCACCGCTATCGGCAATCACCAGAACTTCCGAAGGGCCGGCGGGCATATCAATGGCCGCGCCATCCAGACGCTGACTGACCTGGCGCTTCGCTTCGGTAACGTAGGCGTTGCCCGGTCCAAAGATTTTATCGACTTTGGGGACGGAGTCGGTACCAAAGGCCAGCGCCGCAATCGCCTGCGCGCCGCCCACTTTAAAGATCTCCTGCACACCGCAGAGCTGCGCAGCATAGAGAATTTCGTCGGCAATCGGCGGTGGTGAGCAGAGCACCACTTTCTGGCAACCGGCAATACGTGCCGGGGTCGCGAGCATCAATACTGTCGAAAACAGCGGGGCGGAACCGCCAGGAATATAAAGACCAACCGACGCAATCGGACGAGTGACCTGCTGGCAACGCACGCCGGGCAGGGTTTCCACATCCACCGTTTGCAGTTTTTGCGCATTGTGGAAGGTGTCGATATTTTTCACGGCCACGGCCATGGCCTGTTTGATATCGTCGCCCAGGCGAGCGCTGGCGGCACGGATCTCATCATCGGTGACTTTCAACGCGTCAACCTGCGTTTTGTCGAATTTTGCGCTGTATTCACGCAGTGCATCATCGCCGCGTGCTTTAACGGTGTCGAGGATCTCCACCACCGTGCGGGTAATGCTGTCAGACGCGGAGATCGCCGGGCGCATTAATAAGGCGCGCTGCTGCTCTTCGCTACTGCTGTTCCAGTCGATTACGGTATTGAAGCTCATGGCGTTACTCCATCATCTTCTCAATCGGCAGCACCAGAATGGAGCTTGCGCCCAACGCTTTCAGTTTTTCCATGGTTTCCCAGAACAGGGTTTCGCTGCTCACCATGTGCATCGCCACACGCTGCTGATCGCCCGCCAGCGGCAGAATCGTCGGGCGTTCAGCGCCTGGCAGCAGGGCGATCACCTCTTCCAGACGTTCACTCGGTGCATGCATCATGATGTATTTAGATTCGCGCGCCTGAATCACGCCCTGGATGCGGGTCAGCAGTTTGTCGATCAGTTGTTGTTTGGCATCCATCATTTCGCCATCACGCTGGATCAGGCAGGCTTTGGAACGGTAAATCACTTCCACTTCGCGCAGGCCGTTGGCTTCAAGCGTGGCGCCAGTGGAAACCAGATCGCAAATCGCGTCGGCCAGACCTGCGCGCGGGGCCACTTCGACGGAGCCATTCAGCAGACAGGATTTAAAGGAGACGCCTTTCTGATCCAGATAGCGTTTCAGCAGGTGCGGGTAAGAGGTGGCGATGCGTTTGCCGTCCAGCGCCGCCGGGCCGCTCCAACTTTCATCAGCGGGGGTAGCCAGCGACAGGCGGCAGCCACCAAAATCAAGACGACGCAGCGTGAAGTAGCGAGGGTCTTCGCCTTGCGCACGGCGGTTCAGCAGTTCCTCTTCCAGTACGTTTTCGCCAATGATCCCCAGATCAACAACGCCGTCCATCACCAGACCCGGGATGTCGTCATCGCGTACGCGCAGAATATCAATCGGCATGTTTTCGGCCAGGGCGATCAATCGTTGTGTATGCAGATTGATCTTGATGCCGCAGCGGGCCAGCAATTCGCGTGAGTCTTCACTCAGGCGACCGGATTTCTGAATAGCTATGCGTAAACGCGAGTTATCTAACATTTTGTTGTCCTCTTTATCCTGCTGAATTTGGTTCAAAAAAAAGCCCCCGGAAGAAGATCTTCCGGGGGCTTTCTCTGCGTTCATGCACCACTGGAAGATCTGAATGTCTTCCAGCACACATCGCCTGAAAGACTAGTCAGGATGATGGTGATGGTGGTGGTGTTTAAATTGAACGCGTGTCATAAAATTCTCGATGAATGCTTATTCATATGTTGTCGTTTAACCTAAACCACTTTGGTCGGCAAAGGCAAGGCCTTTTTTTATCTTTAAATCATTTCATATACGCTCTATGAATTGTCAGTTATCCCTGGCTGGCGTAGCCTTGAAAGGTGGAAGCAAGAGAACAGGGGGGCACATGAAAAAGGTCGCGATTATTGGTCTGGGGTGGCTGGGTATGCCGTTAGCGTTGTCATTAACGGCGCGCGGTTGGCGAGTCACTGGCAGTAAAACTCGCCAGGATGGCGTGGAAGCGGCCCGCATGTGCGGGATCGAAAGCTATGTGCTGAATCTCACTCCCGATCTGGTCTGCGAACCAGATGACCTCGATGCGCTGATGAGTGTGGATGCGCTGGTCATCACGTTACCCGCGCGTCGTAGCGGGCCTGGCGAGGAGTTCTACCTGCAGGCAATGCAGGAGATTGTAGACAGTGCGCTGGCGTACCGCATTCCGCGGATTATTTTCACCAGTTCCACCTCTGTGTATGGCGATGTTTCCGGTGTGGTGAAAGAGAACTCGCCGCGCAATCCGGTCACTGCCAGCGGACGCACGCTGAAAGAGCTGGAAGACTGGCTGCATAATCTGCCTGGCACGTCGGTGGATATTCTTCGGCTGGCGGGGCTGGTTGGCCCGGCCCGGCATCCTGGCCGCTTTTTTGCCGGGAAAACCGCACCGGACGGTGATCACGGCGTTAACCTGGTGCATCTGGAAGATGTCATTGCGGCGATTACACTGCTGCTGCAATCGCCAAAAGGCGGCCATATTTATAATCTCTGCGCCCCGGAGCACCCGACACGCGCGATGTTCTATCCGGCAATGGCGCGTCAGCTTGGCGTGACGCCGCCGCAATTTACCGCTTCCCACAGTAAGGAGAAAGGTAAACTGGTGGATGGCAGTCGTATCTGTCATGAACTGGGGTTTGAGTACCTCTATCCGGATCCGTTGCAGATGCCGCTGGAATCAATTTTTTAACAAATAATGCTATTGTTGTGGCGAATCATTCAGCGATAGTCTACAAATCATACGGTTAGCGATGATAAATGAGTGAGTTACGTCTCACCGTATTGTCATCACGCTCCAATCTGGTGCAAAATATGTCGCTGCAAAAATGAAGAGATTAACCGACGCCAAACACGTCGGTTATTTTTTTGCAGGCAAAACGTCATTCAATAAAAGAGGCCGGGCTTCGTACCGGATAGATACACATTTAAAAACCGACAGTCGTTGTCGCTGAGGAAAGAACGAAAATGGGGCAATTATCTGCTTTTGCGCCGGCTCTCGCCGTACAGGGGGAAAGCCATGACGCATAACGTTACTCCAAAAACCTCTCGCGTGGAATTACGTAAGACCCTTACGCTGATTCCGGTTGTAATGATGGGCCTGGCCTATATGCAGCCGATGACGCTGTTCGATACGTTTGGTATCGTCTCTGGCCTGACCGATGGCCACGTGGCGACCGCGTATGCGTTTGCGCTTATCGCTATCCTCTTTACTGCGTTGAGCTACGGTAAGCTGGTGCGCCGCTTCCCGTCGGCGGGCTCCGCGTATACCTATGCGCAGAAATCTATCTCCCCGGCAGTGGGCTTTATGGTGGGCTGGTCATCGCTGCTGGACTATCTGTTCATGCCGATGATCAACATCCTGCTGGCCAAAATTTACTTCGAAGCGCTGGTACCTTCCGTTCCGTCGTGGCTGTTCGTGGTTGCGCTGGTGGCCTTTATGACCATCTCCAACCTGCGCAGCATCAAGACCGTCGCAAACTTCAACACCCTGATCGTGATTTTGCAGATGGGGATTGTTGCGGTGATCGTTGGCCTGATTATCTACGGCGTGTCGCACGGTGAAGGTTCAGGTACGCTGGTAAGCTCACGCCCATTCTGGTCTGAGGGTGCACATGTTGTGCCGATGATCACCGGCGCGACGATTCTGTGCTTCTCGTTCCTGGGCTTCGATGGCATCTCCTCTCTTTCTGAAGAGACGAAAGATGCAGAACGCGTCATCCCACGCGCCATCTTCCTGACCGCACTGCTCGGTGGGGTGGTCTTTATCGCAGCGTCTTACTTCCTGCAACTCTACTTCCCGGATATCTCCCGTTTTAAAAATCCGGACGCATCCCAGCCGGAAATCATGTTGTACGTTGCCGGTAAAACCTTCCAGTGGGGCGTGCTGATTTTCTCCAGCGTGACCGTACTGGCATCCGGTATGGCGGCGCATGCGGGCGTTTCCCGTCTGATGTATGTGATGGGCCGTGATGGTGTTTTCCCGACCCGTTTCTTCGGCTATGTGCATCCGAAATGGCGCACACCGGCGTGGAACGTGCTGCTGGTTGGCGCTATCGCGCTGCTGGCGATCCGTTTCGACCTGGTCACTGCAACGGCGCTGATTAACTTCGGTGCACTGGTAGCGTTCACCTTCGTTAACCTGTCGGTGATCTCCCAGTTCTGGATCCGCGAAAAACGCAACAAAACGCTGAAAGAGCACTTTAACTACCTGGTGCTGCCGGTCTGCGGCGCGCTGACCGTTGGGGCGCTGTGGGTGAACCTGGAGCAGAGCTCGATGATCCTTGGCCTTATCTGGGGTGGGATCGGGCTGGTTTATCTGGCTTGCGTAACCCGCAGCTTCCGTAATCCGGTGCCGCAGTACGAAGATATCGTGCAGTAACGTTTACGCTGCAGCACATAAAAAACCGGAGGTCATGCCTCCGGTTTTTTTATGCCTGTCAGTCAGGGAACGCGTCTCACACGATCTCTTCGGCATACTGCCACAGAGCTTTCAGCAGCGCCTGTTTTTCGCTGT
The DNA here is from genome assembly GCF_039871955.1 of Kosakonia sp. WA-90. Classification (NCBI taxonomy): domain Bacteria; kingdom Pseudomonadati; phylum Pseudomonadota; class Gammaproteobacteria; order Enterobacterales; family Enterobacteriaceae; genus Kosakonia; species Kosakonia sp. WA-90. The sequence continues at coordinate 548,159 of NZ_JBDPLJ010000002.1, forward strand.
CGCCATCGTGCTGCTGGAACAGTGCCTGTAGCTGGTCGGCGTACTGTTGAAGGTACTCAGGGGTAAAGACATTGCGTCGGTGCTGAAGCCAGCGCCGCTGCTCGTTTTCATCCAGCGTACCAGGGAAATTACGTGCACGGTAGTTAAACAGCAACTTCTCAATACGGCTGTCGGCAAAAGTGATATCCAGCGCGGGCAAATTGCGCGGCTCGGTTTCCAGCAGAATTTTCATTGCCGCGCGATCGGCGTCGCTGAAAAAGCCGTTGTAGATCTGCGCATCAACATTCTCTGAGGGCGTGAAAGGCTCGGCCTCGGCGAAAATCGCCACCACTTTTTCCCGCACCTGCGGGTTATCGCGCAGGTGTTGTAGATTATCGAGGCACTGCTGGCGGTTGATGCCCAGCCGTTCCGCATCCTGAGGGCGCAATGTATTGGCCTGTGCCAGGACCGGGCACTTGTTCAGATGCACCAGTTTCACCGGCACGGCGGCGTTATCGCCCAGGTCGGCTTTCGGGGTGTAGAGCCGCTCGCGCAACGCATCGGCATCCAGCGTCAGTAACGGCGACATATCGCCCGCCAGGTCGACCATGATCACCGCATTCCGGTTTTCCGGGTGCCAGGCCAGCGGCGCAACCCAACTGGTATTGCCGCGCCACGCGCCAAACATGCCAGAGACGTGCACCAGCGGCTTCATTTGCGGCACATCAATCAGCGCCGCCAGCTTCTGCTTGTTGCGGTGGCTGAACAGATAATCAAATAACTTCGGCTGTTTCGCTTTGACCAACTGCGCCATGGCAATGGTGGCATAGACATCGGCCATTGCATCATGCGCGTTGCTGTGTTCGATGCCGTTGGCTTTGGTCAGGTGTTCAAGGCGAAAGCTCGGCAGGCCATCCTCATTTTCCGGCCAGACAATGCCGTCCGGGCGCAGCGCGTAACAGGCGCGCATCACATCCAGCAAGTCCCAACGCGAGTTGTTGTTCTGCCAGCTCCATGCATAGGGATCGTAGAAGTTGCGATAGAAGATATTGCGCGTGACCTCATCGTCAAAGCGCACATTGTTGTAACCGAGCACGCAGGTTTTCGGCACGGTAAACAGGTCATGAATGCGTTTGGCAAAAGCGGCTTCATTGTCGCCTCTGGCGCGGGCTATCTGCGGAGTGATACCGGTTATTAGTACCGCTTCCGGCTGCGGCAGATAGTCGTCGGCGGGTTTACAGTAGAACACCTCCGGCTCGCCGATAATGTTGAAATCCGCATCGGTGCGGATGGCGGCGAACTGCGCCGGGCGATCCAGCGCCGGGCTGGTGCCGAACGTTTCGTAGTCGTGAAAGAGAAAAGTGGGTGTTGCGGTGGAATCAGACACCAGAAGCTCATCCTGTCAGTAAATATGCCGTCTATGGTAAACCATCCCGCGCAGTGTGCCGAAGAAAAACCCGCGTGGATTCCGTGCAGCTTCGCAAAAACAGGGGGTTATATCAGATGTGTGTCACATTTTATTGCAATTTAAACAGGTAACGACACACGAAGTTCCGTAAAAAGAACGGCGATTTTAGATGCTTATGAGGATATTTCATTGAAACGCCGTTTGTTTGCTGCTTCTTTGCTGGCGCTCTGTGTAAACAGCGCCCTGGCCGACGACTTACCTTTTGCCCCGCAGCCTCCGGCGATTCAGGCCGGTTCCTGGGTATTGATGGACTACACCACCGGGCAAATCTTAACGGCGGGCAATGAACATCAGCAGCGTAACCCGGCGAGTTTGACCAAATTGATGACCGGTTACGTGGTGGATCGCGCGATTGATAGCCACCGCATCAGCGCTGACGATGTTGTCACCGTAGGCCATGATGCTTGGGCAAAAGGCAACCCGGTGTTTGACGGATCCTCCTTGATGTTCCTGAAACCCGGTGACCGCCTGACGGTGCGCGACCTGAGCCGTGGTCTGATTGTGGATTCCGGCAACGATGCTTGTGTGGCGCTGGCGGATCATGTTGCGGGCGGTCAGTCGCAGTTCGTGACCATGATGAATGAGTACGTACAGAAGCTGAACCTGCGCGACACCCACTTTGAAACCGTACATGGATTGGATGCCCCAGGCCAGCACAGTTCGGCCTACGATCTGGCGGTGCTCTCTCGCGCCATCATTCACGGTGAGCCAGATTTTTATCATATGTACAGTGAAAAAAGTCTGACCTGGAATGGCATCACGCAGCAAAACCGCAATGGTCTGTTGTGGGATAAGACGCTGAATGTTGATGGTCTGAAGACCGGGCATACCTCCGGGGCGGGGTTTAATCTGATTGCTTCCAGCACTGATGGCGAGCGCCGTTTAATTGCGGTGATCATGGGTGCCGATAGCCCGAAAGGGCGTGAAGATCAGGCGCGCAAGCTGCTGCACTGGGGCCAGCAAAATTTCGACACTGTCGAAGTACTGCGTAATGGCAAGAAAGTGGGTAGCGAACGGGTCTGGTACGGCGATAAAGAGCAGGTGGATGTTGGCACCGATCAGGATTTCTGGATGGTGTTGCCAAAAGCGGAACTGGCAAACATCAAAGCCAAATACGTGCTGGACAAGAAAGAGCTGGATGCTCCGCTGGCAGCACACCAGCGGGTAGGGGAGATCCAGCTTTACGACCGGGACCAGGTGGTGGCCCACTGGCCGTTGGTGACGCTGGATAGTGTCGGCAAAGGCGGCTGGTTCTCCCGTTTAAGCGATTACCTGCACCATAAATCCTGACGTCGTGGTGGCCGGATCGCAAGGGTGCGAGTCGGCTCGCATAATTACGCTGGCCTGCATGGCGCTCCTTTCTGGATTAGCTATACTGTATGTCTAAACAGTAATGGTGAGGGAGTCAGCATGGGCTACAACGTTAAGCAGCTTGAAAAACGCCGTATCGCCGGTTTCCATCTGGTGGGACCGTGGGATGAGAAAGTTAAGCAGGGTTTTCAACAGTTGTTAATGTGGGTGGAAAATAATCAGATTCAGCCGCTGGAATGGGTGTGCGTCTATTACGATAACCCGGACGAGGTGCCGCCGGAAAAACTGCGCTGCGACGTGGCCATTACTGTCGACAGTGCGTTCAAGATTCCAGCCAATAGCGAAGGGGTGATCACCACTGACATCCCAGATGGGCAGTATGCGGTCGCACATGCCCGCGTCTACAACGAAGAGTTTGAACAGTGCTGGGATCGGTTTTTCGATGAGTTACTGAGCGACCAGTCGTTGCAGATTGCGGCCGGACCCTGTTTTGAAGTCTATCAAAACGACGGGCAAAGCGACGGTTACTGGGACATTGATATGCATATCCCGGTTGAGCCGAAAGTACTTTAAGCGGTTATGTGGTGAAAAAGAGGCGGTAGCGTGTGCTTACCTGCCTCTTTTTTGTTTTAAAGAGTGACTTCCGCCACAGAAATATCGCTACAATTGCGCCTTCGTCGTTTGAATGTGGAGAGCGGCTGTGCGTCGCGACAAATCACTTAGCCCGTTTGAAATTCGTCTCTATCGCCACTATCGCATCGTACACGGTGCGCGCGTGATGCTGGCGTTTATCCTGACGTTTCTGATAATCCGGCTGTTGAACGTACCGGAAGGGACCTGGCCACTCATTACGCTGGTGGTGCTGATGGGGCCGATCTCCTTTTGGGGCAACGTGGTGCCGCGTGCCTTTGAGCGCATCGGCGGTACTATCTTTGGCGCGGCGTTGGGGTTGATTGCCCTCAAGCTGGAACTGATTTCTTTGCCGCTGATGCTGCTGTGGTGCGCGGCGGCGATGTTTCTCTGCGGCTGGCTGGCGCTGGGTAAAAAACCGTATCAGGCCTTGTTGATAGGCATTACGCTGTCGGTGGTGGTCGGCGCGCCAGCCGGGGATATGCACACGGCACTCTGGCGCAGCGGTGATGTGATCATCGGTTCACTGCTGGCTATGTTGTTTACCGGTATCTGGCCGCAGCGCGCGTTTTTGCACTGGCGGATCCAGATGGCGGGTTTTGTCACCGCGTTTAACCGCGTCTACCAGGCGGGGTTTTCCCGCAACCTGGTGGAGCGTCCACGGCTGGAAAAACATCTGCAAAAGATTCTCAGCGACGTGGTGAAAATGCGGGGCCTGATAACCCCGGCCTGCAAAGAGACGCACATTCAGAAAGCGATTTTCGAAGCTATCCAGACCGTCAGCCGCAATATGGTGTGCATGCTGGAGCTGCAAATTAATGCGCACTGGAGCTCACGCGCCAGCCATTTTGTGATGATCAATGCCAACACTTTACGGGAAACACAACAGATGACGCAGCAGACGCTGCTGACCATCGCCCATGCGTTGTACGAAGGCAACCCGCAACCGGTGCTGGCGAATACGGAAAAACTGAATGAGATTGTCGCAGAGCTTCGGCAATTAAGTGGTGAGCATCAGGGGGACGCTGTCGCGGAAACGTCTATCCACGGTTATGTCTGGTTGAGCATGGAACTGGCGCGCCAGCTGGAATTACTGTCGCATTTGATCTGTCGGGCGTTGCGTAAATAAGCGGCAGATAACCACTTGCCACTGTCAGGTTGTTTCGATTCAGCTACATTTGAGGTTATGATAGGGAAAAGGAAAAATCATTGTCAGATGCAATGGCTTTGGGTTAGGTTTGCCTCCATGCCGTTGCTTTAACGAATCCGAATCTCACATAATCAGGGGTGTAAAAATGGAAACGAGTAAGCCTTCATTCCAGGATGTTCTGGAGTTTGTGCGTCTGTTCCGCCGCAAGAATAAACTGCAACGCGAAATTCAGGACGTTGAGAAGAAGATCCGTGATAACCAGAAGCGCGTACTGCTGCTGGACAACCTCAGCGACTATATCAAGCCGGGCATGAGCGTTGAAGCCATCCAGGGCATCATTGCCAGCATGAAGACCGACTATGAAGATCGCGTTGATGACTACATCATTAAAAACGCCGAGCTGTCGAAAGAGCGTCGTGACATCTCCAAAAAACTCAAAACCATGGGCGAACTGAAGCCGGTTGACGCCAAACCGGAATAATCTCTTCAGCGGTGAGAGGTTCGCCTCTCGCCGTCCTGCCGGATGCCCCCGGCAACCATTTTCAGCAAATGATTTTGCGGCCAGTGCGCCAGCAACTTCAGGGTATTTAACCCCTCCCGAACCTCATCCACATCGTGCCGTGCACTGTCGAGCAACAGCCCGACCACGCTGCCGCTATGAGCCACATTCAGACCGTATAACCCGTAGCGCTCCACGACCTCCAGTAGCGTGTTGAACGCGGGTTTCGGTAATAATGCCTGGCTGGCCATGGCGCTGAGCGTGGTGGCTTCGCCGAGCAGCGAAGGGTCGTTGCGCTGGCACGCCTGTTGTAATTTTTGCCACGCCAGATCCAGCGTTCTGGCGTTATCCTGCAAAATCTGCTGGCGCGGGAGACGGTGATAATCCGCGGTGGTCAGTGTTAACGGGCTTTCGAGCACCAGTACTTCCATTTGCGGCAGGCCATTGCAGGCAATGTGTGTTTGCGCGTCATGATGGTCGAACAATGTCAGTGCGGAAAAGAGGGTACTGTCGGTAGGCTCCAGCGCCACACACAGTTTTGCCAGCGTCGGCTCATCCAGTGGCTGGTCAAGGTGGCAGGCGGCGGCAACGGCAGTGGCGGCAATGTCGGCGGTACTGCTGGCCATGCCTTTGGCGACGGGAATGGTGGAGCGGCAGTCAATGCGCAGCGTGTGCGTCAGGCTTGCCGGTAACCGCCAGTGCTCAAGCAGCAGCCGAATCATGGCGCGGGTAAGCGGGCGCTCATCCGGCAGCGGTGCGCCGTAGGTCACCTCCACGCTGCTGTACCAATCCACCGGGCAAGACACCAGTTTTTCGCTGCCCAGGATCCAGCCCTGGATAAGTTCACCGCAGGATGCGGGACAGTGTGCCTGCGCCACAGCGCTGCTCCTTTAAATCGAAAGCCCGGATAGTGTCATTTTGGCCCGGCGAACGCCAGAGATTCCCGCTATGACACCACTTCTCCCATCACAATCAACGCCGGAGCGTGACAACCGACTGCTTCACTCGCATTTGGCAGGTATCTGGCCACTCCGTGAAAGCGGGAAGCATCATCGAGGTGCATCACCGTAATGCATGCGGCGGAGCATCGCCAGTATTGCGCGCAATTTAGACATTTCTCAAGCCGGCTATTTTTGCCAGGTTTTCCGCCAGACTTCCGTTTGCAGAATAATGCAAACTATGACGGGAATGAATTTTCCGATAACACTATTTTGCTATTCGAATATGGCGTAATACCCATTTGAATCAAGGCTGTATAAGGCTTTAATCAACGGGGTGCGCAATACATTGTTATAGCGCAACAAATTATTGTCTCCGCCCCGATACACTGAATCAGTTTTTATTTCCCTGCTTCGATATAGTGCATTCAGGGACAACATTGCGGTGACAATTTTACACCGTGATGAATAATCCATCCGGTTACGCCGCACGTTGTTGCGGCAGGGAAGGGGGTGAAAATCCCCCGCAGCCCCCGCTGCTGTGATGCTGACAACCCCGTAATCACCACTGATCGCAGGATCGGGAAGGACGGGCGAGGATGACGCTAAGCCAGAAGACCGACCGGATGGGCAGTTATCAACAACTTCGGTGGGAAGTGGGTTGCTCAGAAGCGTACAGTCGACAGACTGGGCAGACGCGCGTCCTGACCCCACCTTTCCCACCCGCAACGGGGCTTCAGGAATGTCAGACAGGCGCAGCGCCTTTATCCTTGCCGGCACGGGCAGTGGCTGTGGGAAAACCACTGTCACGCTCGGGTTGCTCACCGTTTTGCAGCGCCTCGGCCTGCGCGTGCAGCCTTTTAAAGTCGGCCCGGACTATATCGACACCGCCTGGCACAGCGCCGTAACCGGCATTCCGTCCCGCAACCTCGACAGCTTTATGCTGCCGGAACCCACGCTTAATGCTCTGTTTACACAGCATTTGCTCGCCGCTGATATTGCCGTTATCGAAGGCGTAATGGGGCTCTACGATGGCTATGGCACTGACCCTCACTATTGCAGCAGCGCCGGACTGGCGAAACAGCTTGGCGTGCCGGTGATCCTGCTGGTAGACGGCAAATCGGTCTCCACATCAATTGCCGCCACGGTGATGGGCTTTTGCCATTTCGACCCGCAATTACCGATTGCCGGCGTGATTGTTAACCGCGTCAATAGCGACAGCCATTATCAGCTGCTTAAACAGGCCATCGAACATTTCTGCGCGGTGCCGGTGCTGGGGTATGTGCCGACCGTGCCGGGCGTGGCACTGCCCGAACGCCATCTTGGGCTGGTCACTGCCCGTGAATCCATCGTGGATGCGCAGCCGTGGCGCGACTTTGCCGACCGCCTGGCGCAGACCGTGGATATCCATCGGTTGCTCGCCCTGAGTGCCATTACCCGTCTGCCGGACGGCAATATACCTTCTCTGGAGCAGGAACAGGCCGGGACCGGGTTGACGCTGGCGCTGGCGGACGACGACGCCTTCAACTTTTACTACCCGGATAACCTGCTGCTGCTGGAACGCGCTGGCGTTCGTATTGTGCGTTTCAGCCCACTGCATGACTGCACATTGCCAGCGTGCCAGATGGTGTGGCTGGGCGGGGGATACCCGGAGTTGCATGCGCGTGCATTGTCAGCCAATCAGCCGATGCGTGACGCCATTCGGGCCGCCCACCAGCGCGGCGTGGCAATCTACGCCGAATGTGGTGGCCTGATGTACCTCGGTACCACATTGTGTGATGCGGACGGCCACCACTGGCCGATGGCTGATGTCATCCCCGGTCATAGCGTAATGGGCACACGGCTGACGCGCTTTGGTTACTGTGAGGCCCGCGCCACGCAACAGACGCTACTCGCGGCATCGGGCGAGATCTTGAGGGGGCACGAATTCCATTACTCCGACTTTACTCCGCAGCATGCTGCCGTGCTGGATTGCTACAAAACCCGCGATGGTGAGGTAGTGAAACACTGGCAGGGGGGCTGGCAGGTGGGAAATACCTTCGCCAGCTATCTGCATCTGCATTTCGGGCAACGTCCGCAGATGCTCAACCACTGGTTTCAGGCAGCAAGGAGGGCCTTATGACGTTACTGGCATGGTGTGCGGCGTTTCTCCTCGATCGTCTGCTTGGCGATCCGCCGCACTGGCCGCACCCGGTACGCTGGATTGGTGCGCTGATTACGCACATCCAGCGCGTGGTGCGGCGACGGTGTCACAGTGATACCGCATTGCGCGTTGGCGGTGGTGTGATGTGGTTGCTGGTCGTGGGCATCACCTGGGCGGTGAGCTGGGGCGTGCTGGCGTTGGCGACGACTATCCATCCTTGGTTTGGCTGGTGTGTGCAGGTGTGGATCATCTACACCACGCTGGCGACGCGCTGCCTGGCAGATATGGCGCGGGAGGTGGAAAACGCGCTGCGCCGTGGCTCGCTCAGCGACAGCCGCGAAAAATTGTCATGGATTGTCGGGCGCGACACGGCGCACCTGCAACCGCCGCAGATCACCCGCGCCGTGGTGGAGACCGTGGCGGAAAACACCGTAGATGGCGTGATTGCGCCGCTGTTCTTCTTACTGATCGGCGGCGCGCCGCTGGCCATGGCCTATAAAGCGGTGAATACGCTGGACTCGATGGTTGGCTACAAACATGAAAAATACCGTGCCATAGGCATGGTCAGCGCCCGGCTGGACGATGTGGCGAACTTCATTCCGGCACGGCTGAGCTGGTTACTGTTGAGCGCAGCGACCCTGTTATGCGGCCACCACGCCCGCAACGCATTTCGTATCGGTTTTCGCGATCGACGTCATCACAGCAGCCCTAACTGCGCGTGGCCGGAAGGTACTGTTGCCGGGGCGCTGGGTGTCCGTCTTGGCGGGCCGAATGACTACTTCGGCGAACGCGTCGAAAAACCCTGGATTGGTGATGAACACCGCGCCATTGAAGTGGATGACATTCCACGAACCATTGGCCTGATGTGGGTGGCCTCCACGCTGGCGCTGGCGTTGTTTGCGCTGACGCATTACCTACTGGCGGGAGCCTGAGGATGGAAAAAATGGATTACCTGCAGCAACCGCAGGCTATTGAAGCCAAAAGCTTTGTCATTATCGGCGAGATCATTCATGACACCCGTCCTGATTACCGTTTTGCCAGCCCGCTGCATGAAGCGGTGATCAAACGGGTCATTCACACCACCGCCGATTTCGAATGGCTGGATATTCTGCACTTCTCCCCGGATGCGCTGGACAGGTTGTGTACGGCGATTCAATGCGGTTGCTCCCTCTATACCGATACCACCATGGCACTCTCCGGCATCAATAAAACGCTGCTGGCGCAGTTTGGCAGCGAAGTGCGTTGTTATATCTCCGACCCCCGAGTGGTGCGCAGAGCCAAAGCGGACGGCATCACCCGTTCTATGGCGGCGGTGGATCTGGCCCTGGGTGACGCGGGGGAAAAAATCTTTGTCTTTGGCAATGCGCCCACCGCGCTGTTTCGTCTGCTCGAACATAAGGCACAGGTGAGTGGCGTCGTGGGCGTGCCGGTCGGTTTTGTGGGGGCGGAAGAGTCAAAAGAGGCGCTGGTGGAAAGCGGTTTACCGGCGATTGCCGCCCGTGGTCGCAAAGGGGGCAGCAACGTCGCCGCTGCCATTATCAATGCATTGCTCTACAGCCTGCGGGAGGCACAATGAGTGAGCCAGCCTTTGACGACCCGGTGTGGCATAACGGCAAAGCGCTACGCAAAGGTTACACCACCGGCTCCTGCGCGACGGCGGCGGCAAAAGTCGCCGCACTGATGGTGCTGCGCCAACACATCATTCACCAGGTGTCGATTGTCACGCCCTCCGGCGTCACGCTGCGTCTCAACGTGGAATCGCCGCATATTGAGGGGCAACAGGCGATGGCCGCTATCCGCAAAGACGGGGGCGATGATGTGGACGCGACGCACGGCATGCTGATTTTTGCCCGCGTGACGGTAAACGACAGCGGCAACATTACGCTGCGCGGTGGCGAAGGCGTGGGTAGGGTAACCCGTAAAGGCATTGGCCTTGCGGTGGGCGAAGCGGCGATCAATCGCACGCCGCGGCAGACCATTGAGGCCGCCGTGCGTGAAGTGATTGGCCCGACGCGCGGCGCGGAGGTGGAAATTTTCGCCCCGGAAGGGGAAGCGCGGGCGAAGAAAACCTACAACGGGCGGCTTGGCATCCTTGGCGGTATTTCAATTATTGGCACCACCGGCATCGTGACGCCGATGTCCGAAGAGAGCTGGAAACGTTCGCTGTCGCTGGAACTGGAGCAAAAACGTGCGGGCGGGATGGAGCGGGTGATCCTCGTTCCTGGCAACCACGGCGAGCGTTTCGTTCGCGAACAACTGGGCGTCTCCGGCGAGCATGTTGTGACGATGAGTAATTTCGTGGGCTACATGATCGAAGAAGCGGTGCGCATGGGCTACCGGCAGATTGTGCTGGTGGGTCACCCTGGCAAGCTGGTGAAAATCGCCGCCGGTATCTTTCATACCCACAGCCACATTGCTGATGCGCGTATGGAAACTCTGGTCGCGCACCTGGCGTTGCTTGGTGCGCCGCACGCGTTGCTGCTGGCGGTCAGCGACTGCGATACCACCGAAGCAGCGATGGAGCACATCGACGCCGCCGGGTTTAACCATCTCTACGACCATCTTGCGCGGCGGATTTGCCAGCGTATTGAGCAGATGCTGCGCTTTACGCAAACCCCACCGCAGTGCGACGCCATTTTATTCTCTTTTGAAAACAAAATACTGGGCGCTAACCGCTCGCCAGAGGCGATTGCCCGGGAGCTGCAATGCTGACGGTAGCCGGTATGGGGCCGGGCCATCTTGCCCTGATGACGCCGCAGGCGTTAGAGGCCGTGGCGCAGGCGGATGTGCTGGTCGGCGGCAAGCGCCATCTGGCGCAATTTCCGGCATTTGGCGGAGAAGTGCGCGCGCTGGATAGCGATATCCTCGCGCTGCTTGCCTGGCTGGAGCAACAGACAGCGCGACGGGTGGTGGTGCTGGCCTCCGGCGATCCGCTGTTTTACGGCATCGGTACCCGGCTGGTCGCGCACTTTGGCATTGCGCAGTTACAGATTATCCCCGGCATCAGCGCCGCGCAGTACCTTTGCTCGCGCACCGGGATCGATATGAACGACATCTGGCTGACCAGCAGCCACGGGCGTGAGGTGGATTTTGATCGGCTTGCCCGCGAACCCAAAGTGGCGATGGTCACCGACGCGCGCTGTGGTCCGAAAGTCATTGCCGATGCGCTTATCGCCCGTGGTGCCGCCGATCGTTGGCTGGTGATTGGCGAAAATCTTGGCATGGACAACGAACGTATCCAGTGGTTACGGCCAGCGGATGTTCACGCGCAATACGAGATGAATGTGGTGGTGATCCTCAATGAAAGATGAGCTGTTTATTCGCGGTGAAAAGGTGCCGATGACCAAAGAGGCGGTGCGTGCGCTGGCGCTGTCAAAGCTGGATCTACAACAGGCGCGCCACCTGATCGATATAGGCGCGGGAACCGGCAGCGTCAGTATTGAAGCGGCGCTCACTCATCCACAGTTGCGGGTGACCGCCATTGAGCGCAGCCCGGCAGCGCTTGGGCTGTTGGAAGAGAACTGCCTGCATTTTGGCTGCCGCAACATTGCCATTGTTTCCGGAGTCGCACCGTTGTTTGTTGAACAACCGGCAGACGCCGTGTTTATGGGCGGCAGCGGCGGCAACCTGACGCAACTGATTGACTGGTCGCTGGCGCAACTGAATCCCGGAGGCCGACTGGTGATGACCTTTATCCTGCAGGAAAACCTCAACACTGCACTGTCGCACCTTGCCGCCCGCCATGTAACCGCGCTGGAGTGCCAGCAGATCCAAGTCTCCCGGCTCACCGGGCTTGGCAGTGGTCACTACTTCAAACCGAATAATCCCGTTTATTTGATTTCCTGCGAAAAGGAGAAACACCATGGCTGAGACCGTGGAGGCGCATACCGTCTGGTTTGTTGGCGCGGGGCCGGGCGATAAGGAACTGATTACGCTCAAAGGCTACCGGTTGTTGCAACAGGCGCAGGTGGTGATTTACGCCGGGTCGTTGATCAACACCGAACTGCTGGATTATTGCCCGGCGGATGCCGAGTGCTATGACAGCGCTGAACTGCACCTTGAGCAGATTATCGATCTGATGGAAGCCGGGGTTAAAGCCGGAAAAGTGGTGGTGCGGCTGCAAACCGGCGATGTTTCGCTGTATGGCTCAGTGCGCGAGCAGGGCGAAGTGTTAACCCGCCGTGGTATCCGCTGGCAGGTGGTCCCGGGCGTCAGTGCGTTTTTGGGCGCGGCGGCGGAATTGGGGGTGGAGTACACCGTGCCGGAGGTGTCGCAGAGCCTGATCATCACCCGCCTGGAAGGGCGTACGCCGGTGCCGCCACGCGAACAGCTGGAGTCGTTCGCCACTCATCAGACCTCCATGGCGATTTACCTCTCCGTACAACGCATTCACCGCGTGGCGGAGCGATTGATCGAAGGCGGCTATCCACACACTACGCCTGTCGCCGTTGTTTACAAAGCGACATGGCCGGAGAGCCAGACCGTACGCGGCACGCTGGCCGATATCGGCGACAAGGTACGCGAGGCCGGGATCCGCAAAACCGCGCTGATCCTCGTGGGCGCGTTTCTGGGGGAGGAGTATCACTACTCCCGGCTCTATGCGGCGGACTTTAGCCATGAATACCGTAAAGCCTGAATCTATTGCGCTGTTTTGCCTGACGCCCGCCGGTATGGCGCTGGCTGAGCGCCTGAAACCGGCGCTGCCGATGACCTGCTTTACCAGTGAGAAGCTGCACAGGGAGGGGTTTGCGCCCTTTGAAGGCGGTTTTGCACAGACCTTGCGTGAGGCGTTCAGCCACTCTTCGGCGGTGATTTTTATTGGCGCGACGGGCATCGCCGTACGCGTTATCGCCCCGCTGGTCAATGACAAGTTTTTTGATCCGGCGGTGATCGTGATTGATGAGCGCGGGCAGCATGTGATCAGCCTGCTTTCCGGGCACTACGGCGGGGCCAATGCGCTGGCGCGCTATCTGGCCGGGGTGCTGGACGCCGATCCGGTGATCACCACCGCCACAGATGTTAACGAACTGGCGGCGCTGGATATGCTGGCAAGCCAGCTTGACGCGCGGATGGATGGCTTCCGCCCGGCGGTAAAGACCATCAACCACATGCTGGTGAGCGGTAAACGCATCGGCCTGTGGTGCGACGCACCAATGCGCGAAGACGTTGCAGGCTGTGATACGCGTGGCTTTATTACGGTGGCGGATCTGGACGCGTTACCGGAGCTGGATGCATTGGTCTGTGTGACGACGCAGGCTGAGTTACCTGCGCTTTCACTACCGGTCTACAAGCTGGTGCCCAGGCGCGTGGTGGCGGGCATTGGCTGTCGGCGGGATACGCCGTTTGCGCTGTTGTCGTTGTTGTTGCAGCGGCAACTGCATGCACACGCTTTCGATCCGCTGGCGCTACGCGCGGTGGGAAGCATCACGCTTAAACAAGATGAGCAAGGGCTGGTGCAGCTTGCGCAAAGCCTGCATGTGCCGTTTGAAGTGTTCAGCGCTGACATGCTGCGTCAGCACGAACACCATTTTCCCGCCTCCGAATTTGTGCGGCAAACCGCCGGTGTCGGGAGCGTTTCCGGCCCGGCAGCCTGGCTGATGAGTCGGGGGCAACTGGTGGGCGAGACCCTGCGCGAGCAGGGCGTGACTATTACTTTGGGAGTTTCACACTGATGTTAACGGTAATCGGGATTGGCCCTGGCTCACAGGCAATGATGACCATGGAAGCGGTCGAAGCGTTGCAAGCGGCGGACATCGTTGTTGGTTATAAAACCTACACCCATCTGGTGAAAGCCTTTACCGGTGATAAACAGGTGATCAAAACCGGCATGTGCAAAGAGATCGAACGCTGCCAGGCGGCGATTGAACTGGCGCAGGCCGGGCATAACGTGGCGCTGATCAGCAGCGGCGACGCCGGGATATACGGTATGGCCGGGCTGGTGCTGGAGCTGGTCGGCAAACAACAACGGGATGTGGACGTCCGTCTGGTACCGGGTATGACCGCCAGTATCGCTGCCGCCGCATTGCTTGGCGCACCGTTGATGCATGACTTCTGCCATATCAGTCTCAGCGATTTGATGACGCCATGGTCAGTGATTGAAAAGCGTATCGTTGCTGCCGGTGAAGCGGACTTTGTGATCTGTTTCTACAACCCGCGCAGCCGGGGTCGTGAAGGCCACCTGGCACGCGCGTTTGACCTGTTGGCGGCCAGTAAACACGCAGATACCCCGGTTGGTGTGGTGAAATCCGCCGGGCGGAAAAAAGAGGAGAAGTGGCTGACTACGCTGGGCACGATGGACTTTGAACCTATTGATATGACCAGCCTGGTGATCGTCGGCAACCGCGCCACCTATGTGCAAAACGGGCTGATGATCACCCCGCGAGGCTACAGCCTGTGAAGGCGGGCGACGTACTGGTGATTGGCGGAACCAGCGATGCGCGGCAGATTTGCCAGCAACTGGACGCGGCGGGTGTGGAGTACACGCTGTCGGTGGCGACGCCAGCCGGGCAACAACTGGCGGGGAATATTCGCGGTCAGGTGCGTTGCGGCCGCATGGAACCGAGCGAGATGGTGGCCTGGTTGCAACAAAATCGCACCCGCTGGGTGATTGATGCCTCTCACCCTTACGCTGATGTGGTAAGCCGCAATATTGCCCATGCCTGTGAACAGGCGCAGGTGTTGTTAAGCCGCTACCAGCGTCCGGAGCAGGTGCCGGATTTAACGCATCCGTTGTTGTTTTATGTTGCCTCGCTGGAAGACGCCTGTGAGAAAGCCCGTGAGCTGGGCGAGCGCATTTTGCTCACCACCGGCAGTAAAGATCTGGCGCGCTGGCGCGAGGGATTACCAGGCAAAACGCTGTTGGCGCGGGTGTTGCCGGTGCCGGACGTGGTGGCGCATTGTGCGGCGCAGGGCTTTGGCGTGGGCGATATTTTTGCGCTCTGCGGTCCGTTCAGCGCGGAGTTTAACGCCGCCTTTTACCGCCAGTACCGGGTCGAAGTAATGATCACCAAAGCCTCCGGTGCAGAAGGGGGGTACCTGGAAAAAATAGAGCCTGCACTTGCAGCCGGCATTCCGTGCATTGTTATTACCCGTCCGCAGACAGTCGTGGTGGGCGAAGAGAGACTGGACAGTCAGGACGCATTTTCACGGCGGTTGCGACGCTGGCTGGCGACACAGTGAGGAGAACAGAATGAAAAAAGCACTTTTAGTGGTGAGCTTTGGCACCAGTTATCACGACACGTGTGAGAAAAATATTGTTGCCTGTGAGCGTGAGCTGGCGGCCAGTTGCCCGGAGCGCACGCTGTTTCGTGCGTTCACCTCCGGCATGATCATCCGCAAACTGAAACAGCGCGACAACCTGCATATCGATACCCCATTGCAGGCGCTGCAAAAACTCGCTGACGCGGGCTACCAGGATGTGGCGATCCAGTCATTGCACATCATTAACGGTGATGAGTACGAAAAAATTGTCCGCGAAGTGCAGAGCCTGCGCCCGCTGTTTCAACGGCTGGTGATTGGCGCGCCGCTGCTCAGCAGTCATGACGATTATCTGCATCTGATGCAGGCACTATCCCGCCAGATGCCACAGGTTGGCCCGAATGAGCGAGTGGTGTTTATGGGCCATGGTGCCAGTCATCACGCGTTTTCCGCGTACGCCTGTCTCGACCATATGATGGCCGCTCATCGTTTTCCTGCGCGGGTTGGCGCGGTGGAGAGTTACCCGGAGATCGATCTGCTGATTGATGGGTTGCGCCATGAAGGGGTCAACGCCGTCCACCTGATGCCGCTGATGCTGGTGGCAGGCGATCACGCGATCAACGATATGGCGTCTGACGATGACGACTCCTGGAAAACACAGTTTGAACGGGTTGGTATTGCCGCCACACCGTGGTTGCAAGGCTTGGGGGAAAACGCCGATGTGCGGGCGATGTTTGTCCGCCATCTGCAACAGGCACTGGCGCAGACGCTGGAGGCCGCAGCATGAGCGGCAAACTTTACGCCCTGAGCACCGGTCCTGGCGCGGCGGATCTGATCACCGTGCGCGGCGCGCGTATCCTCGGTAACCTGGATGTGCTCTATGCCCCTGCCGGGCGCAAAGGGGGAGACAGCCTGGCACTCTCCATTGTGCGGGAATACCTGGGCGAACAGACTGACGTGCGCTGTTGCCATTTCCCAATGAGCGCCGACAGCGCGGAAAAAGAAGCCGTGTGGGATGAGGTTGCCGCCGCGCTGGACACGGAAGTGCAGGCCGGTAAGCAGGTCGGTTTTATCACCCTTGGCGATGCGATGTTATTCAGCACCTGGGTGTTTTTGTTGCAACGCCTGCAACACCCGGAACACGTGGAGATCGTCCCAGGCGTGACATCGTTTGCCGCCATTGCCGCGCGCACACAGACGCCGCTGGCCATGGAGCAGCAGTCGCTGGCGGTTCTCTCCTGCACCGCGTCGGAGAGTGATATCCGGCGGGCGTTACAGCAGCACGACAGCCTGGTGCTGATGAAAGTGTATGGCCGTTTTGCCCGCATCAAAACGTTGCTGCATGAGGCGGGCTTGCTCAACTGCGCCCTGATGATGTCGGAAGCCACGCTACCGGGAGAGCAATCTTGGCGGCATCTGGGTGAGGTTAGCGACGATCAGCCGCTACCCTATTTTTCGACTATCCTGGTCAATAAACAGTGGGTGAGGGTATGAAAGTGCACCAACTGAAACCGTTGTCCTTCAGTGGCCTCGCCGCCGCCATGTTGCTGATGGTGGTGCCGCAGGAGGCGTTTGCCATGCACATCATGGAAGGTTTCCTGCCGCCAATGTGGGCGCTGGCCTGGTGGCTGTTATTCCTGCCCTGCCTGTGGTACGGACTGGTGCGCTTGCGCCGCATTGTCGCGGATGACACCAACCAGAAAGTGCTGCTGGCGCTGTGTGGCGCGTTTATTTTTGTCTTGTCGGCGCTGAAAATTCCCTCGGTGACCGGCAGTTGTTCCCATCCAACTGGCGTGGGGCTGGCGGTGATTCTGTTTGGTCCGGGCGTGGTGGCGGTCCTTGGTGCGATTGTGCTGCTGTTTCAGGCACTCTTGCTGGCGCACGGCGGATTAACCACGCTTGGCGCTAACGGCATGTCGATGGCTGTGATTGGTCCGGTGGCGGGCTACCTGGTGTGGAAACTGGCTTGCCGTGCGGGATTCCGCCGTGATGTGGCGGTGTTTCTCTGTGCCATGCTCGCCGATCTGGTGACCTATTTCGTGACATCGGTGCAACTGGGTGTCGCCTTTCCGGATCCGTTGCACGGGATGACCGGATCGGTGGTGAAATTTATGGGCATCTTCTGCCTGACGCAAATCCCCATTGCCATTGCTGAAGGGCTGCTGACCGTGATGATCGACGATCAGCTTACCCGGCGACAGCTTATTACCTCACAGGAGGAGTAAGATGAAAAAGACCCTGATTTTACTGGCGATGGTGATTGCTCTGGTGATCATGCCTTTCTTTATCGACCATGGCGGCGAATACGGTGGTTCCGATGGGCAAGCGGAAAGCCAGATCCAGGCGGTTGCGCCGCATTACCAGCCGTGGTTCCAGCCGCTGTATAAACCGGCAAGCGGCGAGATCGAAAGCCTGCTGTTTACGTTGCAAGGCTCGATTGGCGCAGCGGTGATTTTCTACATTCTCGGTTATATGAAAGGCAGACAGCATGATAGCGAACGGTCTTGATCGGCTCTGCTACCAGAGCCGTTGGGCTACGCTCGCGCCGGAGCGCAAGTTCTTCTGCTGGCTATTGATGATGGCGCTGGCGTTTTCTCTGCCGCCACTCGGACAGGGGATTTTGCTGGTTTTTATCGCGGCGTTCACCTGTTGGCTGCTGCGCATGTCGCTGTGGCGCTGGCTGCGCTGGATGGCAATTCCGCTGGGATTTTTACTGGTGGGCATCGTAACGATCCTGTTCAGTGTGACCCGAGAACCGCTGCATTTACTGTTTGGCGTGCAACTGGGGCACGTCTGGCTTGGTGTGCTGCCGGAAGGGCTGGCGGCAGCGAACGCCACGCTGTGGCGTAGTCTGGCGGCGTTGTCGGCGACCTTCTGGCTGGTGCTGAATCTGCCGTTTCCGCAGTTGATTCTGCTGCTGAAGCGCGCGCACGTGCCGCGCCTGTTGACGGAACAGATCCTGCTCATTTGGCGCTTTATCTTTATCCTGCTGGAGGAAGCGGCGGCGATTCACCGGGCGCAGACGCTGCGTTTTGGTTACCGCACCTTGCCCCAGGGGTACCGCTCGCTGGCGATGCTGGTCAGCCTGTTATTTACCCGCGTGCTGCTGCGCTACAAAGCGCTGGCGACCACGCTGGATATCAAACTTTATCAGGGTGATTTTCACCTGTGAGGATCTGGCATGCTGGCCACCGATAACCTGTGGTTCCGTTACCAGGATGAACCCATACTGAAAGGGCTCAGCCTCGACTTTTCCCGCCAGCCGGTAACCGGGCTGGTCGGTGCGAACGGCTGCGGCAAATCCACGCTGTTTATGAACCTGAGCGGCATTTTACGCCCGCAACAGGGGACGGTGCAGTGGCAGGGGAAACCGCTGGATTACAGTAAACGCGCACTGCTGGCGCTGCGCCAGCAGGTCACGACCGTATTTCAGGATCCCGATCAGCAAATTTTCTATACCGATATTGATAGCGATATTGCCTTTAGTTTGCGCAATATCGGCGTGCCGGAAGCCGAGATCGCCCGCCGCGTAGAGGATGCGTTGACACTGGTGGATGCACAGTCGTTTCGTCATCAGCCTATTCAGTGCCTGAGCCACGGGCAAAAAAAACGCGTGGCCATCGCAGGCGCGTTGGTGTTGCAGGCAAAATATCTGCTGCTGGATGAACCTACTGCCGGGCTTGACCCCGCCGGGCGTACGCAGATGCTGACCCTTATCCGGCGCATTGTTGCGCAAGGAAATCATGTGGTGATTTCCAGTCATGACATTGATTTAATGTATGAAATCTGCGACGCCGTGTACGTGCTACGACGCGGCGAGTTGCTGACGCACGGTGCGCCAGGCGAGGTGTTTGCCCGCCGGGCGCTGATAGAAGAAGCCGGGCTGACGCAGCCGTGGTTGGTTAAATTGCACAGCGAGTTGGGGTTTCCGCTGTGCAAAAGCGAAGATGAATTTTATGCCCGTATGCGGGCGATGCCGGTGAAGGAGGCGTCATGACGCAGGCTATTATGCTGCAAGGAACCGCTTCGGATGTGGGCAAAAGCGTGCTGGTCGCCGGGCTGTGCCGTATTTTTCATCAGGACGGACTCAGGATCGCGCCGTTTAAGTCGCAAAATATGGCGCTCAACTCGGGGATTACGCCGGACGGCCAGGAGATGGGACGTGCGCAGATATTTCAGGCCGAGGCCGCAGGTATCCTCCCCGATGTGCGAATGAACCCGGTGCTGCTTAAACCCACCAGCGACCGCAAGGCGCAAGTGGTGCTGATGGGCAAAGTCGCGACCGATATGGACGCGGTGAGCTACCACGACTATAAACCGCGTCTGCGCCAGCAGATTATCGATGTTTATCACAGCCTGGCACAGGAGTATGACGCGCTGGTACTGGAAGGAGCGGGTAGCCCGGCGGAGATCAACCTGCGCGACCGGGATATCGTCAATATGGGGATGGCGGAGATGGCCGGTTGCGCGGTTATCCTGGTGGCAGATATCGACCGGGGCGGCGTGTTTGCCGCGATTTACGGTACGCTGGCGCTGTTGCAGGAGCATGAGCGCTGGCGGGTCAAAGGGGTAATTATCAATAAATTTCGCGGCGATGTGGCGCTGCTTACCCCCGGCATTAAACAGATTGAAGCACTGACCGGCGTGCCGGTGATCGGCGTGATGCCGTGGTTGGACGTCGACCTGGAAGATGAGGATGGCGTGGCGTTGCAGCGTGGTAAATATCTGCGCACCGGTGAGCGGGCGGTAGAGATTGCAGTGGTGCAGTTGCCACACATTTCTAACTTTACCGATTTTAACGCGCTGGCGGCCCAGCCGGATGTGCGCGTGCAGTATGTGCGCACCCCGGAAGCGCTGCACAGCGCCGATGCAGTGATTCTGCCGGGCAGTAAAAACACCCTTAGCGATTTAACCTGGCTTCGTGAGTGCGGGCTGGCAAAAGCGGTGCTGGATGCGCATCATACGGGCGTACCGGTGATCGGCGTTTGCGGCGGTTATCAGATGCTTGGTGAGATGATCATTGACGAGGTGGAGTCCGGGCTGGGGACATTGCCAGGTCTGGGGCTGCTGGATACCGTCACCCGTTTTGCCCGTGACAAAACCACAACGCTTGTCGACGCGACCTTGCAGGAGACGTTGCCTGGCTGGATGGCGGGCTGCGCCGGGCTTGGCTTGCGTGGTTACGAAATCCATCTGGGAGAAACCACATTGCACAGTGGGTGCCGTCCGGCATTGTGGCTGCACAAAGCGGGGCAGCGCGTGGCGGATGGCGCAGTCAGCGACGATGGGCAGGTGTTCGGCACTTACCTGCACGGTTTGTTTGACAGCGATGCCTTTACCCGCGCGTTCATCAACGGCCTGCGTCAGCGTAAAGGCATGCCACCGCTGGATGCCGCCGTCAGTTATGCGCAGTATAAAGCGCAGCAGTTCGATCTGCTGGCCAGCGCCATGCGTGAGCATGTGGATATTGAACGCATTTATCAGATTATGCAGCAACATCAGGAGCCAGCATGTTAACCCTTGTTACCGGCGGTGCGCGCAGTGGCAAAAGCCGCCATGCCGAGTCGCTGGTCGCCAGCGCCGACGGGGTGTTGTATATCGCTACCTCGCACATTTTCGATGAGGAGATGGCGGCGCGCATTCAGCATCACCGGGACAGTCGCCCGGCGCACTGGCGCACTGAAGAGCGATGGCAACAGCTCGCTGAAATTATTACCCCTGACAATGCCCCCAATGAAGCGGTGTTGCTGGAGTGCATCACGACACTGGTGACCAATCTACTGTTTGCTTATGGCGGCGCTGACGATCCCGATAGCTGGGATTACACGACGCTGGAAGCACAGGTGCAGCATGAGATTGATATGCTGATTGCCGCCTGTGCGGCCTGCCCGTCGCCGGTGGTGCTGGTGACCAATGAAGTGGGGATGGGCATCGTGCCGGAAAACCGTCTGGCACGTCACTTTCGCGACATCGCTGGCCGCGTGAATCAACGGCTGGCGCAGGCGGCGGATCATGTCTGGTTGGTGGTGTCCGGTATTGGAGTCAAAATCAAATGATGAAGCTTTTTTTCGCCACGCTGTCGTTTATCAGCCGCATACCCGTGCCCGGGCGCTGTGTGCAGGGGCTGGATGTGGCGGATTATGTGCGTGGCATTGTGACTTTTCCGCTGGTCGGGCTGCTGCTGGGCGCGCTCAGCGGCATCGTGCTGGTGGGGCTGCAACCCTGGTGCGGTGGGCCGCTGGCGGCGTTGTTCTGTGTGCTGGCACTGGCGTTGCTGACGGGTGGTTTTCACCTTGATGGTCTGGCGGATACCTGCGATGGCGTGTTTTCCGCCCGCCGACGTGAGCGGATGCTGGAGATCATGCGCGACAGCCGCCTTGGTACCCACGGTGGTCTGGCGCTGGTGTTTGTGGTGGTGGCGAAGATCCTGACCCTCAGCGAGTTGCAACTGCGCGACACCAGCATGATTGCCGCGCTGGCTGCCGCCTGTGCAGTGGGGCGCGGTGGAGCGGTATTACTGATGTTCGGCCATCGCTATGCCCGCGATGAGGGGCTGGGGAATCTGTTTATTGGCAAGGTTTCCGGTCGGGATACGCTGGTCACTCTGGTGATAACGGCGTTGGCGGTGGTCGGTTTGTTAGGGACAAAAGGGGGGATCGCGTTGGCGGCAACCCTGCTGGCTATCTTCGTGCTCGGTCAGATGCTGAAACGTACGCTGGGTGGGCAGACCGGCGACACACTGGGCGCGGCAATCGAGCTTGGCGAACTGGTATTCCTTCTGGCGCTGTTATAAACAGCCCGCAACATAATGAGAAACACTATGCAGACATTGACCGCATTCCTGGCAGCGATTCCCACCCCCGATCACATGGCGATGGCACACGCGCAGCAGCATCTTGATGGCTTACTGAAACCCCTTGGCAGCCTGGGGCGGCTGGAAGCGCTGGCGGTTCAACTGGCGGGAATGCCTGGACTGAAGGGCACCCTACAGGTAGGGGAAAAAGCGATTGTGGTGATGTGCGCGGATCATGGCGTATGGCACGAAGGCGTGGCGGTCTCCCCGCGCGAGGTCACCGCTATTCAGGCGGCGAATATGACCCAGGCAACCACCGGCGTGTGTGTGCTGGCGGCGCAGGCTGGGGCAAAAGTGCATGTGCTGGATGTCGGTATCGACGCTGATCCCATCCCCGGTGTGGTGAATATGAAGGTGGCGCGCGGCAGCGGCAATATTGCGGCTGGCCCGGCGATGAGCACGCAGCAGGCAGAAGAACTGCTGCTGGAAACCGTCCGCTATACCCGTGAACTGGCGAAGCAGGGGGTAAACCTGTTCGGCGTTGGGGAACTGGGGATGGCGAACACCACGCCAGCGGCGGCGATTGTTAGCGTACTGACCGGCGAAGCGCCTGAATCGGTGGTGGGTATCGGCGCAAATCTACCGGAATCACAGCTGGGTCATAAAGCGGCGGTTGTGCGTAAAGCGATCGCGGTTAACCAACCGGATCCTGCCGATGGCCTTGCAGTGCTGGCTAAAGTCGGGGGGTATGATCTGTTGGGGATGTGTGGGGTGATCCTTGGCGCGGCGTCCTGTGGGCTGCCGGTGGTGCTGGACGGTTTTCTCTCCTATGCTTCGGCGCTGGCGGCGTGCCGCATTGCGCCGCAGATCAAGCCTTATCTCATTCCGTCGCATCTTTCCGCCGAAAAAGGCGCGCGCATTGCGCTTGAGCACTTAGGACTGGAACCGTATCTCAATATGGGAATGCGTTTAGGTGAGGGCAGCGGTGCGGCGCTGGCGATGCAACTGGTGGATGCCGCCTGCGCCATTTACAACAACATGGGCACACTGGCGGGCAGCAACATTGTGCTGCCGGAAACGAAATAACGCTTACTCTTCGCGTTGCATTACCTGCAACAGCGTATCCAACAAGCCGGGAAAACAGATATCCAGGTCTTCCCGGCGCAGCGAAATCATATTTTCCCTACCTTGTGGCCGTTGCCAGACCACGCCGCTGTCGCGCAATACACGCCAGTGATGGGTCATGGTGGACTTCGCCACGTCCTGCGGGCGCAGTGCATTGCAACTGAGTTCGCTGCCGTCGGCAAGTCGCCTGATAATGGCCAGTCGCAGAGGGTTGCCAAGGGCAAAGAGCACATTTTCGAGGCGAAATTGCTCACGTTCAGGGTGGTTAGCGATCATAATCTTCCTGTGTCGGCGGTAGCGCTGCTGGTTTCAGCAGCGGCCCGTATCGGCGGCTGGCCGGTACTATACGCAAACTGCGTTGTTTAAGCCACGTCGTCAATTGCAGCTCAACCAATCGTTAGAATAGCAAAAATAGTTCGAATATACTCGTACAGTTGTACTATGATAAGTGCCGTGAATGAATAGCGGCCAATTCCGGCCGCGAACGAACAGTCAAAAGACTAAGGACGCATCATGCCCCGACCCATTCCTCTCGAACGTTATCGCAACATCGGTATCTCCGCGCATATCGATGCCGGTAAAACAACCACCACTGAGCGCATCCTGTTTTACACCGGGATGAGCCACAAACTGGGTGAAGTACACGATGGCGCGGCAACGACTGACTGGATGGCGCAGGAGCAAGAGCGTGGGATAACCATTACCTCTGCGGCGGTAAGCTGCTTCTGGCCAGGTATGGATCGTGGCTTTGAGCCGCACCGCATCAATATTATCGACACCCCAGGGCATGTGGATTTCACCATTGAAGTGGAACGCTCCATGCGTGTGCTCGATGGCGCAGTGATGGTGTATGACTCCGTTGGTGGCGTGCAGCCACAGTCGGAAACCGTGTGGCGTCAGGCCAACAAATATCACGTACCGCGGCTGGCGTTTGTTAACAAGATGGACCGCCCCGGCGCGGATTTCTTCCGCGTGGTGCAGATGATGATCGATCGCCTGAAAGCTAACCCGGTGCCGATTGTTATTCCGATTGGCGCAGAAGAGCATTTCACCGGTGTGGTGGATTTAATCAAGATGCGCGAAATCATCTGGGATGACGCCACACAAGGCATGACCTTTAGCTATGGCCCGGTGCCGGAGGCATTACTGGCGACCGCGCAGGAGTGGCGGGAAAAAATGGTCTCAGCGGCAGCGGAAGCCAGTGAAGCGTTGATGGATAAATATCTGGAAACCGGTTCGCTGGACGAAGCTGACATTATCGCCGGGCTGCGTGCACGCACCGTTGCTGGGGAGATCCAGCCGATGCTGTGTGGCAGCGCCTTTAAAAACAAAGGTGTGCAGCGCATGCTTGATGCGGTGGTGGAACTGATGCCGTCGCCGCTGGATATTCCGGCCATTCAGGGCGTGGATGAAAAAGGTCAGCCTGCTGAGCGTCATCCCAGCGATGAAGAGCCATTCTCTGCGCTGGCGTTCAAACTGATGACCGACCCGTATGTTGGCCAGTTGACCTTTATTCGCGTCTATTCCGGCGTGCTGAAAAAAGGCGACGCGGTTTACAACCCGGTCAAAGGCAAAAAAGAGCGCATCGGGCGTATCGTGCAGATGCATGCTAACGATCGCCACGAAGTGGATGAACTGCGCGCGGGAGATATTGCCGCCTGCGTAGGTCTCAAAGATGTCACCACCGGTGACACGTTAAGCGATCCGGATGCGGTGATCACCCTGGAGCGCATGGAGTTTCCGGAGCCGGTGATTTCGCTGGCGATTGAGCCGAAAACCAAAGCGGATCAGGAAAAAATGGGGATCGCGCTGCAACGGCTGGCGTCTGAAGACCCCTCCTTCCGCCTGCACACGGATGAGGAGTCCGGGCAGACGATCATTTCCGGGATGGGTGAGTTGCACCTGGAAATCATCGTCGATCGTATGAAACGCGAGTTTGGCGTGGAAGCGAACATCGGTCGTCCGCAGGTCACTTACCGTGAAACCCTGCGTAAAACGGTGAAAGACATTGAAGGTAAGTTTGTGCGCCAGTCTGGCGGTAAAGGGCAGTACGGCCATGTCGTGTTAACCCTCGAGCCGCTGGAGCCGGGTAGCGGCTTTGTCTTCGAAGACGCCACCAAAGGCGGTGTGGTGCCGCGTGAGTATATTCCTTCAGTGGAAAAAGGCTTGCGTGAAGCCATGGGCACCGGCGTGCTGGCGGGGTATCCGGTGGTGGATGTGAAAGCGACTCTGACGTTTGGCTCGTATCACGATGTCGACTCCTCGGAAATGGCCTTCCGCATGGCGGCGATCTTTGGTTTTAAAGAGGGCGCACGCAAAGCGGACCCGGCGATCCTCGAACCGGTGATGCATGTTGAAGTGGAAACGCCGGAAGAGTACGCCGGTAACATTATGGGCGACCTCTCTTCCCGTCGCGGTATGGTGCAGGGGATGGAAGAGCGCTTCGGCAGCCAGATTATCCGCGCCGATGTGCCGCTGGCCGAAATGTTTGGCTACTCCACCACGCTGCGCTCCATGTCGCAGGGGCGTGCAACCTATAGCATGGAGTTCCACCACTACGCGGAAGCGCCGCGCAACGTGGCGGACGACATTATCGCCAGCCGTGCCAAAGCCTGACGCTAAACTGCAAAAACGCAAACCCCGCTCCGGCGGGGTTTTTTACTGTGAACGCTCTCTTTCGGATTGAACTGTCGGCGATCGTGCATGACGTTTTGGTGCCCGGGAGGGTAACGCCCTGTAAAAAGGGAGAAAAAGCATAAACCGGGCTATGATATAAAAAATATCTGCTGGCCCTGAGGGAAGGAAATGATGCCCCGATTCACATTGCTGTGCAGTCTGCTTGCGCTGTTTTCTGCGCCGAACGCGCTGGCGGTGAGCTACCCATTGCCGCCGGAGGGCAGCCGGCTGGTGGGCAGTCCGCAAATTATCACCGTTCCCCATGACAACACGTTGCCGCTCGAAGCTTTCGCCGCGAAATACGGTCAGGGGTTGAGTAATATGCTTGAAGCCAATCCCGATGCCGATCCCTTTCTACCGAAAGCGGGATCGCAACTGACCATACCGCAGCAGATTATTTTGCCTGCCACGGTGCGCGAAGGCATTGTGGTGAACGTCGCGGAAATGCGCCTTTACTATTATCCGAAAGAGACGAATACGGTGGAGATTTTACCGATTGGCATCGGCCAGGCGGGGCGCGAAACGCCGCGCAACTGGGTCACCGCCGTAGAGCGTAAGCAGGAAGGACCGACGTGGAGTCCGACGCCCAATACCCGACGTGAATACGCCAAACAGGGGAAAACCCTGCCAGCGTTTGTTCCGGCCGGGCCGGATAATCCGATGGGGCTGTACGCCATTTATATTGGCAAGCTGTACGCCATTCACGGCACCAATTCCAACTTTGGTATCGGGCTGCGTGTCAGCCAGGGTTGCATTCGGTTACGCAATGCTGACATTAAATACCTGTTCGATAATGTGCCTGTCGGCACCCGCGTGCAGATTATCGATCAACCGGTGAAAGCCACCACCGAGCCGGACGGCAGTCGCTGGATTGAAGTTCACGAGCCGTTGTCGCGCAACCGCACTGAATTTGAATCAACGAACAAAGTGCCACTGCCCATTACGCCAGCGCTGCGTGCCGTGATGCAGGGGAGTGAGGTGAATGTGAACCGGGCAACGGACGAGTTAGAACGACGATCGGGCATGCCGGTGAATATCACCACCGCGACGGATCGCGGGTTATCGACCCCGGAACACCTGTAATCCACTTTACAGCCTCGACCGGGCATTTGTTGGCGCGCCCAGTCAGTTCTTCCTTATTGGCTCTACGCTGTTGTTGCCGATCTGTGTACAGGCTAAAAGATACCGGGGGGCGTTGGTTAGGGGAAACTCATTAACCTTTCCCCTTCAAAACCATTCTCTACAAAAAACACGACAGGCGACAATGCGCGATGAGCAGATCTTAAATGGCCGGGATCTTTCTGAAGGAGAAGTGTCAGGTATACATCAGGGTACTCTCTATTTTCGAACAGTTGGGTATCAGCTTCCGCGGATACCTGAATTTTTGGCGATGCTGGCAATGCCCCGAAGCAGGAAGTTTTGATATGCATACAGATAAAGAATTTCGTTTATATCGCCCCTTGAAAGGTATTACGCATACGTTTGGCGAAGAATGGTTTGCGTTGAGAGCAGAAGCCTTCGCACGTTTTTTTGGTACGCCGACTTTCCTTATTGGGCAGACTATAGCGGTGATCGTGTGGATTGTCCTCAATACTGCGGGCTTTGTGACGTTTGATCCCTATCCCTTTATTTTGCTCAACCTGGCGTTCAGTATTCAGGCTGCTTATGCAGCTCCACTGATCCTTTTGGCGCAAACCCGACAGGCGGAGCGCGATCAGGCACATGCGCTGGCCGATGCACAACACCGCGAAGATCTGGATGATGCAATGGCGAAGCGCCAGATGGTCGCTGAGGAGCAGTCGGCACAATTGTTGGAATTGCTGAAACAGAATACTCATCTGACCGAATTGACCCGACAAATGGCCGAGCGTATCGAAACGCTCACAACGCAGCTTGCGCAGCGTGAGTTTCACTGACAGTCGCCGCCACTTTCTTGCCGCGCGTGGCTGAGAAACAGAGAGAGGGATACCCTCTCTCTGCCTTTACTTGTCTCATCTTCGCCCGGAACAATCAGTATGAAAAAGGGGAGCGATGCTGCGCTTCGGTGAGAGAATGCAGGGCATCTTCACCGGCAGCGGTATACAGCGGGGCGTGTTGATCGTTCGCGACGGCAAAAATGGCCTCCGCCACATCTTCGGCATGCGTTACTGGCGCGTGGGAATTGCCAACCATCTGGATAAACTCATCGACCATTTTTCCATACGCAGGATCGTCTCGCCCACCAAAATAAGCCTGCGCATTTTGGCCAAACTTCGTTTCGGGCGAGCGGCCCGGTAACACAACATGAACGCGAATACCAAAAGGCCTGGCTTCGATGGCTAATGATTCGCTCCATGCATTCAACGCCGCTTTACTGGCACGATAAAGCCCAATCAGCGGCATCGCTTTGGTCGTCACGGATGAAGAAACATTGATGATCACCCCTGATTTTTTCGCTCTCATCAGCGGGAGAAATGCCTGCGTTAATGACAGTGTGCCCAGGACATTGGTGTTCATTAATTGCTGCGCGGTTGCCAGGGGCGTCAGTTCAACGGGGACGGGGGCGCCAAAGCCAGCATTATTGACCAGCAGGTCAATCGCGCCAGCCTTTTTCACTACATCCGCAATGCTGCCCTCGGAAGTGATATCCAGCGGCAATATCGTCAGCCTGTCGCTTCCAGGAAAAAGCGTCGCATCAGGCGTTCTCATTGTGGCAATCACGTCCCAACCCTTGGCTAAAAAAAGTGTTGCTGTTGCCAGCCCAAAACCTGAAGAGCATCCGGTAATCAGTGCAGTTGGCATGGGTTAATCCTCTCTGTTGACTAGAGCCGCAATCATAGCCGCCACGAACTGGACAATATATAATCAAAAATCCACTTTCATTGAGAGAGAGTCCAATGTCAGATCCGTTAACCGATATTGTTGCTTTACTCAACCCCAGGCCAACTCATACAAAACTCGTTGAGGGCGCGGGTCAGTGGCGTATTATCCGGGAGTCTTCCGGAGAAGCGTTTTACTGTGCTGTATTGCAAGGCGAATGCCTGATAAGTATTAACGGTAAGGCCCCCACGTTAGTGGTTTCCGGGGATTTCGTTCTAATACCCGCCACTTACACGTTTGAGAACACCAATGCGGGCACTCCGCCTCCCGCTGGCATTACGGAGCCAACCTTGCTTGGCGACGGACACGTGCGAATTGGCTCAACAACCGGGTCGGCTGAACTGCTCATGAATGTGGGTCACTGTCAGTTCGACACACCGGACAAACAGCTTATTGTCGCTTTACTGCCCAACGCGATCCTGATTAAAGGAGAACGGCGTTTCATCACCTTGTTTGACCTCCTGCTGGATGAAAGCCGGACCCGGCGACCCGGGCGTGACGCGGTATTGACGCAGCTTTTGCGACTGTTACTGGTTGAGGCATTGCGCAGCGACCAGGATCTGTCGAAAACGACAGGTATCCTGAAAGGGTTACAACACGAAAAGATCGCCACAGCGCTGCATCTCATTCATGAAAAACCCGGCGCTGACTGGCAAATAGCACACCTTGCTCGTGACTGTGCGATGTCCCGATCCTCTTTTTTTGCCATATTCAGCGAGACAGTCGGCATGTCACCCATGCAGTACTTGCTCTTCTGGCGAATGTCGTTAGCCAGGAAAGCCTTGATGAGTGGCAAGGATAAAATCGAACAGATTGCCTTCCGGACAGGATACCAATCTGCGAGTGCGTTCAACGTCGCCTTCACGAAATACGTCGGTATGCCGCCAGGCGAATTCCGACGCCGGAATGCGGCTGACCCGGCTATTCAGCTTGACGGCCAATCCGTTTTCAGTAATATCCCATAAAAGAGAAATTTATCTCATTTAAGGGAGGTGAAGATGAGTAACACCGATTACAGGCAGAGGCTGGCTGCGCGTCTTGCTGCGCTGCGTTTGCAACATAACCAGTCATTGGATGAACTTTCCTCTGCATCGGGGATAAGCCGGGCATCGTTATCACGGATTGAACGCGGTGAAGTCAGTCCAACAGCCGAAGTTCTCAATCAACTCTGTAGCGTCTACGGAATGACGATGTCCCGCCTTCTCAATGAGGTCGAGCAAGTGGCAGAGAATCTGTTTCGGGCA
The DNA here is from genome assembly GCF_039871955.1 of Kosakonia sp. WA-90. NCBI lineage: Bacteria > Pseudomonadati > Pseudomonadota > Gammaproteobacteria > Enterobacterales > Enterobacteriaceae > Kosakonia > Kosakonia sp. WA-90. The sequence continues at coordinate 578,171 of NZ_JBDPLJ010000002.1, forward strand.
GATCAGCAAACGTTGTGGCTGGATGACGAGAAGGGATTTGAGCGCCGCTTGTTAATACCGCCTTCAAACCAATATAAATGCGAAATGATTGATGGGAAGCTAAGACCCGGTGCTTTCATAGAATATCAGAAGCCACCGGTACAGGGACTTGAACACTATCTCTGGTTATATGATGGTGAATTAACGATTACGCAGAATGCAGAAGCCTGGTCTTTGAAAAAAGGCGATAGCTTGCGGTTTCATTTATCAGGATCTTCATCATTCAGGGCTCATGACAGTCTGGGTGCACATTATTTATTGGTGGTATGTAAATCATGATCGATTATCAAAAGCTCAACGCTGAAGAGGCTCACCTGGTTTTATCCGAATTAGGCGATGTATTGCAGTCTTGTGTCAAGGACGGGGCAAGTGTAGGGTTCACCGACCCGGCAGATCGTTTATCCATCGATAATTTCTGGAAAGATAAAATTTACAGTCTTGCAAGCCATGATTGTGAGTTACTGGTAGCCCGTGACAATGGAGTGTTAGCCGGAACAGTCATCATTAATTATTGTGGCATGCCTAATGGTCGCCACCGTGCGGAAATTTCAAAATTACTTGTTCATCCTCAATCACGTCGTCAGGGTATTGCACGGCAATTAATGAGTCAGGCAGAAAACATGGCCTGGGGAAAGGGCATATCTTTACTTGTACTGGATACACGAACGGGTGACGTGGCCAGTGAATTATACCGATCTCTTGGCTGGCAAACAGCCGGTACGATACCCCTTTATGCTCAATCTATTGACAATCGTTTTCACAGTACAACCTTTATGTATAAAGTGAAGAAGGAGTCGATCCCGCCATTTATATCTGAAAACTTGTGAAATTTCCTGAGGCTGTGTACCCTCATTCAGGGTCCATGCTACCCGCCGCTCGCTTCCGGAAAGGAAAAGGTGAAAGCATGTTTGTTCTCAACCTCATTAATTTTACAACTCTTGACGGTCGGGTTGTGGCAATGCGAGCCCCCTCATTTCCTGACGACAGGAGAAAATATGATTTCTATCGAGCAAGCAAAACAAATGGCTGCCAAATTAAAAGCCTCTCTTGAATTGCGCGATCACAAGATTCCTTATTCCATTGCACTCGAAATAGTTTCTCACCAGTTAGGTTTCCGAGACTGGAACACCGCAGCAGCAACATTGCTCCCGCAGGTTTCCTCCTCTCACATTCATTTCAGTAAGCCCATACCTATTCTGCGCATTTTTGATGTCCGAAAAGCACAGGAGTTCTATCTGGAATTTCTGTCATTCAGCGTTGAGTTTGAACATCGGTTCGAACCCCATTTACCCCTGTATATGGGTATTGCCCGAGAGGGGTTGCAGTTACATCTTTCTGAACATCACGGTGATGCCAGCCCGGGCGCAACACTATTTATTCCGATGAAAAATATTGCGTCGTTCAGAAATGAACTACACGGTAAACACTATGGATATGGCCGCCCGGAAATCGTTAAGCAAGATTGGGGGGATGTGATGGAAGTCCATGACCCGTTTGGCAACCGGCTCCGCTTCTGTCAAAGCTAATTCGTCATGCTTAAAAGGGGGATCGCCGATGGGGTGGTCCCCTTTTTACATTCAGAACCGAATGGTTCGACTTACCGAAACACGCGGATGTCAAGAGCAGCAAGGATTGCGGCTTCCATTTTTTCCGGCGTGGTGAACGGTGCAAAACGCTTGAGTGGTTTACCGTCGCGTCCAATCAGGAACTTCGTAAAATTCCACATGATCCGCCCACCCAGTACGCCGGGTAATTCGTTTTTCAGATAACGAAATACCGGGTGTGCTGCGGCGCCGTTGACCTCTACTTTCGCGAATATCGGAAAGGTCACACCGTAGTTAATGTGACAGGTCTGCGCGATGTCGTCGGCACTACCCGGTTCTTGTTTACCGAACTGGTTGCAGGGGAAACCAAGCACCACCAAACCCTGGGCGGCATATTTCGCGTAGAGTGCTTCAAGGCCGCCGTATTGTGGCGTGAAGCCACAATGGCTGGCGGTATTCACGACCAGAACCACTTTACCCGCGTAGTCGACCATAGAAACAGACTGGCCGCCCAGAGTCGTGGCTGAAAGTTGATGAAAGGGGGTCATAGCGTCATCCTCAAAACAAAACCCGTTCGACGCCGCACACGTCGCAGGAAGTCGAGCCTGTTCCGGCTGGCGTAACAGGTCTGGAATCGTGTGCAAAACATCTTTGCAAAGTCGAACGAAAAGAACAACAAACAGACGCCCCTGACTCGTACCTGCTCACACGACAAGGTCGTCGAGTTGGTCAATTAATTTGAACCAGTATGTTAAACAAAGGATATTTATTCGTAGCATGCAATGCGTAGAGTAGGGGAGACATAAAGCAGAAGTATGCAGGCACTGTCGCCGGTGCTCTTCTGCTGATTATTTCCCTGAAGAGAAGGACAACTACGTCATGAAGAAGATCGGATTTTTGTCATTTGGTCACTGGACGCCGTCGCCGCAATCCGGAACGCGTTCGGCCGCTGACGCCTTGCTACAATCCATCGATCTGGCCGTGGCCGCCGAAGAGTTAGGTGCGGACGGCGCCTATTTCAGGGTACATCATTTTGCCCGTCAGCTCAGTTCGCCGTTTCCGTTACTGGCCGCTATCGGTGCGAAAACCCGCCATATCGAGATAGGTACGGGTGTTATCGATATGCGTTATGAAAACCCGTTGTATATGGCGGAAGATGCCGGCGCGGCGGATCTTATTTCCGGCGGTCGCTTGCAACTCGGCATCAGTCGCGGTTCCCCGGAGCAGGTGATCGATGGCTGGCGCCATTTCGGTTACCAGCCTGCTGAAGGGGAAACGGAGTCTGATATGGCGCGCCGCCACACAGAAGTGCTGCTGGACGTGCTGCGAGGCGAAGGCTTTGCCAAACCGAACCCGCAACCAATGTTCCCCAATCCGCCTGGGTTGCTGCGCCCGGAGCCGTATTCTGAAGGTCTGCGCGATCGCATCTGGTGGGGGGCAGGCTCAAACGCGACAGCGGTATGGGCGGCAAAACTGGGGATGAACCTGCAAAGCTCGACGCTGAAAGATGATGAAACCGGCGAGCCTTTCCACATTCAACAGGCAAAACAGATCCGTGCTTACCGTGATGCCTGGGCCGAAGCCGGGCACACCCGTACGCCGCGCGTCTCTGTCAGCCGGAGCATTTTTGCGCTGATGGACAGCCGCGACCGCGCCTATTTTGGCGGCAGCCGTGATGATAGCGATAAAGTCGGTTTCCTGGATGAGAAAACCCGCGCGATTTTTGGTCGCAGCTATGCGGCCGAGCCGGACAAATTGATCGAGCAACTGAAGCAGGATGAAGCGATTGCCGAAGCGGATACACTGCTACTGACGGTGCCGAATCAACTGGGCGTTGATTATAATACGCATGTGATTGAGTCGATCCTTAAGCATGTTGCTCCGGCTATGGGCTGGCGGGACTAACGTCGGCATTCTGCGCGAGTGACAAAATACCGAGGCGGGAGAGGCAGAGCTAGTCAGGAAAATAAAAGACTGAACTCTGGCTGGAGGGTAACCGCATTTACTGACAAGCCCGCAGACACGCGGGCTTGATACCGCTGTGCAAGGCAGGCCTGCGGGAAAGTGGACGCCGGTTATGTTTTTTCAAGCCAGTCGATGAAAAATTCAGTGAAAGCAGTTACCTGTAGCGGTTGCAGTCGCCGTTGTGGGTAAACAAACTGCAAGCCGACATCCTTTTTATCCAGCCGGTTAAAACCGATAAAGCTATCAGCAAACAGGACGTTAAGCTGCCCTTGCTCCACATCGTGCTTGACATCCCACCATGATTTAGCAGCAATGCCCGCACCGGCAAGTACCCACTGGCGGAGCAGTGCGCCATCATCACAGACCAGGGCCGGCGTGATACGAACGGTGCTGGCTTTTCCCTGTTGCTCAAACCGCCATTCATTCATCAGCATGCCGCGTAATTCCATCGCAATGCATTGATGCTGATGCAAATCTTCAATTTTTTGGGGGGTGCCAGCCTGCTGCAGGTAGTTTACTGACGCAACCAGTACCCTGTGGTTTGGCCGGATATGCCGGGTGACTAAATTGCTGTCAGGGAGATTGCCAAAGCGTACGCTCATATCGAGACGATTTGACACCAGATCGACGACATTTTCACTGAGATAGAGCGTACTTTTCACCTCCGGGTGCAGTCGGGTGAAATCAAGCAGGGCGGGGCCCAGGTACTGCCGACCAAAATCTGACGGTGCGGAAATACGGATGTTTCCGCTGAGGACCCCCTCTTTCTGCGTGAGAATGGACTCTGCATAAGACATCTCATCGAGCACCCGCAACGCGGCATGAAAAAAAGCCTCTCCGGCGCGCGTTAAGCTGATTGCGCGCGTGGAACGATTAAACAGACGGGTTTGGTAACGCTCTTCAATCGCTTTCAGCCTGGCGGTCATTGTCGCGGGTGAGAGTGCCAGCCGTCGGCCCGCAGCAGAAAGCCCGCCGGCTTTCACCACTTCTACCAGTAGCGTCAGATCTTCGAGTTTGCCCATTATTCGGATTTCCTGAAAAGAGAATCAGCTTCCACTGCAATTATCAAAATTAAATTCGATAAGTAAAGTGACGTTATTGATGGCAGACAGGAGAGTTTACGGTGGACAAGCATTCACTTTTTGACCGTTATCAGATGAAGCATATCAGTCTGAAAAACCGGATCGTTATGGCGCCCATGACCCGTGCGCGTTCGTCGCAGCCGGGCAATATTCCGACGGCACTGATGGCTGATTACTATCAGCAGCGCGCCAGTGCAGGGTTAGTGATTACGGAAGCAACGCAAATCTCCCCGCAAGGACAGGGATACTCCTGGACGCCGGGCATACACTCCGCAGAGCAAATTGCAGGATGGCGCCGGGTGACGCAAGCCGTTCATCATGCCGGAGGGATCATCTTTTCCCAACTGTGGCATGTTGGCCGCATGTCGCATGCGCGTTTTCACGCTGACGGTAAGCCTGTTGCCCCTTCGGCATTGCCCTCTGAGGCCAAAGTATGGGTGGTCAATGAGAAAGGTGAAGGGCAGATGGTTGACTGTACTGCGCCCAGAGCATTGAGCCATGCTGACATTCAGCAGGTGATTGAGGATTACCGTCAGGCCGCCATCAATGCGGTCGAGGCTGGCTTTGATGGCATTGAGGTGCATGGCGGAAACGGCTATTTGGTCGATCAGTTTTTGCGGCGTACCTCTAATCATCGTACGGACGAATACGGTGGTAGCCTGGTAAACAGGATCCGTTTTGCGCAAGAGGTGCTGGCGTCGATAAGTGATGCGATTGGCAGTGAGCGTACAGGCATTCGCCTTTCTCCTTTCATTACTCAGCGTGGCATGAATGACCCGCAGGTGATTGACGCGATTCTGGCGCTGGCGGCATGGTGCGATAAAAAAGGCATTGCTTATATTCATCTGGCGGAAGCGGACTGGGACGATGCACCACAGGTACCGTTAGCGTTCCGCGAAGCGTTACGCGCAACCTTTAATGGCACCCTTATCGTCGCGGGTAATTATACCAGGGATAAAGCCGACAAGATTTTACATGATGATCTGGCCGATCTGGTGGCTTTTGGTCGCCCATTTATTTCAAACCCGGATTTAACGTATCGGCTAAAGAATCATTTGCCGTTAGAAGAAATAAACGATCCCGCCACGCTATTTGGCGGGAGTGACAAAGGCTATACCGATTACCCCGTATATCACTCTACTGATGTCAGGAACAGGGAATAAACAATGCAACGACCACAATATTATTTAACGCGTGCCGCAGTAATGGTGTGTTTGCCGCTTTCTTATGCTGCTCACGCTGCCGATGAGGCGCTTATTCAACCCGCACAGTTAATTGTGGATCAGGAGATGGCGCAACCCCAACTGATGGATGTTGAGACGGCGGCACGACGCTATGCAACATTCTGGAATACCGGTGATGAAACACTGGCACGCAAGGCGCTGGCGGCGGATTTTATCGATAAAACGCCACCGGAAGGCCGCAAACAAGGACCTGAAGGGGCCATCCTGGCTTCGCGAGGGTTTCGTACAGCAGTGCCGGATCTGCGTTGTGAGGTTGAACAGATGATCATTGCTGGCAATCGCGTTGTGTCGCATCTTCACTTTCGCGGGCATTTCACCGGTACCTTTGGGAAATTAAAAGGAAAAGGCCAGACCGTCGATTTTATTGCTACGGATATTTATCAGGTGGAAAAAGGCAAAATCACGGCAAACTGGCATATCGAAGATAATCTGACGTTAATGAAGCAACTGGGGGCACTATAGCCATCCGGCGATAAGGATAATTCTGCGTACCCTGGCGGACGTGGCGTACTGCTCAGCCGTAAGAAACAGCTTATGCAGGCGGCGAAAGTCTGCCAGGGGGGCAGGGTTATATTATCCGCCAATGGACGAATGTCATTGAACAATCAAACCGGTGGGAAGCGTTAGCGTGCCACGCGCAGTCCACCGGTGACGCCCCGGCTAAAGACGATTTGCCAGAGCTGGATATTTCTGGCGCGAAACGCGCCCGCGCAGGCCGTCAGATAATAGTTGAACATGCGGCGAAATTCAGGAGAGTAATTCTCGGCTAACTGTGGCCACGCCTCATTAAAACGGCTATGCCAGGCCATCAACGTTTTATCGTAATCCGGACCAAAGTTATGCCAGTCTTCCATGACAAACCGGGGTTCGCTGGCTGTGGCAATCTGTTTTACCGAGGGCAGACAGCCGTTAGGAAAAATGTATTTATTAATCCAGGCATCGACGTTATGCCCGGTTTGATTTGACCCAATGGTGTGCAGCAGGAAAAGCCCCTCTGGTTTCAGACAACGATCCACGGTTGCAAAATAGGTGGCATAGTTTTTAGGCCCCACATGTTCGAACATACCGACGGAGACGATGCGGTCATATTGTTTGTGCAGGTCGCGGTAATCCTGGAGCAGGATGTTGATATCCAGCCCGTGGCCGCGCATTTCCACATACGCTTTTTGCTCCGCCGAAATGGTAATACCGTCGACTTTGACGCCATAATGCCGGGCGGCGTACAGTGCTAATCCGCCCCAACCGCAGCCAATATCCAGCAGTGTCATTCCCGGTTTAAGCTGAAGTTTTTCACAAATCAGCGCCAGCTTGTGCTCCTGGGCTTCGCATAATTCTTCCGCCTCTTTCCAGTAACCGCAAGAGTACTGCATGTTGGGATCGAGCATGCGGATGAACAGGTCGTTGCCGAGATCATAATGCACCTCACCAACCTGCCAGGCACGTTTGCGGGACTGCGGGTTGGTAAGCCGCGCAAAGGCAATACGGGCAAGATCGTAAAGGCGGGCAGGGCGCTGTTGATCCACACCCGCCTTCAGTAGACGCTCAAAAAAGATATCGAGGCGCTTGCAATCCCACCACCCCTCCATGTAACTCTCGCCGAGACCCAGAGAGCCCTGCTGTAACACGCGTTTGAAAAAGCGTTTGTCATGCACCCGGATATCCCACGGGTTGAACCCATTAATAACAATACCGGCCTGTGATAACAGCTCCTGCACGATCCGCAGCCATTGGTCTGGTTTACTCACATCAACGGCGGTACATTCGTTAGCCATCATTTTTCCTTCAACGGTTTCGTCGGTCAGCCGGAACATCTACCCGCCATAAGCGGCCTGGCGCGAAGAGCGAACCTGCTGCGAAAAGAGGTTATCTCCCTGATGGCCGGGTGGTAAATTATTCATAACTGAGTGAAATATGCTTAATGCCCGCTCATTATTCAGTAAACCCGCCCGGCCTGCGCTGTGGTATCAAGACAAACTTCATCGAATAGAGGTCAGGTTGTAATGTGCCCTAAGCTTGTGTCTTCTCCCTGTCAGCCTGTTTTCGGGCAGCCAGCGCCTGTGTTGATGTCTCTGCCTCGCCCGGTCTACTTTCGCAGTTATCCGCTGCCGGACGATACGGGTGTGGAGCAACATCAGCATCCGTTTGCGGAGTTTCTCTATGCGCGCGAGGGGAGTATGCGCGTGGCAATAGAAGGCAAAACCTTGGTCGTGCCTGTTCTTTACGGCGTGTGGATCCCGGCTCATGTACCGCATAGCATTCTGTCCAGTCATCATGTTCGGCTGGAAAGCCTGTATGTGGACGCGGGCTTCGCCGCTATCGAACACAGCGGCAGCAAAGTGGTGATCGTCAGCGATTTCGTGCGTGAGTTTATTCACTACGCGACGGCACATGTGCCTGAAATGTATGACGAAGAGGGGGACGATGCGCAACTGGTGAGCGTGTTGGTCACGCTGCTCAGACAGTTGCCTGATGCCGGGTTTTCGGTGCCGTGGCCCGGTTCACCCTTGCTGATGAACGTGTGCCGTCAGATACAGGAGTCGCCCGGCGACGCGCACAGCATTGAGCTGTGGGCGTCCTGTTGCGGCATGTCGGTGCGCACGTTCTCGCGCCGTTTTAAAAAGGAGACCGGCGTGGCGTTCAGCGAGTGGAAAAAACGCGTGCGACTGCTTGAGTCGGTTGTGATGCTCAAAAATAACCGGAGCGTCACCCAGGTTGCGCTGGATCTTGGCTACTCCAGCCCGGCTTCTTTCACGTTTGCTTTTCGCCAGATGTTTGGCGTTCCGCCGACACGTTATTGATTCCTTGCCTGCCACTCTCTTTTAAGCAGGGCGTAGACGAAGGTGTTGTCATATCTCTCCTCGCCGTCTTCCGTAACAAACGAGACGAACTCCCTGAAACAGCCTTCCTGGCGCATGTGAAGACGATCGCACAGTTTCTGCGAAGCAAGATTGGTGTCTTCAACATAGGCATACAGGCGTCTGGCGTCTTTTACGCTAAACAAATAATCAAACAACGCTGAGGCGGATTCCGTGGCAAAACCCTGACCTTCATATCGTGCATTAAAGTGCCAGCCTACGCACCAGGTATTCGGATCCGGCTCTTCACGGTTTTCGGCAAACAGGTGACCAATCAGCGTGTCACTCTCTTTCAGAGACACGGCGAACTGACTGGCATCACGCGACCGTTTATTAACCTCTTCTGCTGCGTCGGCGAGGGAACTGAGTTTCTCATCATAAAAACAGGGTGCGCGAGGCGAAGCGAGATAGTCGAAGAGCGCCGCGGCGTCGTTGTCGGTAAAGGCGCGAATGATGAGGCGCGGTGTTGTGGTGACGATCATAAAAGCCTCGCGGTTGAGTTAGCCCATCAGGGCGTCCAGTTTTGATTCAGAACATCCAGAGGTATGCCGGTTGCCGGGAGCGGGGCAACACGCCGTCATTGGTCGTAAAATGCTGCCTGTAATGCCTGTAATGCCTGTAATGCCTGTAATGCCTGTAATGCCTGTAATGCCTGTGCGCAGTGTACAGCATGCTCCAACGATAACGCACGGAGTCCTGCCAGTCTGTGAACCGGAAGCGATGAACATTGACGCAGTTTACCGCTTGCGAAAGCATCCGCTACGCGCGTTGCATCTGCTGTTAGAATTTCTGGTACAGCGCTTTGCGCTGCGGGATCGGTGCATGCCGGACATGTAGCGTGGCATAGACGTATCAGGGAAATTTATCCTCCGGACTGACCGTAAAGACGTGGTCTGCGCAGGCATTGTGCATTACACTGCGCGCTGCAAAAATTGAGTAGATAAACGATTAATCAGGCGGTAATGGCGATGAACGGAACAATCACAACGTGGTTTAAAGATAAAGGCTTTGGATTTATCAAAGATGAAAATGGCGATAATCGCTATTTTCATGTGATTAAGGTCGCCAACCCGGATCTGATTAAAAAAGATGCGGCGGTGACCTTTGAACCCACCACCAATAACAAGGGACTCTCCGCCTATGCGGTAAAAGTCATCCCGGAAAGTAAATACATCTATATCGCCGGCGAGCGCATTAAGCTCACGTCGATCAAATCTTACCTCGTTTACAGCGAAGACGTGCCTGCCGATGCCCGTATCGACAAAGAGAATGCGGTGCTTTCCGTCGGTTTGTTAATGGGGAATATCAGGCCGAAATCAGCCGCGCAGCCGGGCGAAATGCGTACGCTGAAAAAACTGGCGATCACCACCTTTCAGGGAACGACGTTAATCTTCTCGGAAGATGAGATAGACATTGATACCACGGTAAAAATGCTCAAAGTCTGACATCATCCATATTAATTAACGGGTAGCGACAACGATGACAAAACTCACCTTACAAGAACAGATGCTCAAAGCGGGGCTGGTCACCAGTAAAAAAATGGCCAAGGTCCAGCGAACCGCTAAAAAATCACGTGTTCAGGCACGTGAGGCAAGAGAAGCGGTGGAAGAAAATAAAAAAGCGCAGCTTGAGCGTGATAAGCAACTCAGCGAACAACAAAAACAGGCTGCATTATCGAAAGAGTATAAAGCGCAGGTGAAGCAGCTCATTGAAATGAACCGCATCACCCTTGCAAAAGGCGATATTGGTTTTAACTTCACCGATAATAATGTCATCAAAAAAATCGAGGTGGATAAGCAGACGCAGACCCAACTGATTAATGGCCGTCTCGCCATTGCGCGTTTGGCGGCAGATAACAACGGTGAGAATGAATATGCGATTATCCCGGCAAGCGTAGCGGATAAAATTGCCCAGCGTGATGCCAGCAGTATCGTATTAAACAGTGCGCTGAGTCAGGAAGCACAGGATGAAGACGATCCGTATGCCGATTTTAAAGTGCCCGATGATTTGATGTGGTAATACCCGGATACGACGCCCGGCGCCTGGCTTTCAGAAGGGACTGGCATGGCGGGCGTGGATCCACGTTTTACTGACCGGATGAATAAACTGCAACTCGCTGGCATGGAGCATCAACCGCGGTGTCTGCTCCGTGCCCGGCAGCAGACGACCGCCATAGAGATCACAGCCCAAAATAGGGTGGCCCAATCGCAGGCAGTGAATGCGCAGTTGATGGGTTCGCCCGGTCTCCGGCGTAAGGTGTACCCGCGTCAATGGCAGTAACGTCCCGTTTTCCGACTCGCGATAAATCCGTTCAATGACCTGATAGCGGGAACGCGCGGGTTTGCCGTGGATGGCGCAAATCGTCATCAGCGGGAAGCTTACCGGATCTTTGGCAATCGCTGCGTCTATTACCCCTTCGTCCTCCTCCAGATGCCCGCAAAGCAAAGCGGTATACGTTTTGGTTACGCTGCGCTGGCTAAACTGCTGACACAGGGCGGCGTTAATAGCCTTATTTCGGGCAATCACCATCAGCCCGGATGTCCCGAAATCAAGGCGGTGAACCAGCGTGCAGCCAGGGAATATCTGTACCAGACGATGATGCACTGAATCGAGATTGTGCGGGTTTTTCCCCGACAGGCTTAGCAGTCCGGAGGGTTTATTGATAAGCACCAGATGATCATCCTGATAGAGCGTTTCTATCGGGGCCGGGCATGGCGGGGCAATAAAGGTATCGAAAAGGGTAGACATCAGGCTGCCCGCAAAAAGAGTGGGAGCGGATGATAACTAATTTTCAGCCGACTGGCGAATCCACCGCTGCTTAAACATTTATCTCCGACATGGATGGCAGAAAAATAAAATAAGAGTGCTATTATCCAGGCCAGACGATGCAAGCCGCAACGGACACCACTTTAACCTCTGGGGACGATTGATGAACAACGATACACCGCTTAAGTTTTATGACATCGTGGATGAGTACTCGACCGAGTCAGCCTCGCCGGTGAACGAGTCAGAACGTGACGCGCTGGCGCGCTATTTCCAGTTGCTGATTACCCGTTTAATGAATAACGAAGAGATCAGTGAGAATGCGCAGCACGAGATGGCCACTGAAGCCGGTATCGACGAACGTCGTATTGATGATGTGGCGAACTTTCTCAATCAATGGGGCAATGAGTAACAGTTGCGGACACCTTGCGTGTCCGCTCTTGTTTTACGGTTTTTTGCACCCAACAGGAACACAGGGAAGATAAATATATGTTAACGCCGGTGCCCGTTATTTCTTAATTATTCTTAAGGTTCAGATGTGCTTATTTTGAAAATATAATATATTTTCATCCCATTGTTGATATATCCATTAAATTACAATCAGTTGCAGCGGTAAAAATAACCGGCCGCAATGGTAAACGTAGCGAGACAACGGTAATAATTGTATTAACGAAATGATAATTAATTATTTTTTAACGTCCTGAAATAAGTTTACATTATTTTTATAGCTAATTTGCACTATATATATATTATTGCGGCCGACGGATGATGTTGCCAGGGGAGGCTTCAGTTAATTAGATATATTCTCTGGTGCAAAAATGATTAAACACAACAACCTTCTTCATGATATTCATCAATTAAATTTAGCATACCTCTTACTCGTTCAGCGTCTGGCAAGCGAACCCGGAGATGTTAGCCAGCTAAGCAATGGCCTTAGCCATGACGTGATTGAGAAAGTCGCAGGATTAACGCTTCCTCAGCTTGTGTCTTTAGCAGAAACAAATCAGATTATTGTCAAACCCTCTTTTCACTCTTCACCATTAGAAAACAGTGGTGCTTACGAGGGCTTAAAATCGAACCAGCGTTTTATATAAATAGCGCCAGGTATTAACGTTCTTCGTGCTGAGTATCATTTGCCAGGCGGGCACCGCCAGTGTTACCAGAAATATTTTCTGATTGCTGGTATGCACATATTAAAAAAGAGTTTTGAATTAAGCAGAACGTCATTATTTTATTTATTTTGGTAGTAATATATTCTATCTAACCATTTGATTTAAGGAAATAAATAAAATTGAGTTAAATCTCAATGCGAAATGGTCGATAACATTATTGTTGTACGCTGCACGCAATGTGCAGTCATTTTTTAAACAAATTCATCCAAGGGATAAAACATGTCTGTAAGGCGTTTTTCGTTTCTCGTTTTCGGCCTTTTACTCTGTATTTTTCTTGTCAGTTCAGCGTCTAACCTCTGGTCACTGACTCGCAGTAACCAGTCGCTGGACAATGTGAATAAAGAAATTCGGGTGGTGTTGTCGGTTATTGATCCGATCAACCACAGTCGCACCCTGCGCGTGCGGCTTATGGAAGCGATGATTAACGCTTCTCTGGGCGATAAACAGAAAACGCAGGCGTCGCTTGAGAGTGCAAAAGCAGTGATGCAAAAAGCCACGGATGCATTTAATAATTATCAGGCTGCGCCACCGGTTGCCGGTGAAGAGGCACTTTCCGCTCCCTATCGTCGTGCCTGGCAAACCTATGTTGACGAAGGGCTGCGTCCGTTGATGGATGCGGCGAGTGCCAACGACACGGTGCGGTTCAACCAACTGGTCAGTACGACGATTCCGCAACTTGATCGCCAGTTTGAAATCACACTGGATAACCTGCTCGCTTTCCGCGAAAAATACGCCCAGCGCCTTAACAACGACGCGCAGAGTCGCTTTGTGAACAGCATGGTCACCCTCGGCGTTTTTGTCGCGCTGTTTACCCTGATTATTGCCGCTATCTTTATTCTGCTCAGACGTCGGGTACTTTCGCCGCTGGATACCGCACGTATCCATTGCCAGCAGATGGCCGCGGGTGAGTTACATATTCCCGTGGTCAACGGATCGAAAGATGAAATTGGCGAGATGCTGGGCTCACTGGAACAGATGCGTCTTTCCCTTGTTGAGATCATTACCCAGGTGCGTGCTTCCAGCCAGAGCGTGGCACACGCCGCAGAAGAGATCTCTGCCGGTAACACCGATCTCTCCGCCCGTACGGAAGAGCAGGCGGCTTCGCTTGGGCAGACCGCAGCCAGCATGGAACAACTGACGTCCACCGTTAAGCACACCTCTGAAAACACGCAGCAGGCGAACATGCTTGCCGCAACAATGCGTGACTCCGCACAGGAAGGGAATACGATTGTTGAAAATGCGGTGATGTCGATGAAGGAGATTGAATCCAGCTCCGGCAAAATAGACACCATTATCTCCTTAATCGAGGATATCGCTTTCCAGACCAATATCCTGGCGCTGAACGCCGCAGTTGAAGCAGCACGGGCCGGAGAACAAGGGCGCGGGTTTGCTGTCGTTGCAAGCGAAGTGCGTAATCTGGCGCAACGCTCGTCTCTGGCCGCGAAGGAGATTAAGGAACTTATTGAGGCCTCCAGCAGGCAAGTGCTTTTGGGGAGTGAAAGGGTGTCGCAGGCGGGTGAAAGCATGCAACGAATTATCACCACCGTTCAGCATGTTTCCGGCTTAATGGCGGAAATAGCCCTCTCGACCGGTGAACAGAGCCGGGGCATTGAGCAGATAAACCAGGCTGTTGCACAAATGGATACCGTCACGCAACAAAACGCTGCCCTGGTTGAAGAAGCCTCTGCGGCGGCACATTCGCTGAAAGAGCAGTCGCAGGTACTGGAAGAGACGGTAGCCGTTTTTAAACTTAGCTAACGTTATCACGAAAAATGTACAGGCAGGCGTCAGCCTGCCTTGTTGTTTGTTGCTGCGAAATCCCTCTCTGTAATGGTGACCCGCGAGTATTCTCGTCGGGTCAACACTCTCCTTGTCAGAACCTCACAGGAGCATGACTTTACCGTTCCGGAGCGTAGACACCTTGCCTGACAAAAAAGTACGAACGCGCATGTTACTGTCCGTACTGTTCTGCTTCATCAGAATGTACGCATATCGATAAAATAATATTGATTTCATCAAAGAAAATTTACCCACGGGAAATGACTCATTACGACGATATTGTCTTTTAAAGAAAAATGTGTGGCACATTAAAAAATGTGAACGGCAGAACGTTTTTTTATAAAACGTTATTTTGGCCTATAGATGCCGCTTTTATATGAAACGGCGGCGCGATTTAAATTAAAGAATTTCAACTAAATGCCGTTATTACACATAATATCAACCAGATCGGGTGCTGCTATTATGACATGGAAAAATACCCAGGGCCGAATAGGCCTGTTGCTTATAAGCTTTTTCGTTATCTTATTGATAGTAACCTATATTGTTATCAAGCACTTCGTCTCTC
Organism: Kosakonia sp. WA-90; assembly: GCF_039871955.1. Lineage (NCBI taxonomy): Bacteria > Pseudomonadati > Pseudomonadota > Gammaproteobacteria > Enterobacterales > Enterobacteriaceae > Kosakonia > Kosakonia sp. WA-90. The sequence continues at coordinate 593,179 of NZ_JBDPLJ010000002.1, forward strand.
CGCAGATTATTGAAACTGAGACCAAAAATATTCAGGCGACGGTTGAATTACAAAGTAACGCGATTAAAGAGCAGATGAACCGTGTTAAGGCTCAGCAACGCTCAATCACTGAACTGGTTGTCGGTCTGCAAAGTGAGCAAATCGATGGATTATTACCGCGCCTGGTTAACCAATATGGGGATTTAAACGTGTTCGGCGGTGGGATTTGGCCTCTTCCTGGTCAGCGTGATCCGGCTCGGGACAAATTCAGTACCTTCTATGCCCGCGACGGAGGCGGCAACCTGCAAGTCAACACCGTCTGGAACCAGCCGGAATCGGCAAAATATTGGGAGCAATCCTGGTATAAAGACGGCATGAATGCGCCAAAAGGAGAGTGTGCGTGGGCGAAAGCCTATCAGGATGCGGCCAGCCCACAACCCCGAACTAACTGTGCAATGGCGATCTGGAAAGACGGCAAAGCCTGGGGTGTGGCGACCATCGACGTGACGTTGGGCTTCTTTAACCAGCTGGCTGTCGATATGGGCAAAGCGGTAAACGGCAGCGTGTTGATTGTTGAAGCGGATGGCAAAATCGTCGGTAACGGCTCGTCCGTACAGGATAAACCTGCGCTCTCAAACGTCCGCGATCTCGGTATTCCGGCAGCGGCACCGTTAGTTAGCCTGTTAGACCAGGGTAAAACAACGGAAGTGCGCGGGAGCTACGATGGTGAAGACGGCGCGCATTCCCTGTTCGTTCTGCCCATTAGCGGCAGCCCGTGGTTCATGGCGGTTGATATTCCGAGCAGCCACCTGGTGAGTATGTCTGACGCTATTATGACCAAGCTCACCATCGTACAGGCGATTATCGGGATACTTATCGTCTTTATCATGATGATTATTGTGCGCAATATTTTCCATAATGTGACGTTGCTCAATCGTAATATTGAAGCGCTCTCCAGCGGCGGTGCGGATTTAACGCAGCGTCTTGCGCAAAGTAAGAGCCCGGAATTTAACGCCATTATCAATAACTTCAATAAGTTTATTTCGTTCCTTAACGAGCTGATGCAGCAGGTAGGAAATAGCTCAATGGCGATCTCCTCGGCTTCGCGGCAGATTGCCAGCGGTAACCTGAACCTCTCCTCGCGCACCGAAGATCAATCGGCCTCAATCGTGGAAACGGCAGCGTCTATGGAAGAACTGACCAGCACTGTGCGCCTTAACGCCGAGAACGCGTTGCAGGCGAATACACTGGCGAAAGAGGCTTCGGCGGCGGCGAAACAAGGGGCCAGTGTGGTTAACAACGTTGTCTCCACGATGAACAACATCAATGAGTCCTCCTCTAAAGTGGTGGAAATCATCAGTGTGATTGACGGCATCGCCTTCCAGACCAACATCCTGGCGCTTAACGCAGCTGTAGAGGCGGCCAGGGCGGGTGAGCACGGGCGTGGGTTCGCTGTGGTGGCCGCTGAAGTGCGTTCACTGGCGCAGCGTAGTGCCCGCTCAGCTCAGGAGATCAAAAAACTGATTGAAGAGTCAGTGAGCAGCATTGAGCAGGGTAGCGGACTGGTTCGTCAGGCAGGGACAACGATGGACGGACTGATGGACAAAGTTGAAAGCGTGGGTGTGCTGATCTCAGAAATCAGCTCTTCCAGCGATGAACAAAGCCGCGGGATTGCCCAGATCAACCTCGCCATCAACCAGCTCGATAGCGCAACGCAGCAGAATGCGGCACTGGTGGAGGAGGTGGCGGCGGCCGCGCAGTCCATGGAAGAACAAACTGTCCAACTCGAAAATGTTGTTGGTAGCTTCAAGCTCTGACCAGAACAATAGCCGACTCAGCAGAGTCGGCTTTCTTATATTTTGCCTATGTCACTTATCCGCTCCTTTCCGGATTGGCTTTCAAACGCGATTATCTGAATGTTTTTTGGATCAACAACCTTACCGTCTGCCGTGACAAAGGCGCTATGCAGTACTTCTCCGCTTTCTTTATCCGATAAGGCAATATGCGGTGAGTCGTGCAGTATGTTTTTATGACCCCACTCCATCATGGAGATCAGAATCGGCGCAAGGCTGCGACCTTTTTCGGTGAGAACATATTCATACCGTTCACGTGCCCCTTCTTCTTGATAGGGGATTTTGCAAAGCAGGTCGAGTTCAGTCATTTTTTTTAATCTGTTTGCCAATGTTTGCTTCGTGATTTTTGTATGAGCACGTATAGTTTCAAAGCGAGTGACCCCGTAAAACGCCTCCCTGAGAACCAACAAAACCCATTGATCGCCAAGGAGTTCTGCCGCCGCAGCAAGCCCGCAAAGCTCAGGCAACAAGTACGGTAATGATTTATCTTTTGACATATATGTATTTGCCTTTTAATCTGGGTATGATTTTAAGACTCAGTTATTTAAGGAGAATACAATGCCCTTCGTAAATGTGCAAACCATGAAAGGAATAATGAATGCGGAGCAAAAAAAAGAGCTGCTACGTCGAATGACTGACCTTATTGTTGAAATTGAGGGGAAAGGCGATCCTGAATTCCGCCGTTCAGTATGGATCCGGATCGACGAACATGAACCGGAACAGTGGAGTCTTGGAGGGATACAGCCCACATCTGAAATGATTGCTGCAAAATTTGCATCACCGCAGCGCTCCTGATGTGCTTTCATCCCTTCACATTTTAGTGATGACTCATCGGCGGACAGCATGAATCTACCGTGCCGTGTTCAGTCCTGCTAATAGTAAAAACCGCCCATAAAGGCGGTTTCGGTAATAAGCTATTTTGTGATTAACGCAGCAGGGACAGCATCGACTGTGGAACCTGGTTAGCCTGAGCCAGAACTGAAGTACCTGCTTGCTGCAGGATCTGTGCGCGGGACATATTTGACACTTCTGTTGCGTAGTCAGAATCCTGAATACGGCTGCGTGCGGAAGAAAGGTTGTTCACCGTATTTTTTAGGTTTGTGATTGTGGATTCAAAACGGTTCTGGGACGCACCCAGCAGGCTGCGCTGGGAGTCAACAGATTTGATTGCCGCATCGATGTCAGCCAGCGGCGTGGTGCCGGAAGCTGAACCAGCTGCACCGCCGGTGACTTTACCGTGCAGAACGTCGAAACCAACAGCCTGAGTCTGGCGCTGGGTACCGTTAACGGTATCACCGGAAGCCATTGTTTTAGTATTCAGCGTGGCACCGGAAGTGCCTGCCGCAGCCAGGTTGTAGCTGTCGCTGGAGCTGATGTCTATACCAATTTTCTCGCTGTCTTTCGCGCCGACCTGGAAGTTATAAGTGCTGCTGCCGGAACCGGTGTTCAGCACTTTGATGCCGTTGAAATCGGTCTGCTTCGTTACGCGGTTAACTTCTTCCATACGCTGGTTAACTTCAGCCTGGATGGAGTCGATGTCGGACGCAGAGTTGGAGCCGTTCTGTGCCTGAACGGTCAGGTCACGGATACGCTGCAGGTTGTTGTTGATTTCGCCCAGCGCGCCTTCAGCGGTTTGCGCCAGAGAGATACCGTCGTTCGCGTTACGGGCAGCAACATTCAGACCGTTGATGTTAGAAGTGAAACGGTTAGCTATCGCCTGGCCAGCCGCGTCATCTTTAGCGCTGTTAATACGCAGGCCGGAAGATAGTCGCTGAATCGCCGATCCCAGAGAGGACTGAGATTTAGTCAGGTTATTCTGAGTCATTAGCGATAACGTGTTCGTATTAATAACGGACATGTGAATTCTCCTTTTTAATTTATTTAGCCAATTCCAGGCTTGGTATTGGTCGAGTAAGTCATCGGCCCTTTAATTATAAACTTTAGTCTCTCTGTAATTAATTTTTTGTGCAAAAATAAAATCTACACATATTAAACAAGGCATAAACGTAAGATCAGAAAAATAATAAATATTACCTTCCTTGGGAGCGTTTTTGTATTTGCTATAGTTGGGTTTTTTCTTGGTTTGGTGGGGTGTTGAAATTAAATAAAACGTAAACAAATGATGAGTTGAAAGATGTTTAAGCATAAAAAACTTTGGGAATTATATTTTATAATATATAAACAAAAGGTGGTGAATCCCCCTAAGCGGAGGGGCGTAACAGTTTGAAGATAACAGCCATGATAAACGCGAGCTTGTGCGGGAACTGGCCAAAGGCTCACCGGGAGGCACCCGGCACCACGAACATTAAAATGTGGCTATATTTCATTGCTGAGTTATATAATTATAAATGCACTTACTCCTTTGACTATAACACCAGCTCATTGAGTTCTATATTTTTGCTGCTTGCTTATTATGCGTATTCGATAATCCGTTTGAGTATTTTACCAAAAATTACTCTTGCTATATTGTCATCTCATTTTCATGCTCACGAACCACACTCAAATTGATGATGTATTATAAGTAATCCTCATTATGATTATTCATTTTAATATCTCAGCTTTGCAGAGTGTGTATGCCAAAAAGCAAATAGAGTATCCTTTAATTGAGTTTGCTACTGAAGTTAGCACTAAACCGAAGCCTTAAAATTGTATCAGTGCTTTTCATGAATGCGGTGTTTCAATATAAAAAGAAGCAGCGCCACATTTGGACGTGATGAATTTTTCGCTGCCCAGCTTTTCATATTAGATGCTCATTTTTGGCCTTTTATCATGTTCTTTACATGTTATCTTGGCTATTTCCGGAGTTATGCTGTGCGGGAATTTTCGAGTAAGATCATAACTGTTTTCCTTAAACTCAGCGTATCCGGCATCCATAAGCATGTTCAGTTGTTTGCTGAGTCCTTTAGCCACTTCTTTTCACCCAGACGGTAGCCAAAACCACGGACGCTTTTCAATAAATTCGCTGCTCCGGCTTCCTCAAGCTTTCTGCGCAGTTTACTGATATGACTGTCAACAGTGCGGGGTAGCGTGTTGCCTTTCAACATACAAGTCTCTATCAATTCATCACGGCTATAAACACGCTCCGGCTCACGGACGAATTGCGTTAAAAGACGAAATTCGGTCATTGTTAGCCATTGAGCAATCTCCAGATTTGTCGGGCGTATCCTCACCCGATGTCTGGCGAGATTTATCTCGATTGAGCGACTGGATAAAATGACGTGCTGCTCATTATCGTGTGTTGTGCGGCGCAGGATAGCCTCTGTGCGTACCACGACTTCTGCAAGGTTGAAGGGTTTCACAATGTGCTCATTCGCACTGGTACCGAGTGACGAAAGCTTGTCAATATAATCGTCGTCGTCCGTTAGCATTATTATTGGCGTGTTCTCACTCTGACGTAATGCAGTTAATACTTGCCAGCCGGGCATGCGGACATCGAGAATAACTAACTGGGGTTGTGTCATGCGAAAACGGTCAAGTGCAATTACACCATTTTCAGCATGCTCCACACAAAATTGTGCTTTTTCCAGATATGCCTTAAGAACAGCAGCGATTTCATCATCATCTTCGACTAGTAGGATCCTTTGTTTGTTCATTATTTTTCCTTTAAAAAGCAAGCCAACGGGAACCTGGCGTGCCGATAATTAAGCCCCAAGAAATTGCCGCCAGCCAGATTATAAGACGTATGGCATTGTCGATTTGGTCAGTAAGCTAGTGGATATTGGTTGATTTTTTTAAGTCAGTATTATTGCTACCGGTATACAGGAGAAGAATCGTAGTTTTGTCTTTATTATTGTTAAATCCAATCAGCATGTATTGGCAGCCAGGAAATAGAACGAATCGAGTTTCGTTTCGTGGAAACATCTGCACTCTCTCCTTTCAAATGATTTGACTCCGAAAGTTAACAAATGAAAGTGGAGGCGGTGTCGAGGTTATGTTGCGATTGTGTGGAGAGGTGAAAATAGCCCGTTAATTGTATAGGTCAAACGCTTGGTTGCGTAAATTACCAGAACAGATACCTTATTTATGTATATCCATTTGCTTTTAAATTGCGCGATAATTAATATCGGTTAATCTATCTATACATTCAGTGCCAGTGCAGTCGACATAGAGATACTCTTTGTAGCGGTTAATAAAACTGGCCACTGTGTTAAGGTTTTCCAGTGGCTTTTTTCCGATGTATTTGGTGGTAACCCACCGTATTATTTATACGCCCGGAGAACGCTGTAATACCCAATGATGTGGTCAGTTATTTCGCGGGTTGCGTCGCTTAAACTAATGTAACCAATCACTGGTACCCGCTCATTTTCCCGTCGTCTGAAGTAGCGTTTCATTAGATTCTTGTCCTGGCAGTTTCCTGGATGACTGATAATTTATCTGCTCCGGTATAACCTCTGTCCAGGCAGCCAATTCAGTGTGCTGCTTCATAGCGAATCAAATCATGTCGTCACATTGGTAGAAACAACAGCGAGCTTCCGCTTCTCGCGCAGAGCGGGCATGACTTGCCTCCTGACGAGTCATTTCAGACCAGAATCGTGAGTATTAAAAAGCACGGCGTCTCTGCCAACACTGCTTTTGCACACAGCGTTACTGATTTACCCACACCAGTTGATCGACCCTGAAGCCCAGACTTCGCGCAGTGTTGAGGTAATCGCGTTTTACCGCTTCCGGAAGGGTTGGTGTGCGTGACAGGATCCACAGATAGTCGCGGTTAGGGCCGCTGACCAGCGCATACTGGTAATCATCATCCAGTTTGATCACGTTATAGCCGCCGTAAAACGGGCCAAAGAACGACACTTTCAGCGCGGCTGTGGTGGACGTGCCGGTGAAGTAGGCTTTTCCTTCGCTCTCACGCCATATTTTCTTCACCGGATCGTACCCGCGATTAAGCACGCTAATGCCGCCATCACGACGCTTGCCGTAAGTAGCGGTCACTTGTTCAAGGCCGCGTTCGAAGCGGTTTTCCAGACGGGCGATTTCATACCATTTTCCCAGATAGCGACGGGCATCAAACCCTGTAATGGGCTGAACGCCTTGCGGCGGTGTTGGGGATTTGCAGGCAACCAGCGTCAGGGCGATAGCAACGCCGGTCACCACAGGCCATAGCTTCATGAGAACTCCTTTCATTTGCACAGTTGGGCGTAAAGTGTAGCGCAAGCAGGGCGCACTTCATCCAGACCGGAAATATTCGTAGTATATTGAGAGTATTCTTTGTTATCAGGCGTACCCATGTCTTACTCCATCGGTGAATTTGCCCAGCTTTGCGGGATTAACGCAACCACGCTACGCGCCTGGCAGCGTCGTTACGGCCTGCTCAAACCGCTGCGCACAGAGGGAGGCCATCGGCTGTACAGCGATGATGATGTTCAGCAGGCGCTCAAAATCCTCGACTGGGTGAAAAAAGGGGTGCCAGTCAGCCAGGTGAAACCCCTGCTGGCACGGCCCGGTGCGCGCAGAACAAACAACTGGCTCACCCTGCAAGAGAGCATGTTACAGCGGCTGAAAGAGGGCAAAATCGAGTCCCTGCGCCAGCTGATCTACGACTCAGGCCGCGAATATCCTCGCCCGGAACTGGTCACGGAAGTCTTGCGCCCATTGCGCAGTAAAGTCTCGGCTAACATTCCAGCCATGATGACCCTGCGTGAAGTGCTCGACGGCATCATCATCTCCTACACCTCGTTTTGCCTTGAAGGGGATAAAAAAGCGCCGGGGGATAATTACCTGATCACCGGCTGGCACCTTACCGACCCGTGTGAAATCTGGCTTGAAGCACTCACCCGTACCGGGCAGGGCCACCGCATTGACGTGCTTCCTGTTCCGCCTGCCACGCTTGCGCCTGAAATCTTCCCGGAACGAAAATGGCTGCTGGTCACTACCGGCAAACTCACCGCTGCGCGCAAAAAGCAGATTGAACTCTGGCAGCAGCAGGTTGTTTCCCTGGACGTCATCCCTCTCTGATTCCGTTTCCCCACGCGGCACCTGTTTCCCACTCAACCTTCGTGTGAGCGGAAGACGGCTGTGTGCGTAAAAGAAGCAAAACAACTGCACAAGGAAACAATAAATAACTTATTGATAATTATTACATATAAAAAATATTTTCACCAAAAATTGGACAAATAAAAGTAATTGTGTAAGTTTAAATTATGCGATTACTCTGTTGTTCTGAACCCTGGTGAAACTCATGAGCACACTCTCCTCCGTCATCAACCGGTTTGTTGAGTACTACGCCGGGCTGGATAACCAGCCCCCTTCGGCGCTGACGACGCTCTATCACCCGGACGCTCAACTCATCGATCCCTTTGGTGAGCATCGGGGACTGGTTGCGATCCAGCGGTATTTCACACGGCTGCTGGTTAATGTGCAGCACTGCCGCTTTTCCATCGACGTTCCGGTCTGCGAGGGGCAGCGTTATGCCGTCAGTTGGACGATGCACTGGTCACATCCACGCATTTCCGCCGGGAAGGCGCTTGCGCTTGGTGGGTGCTCCATGGTGGAGGTGCAGGACAACCTGATTATTCGCCAGCGTGATTACTACGATGCGGGGGAGATGATCTACGAACATCTTCCTTTGCTGAGCTGGGCCATTCGTGGCGTGAAAAGGAGGGTACGCTCATGATGACCGTCCTCATCACGGGTGCCAGCTCTGGCATCGGGGAAGGGCTGGCAAAATCCTGGGCCGATGATGGCCATAGCGTCATTGCGTGCGGACGGGATCCACTGCGACTGGAAGCACTCCATCAGTACAGCCCGAATATCACGGTACGCCTGTTCGACATGACCGATCCGCAGGCCTGTCGCCAGGCGCTGGCGCAATGTTATGCCGATCTGGTCATTCTCTGCGCGGGTACGTGTGAATATTTCAATCACGGCGTGGTGGATGCTGCATTGGTGGAACGGGTGCTGACTACCAACGTGCTGGGACCAGTAAACTGCCTGGCTGCGCTACAAGAACAGCTCGTTGCCGGAAACCACGTGGTGCTGGTCAGTTCAATGGCGCACTGGTTGCCCTTTCCCCGGGCCGAAGCATACGGTGCATCTAAAGCTGCGCTGACCTGGTTTGCTAACAGCCTGCGACTGGACTGGGAACCCAAAGGGATAACCGTCACGGTTGTCTCACCTGGGTTTGTGGACACCCCGCTGACCCGCAAAAATGATTTCGCCATGCCTGGCCAGGTAAGCGTCAATGATGCTGTGAAAGCCATCCGTCGCGGCCTGGCGAAAGGGAAAAATCACATCGCTTTTCCGACCGGGTTCAGCCTGCTCCTGCGCCTGCTGGCGGGGCTACCTGAATGTTTCCAGCGCGTGTTGCTGCGCAGGATGGTGCGCTCATGAACATTGCCATTATCGGAAGCGGTATTGCCGGGCTGACCTGTGCCTGGCGCCTGGCCGGGCATCATCGTGTCACGATTTTTGAAGCAGAACCGACAGTGGGAGGGCATACCGCGACGGTGGATGTCTCCACACCGCAGGGTACGTATGCCATTGATACCGGGTTTATCGTTTATAACGATCGCACTTATCCGCGCTTTATGGACCTGCTCAGCGAACTGGGCATCAATGGGCAAAAAACGCAGATGAGCTTCTCGGTTCATAACCCACAGAGTGGCCTGGAATATAACGGGCATACGCTCCTCTCGCTGTTTGCGCAGCGTCGCAATCTCGTTAACCCGGCATTTTGGGGACTGCTGAACGCGATCGTGCGTTTTAATCGGCTGGCAAAACAGGCGCTGCGATCAGGTGTGGACGAGAATGCCACCTTGCAAAGCTTCCTTGAACAGCACCATTTCAGCCACTTTTTTGCGCGCCACTACATTTTGCCGATGGGGGCTGCCATCTGGTCATCGTCGCTGCAAGAGATGCGTCGCTTCCCGCTACCGCTGTTTTTGCGCTTTTTTGAGCACCACGGTTTACTGGATATTGCCGATCGCCCGCAATGGTATGTGGTGCCAGGCGGCTCACGTGAGTATATCCGCGCCTTGCTGGCGCAACTGGGCGACCGCCTGACGTTACATCTAAACACGCCGGTGCAGCAGGTCTTGCGCCATGATGACGGCGTTACGATCCGGCTTGATGCGTCAGAGCAGCGCTTCGACCAGGTGATCTTCGCCTGCCACTCGGCACAGGCACTGGCGATGCTGGTCGATCCTGCACCTGCCGAGCGTGAAGTGTTGGGCGCTATTGGCTGGCAGCGCAATGAGGTGGTCTTGCACAGCGACCCGCGCTGGCTGCCGGTACGTGAGCGCGCCTGGGCAAGCTGGAACTATCGTCTGAGCGAACGGGATCAGGATCGTGCCTGTGTCACTTACAACATGAATATCTTACAAGGTCTGCCTGAAGGCAGCCCCTTGTTCTGTGTCACCCTCAATCCGGACTCGCCGGTCGACGCGCGCTATGTCTGGCAGCGCTTTGTCTATGAGCACCCACTCTTTAACCCCCAAAGCTGGCGGGCTCAGGCGCGTCGCGGTGAGATTAACGGTCACCGACGGAGCTGGTATTGCGGGGCGTACTGGTATAACGGTTTTCACGAAGATGGCGTGCGCAGCGCACTGGATGTGGTGAAAGGAATAGCTGTCGGGGAGGGCAACTGAGATGAACAGCTGCCTGTATCAGGGCGTTTTACGCCATCGTCGACTCCAGCCGAAAACGCACCAGTTTTGCTATCGCGTTTTTATGGCATGGCTCGATCTGGATGAGCTCGATTTGCTCCCAGCCGTGGGGATCCGCCGTAACCGGTTTGCCGCTGCAGCTTTCTGCGATGCGGATTACCCGTTGGGCGTACCGCTTAAAGAAAATGTCCTTAACCAGCTGGAAAGCCTGACCGGGGAACGCCCGGATGGCCGCGTCATGTTGCTGACTCAACTGCGTTACGTTGGGTTCCACTTTAATCCGGTCAATTTTTACTACTGCTATGACCATACGGACACCCTGCGTTGGGTCGTGGCGGAAGTGCGCAACACCCCGTGGAACGAGCGTCACTACTACGCCGTCGATGACAAGGCGAGTCCACTGGAAAAAGCGTTTCACGTCTCCCCCTTTAACCCGATGGACATGATCTACCACTGGCGCTTCAACAGCCCTGGCAATGTACTGCGCATGCACATCGAGAATCACCAACAGTCAAAAGTGTTTGACGCCACGTTGCTGCTGAACCGCGAGCCGCTGACGCGCACAAACCTGACGTCTCTCTTGATTCGCATTCCGTTGATGACGCTGAAAACGGTCTTCGCCATTTACTGGCAGGCGCTACGGCTATGGCTTAAGCGTGTGCCGCTCTATAACCACCCCGTTAGCAGGAGTGAACGCCCATGACCGATCCCGCCTTTGCGCTTGAACCCGAACTTTCGCGCAACGTCCGCATCGCGCGATGGGTGCTCTTCCGCCTGCTAAGTGGTATTCGTCAAGGCTCGCTCACGGTGCGGGATGGGGCGCAGACCTTTCATTTTGGTGATGCGTCGGCTGCGTTGCGCGCCGATGTGCAGATCCTTGTGCCAGGGGTTTACTGGCGTCTGCTCACGGGTGGAAGTCTTGCCGCCGCTGAAGCCTGGATAGATGGCGAATGGCAGACGAATCAGCTCACGGCGTTATTGCAGATCCTGGTACTCAACAGCAAGGTGCTGGGGCGCCTGGAAAGCGGTTTTCAGCTGTTTGGCAGACCCATTGAGCGACTGCGGCACTGGACGCGGCGCAACCACCGCAAGCAGGCGCGGGAGAATATCGCCGCTCACTACGATCTGGGCAATGCGTTTTACGCGCAATTTCTGGATGCAGACCTGCTTTACTCCAGCGCGCTGTTTACCGCAGAGGATCAGGATCTCGCGCAGGCCCAGCAGGCAAAAATGGCTCGTCTGTGCGAACAACTGGCGTTAACAGCCAGCGATCACCTGCTGGAAATTGGTACCGGATGGGGGGCGATGGCGGAATATGCTGCCTGTCACTATGGCTGCCGCGTCACCACTACCACGCTGTCACAGGAGCAGTACGCTTGGGCAACCGCACGCATTGCCCGTGCAGGGTTGCAGGATCGTGTCGAGGTGCTGTTGTGCGATTACCGTGATTTGACGGGCGAGTTCGACAAACTGGTCTCTGTCGAGATGATTGAAGCCGTGGGAAAACGTTATCTACCTGCGTTCTTCCGCACCTGCCAGGCACGGTTACGTCCGGGTGGGAAAATGGCGATTCAGGCCATCACCATTCAGGATCAACGTTACCGTGACTACAGCAAAAGCGTTGATTTTATCCAGCGCTATATCTTCCCCGGCGGCTTTTTACCGAGCATCACCGCGATGAGTGAGTTGATGACGCGGCACACCGATTTTGTTGTCCGCAACCTGTTCGACATGGGGCCAGATTATGCCCGTACGCTGGCACACTGGCGGCAACGTTTTCTCAATGGCTGGCCCGATATCGAAAAATTAGGGTTTGATGACCACTTCCGCCGTATGTGGCTCTACTACTTCGGCTACTGCGAAGCCGGGTTTAACGCACGTACGATCAGCGTGGTGCAATTGACGGCGGAGCGGGTATGAAACGTTATGTGCAGGTTTTTCTGCTGACTGTCGCGTTCGATCTCTACTGGACGCTGGTCGTGCTGTTTCGTGAACGCGGCCTGTATCTGTGGCTTGCCCTCGCGATCCTCGCCTGCATGATGTTATCGCCTGCACACCGTCTTCATGCTTTGTTGCTCGCCGTTGCGGGGTGTGGACTCGACACGTTATGGGCGTGGACGGGGCTTATTCACTTTGATGGCGATGCGCTGCTACCGCTATGGATGGCGGCGCTGTGGCTGATGTTTGCCACCGTCTGGACACGCCTGACCTGCACCACGACGCTGCCGGGGGTACTACTGATGTTGCTGGCGACCCTTGGTGGTCCGGTCGCGTATGTGATCGGCGAACGTCTGGGTGCCATCACCTTTCTGCAACCGACCTTCATCGTGGTGAGTTGGATGGCCTCCGGCTGGCTCGTGATCATGCTGTTTTTCCATCTTTTTATGGGGAAGCGATCATGAGAACCTCGTTACTGGCGTTGTTATGGATGACGCTGGTGGCCCCGGCGGTCAGTGCCGCCGACTGGTTTAACTGGCAAAAAGTCGGTGATGCGACGCTCTATTGGGGGCCTTTTACCGTCTACACTTCCCGGTTGCTCACACCGGATGGCCGCTATCACGGGCCGGAACAAGAGCAGGCCCTGATTATCACCTACCAGCGTGACATCGATCGCAATGCGCTGGTCGATGCTACCCGTGAACAGTGGCAGGCGCAGGGGATTCTGGAGCATCAGCCACAAAGCGGGGCCTGGTTGCGAATGCTGCGTGCCCTTTGGCCTGACGTCACACCGGGCGCTGAACTGGCCTTTGTGCTTAGCGATAAGCAGGGGCAGTTCTGGTATCGCGCATCTGCGGCGCAAAAAGGCTTTACCCCGCTTGGCGAGCGCCAGTCCGAAGCGTTCAGTCGCTGCTTTCTGGCCATCTGGCTCGATTCCCGTACGCAATACCCACAACTGCGTAACCAGTTGATCGGAGGTGAAAAATGAAACGCATCCTGACACTTGGCCTGGCGCTGCTGATGCTGCTGACAGGCTGTAGCACGGAAGTTGATGACTACCGACAGCAGCAACCTTCGCTGGATATTTTTCGTTATTTCGCCGGGAAAACCGAGGCGTGGGGGATGGTGCAGGATCGCAGCGGTAAGCAGTTGCGTCGCTTCCACGTGGAGATCGACGGCAACGCGGTTGGCGAGACGCTGACGCTGAATGAGCGCTTCGTCTATGACGATGGCGAAAAGCAGCAGCGCGTGTGGCACATCCGCCGCACGGCAGATGGCCGCTACGAAGGTACGGCAAGCGACATTGACGGTATCGCAACCGGCAAGGCGGCAGGCAATGCCTTTCACTGGCGCTATAGCATGAACGTAAAAGCCAATGGCAGCACCTGGCTGCTTCATTTTGATGACTGGATGTATCTGCAGGACGGCACACATCTTTTTAATAAAACCAGGATGAAGAAATTCGGCATTACCGTTGCAACGGTCACGCTGTTCTTCACCCGACAAGCGCAGTAAGAGGAGATCGCCATGAACACGCAACCTGTTATTGGGATCAGCGGCTGTTTAACCGGCTCTGCTGTTCGGTTTGACGGTGGCCATAAACGCATGGGCTTTGTGATGGACGGCCTCGGGCAATGGGTGGCTTTCCAGCCTGTCTGCCCGGAAATGGCCATCGGTCTGCCTGTGCCTCGCCCGGCATTGCGCCTGGTTCAGACCAGCGACGGCGATTTCCGGATGCGCTTCAGCCATGCGCCACACGATGATGTGACGGAAAAAATGGCCGCATTTACCGACACGTATCTCCCCCGGTTGGGCGCGCTGTCGGGCTTTATCGTCTGCGCCAAGTCGCCAAGTTGCGGCATGGAGCGCGTGCGTCTGTACGATGAAAAGGGCAATCGCGGGCGTAAAGAGGGGGTAGGGCTGTTTACCCGCGCGCTACTCGAAGCGTACCCGTGGTTACCGGTCGAAGAAGATGGTCGCCTGCACGATCCGGTGCTGCGGGAAAACTTTGTGGAGCGTGTTTTTGCGCTCCATGAACTTAACACCCTGCGGGCTAACGGCCTGACCCGCCGCGCGTTGCTGGACTTCCACAGCCGCTACAAACTTCAACTGCTGGCTCACCATCAGGCGGGCTACCGCAAGATTGGGCCGTTTGTTGCCTCATTGCACGAGTGGGAAGACCTGGACGCCTTCTTTGTGGCGTACCGTGAAAAGCTGATGGCGATCCTGAAAAAAACCGCCTCGCGGGAAAACCACACCAATGTGCTGATGCACATTCAGGGGTACTTCCGTGAACATCTGAACAGCCGACAGCGGGGCGAACTGCGCGACGTGATCCTTCATTATCGCAACGGGTTGCTGCCTATCCTGGCGCCGTTGACGCTACTGAAACACTACCTGGGTGAGTACCCGGATCGCTATCTGTTGCAACAGAACTACTTTGCCCCCTATCCGGAAGATTTAGGTCTGCGGCTGGCAGTGAACTGAACAGACATCATAAGAAGGCCCCCATGACCCTGACAGGGGCTCGCGATGTTCCACTTTTAGACGACACCTCACTGTCGTCTTTTTTTGCGTGTTGCGCCACAGCCCGAGGGTTAAATTGGCGTGTGTTTGCGCAGGCGCTCTTTTTTATACCACGGCATAAATACCCTTAGCGTTCCTCCCCAGAAAATACCGTCGACAAGCCCCGTCAGTAATCCGAAGAGAAGACTAAACGACTGCGCTTCACGTAATTCGGGATGAAGATAAATAGTTGCAGTCAATATATATTTGAGGCCAAATGCAATGATGATTAACCCCAAGGTTAACGGTGTTCCGGCGCGAATAATGAGCCCCGGCGTATCAGAATATTTGAGCGGCGGTTGTGAGCGCCATATTAGATACCCAACAGCAATGCCTACCAGTGCGCCAATTATCATCATGAACAAACTCAGCTCAGGATGAAATATTTCATGCGTAATGCCATATATTCCCCAGAGCAGGAAAAACACCGGAAGAAAGAACAATCTGCCCGGCCGCATTTCTCTGTCGAAGAGGGCGTTAATACCGCGATGAAGCAGGTAAATAAAAAGGATCCACACCCAGGCAGGCGTGTTTTGGATATACGGGAAAAAAGACATGTTTTCACCTCGTCGATTAGGCGTGACTGTTTCCGGGCTATAAAAATAACCCGGCTATGCAAATAAAAATGAATTAATCAGCCATTATTCACTGCTGATTATTTTTCCCGGCCTGAAAGGTCGTTCTTTTCTCGCAGCAGGCGCTGAACTCTTTTTTGCTGCCACGTGGCGATGCGATCTTTTAAGACAAAGATCCTCAGGGCGCGAAAGGCAATAAGCGAACCCCATATGAATGTCACCACCACAGACCAGTAGCTCCCTGGCGAGGAGAGATAATTGACCACCATCAGCACGCTGCAGACAAACAGGGCAATAATGAGTGCACGATAAAAACGCGTTTCCTGTTCAACGCGGAGCCTGGCCTCACTGATACGCGTATCCAGCGTTTCCTCCGCCTGTGTCATGTTTCCGGACAGTTCAGAAACGTTGACATTAAATACGGAGGCCAGTGCGCTGAGCGTTTCCAGCCCGGGTTTATGCCCATTTTCTATACGTTGCACTGTTCGTACTGAAAGAGAGGCCAGCTCAGCCAGTTGCTCTTGTGACCAGGCATTTCTGAGCCGGTACTCTTTCACCTTTTCACCCATGTCCATTGATACTTCCCGCTGATTGTTGACAGAGACATATTCGCACATCTGCCCCTCAACGAACACGACAGACAGGCGACACGACCCTGACAAGGGGGCGACAGCACGCTTAAGTGCTGGTATGACTGCGGGTGTACTCTGGAATAAAAGTCACACGTTGATCAAAAGCGAGGCATTCTGGTACCTCGTGTCCGGCGTGCCAGTCCACCCCTGAAAAGGAAGAAAGTGTGGGCGATTCGGTCCGTTTCAGCATGCTGTTGAAATCCCTCAGAACATTTTCCGGGTACTTCCGGAGCAGACATTGTCATGAAGATTTGTGATTTGAATTGCAAAAAAATGTTAAGTTTTCGGTTTTGTGCATAAAACAATGTGATTTTTGCTGCATTAAAACAGAAAACTTAACCACAAAGCGAAGGGGGTCAGGCATATATCCTGAATCTGATATAAACCTGATTTTATAAAAAACAGATCAGAGGAGATATTGGGCTGAAATTTATTCCCACGGAAGACTACACACACCATTTACCACTAAAGCATCGGCAAATGATTATCTGCTTGCCAGAATTCCTGCGCGACTCTGCAATATGACTCGTGCTGAAAATACGTGTACCGAAATCGCGCTTTACACGTTCGTCTGCTTTTAAATGTAGTGAATATATTCATTTGTTATCCTTAATCTGTTGAGATATGAGGGGCGTATGAAAACGAAAAAGCTATTTACATTATTAGCGGTTGTTATAGCACTGAGCAGTTGTAGTTCATCGCAAACCGGAGAAAAAACAAGTAGTGCAAAGGTAAATACGCAAAATACGCAAACAACCAGTGAGGTGAAATCCGTACCACCTGCTGACATGCAAGTGAAATCGACCTTTAATAGCATCACCACCTGGAATCAAGGACAACAATTCTTAAATGTTATTGGCTCAACCAATGATCCTAAAATTGATAATAAGTCCTGGATAGCGATATACCGAGAAAAATGTGGTTTCGACCCCGGTGTTCATAGTGCCACGGGTGCCGTCTGCCCTCAAAATGCGCTTGGCGGTCATGTAGTGATGAATGGACAATCGCAAAGACCGGCCAAAAACTCGCTGGTATATATTGTTCCGATTTGTACCAGTGAAAATAACCAGCCCAATTTGCTCATGACAATTGCCGCAAACGGGACGTGCGCTGTGGTGCTGAATTACTGGATGAAATAAAGATGAGGGTTATCCGCAAGGATATCTCAGGCCCGCAAGCGTCATTCATGTCCGTCCTGCGACGAGGCCTTTGCTAAGGCCTCGTGATTAACGCTGCCCGATGTCCCATTGATTAAAATTGAGGACTGCACTTTCGGGCGGCGACAACTCATCGGTGGCAAGGGCGGCCGGAGAAATCAGCAAGAGTGAAATAATCAAACGCTTCATATCCATCATGCCTGTAAATCACCTAAGTTGGATATCGCTACACCGCTGGCTGTAACTGATAAATCCACGCGGTGACGTGTCGGTTATCTACCGTGGTTACCGTCACTTCGACGCGATCATAGCCGTCTTCAAATTCATCCAGCATTGGCCAGTGTGCCTCCAGGTTGTCGGATAAAAACAGATAACCCTGCACCTGCGCGCCATCGTTATTCAGCACAATTCCCGGAAAATCCGCAGCGGCGCCCCAGCCACGCGCGTAAAACGTACCCGTTACATAACCTGGCAACCACTCGCCGCCGATATTTTCCAGAATATGCGCATTAGCATGGCCTGGACGAAGCGTCCCATAGACAAATAAAGCGTCCATTTTTCCTCAACATACAAAGCAATGACAACCCAACGGGCAGGGGACTTTCACCATACGGTTTCGTGGCGGGGTTCGCAACGGCCAGAGGATACGGAAATGTGATGACGTAGAAAAGCAAAAAGCCTGCTCGTAAGCAGGCTTCTTAAATTTGGCTCCTCTGACTGGACTCGAACCAGTGACATACGGATTAACAGTCCGCCGTTCTACCGACTGAACTACAGAGGAATCGTTGTGGAGGCTTATCTTAGCGGCGAAAAAACATTTGTCAAACCTCATTTTAGCTCAGCGCGTTTGTCTGCTGCTTCCCTCGACAGTTTGCCGCAATAAGCAACGATTTCTCAGGAAATGCTTTGCAGGATCAGGGTTTCTCCCCCATTATTTGAAATGAGGTTTCACCCTTTGTGCTAAGGAAAATTTTGAACGTCGTCACCACCCTGCGCCAGGCTGTCATGCGCACCCCCTGGTACAAAAAGCGTAAGAGTTACCGTGTCCTGCTCTGGCGAGAAATCACCCCCCTTGCCGTACCTATCTTTCTGGAAAACACCTGCGTCCTGATGATGGGCGTGCTCAGTACTTTCCTTGTGAGCTGGTTAGGTAAAGAAGCGATGGCGGGTGTTGGCCTGGCAGACAGCTTCAACATGGTGGTGATGTCTTTTTTTGCGGCTATCGATCTGGGTACCACGGTCGTCGTGGCCTTTAGCCTCGGTAAACTCGACGCGGAAAGGGCGAGGGCGGCCACGCGGCAATCGCTGGTTATCATGACCTTATTTGCCATTGTGCTGGCGGCGGTTATCCACGCCTTTGGCACGCAAATTGTTGATTTTATCGCCGGGTCGGCCACGCCGGAGGTGAAAGCACTGGCGCTGACTTACCTGGAACTGACTGTCATTAGCTACCCGGCGGCGGCCATTGCGCTTATCGGCAGCGGCGCGCTGCGGGGGGCGGGCAATACCAAAATCCCGCTGCTGATTAACGGCGGGATGAACATCCTCAATATTCTGATCAGCAGCGTGTTGATTTACGGTCTGTTTGGCTGGAAAGGCATGGGCTTCGCCGGTGCAGGGCTGGGGCTGACGGTCTCCCGTTATATTGGTGCGGTAGCGATTATCTGGGTGCTGATGATTGGGTTTAACCCGGCGCTACGTATCTCGCTCAAAAGTTACTTCGAGAAACTTAACTTCGCCATTATCTGGGAAGTGATGGGCATCGGCATTCCCGCCAGCATCGAGTCTGTGCTGTTTAACGGCGGCAAACTGCTGACGCAAATGTTTGTCGCCGGGATGGGCACCAACGTCATCGCCGGTAACTTTATCGCCTTCTCGGTGGCGGCACTGATCAACCTGCCGGGCAACGCCCTCGGTTCTGCCTCGACCATTATCACCGGCAAACGGCTGGGCAAAGGGCAGATCGCGCAGGCGGAACGGCAACTGCGGCATGTGTTCTGGCTTTCAACGCTTGTTCTGACGGCGATTGCCTGGGGGACGGCACCCTTTGCAGGGCTGTTCGCCTCGTTTTACACACGGGAAGAAGATGTAAAAGAGGTGGTTAAAGTGCTTCTGTGGCTTAACGCTGCATTTATGCCAATCTGGGCGGCCTCCTGGGTGTTGCCTGCCGGGCTGAAAGGCGCACGTGACGCCCGTTTCGCTATGTGGGTGTCGATGCTGGGTATGTGGGGTTGCCGCGTGGTGGCGGGGTACGTGCTGGGGATCATGCTCGGCATGGGCGTCATCGGCGTCTGGCTGGGGATGTTCCTCGACTGGGCGGTGCGCGGCGTGTTGTTTTACTGGCGTATGGTCAGCGGGCGCTGGCTGTGGAAGTATCCGAAGTCGCAGAAAACGCCGGCGCAACGCCCTCTTTCTGCACAGAGTGGAGAATAATTCGGCAAACGCACTGAAATGTGAATTCAGGCTTTGACAAGGGCAGGGGGCACCGCTAATATTCGCCCCGTTCAGACGATTCCTCTGTAGTTCAGTCGGTAGAACGGCGGACTGTTAATCCGTATGTCACTGGTTCGAGTCCAGTCAGAGGAGCCAAATTTAAGAAGCCTGCTTACGAGCAGGCTTTTTGCTTTTCTACTGTACTGCCAATTATCGATCAGCGGCGAACGCTGGCCGGACGTCGGGGCTTCGGCAGTTTATTGATGCTCACCCGCGCCCACTGGCTAAAGAGCGTGTATAAACCGCAGGCGGAGACAAACGTGGCCACTGCCGAAAACGCGGCGAATGAGGCGGGTCCTTGCATTAATACAATCCCCAGCGCTACGCTGATAAACCACGCCCCCACCCCCACGGGATTGATGGCGACGTGTTCGTGATCGGGCGGCACGTTATGAGCAATTCCTGCCAATGCCACGCCCACCCAGGCCACCACGAAAACACCCTGATAGGCCAGCGCTTGCAACAACCAGGCGAACACATCCGCCAGCATCAGGATATACACCACCCCACCTACCACGCATGCCCAGACCAGCTTGGGCAACTTCAGGTTAAACAAACTGTGGAAAAAGACCTGCATATTGACGGTGGCGAGATAATAGTTGGCGGTATTAATTCGCGTCTGCGTTACCCAAACAAATCCCAACCCGGCTATCCCCAGCAGGTTTAAAATCGCGACAACTACCGCAGTTTCGCTGAGTGCCCCGGCATCGCGAAGGCTGCTGGCGAGGTAAATACCCGCCACGCCATTGAGGAAAAACGTGACCAGATAGAACGGCATGCCGAAGTTGAAACGTGCATGGTACTTACTGTCTTCTTCGCGACCAAACCGGGCGTAATCGAAGGTGTACATCATTAATACCCAGACGCCCATGTAATAGGTGAAGCAGTTCCACCAGCCCCACGGAGAAGGATTGGCCGGGCCATACTCGAGCCAGTTTGCCTGGTAGCCGTAGTGCATCACCGAAACGACGATCGTCGCCAGTAACCCCAGTAGATAGAACGGCAGCAGTACGCCGTTAAATTTATCCAGCCAGTGCTGAACGCTGCCGAAAATCAGTGGCACGCTGTAAAGCACCACCAGCGCTGCCGCCGCCCAGTAGACCACGCCAGGAAAGAGATGGTTAATGGCAAAGGCGATAACGGAGCCTTCAAACACGGCGTAATAAATGGCCGTGGAGAAGAAGATCAGCGTCGCCAGTGATGCGCCCATACGCCCGAACAGGCGGCGTGAGAACTGGGCGACAGACAAGCCGCTACGGATGGCGAAGCGACTGATAACGCTGTTAATCAAACCGTATGAAACAACGGATAATGCCATCCCAATAATGGCGTTAACCGCGCCGTAGGTCAGTGCCAGAGACGCGCCAACCACTATGTAAAACACGGCGCTGCACACCGCCCACCAGGCCATCGTGAGGGAGAGTTTTCCCATGCGCACCGGTTCCGGCAGCGCTGACCGATCAACATTATCCGCAGCGCGGGATTGTGGAGCTGAAGCCATAGCAACCTCCTGAAACACGCAATAACCAAAGAGTGACGCCACGGGGCGATGCCCCTGGCAGGGTTAACGCAACGCGTTCGCTAACTGCGCCAGCCGCTGCTGAGACTGACGGCGGGCAACCAGCGCCTCCTCCAGCGTGACGGGCATAAAGCGAACGTGTTGATTCGGCTGTAGCTGACCAAGAATGGCAAGATCGGGGCTGATAACTGTCCCCAGCGTCATATAACCGCCGCCCGACACCGCATCGCGCAGCAGAACAATCGGTTCCACTCCTCCCGGCACCTGCACCGAGCCAATCGGGTAACAGGCATCGACAATATTGGAAGGATCGGAGCCCGCGCCAAACGGCGGCGTCCGCGGCGTGAACGCCAGGGGGTGTCCGCCCTTCAGGCGGTAGCCTGTCCGGTCGGCTTCGGTGCTCACATGCCAGCTGTCAGCAAAGAATGTGTCTACTGCCGCTGGGGTCAGGCGATGAATATAGAGACCCGGCACCAATCGCAGGGTGACGGATTTCTCCAGTACCGGCAGTAACGCGTCGGGAACGGTGTTACCTTCCCGGCGGGAACGCGCTTCGTTGACCGGGTGAGTGTTTAACACGTCACCCGCCGCCAGCCGACGCCCCTGAAAACCTCCCAGCGCACCCAGCGTATAGGTTGAGCGACTACCCAGGACGCGCGGCACATCAATGCCGCCAGCGATAGCCAGGTAGCCACGGCATCCCTGGCGCGCAGACGCAAAGCGCAAATGTTGCCCGGCGCGGATATACAACGCGGTGTGCGCAGCGGCCGGTTGATTGTCGATAATCGGCGTCATCGACGCGCCGCACACAGCCACCAGCGCGTCGACGGAAAAATGAAGCTCCGGCCCCAGCAGCGTCATCTCCAGCACGGCATCATCCACCGCGTTTCCCACCAACAGGTTCGCCATCTGCATCGAGTAGGGATCCAGCGCACCGGAGGGCGGTATACCGAGGTGGTAATACCCTTCACGCCCTCTATCCTGCACTGTGGTGGCAAGGCCGGGCTTAATCACATTGATGGTCATACAGCCCCCTTTTCAACTGCTGCGGATAACCCTGTGGATCGTCAAGAAAGTCGGCAAGCACAAACGTCACATCGCGAATGCGCGGAGAAAATACGCCGTTTTTCACCTGTTCACGGATGTCGTCATAGGTCTGGCGGTCGATCGCCCGAAACTGAACAATGTCTCCCGCTTTGAAAAACACCATTTCGCTTTGCAGATACGGCAGACGCTGCGCCGGGTCGTAAATGGGCATCGGTGTGATGCCAAACAACTGGTATCCCCCCGCGCCTCGCACGGAGTAGATACAGCCGAAACAGCCGCCATGACCGAGAGACAAACCCGGTGTATCGGTACGTGGGCGCAAGTATTTCGGCACCTGCAACTGTTTTTCCTGCCCGACCATCTGATACATAAACGGCAGCCCGGCAACAAAACCCACCATCGACACGAACCATGGCGTCCCGCTGTGTGCGGCAATGAACGCATCTTTATCCGTATAACCATTGATGTGTGCGGCATAATCGAGGTCGCTTCCTTCCGGCGCCTGGTGACGATCGCGAAAACGCATTAACGTCTCGTGTGTCCATGGGTCGTTGTACAGCACCGGGACTTCAATAATGCGCGTCGCCAGCGTGCTGTCGCCGTCACTGTCGGCCTCCAGCGTCTGTAGTCTGGCAAGCAGGGTGTCGGGCGGGAGTTCATCCGGGTTGAAACGCACCTGGAAAGAGGCGTTAGCAAGGCAAATATCCAGTACGCCGGGAAGCTGGCATGCTTCCAACGCCCGTGTCAGCGTCAGACCGCGGAAAAACGCGCTTAACGACATGGACTCTTCAATTTCGGCAAAGAGGTGCTCATCTCCGCCAAACGAGTAGCGAATCGGGTTACTGACCATAGCGACGGATCTCCTGTATCTGAGCCGATGAGGCACGGTCGCGTTCCGCAAGCCACTGCTCGAGGGTGGTGGTGGTGAATTCACCCGCCTGCAATTTCGGATGTTGCAGCAGCCATTGATGAAGCGGCGCGGTGGTTTTGATGCCACGAAGTTCAAGGGTATCGAGCGCCTGGCGTGCGCGAGCCAGTGCCTGGGGGCGGTCCGCGCCCCATGCGATCACTTTGGCCAGTAAGGAGTCATACCAGGGCGGAACGCGGTAGCCGCTGAAAACATGGCTGTCGATGCGGATCCCTTCGCCTCCCGGCCACACCACGCCGTCTATTAGCCCCGGGCAGGGAAAGAAATTCTTCTCAGGATCTTCGGCGTTAATGCGCATTTCGCAGGCACTACCGCTCAGACGGACATCCGACTGCGCCAGTGTCAGCGACTCACCGTTGGCAATACGCAGCATCCATTGCACCAGATCG
This sequence comes from Kosakonia sp. WA-90, assembly GCF_039871955.1. Taxonomy (NCBI): domain Bacteria; kingdom Pseudomonadati; phylum Pseudomonadota; class Gammaproteobacteria; order Enterobacterales; family Enterobacteriaceae; genus Kosakonia; species Kosakonia sp. WA-90. Next base: position 616,857 of record NZ_JBDPLJ010000002.1, read on the forward strand.
ACGCCCGTCACCATTTCAGTCACCGGATGCTCCACCTGGATACGGGTATTCATTTCGATGAACCAGAACTCGCCGCGCGTTTCATCAAACAGATATTCCAGCGTGCCTGCACCGCGGTAGCGTAAGTGCCGTGCCAGTTGCACCGCGCTGTCACAAAGCGCGGCACGCTGGTCAGGACGCAGGGCGGGCGAGGGGGCTTCCTCAAAGATTTTCTGCCGACGGCGCTGCAACGAACATTCGCGATCAAACAGGTGGATCACCTGTTCACCATCACCCAGGATCTGCACTTCGATATGCCGTGCGCGAGCGATAAACCGCTCGAGGTAGACGGCGCTGGAGCCAAACGCGGCTTTCGATTCACTCTGAGCGACAGGGAATTCACGCGCCAGCGCCTCGTCATCCTCGACCACGCGGATCCCGCGCCCACCGCCGCCAGCGGCCGCTTTAATCAGACAGGGATAACCGATTTCTCCGGCACGAATCTGCGCCGCCTGCACCGTTTCCAGCACCCGTGAGCCCGGCACAACAGGTACGCCCGCGTCTGCTGCAGTGCGGCGCGCGGCGGCTTTATCCCCCATCACACGGATGGTTTGCGCATCCGGTCCGACGAAAATATACCCGGCCTGTTCCACCCGCTCGGCAAACTGGGCGTTTTCCGACAAGAAACCATAACCGGGATGAATAGCATTCGCGCCGCTTTGTGCTGCGGCTTCCAGTAGTGCGTTGATATTAAGATAACTGCGTGCAGCTGGCGCCGGGCCAATAATGCACACCTCATCGGCCAGAGTGGCAGCGAGGCTTTCACTGTCAGCCTCGCTACAAGCCGCTACCGTTGGGATCCCCAGTGTTTGCGCAGCACGAATAATACGCACCGCGATTTCTCCACGGTTAGCAACCAGGAGTTTTTTTATTTTCCCCGCCATATCTCCTCCGCTGCGCTTATTCGTTATCGGTTTTTATTATGGCCAGAACCTGTCCGGGTTCGACGGCATCACCATTTTGTATGGTGATGGCGGTTATTGTTCCTCGGGTCTCGGCGAATATTTCGCTGAACTGCTTCATGACTTCAATTAAACCAATTACCGTATCCGGTGTGACTTTATCTCCGGCCTCAACAAAGGGTGGGGCTTCCGGTGATGGCTGCCGATAAAAAACACCTGGCAACGGTGAAATAACCTCAATATCAGACATTGTATTTTTCTCCAGATAAGCGGGTCTTATTTCTGTGCGACCGGCGAACAGACGGTAATGCCATTGTTCACCAGCGCCTTTTTTACCGAACTGATAATTTCCAGTGCACCAGGTGTATCACTGTGGATACAAATTGAATCGAAACGCACAGGGATGATATTGCCGGTCACGGTTTTCACTTTCCCCTCCAGGCAGGCCATTAACACTTTCTCTGTGATCGCCTGCACGCTGAGGCGACCCGTGCTGCGGGTGAAGACGATAAACCCGTGATCGTCATACTCCCTGTCGGCATAAAACTCAGTAATTACCGGGTGTCCCAGCCGTTGAGCTGCATGCCAGACCGCCGAGTTCGCCATACAGTAGAGGTAAAGTTCGGCGTCGAGTTGATGCAGGATGGAGACAAAATGCTGTGCTGCCGCTTCATCCCGCGCCAGGTACATATACAATGCGCCGTGGGGTTTTATATGTTGCAACGGCAACGCATATAAACGAGCGAATTCGCGTAATGCCCCCAACTGATAAATAATATCGTTAACCAGTTCTTCTGTTGGGATGGATAAATATCGGCGGCCAAACCCCTGTAAATCATGGAATCCGGGATGAGCGCCAAGCGCGACGCCATTTTTTTTCGCTGCCTCAACGGTTCGGCGCATAATATTGGGGTCGCCAGCATGAAAGCCAGCGGCAATATTGGCGGAACTTATTATCGTCATTAATTCATTGTCAACACCGTCGCCGATTACCCATGGTCCAAAACTTTCTCCTATATCGGAGTTGATATCTACGGTTCGCATCATAATAATTTCTTATTTCCGGTGGGGAGCATTAATTCACTATATGAATATTTATTTGTATCCGGAAAGTAGTATTTTTAGATACGCTGGTATCAGAAAAACAGAACGCATATTTGTGAACATTTACGATGAAATGATCAGAGGGCAAATCAATGCTGACGCTACGCCAGATCCGTTATTTTGTCGCCACGGCTGAAATGGGGCAGATCTCGCTGGCCGCTGTCCATCTCAATATTTCGCAGTCGGCGGTGACGGGTGCTATTCAGGAGTTGGAGCAGCTGCTGGGCAAGAAACTGTTTACCCGTTCGGTGCATGGCATGATGTTGACGGACTACGGAAATCACTTTCTCAATCATGCTTATACCGTTTTGCAGACCGTAGAAAATGCCGTGCGCAGTATGCCGGTCAGCGATACCGGTGTGCGCGGCACGCTGCGTCTGGCGGCAAGTTACACCGTGATTGGCTATTTTTTACCGTTTCACCTTCAGCGGCTGATGCAGGACTACCCGCACATTGATATCCAGCTATTCGAGTATGAGCGTCAGGATATTGAGCAGGGTCTGATAGACCAGACGCTGGATATGGCATTGGTGTTGACCGGTAATTTGCGCCATCAGTCGATTTATGCCGAAACCCTGTTTAACTCAACGCGCCGGTTGTGGCTGCCATCGCGCCACCCGTTATGCGAAAAATCGCAGGTGACGCTGGCGGATGTGGCCGATGAACCCTTTATTATGCTCACCGTTGATGAAGCGGCAGACAGCGCCATGCGCTACTGGGAAGAGGCCGGGGCGAGTCCTGGCGTCATCCTACGCACCAGCTCCGTTGAGGCGGTACGCAGTATGGTCGCCAACGGTTCGGGCGTTACCATCTTATCAGACCTGGTTTATCGGCCGTGGTCGCTGGAGGGGCGGCGCATTGAGACCCGTTCGCTGGTTAATAATGTGCATCCGATGAGCGTCGGTCTGGCGTGGCGCTATGATGCCCGTTTTACCCCAGCGATGGCGGCGATGCGTGAATATTTCCGCAGTGCATTCGTCACACAGCAGATCACTATGGTGCGGCGTTAACCTCTCTCTGCTCCTGTTTGCAGGCTTCACCGGATAATGTTCTATGCATCCGCTTTCCCTGAGTTAAATTCCCCATTCATGCCCGTCGCCCCGTAAAAGGGTTTTCTCTCGCCGCTTGTCGCTGTAGTCTCAGGTGCGGCTTTTATTTTGCTGCGTACGATGTGAGTAATCTTTTCCCGCAATACATAACTATAAAAATTCAGATTAGGAACGGACAGGACAACTATGGACTCCACGCTCATTACCCCCCGCCCCAACGAGGAGACACCTTCACTTCACCGCGCCCGCCGTGCTGCCTGGGGCAGCTTTGCCGGCGCGGTAGTCGACTGGTACGATTTTCTGCTCTACGGCATTACCGCGGCGCTGGTGTTTAACCGCGAGTTTTTCCCGCAGATCGATCCGGCGATGGGCACGCTCGCCGCCTTCGCCACCTTTGGCGTCGGTTTCTTGTTCCGTCCGCTGGGCGGCATTATCTTCGGCCATTTTGGCGATCGTCTGGGACGCAAACGGATGTTGATGATGACCGTCTGGATGATGGGCATCGCCACCGCCTGTATTGGTATTTTGCCGTCATTTACCACCATCGGTTGGTGGGCTCCCACGCTGCTGGTGATCCTCCGTGCGCTTCAGGGCTTTGCTGTCGGTGGCGAATGGGGCGGTGCGGCGCTGCTGGCGGTGGAAAGTGCGCCCAACGGTAAAAAAGCTTTCTACAGTAGCGGTGTGCAGGTGGGGTATGGCGTTGGCCTGCTGCTTTCCACCGGGCTGGTGTCGTTAATCAGCAGTCTGACCACCGATGCGCAGTTCCTGAGCTGGGGCTGGCGTTTGCCGTTCCTGTTCAGCATTGTGCTGGTGCTGGGGGCGCTGTGGGTGCGCAATGGTATGGAAGAGTCCGCCGAGTTTGAGCACGCGCAGGCACAGCAATCAACGGGTGAGAAAAAACGTCTGCCAGTGTTTGAAGCGCTGGTGCGTCACCCGGCTGCTTTTTTAAAAATTATCGCTCTGCGCCTGTGTGAACTGCTGACGATGTATATCGTCACGGCCTTTGCGCTTAACTACTCGACGCAGAACCTCGGGTTACCGCGCGAGCTGTTTCTCAATATTGGCCTGCTGGTTGGCGGAATCAGCTGCCTGACTATTCCGCTGTTCGCGTGGATGGCGGACCGCTACGGCCGGCGACGCGTCTATATTACCGGCGCGTTGCTGGGCGCGTTGAGCGCGTTTCCGTTCTTTATGGCGCTGGAGGCGCGATCGATCCTCGGTGTGGTGATTTTCTCGTTGATGCTGGCCAATATCGCCCACGATATGGTGGTCTGCGTGCAACAGCCGATGTTCACTGAAATGTTCGGTGCGGGTTATCGCTACAGTGGCGCGGGTGTGGGTTACCAGGTCGCCAGCGTGGTGGGCGGTGGGTTTACGCCGTTTATTGCCGCCGCATTGTTAACCTTCTCCGGCGGTGAATGGCATTCGGTGGCGATTTATCTGATGGTAGGGTGTCTGCTTTCTGCCCTGACGGCGATGTTAATGAAAACACCGCAGCCCAAATAATGCCGGGTGGTTTGCCGATCTGATGGGGGTAGGCCAGCAGACCGGCAGATTCGACCGCCGCGCGTCTACGAATGAGAGTAGCGCCGCGCCGGGCTGCTGCATTCGTTCTCGTTGCTCATCCTCCGGATAATGTCCTGGCGCAGCAGGAATTTTTTGATCTTGCCGGAGGATGTTCTGGGCAGTTTATCCACGATGACGATGCGTTCCGGGTATTTATACTTCGCCATCCGCTTACGGCTGAAAAACGCCACCACGTCCGCCAGCGGCAGGGGTTGCCCTGGCACTTTCAGCACGACATAAGCGCATGAGCGCTCGCCCAGCCGCTCATCCGGCATGGCGACCACGCAGGCATCTTCAATGGCTGGATGCTGCAACAGCACGTCTTCCACTTCGCGGCTACTGATGTTCTCGCCGCCGCGCACGATGATATCTTTTTTACGCCCGGTAATGCTGATATACCCCGCATCGTCCATGCGGCAGAGATCGCCGCTGTAATACCAGCCTTCTTTATCCAGCGCGCGGGCGGTCAGCTCCGGCTCACCGAGATACCCCATAAACACATTGGGTCCGCGTGACGCCTCTTCTCCTTCCATTCCGCGCGGCAGCGTTTTACGCGACTCATCCACCACTTTAATTTCCACTCCGGCTGCGGCATAACCATCGGTATTCATCATTCGTGAGGGAGTATCGTCAAGATTGACCAGCGCGTGGGGCGAACTTTCCGTCGAACCATAAATACTTAGCAGCGCGATCCCTAATTGCTGGCAACCCTGCGCCACTTTTTTCGGGATAGTGGTTCCACCGCAGAGAAAGAAACGTAGTGACGAGAGATCGGCTGGCTGCTTTTCTATCGCGCACAGAATGTCATAAACGAACGGTGTCGCACCGAGCATGCAGGTGCAACGCTGTTGCTCCAGCATCGTAAGGCAGGCGGACGGCGTAAAGATGTCCAGCAACACGCTGCGTGCGCCAATCAGAAACGGCGCGGTGACGCCGTGCAGAAAACCTGTGGCGTGCCCCAGCGGGGCAGGCATCATAAACACATCCTGCCAGGTCAGATTCAGCCGCGCGCAGTATGCCCGCTCGCTGGCGAGAATATTGTTGTGCGTCAGCATCACGCCTTTTGGCATCCCCTCGGTGCCGGAGGTAAACAGCACGGCGGCAAGTTCATCGCCGTGCACCTGGCGTGGTGCGGCGAGCGGGGCGTTATCTTGCAGTAGCTGGTGGAAGCTGAGCGTGGTTGTCGCCGGAGCCAGTTTATCCACACCAACAATGCGCTGTAAGCCGGGTAACTGGTTTTGCAGCGGCAGGATCAGATCCACCGGGCGGCTCTGTTTAAACAGGGTAGGGGCAAAGAAAATTTTCGCCTGGCATTTGTTTAACACCCACACCAGTTCCGCTTCCCGCCACGCAGGCAGCAACGGCACGGAAACCGCGCCGGTTTTCAGGCAGGCCAGATAAATCACGGTAAATTCGCACCAGCCAGGAAGCTGGAATGCCACGCGATCGCCAGGCTGAATACCGTTGTTCAACAACCATGTCGCCAGACAACTTGCGGCGTGATCAAGCGCCGCGTAGGTATAAGACGCGCCGTGGTTATCCACCACGGCGACTTTATCTGGCATGGCGCGTAGGGTCTGGTGCCAGTAATCTCCCAGCGATGCATCGCCCCAAAAACCTTGCCGTCGGTACGCTTCCCGACGTTCAGCATTAAACGTTATCGTGACGCTCATGAACTCTTCTCAGTCAATAAACCGTTAAACGTGCGAACAGGAAGGACATCGTGAGCGGATGTCCTTTCGCGAATTTCAGGCAGTATTGGGGACTCAGCCGTAGCGGAAGTCGACGCCGAACGTACCCACCGGGTAGGTCCATTTGTCGAGAATGGTCTCCCCACACAGCACGCGGCAGGTGCCGCATTCAAGGCAACCGGCGCAGTCAAAATGGATGTTGCCATCCGCATCCTGCTTGTAGAGGTTGGCCGGGCAGGCGTTAAGTAATTTGCGAAACTCAGCCATATCGGGGTTATCAGCCAGAATAATGTGCGGATGGCCCTCATCGACATGGAATTTATTGACGCCCAGTTTGACGTCAACATTAACGCTGTTTTCCTGACTCATAATGCGGTCGCCCCTTTGATGCCATCTTTCAGTAAATTCATTAGCCCGACTTTCTTCATATGGGACATCATCATTTTGCGCACCGGCTGGTTCGGCCGGCCATCAACGGTAAACATATCGTTCATGATGTCTGCCACCATGTGTGGATACTGGGTAAACAGACGCGGGTTTTCCATGAGTGCCGGGAGCTTACGGAAGTGCTGCATATCACGCATCACCACGCTCTGCTCCAGCGCGCGTTTATAGTCCGACAATGCCTGCGCAGAGAAATCCTGTTGACGTTTTGCCGCGATAGCGGTGTTGGCCGCCGCCTCGGCTGAGGCAATGGCCAGATCCATGCCGCGCACGGTAAAACCCAGATTGAGACAGAAACCGGCGGCGTCACCCACGATCATCACGCCGTCACTCACCAGTTGCGGCACCATTGCCAGACCGCCTTCCGGTACCATATGTGCGGAGTACTCCAGTAATTTACCGCCCTGAATCAGCGGGCGAATGGCGGGGTGCTGTTTAAAATCTTCCAGCATCTGCGGCACGCTTTTCCTTGCCTGGCCGATATCGCCGAGCCCGCACACCAGACCAATAGAGACCGAATCACGGTTGGTATACAGGAATCCGCCGCCCATCAGGCCATTCGATGGCGAACCGGCAAACAGCCACGCTGCGCCCTCATTCCCCTCGAGGTTAAACCGATCGTTAATGTGCGCTGTGGGCAAGCCGATCAACTCCTTCACCCCCACGGCATAGTGGTGTGGCGAGGGGGCGGGTACCATGCCTAGCGAACGGCCCAACAGAGAGTTAACGCCGTCCGCCAGGATAACCACATTGGCCTCAAGAATGTCATCGCCCGCCTGCACACCGGTGACCCGGTTGCCTTCGCGGATCAACGCGTCCACCCGTACGCCCGGAATAAACTGCGCGCCTGCCTGTTCCGCCTGCTCCATCAACCATGGATCAAGCCGGTTGCGCAGCACCGTGTAAGAGGCCTGCGCGGGGAGGGCGGGTTTTTCCCGTTGAAAGTCGAGGGTGACGGCGTTTTCTTCGGTCAAAAAGGAGATTTTCTCGCGGGTCACCGTTCGCTCAATCGGCGCGTTCTGCGCGAAGCCAGGCATGATGCGCTCAATACTGTGTGCGTAAAGCCTGCCTCCGGTCATGTTCTTACTGCCTGCGCTGTTACCGCGCTCGATAACCAGCACATCCAGCCCGGCTTTAGCCATCACATAGGCGGCCACCGTTCCCGCCACGCCCGCGCCAACCACGATGGCATCAAATTTTTCATCCGACATGCGTTATGCTCCCTTCCCGCTGTCCGCGCAGCGGGATATCTGCGTAAGAACAAGGGTCAGTGGCTCAGCGCGTCGATCAGGGCCGGCACGACTTTATAGATATCGCCCACCAGGCCGTAATCGGCATAATTGAAGATCGGCGCATTTTTGTCTTTGTTGATGGCGACGATCACTTTCGCGCCATTGCCGCCGACCATATGCTGAATCTGACCGGAAATGCCCAGCGTCAGGTAGAGATCGGACTTCAGCAACACGCCGGAGACGCCGACATAGCGCTCGCGCTCCATCCAGTTTTCGCCTTCAGCAATCGGCCGGGAACATCCCACTTCTGCGCCAAGCACGCTGGCCAGTTCACGTACCATAGCGAGGTCGTCTTGTGCCGCCAGACCACGGCCCACGCCAACCACACGTTTCGCTTTGCTCAAATCCACACTGCTCAACGTCTTCGCCCGGCGCTGCCGGCAACGGATCTCATGGCGCGGCGCAATATACTCCGCCGTGATGACGGGGCAGGTATGGGAGGGATCGGTGGCAGCGGGCTCCATTACCCCTGGCGCAAGGGTAATAATGGTCAGTGCGCTGTTCAGCTTTTCTTTACCAAAGGCCAGACCGCCATACATGCGGTGTTGCGCACAGACGCCACTGGCGTCAATGCTAACCGCCGTGGCATCGTTCACCAGGGTGGCGTTGAGCAGCACGCTGAGTCTTGCCCCCAAGGCTTTGCAGCGTTTTGTCGTGGCCATCAGTAGCAGCGCGGGTTGACCGGCGCTCTGTTGCTCAATCAGAGCGGCAAGGGTTTCGGCAAAGTTTTCAATGCGTTGCAGGTCGGAATGCGGCTCAAGCACCGTCACGCTATCTGCGCCCAGTGCCTGGAGGCGGCTCGCCTGTTCAGCACCGTACACAATGGCATGCACCTGTTGGCCCCATTGACGTGCACCGGTCATTAATTCTGCGTAGCGTTCAGCATTGTCGCTCAGTACCCAGACACGGGTTAATTGACTCATGATCTTCTTCTCCGTTGGGCTCAATTCAGGGCTTTTTTCACGTGTTCGGCCAGGGCAGCGATTGCTTCCGGCGAATCATTGTCGAGGATGATGTGTTTGCGCGTGGTGGCTGGCGGTACGATGATCTCCATCAGTTCCGCCTGCGGCGAGGTCGGGTTCCAGCCAATATCGCTGGGTTGCCACTGATTGACCGGTTTTTTGCCTGCGCCAAGAATGGCTTTCATGGAGGGAATGCGCGGGACATTAATGTCCGACGTGACGCAGAGCACGGCGGGCGGCGTCAGTTCGATCACTTCCACGTCTTCTTCAAGCGTGCGCTCAACGGTGAGTGTTGCGCCATCGCGCCGGATGCTGCTGACCGCATTAATCACCGGCAGTTGCAGAAGCTCGCCAACCAGCAACCCCACTTGTTGGGCATAGAGGTCACCGGAACCTTCGCCAAACAGCATCACATCGAAGCCTATTTTTTCTGCCGCTGCGGCCAGCGCCAGGGCGGTTTCTTTCGGCAGGGCATGTTCCAGTTGTGCATCCTGCACCATAAACAGGCTGTTTGGACCGCGGGAAAGGACATCTTTACGTACTTTCGAGTTTTGCAGCAGCGAGCCGCCGACGGTCAGTGCGGTAACCTCATCGCCTTCACTGGCGAGTTGTGTGGCCGCTTCGATGGCATTGAGATCGAACTGGCTGATCTTCGCCTCTGCATTGTCAAAGCTGAGCGTATGGTCGGGCATAACCATAATGTCCTGTTCCTCAGGCACCAGTTTAAAGCAGGTTATTATTTTCATGGCATCTCCTGTAAGTCGCGGGCGAATATTGGCGGTGACGCCAACATCGACGAAAGGTCAAACGTGACTGGAAATAGTGTGCGATAGCGAGATCGGGTTTTCGACGGGGCAAGCTGTTTTCGTTGCTAACAATCTTGCAAAAAAAGTGAGATCGATTAAGCAAAATAAAAGTCAGTGAAAATAAATTGCGTGCGTAAACATATTATCTTGCATGCCCGGTAAATGATCTTGTTCTGCGCCTGTAAAGTCCAGTTGAATAACCGCAGCGCTCGCTCTATTTTATCCTTATTATTTTGTTTGGGCTTATTCTCAAAATGTGAGGTTGTCATGTATCAGCGATGCTTTGATAATGCCATGGAACCCCTTTTCGCGCAGGGGGAAACACCCCGATTTTCACGCTTTGTCATCAGCGATGATCCGGCCTGGGAATCCGGGCATCATGTTCACGATAATGAAACCGAGCTTATTTACGTGAAAAAAGGTGTGGCGCGATTAATCATCGACTCCTCACTGTATGTCGCACATGCGGATGATATTGTGGTGATTGAACGTGGGCGGTTGCACGCAGTGGCATCGGATGCCACTGCGCCTGCCACCACCTATACCTGCGCCCTGCATAGCTTCCGTTTTCGTGACCGGGAGGAGCACCAGTTGTTGCAGCCGCATTCATGTCCGGTCGTTTCCGCCGGTCAGGGGAAAGCGGTGATTAAAAGCATATTTAATGAATTGAGTGTAATGTTACCTCAAAGTAAAAATACCTTAACGTCCTCCGTCTATGATGCCTTTGCCTATGCATTGACGGTGTTGTATTACGAGAATTTTAAAAATGCCTACCGTTCGGAACAGGGCTATATTAAAAAAGATGCATTAATTAAAGATGTTCTGGTCTATTTGAATAACAATTACCGCAAAAAAATAACGCTCGAACAGTTGTCAAAACAATTTCGCGCCAGTGTCAGTTATATCTGTCACGAATTTACTAAAGAGTACCGTATTTCCCCCATCAACTATGTGATCCAGCGGCGGATGACCGAAGCCAAATTTGCGCTGACCAATACCGATAATTCGCTGGCGGAAATCTCCTGGCGTGTGGGGTATGAAAATGTGGATCACTTCGCCAAGCTTTTTCTGCGTCATGGCGGCTGCTCGCCAAGCGATTACCGGCGGCAATTTAAAAATAATGTGAGTGAGCAAGAGCACCTGCCCAGCTTTTATCCGCAGGAGAATGTCCTGTTTTAGGTGGTTACCTCAGTTCCCGGTTTACCGGGAACTGAGGGATTATCCGCTTAGTCCTGATAGTCTTTCAGGATCTGCCGGCCCGCCACATAAATCATGATCTCATCCGTGCCGCCGCCGATACGTTCACACCGCACATCGCGCCAGAACCGGGAAACGCGCGCTTCGTCGGTGTAACCCAGCCCGCCCATGATCTGAATGGCGTCATCGATCACTTCCATTGCCGTTCGTGCGCAGTAGAGTTTCGCCAGCGCTGCGCTGGTACGCAGAGACTGTTGCTGATCTGCCTGCCAGGCCACTTTCAGCACCATATTGCGCATGTTCTCGACTTTGATGGCCATCAGAGCCAGTTTTTCCTGGATCATCTGGTTATGACCAATTGGTTTGCCAAAGGCAATACGCTGATTGGCATAGCGAGCGGCATCTTCAAACGCGCATTCAGCAAAGCCGGTGCTACGCGCGGCATTGATCAGACGTTCCATCTCAAAGTTATACATCACATTGAGAAAGCCCATCCCCTCTTCGCCAACCATGTCGCTCTCTTCAACTTCCACATTGTCGAGGTAGACTTCGCAGGTACTCAGCATATGCCAGCCAATTTTATGCAGCGGGTTGACTTTGATACCCGGTTTTTTGGCATCCACCCACCACAGCGTAAAGGCTCTTTTCGGATCTTTCGGTTGCGGATCGCGTGCCAGCACCAGCATGTAAGGGTACTCTTTCGCACCGGTAATAAAGGTTTTTTGCCCGTTCAGGTACACCTTGCCATTTTTGCGCGTGTAGCTCGTGGTGGCGCTGTTGTTATCCGAACCCGCACCTGGCTCCGTTAAGGCCAGTGCATAGGCCGGGTCACCGGTTTCCATGGTGCTTTCGGCAGTTTTACGCAGTTGCTCGGCAGATCCGAAACGGCGCATGCTGTGGATACACTGCCCATTGGTGATAAGAAACGCCGGTGCGCCGCATTTTGATACTTCCATTAGCGCCAGCATCTGCGTGACATAATCTGCCGGAATGCCGCCGAACTCTTCCGGTACTCCAAGCATGGAAATGCCATTATCGGCCAGCGCGCGCATAAATTCTCGCGGGTAGGTTGCCGTCTGATCGCAGGTGCGGAAATACTCTTCCGGGAAGTGACTGGTGATCAGTTCGCGGATGCTGGCAAGCAGCAATTCCTGCTCTTCGGTTAAAGAAAAATCCATTATTGTACTCCTGTTAATGGGCCGCTTCGGGTAAGACGAACCCCATGGTGGCGTCGATAAATAAGCGTTCATCCATCTGTTTCAGATGAGGGGAAATAACCGGGGTGAATTCCATGTTGTCCAGAATGTCTTTTTGCAGGTCGATGCCTGGCGCAATTTCGATTAAATGGAGACCGTCTTCTCTCAGCGTAAACACCGCGCGTTCGGTGATATAACGGACATCCAGCCCGCGTTCGAGGGCAATTTTTCCGCTAAAGGTAATTTCTGGCAGCGTGGAAATGAATTTTTTCACCCGACCTTCCTGCACAATGCGCAACTGGCCGTCGGTAATATCCGTTTTCAGACCGGCGGCGGTCAGCGTGCCGCAGAACACAATTTTTCTTGAGGTGGCGCTAATATCAATAAAGCCGCCGGTGCCCATTATTTTGCCATTGAATTTATGCACGCCGACGTTACCGTGCTGATCCACTTCGGCAAAGCTCAGGTAACAGACATCCAGACCACCGCCGTGGTAGAAATCGAATTGCGAGGTCATATCCAGAATGGCGCGGGTATTCACGTTGGCGCCAAAGGCCACCCCTTGTGAGGTGATGCCGCCAACTGGCCCGGTTTCCACCGTCAGGACAAAGTCGTCTGCGCAGCCTTCTTCCCGTGCCACCAGCCCGATGCCATCGGCAATACCGACACCGACGTTACCCACCGCACCTTTGCGCATCTCAAACAGCGCACGGCGCGCCACCAGCTTGCGCTGATTGAGGGGCAGGGTGAGCTGGGTGCTGTCATCGAGCGTAAAATCGCCAGAGATAAAGCGGTTCACCGGCGCTCCGCCGTACAGCTGCGTCTGGTTTGGGTCAATGACCACAATATCCACCAGGTAGCCGGGGATACGCACTGATTTGGGATGCAGGGTGGCTTTTTTCACCATTTTCTGCACCTGCATCATCACGATGCCGCCGTTGTTATGCACAGCCTGGGCCAGCACCAGCGCATCCAGATACATCACTTCATCTTCAAACGAAGCGTAACCTTCGCTGTCGCAGGTGGTCGCGCGGATAAAGGCAATATCCGGCGCAATCGCTTTGTAGTAGAGGTACTCCTTGTTATCGATCTCCACCAGCTTGATCAGTTCCTCTTTGGTGACCTCATTCAGCTTGCCGCCCTGCTGGCGGGGGTCAACGAACGTCCCGATACCGATATCACTGAGAATGCCGGGCTGATGGGCGGCGGCGGCGCGCAATGTCTGCGTCAATATGCCCTGTGGGTAGTTATAGGCAGCAATTTTTCCTTGCTCAGCCAGATCGGAGATGCGCGGTGATTGCCCCCAGTGCCCGCATAACGCCCATTTCACCAGACCTTCCTGCGCCAGCGGGCTGATGCCACGATCGGCGCGATCGCCCAGACCGGTCGGGCTGATGAGGGAAAGATTCCGCGGTGTTTGCGTCTGTTTATATTTCTCCGCTAAAGCGGTAATTAATGTGGTGGCTTCAAGAATGCCGCCACCTGCTCCTAAAACACAAAGTGTGGCTTCGTCCGGAATATAATTCACCGCGTCCTGCGCAGACAGCACAGTGACACGCCCATTAATGCGTGTGGGTCTTTCTGGTTTCATCATCGCTCCTCGAAATAACCGGGCGGGTAGCCGCATTATTCGCCGTGCAGCGAAATAAAGGCGTACGAAGCCGCGGAATATTTATTGAAAATATTCACGTCCGGTCATTTGTTTTAATTAAGGGCGGGCATGTTTATTCCCGCCTGAATTGGGTTTATTAAGCCTGATGCAATACCGATAATACTGTTCGCAGGTCACTAACGGATATTTGGCCCGGTGCGGAGGCTTTTTTAACCGCGCCAAAGGTAGCCGCAGACCCGAACACCTCACCCGCCAGACGTGAAATTACGCCGGTTTTAGACATCGACATGGTGATGATAGGGCGGTCAGCATAGCGCTCATGCATCTCCAGCGTCGCGGTGAGCAGCGTCAGGACATCGGTTTTGTTTTGCGGCATCAGTGCGATTTTGGGGATATCTGCGCCAAGCTGCTGCATTTTCCGCAGGCGCTGAACGATCTCCTCCACCGGCGGTGTTTTATGGAAGTCATGATTGGACATAATGACTTTCACATTTTTCGCGTGTGCATGTTCCACGGTGGTTTTGACCAGTTCGTCACCGGTAAACAGCTCCAGATCGATCATATCCACCAGGCCGCTATCGACTGCCGCACGGTTCAGCGCAATGTACTGCTCAGCCGATAACGCCTGCTCGCCGCCTTCTTTGGCGCTGCGGAAGGTAAACAGCAGCGGTTTATCCGTGATGATCGTACGGATGGCGGATGCCGCTTCCAGCACGGCCTCAACTGAGGCTACATTGGCGAAATGGTCGACGCGCCATTCGAGGATATCGAAATCCGCGTCGCGATAGCTCTGCGCTTCAGATTTCACACTGGCGATATCTTTTCCCATTAACGACACAATAATTCTGGGTGCCCCTTCGCCAATCACGAGGTTTTTTACGGTTACGGTTTTCATTGAGTACCTTTTATTCACCAGCCTGTCAGGCTTCGAAGCCCATGACCTGTTTCACGTATTCCAGAGGGAACTCTTTGCCGGTCCACAGCTTGAACTGTTCAGCCCCTTGCCATAACAACATGCCGTAACCGTCAATTGTTTTGCAACCGGCTTGTTGCGCCTGCTGCAATAACTTCGTGATATGCGGGTTATAAACGCATTCGGTGACCAGCAATCCCGGGCGCAGCAGGCTGACATCGCTGATGAGTGACGCATTTTCCATCGGTTTCATGCCGACCTTGGTGCCGTTGGTGAGAATATCCGCTGTGGCGAGGGCTGCCGCAAAGGCGTTCTGATCTTCAAGGTCTGTCACGGTGACCACGCAATCGGTGTTTTCGTTAACCCGTTTGGCGAAGGCGACGGCTTTTTCAAAGAAGTCGTCCCGGCGGTTAAACAGTTTAATCTCTTTAATGCCTTCAATAGCCGCCTGCGCGCCAATCGCAGTGGACGCGCCCCCGGCACCCAGCAGCACCATGGTTTTGCCTTTGATATCGAAACCGCTCTCTTTGATGGCGCGAATATGTCCTGTGCCATCGGTATTGTAGCCGCGCAGGTAACCATCATCGTTAACAATGGTATTAATGGCACCGACCAGTTTTGCCGCCGGGGTTAATTCATCAACATAGTCGCATGCCAGCTGTTTATTGGGCATGGAAACCCCGGTACCGCGCATTTTTAAGGCTTTTAACCCGGCAATGGCGTTTGCAAAGGTCGTGTTATCGACTTCAAATGCCATATAGGTATAAGGCAGTCCGGCTTTTTCCAGCGCTTTATTTTGCATTTCCGGAGACAGGCTGTGTCTGATGGGGTAGGCCATCAGCCCAATCAGTTCATATTTAGCAGTAACATCCATAATAGACTCCTTGAATTTTTATCGTGAATCGAAGCTGTTTATTGAAAATAGCGTTCGCCGAACCGCACATCGTTTTTTGGAATATTGAATACGCGGTAGTAGCGGACGAAAACAATGAGCGCGGTGATGAAGGCCAGCAGCGCAAAAACGAAGTCCAGCGCGATGATGTATTGCAGACCAATCGTTGAGAGGTAACCGGTGATCAGCGGAATAACAAAGTTTGCCAGTCCGCCCATCATCATATAAACGCTGGTGACTTTGGCTTTGCTTTTCGGGAAGAACTCCGACATGACGGACACACCGAGTTGCAGAATGCCGCCCGCGGCGGAAAAGCCGATAACAAAAGCACCGGCATTACACACCAGCGGCGACGGGTATAAATAGATAACCGCTGCGGTCAGCGTCGCCAGGCCGGCGTTAAAGACGTTAGCCCAGATAGGGCGCACGGCTTTTTTCAACAGCACGGCGAAGATAAACACGCACAGCAGCGATCCCATGCTGTAGTAGGAGATGGTTTTCAGTGCGTCGGATTCCACCATGCCGGCAAATGCCATGGCGTACTTCGGCATCCACACCACGATGACGTAGAATGTCGAGAAGGCGGCAACGCCAAACAGTACCGACGCGACGCCTTCCAGCCACGGCAGCGGTTTGCTGTTCATTTGCGGTAATGCTTTGGCGACACTGGCGTCCACCTGCTGACCGGGAAAGCGGCTTTTCAACAGCAGCAGGGTGATAAGCACAAACAGCACGCCCGGAATGATGACGCCATAGCCGTACCAGATATGATTGAGCAGCATATAGCTGACGATCATGGGATAGAGCATCTGCCCGAAGGAGACCATCGCTTTCACCAGGATCACCGCCGAGCCGGAGGCTGTCGGGAAACACTCCATCAGCGCTGGGTAGCCGCCAGTATCCAGTGCCGAGTTGGCGACACCGACGCAGACGGCCAGAACAAAGGCCACCATAAGGTTCGGGCTGGCGGGAATACCAAAGAAAAAACACATATATAAGACAACGCCTAACAGAATTACCGCCCTGCGGCCGAACTTGTCGGAAATTACACCAAAGAAGAGAATACTGACCAGTCGGCCAAGACCGATGCCGGAAATTAAATAAGCAATGCCTGCATTGTCGGTGGAAAATTTTGCCGCCAGCGACGTCATATTTTGAGCCAGCGTGATAACACTTATCCCGTGTAAAAAATAACTGAGATAGATACAGATAACGGCGAGGATAAAAGGGGTGCTGAAAGCCTTATTCTGAGACATTTTTCACAGCTCCATGCTAATTTTAAATTTGTTCTCCCGCGCCTGTCACTGTGATATCTGGCAGCGAGTTTAGTGATTACTGTACGTGGTTGCTGTGGCCGGACATACATAGCATGGCGTTTAATTTGCCAGGTTTATTGCAGGGTAAAATGTGATGTGAATTGCCTTTAATGCGGTTTCCGGCGTGAGCGATTAAGACGGTAAATAACGTCCGTATTATTTTGCAGAAGAGCCTCAACAATATTGCATGGGCAACCCGGCAGGTTATTCCGCGAGCGGTGATATATGGACTAAACGCCGGGATTCCATCCGGCTGCGCAGACCAATAAACAGTGCCAGCAGAAAACCAACAGCGGCAATGGCGGTATCAAACCACATAATATCGGCAATGCTGTGCTCCGAGAGGCGTGCCGTGATTAACGGGATGGTAAAGGTGGCGATGCTTCCCGCGCTGTAATAAATACCGGTGGCTTTGCCTTTGGCATGCGGAAAGCGGGTTGCCATCAGCGTCAGGCCAATCTGCACGACCCCGCCTGCCGAGGAGAAGCCAATGACAAACGAAAAAATCACCACCACATATACGCTGGGATGGAGGCACACCGTCAATAACGCCACAAACGACATGAAGGTGTACAGAATTAACAGGGCCATGGTTCTGGCGGTTTTCCGTACCAGCGGAGCAGTAATCAATACGCAGAGCAGCGATCCACAGGTGTACACGCTGAGCAGTTTGATGGATGCGGTATAAGACAGACCCACCACAAACTGGCCGTACTGTGCAAGCCACTGACTGATAAGATAAAACGTGGTCATTGCCACATAGCCATACAGCGTATAGCTGGCGAGATCGATAACCGAGCAGCGGTGTTTAACAGGCGGCGCCGCGCAGTCTGGCGCCGGTCTGGCGGCTGTAACCTGACGCCCTTGGTGAGGAGGAAACGTGCAGCGCAGCAAAAAAACGCCGTTGAGGAGCATAATGGCCGCGGCAATCAAAAAGGACCAGCCAAACCACAGTTCTGCCCACACCAACAGGCTGATGATCAGCGGTAACAGAAACTGTCCTGCGGAAATAAACGCTTTGATCAGCACATTCGCGGTGCCGGGTGCGCGTGGAAATGCCTCCATCAGGCTGGGGTAGGTTCCGGCATCCAGAAAGCTGTTGGCAATCCCGGCGACAAAGCCAAAGGCGTAGGCCACGAGAATGTTGTGTGTATTAATGATGCCGAGAAAAAACGTGAGGTAGCAGATCATGCCAAAGATAATAAACGGTCGTCGACCGAACTTATCGGACAAGACACCGGAGAAAAACAGGACGCTTAACCGGCCAATACCGAGCGACGAAATCACCACAGAGACACCGGCCGCGTTGGTCTGCCACTGGAGTTCGAGCGAGGACATATTGAGGCTCATCAGAATGACCCCCATGCCATGCACCAGGTAATTCAGATAGAGACCCAATGCAGTAGAGAGATAGGTATTTTTCATCTTGTGTGTACTGCGTGACGGTAAAATGAATCGTCAGTGGCGTGAGCGGACCAAACGCGTTAACACAGATGTTCCAGATCGTGTGCATAGAGTTCGGCAGCCACCGACTGATAAACTTTCCAGTCCAGATAATCGCCATCACGATATACTGTCTGAAAAGCGGCTAAATCCGCGAAAAAACGCATCGTATTATTGCCAATACGATTATTTATTCGGCTGATAAGGGCGTTGATGTGAGTTTGTCTTTTTTTTCTCAGTTCCAGTAATTTTGCAACAATATCCGCCGGGATCGCTTTCTCACCATTTTCCCATGCCTGCCATTCCGCTGTGGTGTTATCTGGTGCTATCCAGATGGCGCACTCTTCAACGGTCATGGCGAAAATATGGCGTAATGCCTGCAATTCATATGCGTTCATCATTTAATTGCTTCATGTAAAAACGATTACGCATAAATAACATGAATACACAGAACGCATATTGAACAGAGTCACAGGATCTTGTGCAATATTATTTGTTATCAGCCTGTAAATTAAAACGCTGGATTCTGGAAGCAAGGCCGAAGAATTTGCCTTTATTACGCAGTGCAATGCGAAGATATTTGCCACAGCGCGATGAAATTAATAGGGTTATTTCTGCTATGACAATACTCTTTTTATCTGATGACCACAGGAAGGTAATCACCATGAAGAACAGTGAATTTGTGACGGAAAAAATGCGAGAGTTTATGCAACGGGGCGACATGGGGGCGGCGAGTTTTCATGAACTGTTGTCTGACATGCAGCGCCACCCGTGGTATCAGTCGCAGCTTCAGCGCCTTGAACAACTGCGGCAACCGGAGAGTCGTGCAAACCCGTTTGTCGGCTCTTTGTGCGCCGACAGTAACGCGCAGGCGATTGTGGAATCGCTCCGGTGCTATCTGGCGGTGGATGAGGAGCCGAAGCATGTGGATAGCGAATCCTATTTTGAGTGTTTGGTGCAGCATATCAGGGCGCTTGGTATTCGCGTGGTTAAACCGGATCAGGAGGGAATACCGCAGCGTCCGGGGGAAGATCCTCAGGGGATGGTGATAGCGTTCGCCACTGCGCCCTGTATTGTTGTTCATCCTGATGCCACGCCGGAGGTGCGCGCATTGCGCGTGTTGCACATGCTGTGTCTGATGGGACTGGGGCTCTCCGGTATTTACTACGATGACGATACCGGGATCGGGCAGGAAGCGGCGTTGTGTCATGCTGTCGCCACCGGGTTTCTTGCGCAGGAAAGAGCGGGGTGGGGCGGCGCTAAAGAACAGGCATGAGCGTAAAAAAAGGGCGCATCCGCGCCCCTTTATCTGTTGATGGCGGCGTCACCCGGCCTGAACGCGCAGTGGCGCGGTGGCGGCAAACAGCCACGGGCGGGCCTCGCTGTCGACCCGCGGCGATAGCGTGTCGCGAACCTGCTGATGATAATCATCCAGCCACTGCTGCTCTTGTTCACTGAGCAGATTCCATTCGACCAGGCTTAAATCGATAGGGATCAGCGTCAGCGACGCAAAGCGGCAGAAACCCGGCTGGCTTTCCACCACTTCCACCTGGTTTTCGATGCGAATACCGTAGCGATCGGCCAGGTAATAACCCGGTTCGATGGTCATGATATTGCCCGCAGACAGTGGCCATGGGTTGACCTTTTTGGCAATACGCTGTGGCTGCTCGTGGATCAGCAACTGGTGGCCCACGCCATGGCCGGTGCCGTGATCAAAATCCAGCCCTAAATCCCAGAGGGCACGGCGGGCAAAGGCATCCAGTTGATGCCCGTGCGTACCGCTCGGAAATTGCAGGGTAAACATCGACAAAAAGCCTTTCAGAACAGCGGTATAGTGCAGGCGTTGCTGGGGATCTACCGGGCCAAATGACAAGGTACGCGTGGCGTCGGTTGTACCGTTCTGGTACTGACCACCGGAGTCATTGAGATAGAGATGAGCTCGGGTAATCGGCAGGTTGGTTTTTTCGCTGCTGTGATAGTGGCACATGGCGGCATTGCTGGCGGAGGCGGAAATGGTGCTGAAGCTTTGCTCAATAAAACCGGGCTGCCGCTGGCGGAACTCGAGCTGTTTTTGCTGAGCTTCCAGTTCCGTCACCGGGTTGCCGGCTGCTTCGCGGGCCGGGACTTCCTGCGCCAGCCAGGCCAGAAAGTTAACCCATGCAGCGCCGTCCTGCTGATGGCTTTCGCGGTAACCCGCCAGCTCAACCGCATTTTTATGCGCTTTGATAAAGGTAATCGGATCGGCGCCCCACAGCACCTCACCGCCGTGCTGTTCAATGGCGAAACGTAGTGCGACAGGCGCGAAATCGCCGTCGAGCAGGATCTTTTTGCCCGCCGCAACCTGCTGGCAACGGGGCAGGAAGGCGTCAACATCGTTGAGCGTCAGCGTGGAGATGAGCGCGGCGGAAAGTGTGGCTGTCTTGGGTGGCGCCACAAACCACTCCACCTCGCCGTCGCGGCTCAGCAGGGCAAAAGAGTGCGCCACCGGGTTCATCTCGATATCCGATCCACGAATGTTCAACAGCCAGGCAATATTGTCCGGCAGGGTGATAGCGAGAAAATCCGCCCCTTTTTCCGCCAGCACACGGGCAACTCGCGCACGTTTGTCGGCGCTGCTTTCACCGCTGATCGCAACCGGCATTTCGCGGATAGCCCCACACGGAGCTGCCGGGCGATCGTGCCAGATAGCATCAAACGGATCGGTGGTTAACGCGATTAACCGGCAGTGCGTCGCGCTCAGCGCCTGATACTGGCTGTTAACCATCAGTAACGGCTCAAACCCGATGCGGCTCCCGGCGGGCAGTGAAGCATTAAGCCACTGATCCAGCGGCTCGTTGTGCAAATGATGGATGTCAAACGCACTGAGATCCACCTCGTTGCGCACCTGCACCTGGTAGCGGCCATCGACAAACAGAAGCGCTTTATCGCGCAACACCAGCGCCATGCCCGCCGACCCGGTGAAACCGGTCAGCCACTGCAATTTATTGTCATGCGGTGCGCAGTTTTCACTCTGATGAGCATCGGCGCGTGGGACGATGATGCCGTCAAGCTCAAGTGCAACTACCTGGTCACGTAATGCTTGCAGCGGTGAAGGGGATTGCATGTGGGATCCTTTTGTCATTAGCGGAACGGCGGTTCGTTAAAGGTGCGGAGTTTGCGGGAATGGAGACGGTCGCCTTCCGCGCGTAGCAAATCAATAGCCCGAATGCCGATTTGCAAATGTTCGGAAATCGCCCCTTCATAAAACCGGTTAGCCTGGCCGGGGAGTTTGATCTCCCCGTGCAGGGGTTTATCAGACACGCACAATAAGGTGCCATAAGGGACGCGGAAGCGGTAACCCTGCGCGGCAATGGTGGCACTCTCCATATCGATCGCCACGGCGCGACTCAGGTTGAAACGCAGCGCAGAAGCGGAGTAGCGCAGTTCCCAGTTACGATCGTCGGTGGTCACCACGGTGCCGGTACGCAGGCGTTGCTTCACTTCTTCGCCCGGCATATCGCTCACCTCTTTGGTGGCGTCATATAAGGCGCGTTGCACTTCGGCGATGCTCGGAATAGGAATATCCGGCGGCAGCACCGCATCCAGAACATGGTCGTCGCGCAGATAGGCGTGTGCCAGTACATAATCGCCAATCGCCTGGCTTTCACGCAGCCCACCGCAGTGACCAATCATCAGCCAGACATCCGGGCGCAGCACCGCGAGATGGTCGCAGATAGTTTTCGCATTCGAAGGTCCAACACCAATGTTAATCAGCGTAATACCCTGACCATCGGCGGTAATCAAATGCCACGCTGGCATCTGGTGTTTCTTCCATGCGAGGTCTGAAACGGCGGTTTCCGGCGCTTCCGTATCGGCCGTGATCCAGTTGCCTCCGGCGCAGGAGAGCGCAACGTAAGGGCTTTCCGGATCGAGGATCTGGCTACAGCCCCAGCGCACAAACTCATCGACATAACGCGTGTAGTTGGTGAACAGCACGAAGGGCTGGAAATGTTCGACCGGTGTTCCGGTGTAGTGGCGCAGTCGCGCCAGCGAAAAGTCGACGCGGCGCGCATCGAAATGGGACAGCGGATAGAGTTCCGTGGGATGGAACAGTCCATCGGCAGTCTCATCGCCAATTTGCGCCAGTTCAGTGGTAGGGAAGAAGCGTGTCAACCCGGCGCTCATTGAACGGTCCAGCGTCAGGGCGGAGCCATCAATCACATACGGATAGGGGATCTCATGCGCTGACAGGCCCACTTCGATTTGTGCGCCGTAGTCCTGGCACAACAGTGTAAGTTGTTCGCGTAAATAGGGACGAAACAGCGACGGGCGGGTCACGGTAGTGGTGTAACAACCCGAATGGGTAAAACGGGCATAGGCGCGGGTTTTGGGGGGATTGGTCGCGCTACCGTTCCAGCTTACCGACAGCGACGGATAGACGAACAACCCATTCGCACGGGCTTCAGCGTCGGGAAGCTGACCGGTTTCAATATACAGCGCGATGGCGTCGCGCAAGGCGGTAACCGAGCGGTCATACAGCGCTTCAAGCTGATCCAGCGCCTCTTCCGGGGTCAGGTGTGCACCCATATTGTTCATCTTTATCTCCTTATCTGCTCTACGGCTGTACCCGATAGTATGTCACAGGTTCGGGAAACGAAAGCCGGGTGCGAAGGGATTCAGAAGAAACGGGTGACGCGGGATAACCCGGCGCGACGGTGCGCGCCGGGGCAGGGATCAGCCGTGGATGTTAACCAGCGTACGTCCCTGGATTTTGTTTTGCAGAAAATCGGCGGCGGTAGCAGGGGCTTGCGCCAGCGTAATCTCTGTTGCGGCCTGCTGGTAATAGCTGGCGGGCAGCGTTTCCGCCAGACGTTGCCATACGGCGCCGCGCTGTGCAGTGGGTACCATAACGGAGTCCACGCCCTGTAAACGGACATTGCGCAGAATAAACGGCATCACCGTGGTCGGCAGCTCAAAGCTACCTGCCAGACCGCAGGCCGCGACACAGCCGCCATAGTTGGTTTGCGCCAGGACTTTGGCCAGTACCGCGCCGCCAACGGTATCCACTGCGCCTGCCCACAGCTGTTTTTCCAGTGGACGGGTCTGGGCGAAATCACTGCGCTGCAGGATCTCATCGGCCCCTAACTGACGCAGGAAATCGTGGGTGGATTCACGCCCGGTAACCGCGGCTACGCGGTAGCCTAGCGCTTTAAGCAATACCACCGCTGTACTGCCGACACCGCCGCTCGCGCCAGTCACCAGGATCGTGCCATCCTGCGGTTTCAGCCCTGCATCCTGCAGTGCCATGACGCACAGCATTGCCGTAAAGCCTGCCGTGCCAATGATCATCGCCTGACGGGCACTTAAATGCTCAGGCAGTGCAACCAGCCAGTCGCCTTTCACACAGGCCTGAGCTGCCAGACCGCCCCAGTGGTTTTCACCCACGCCCCAGCCGGTGAGGATCACGGCCTGGCCGGGTGCAAAACGCGGGTCGCGACTTTCGTTAACGCGGCCAGAAAAATCGATGCCCGGCACCATCGGGAACTGACGGATAATTTTGCCCTTGCCGGTGATGGCCAGCGCGTCTTTGTAGTTAAGGCTGGACCAGTCTATATCGACCCGGACGTCGCCCTCCGCCAGTGGGGGGAGCTCAATGTCTTTGACTTCCGCCAGGGTTTGATTCTCTTGCTGTTCCAGAACTAATGCTTTCATGACTGCGTTTTCCTCGTCGGATGAGGTTAATTTTCGGCGGGTTATGCCGTCCTGTGCAGGTGTTTATTTCGTTGTAATGCTGTGCCGGAAGAAGGCCCAGTACTGATTGAGCGGTTCCACGGAGCGGAACAGTTTGGCGCGCATCACCGCCCCTTCCCAGCCGGACCAGAAAACCCGCGCCAGTTCGCCGGTGTCGGCAGTCGGCGGTAACTCGCCGCACTGCTTTGCGGCCATCAGACAGTGGCTGACACGGGTTTCCCACTCTTCAAGGATTGCTTTCAACTGATCGGGAAAGGTTTCCGGTAACAGCGGCGTTTCCTGTAGCAGGTTGCCCACCAGGCAACCACGGCGGAAATCATATTTCGCCATGCCCTGGCCCGCATGGTGTACAAAGGCTTCCATGCGCTGTAAGGGCGTGAGCTGATCGTTCAGTAAAAAAGAGTCCAGTTTATGGGCGAAAAATGCACCGTAGGCGTTTAGCACTGCGGTGCCGAATTCCTGTTTGCTCTTAAAACAGTGGTAGAAAGACCCCTTGGGGACCGCGATATTTTTGATCACCGCATCAATGCCCGCCGACAGATAGCCCGTTTCGGTGATCACTTCGAGGCCCGAACGAATTAGCGCTTTGCGGATATCGGTGAATTCGCGTTCTACTTTCGGCGGCCGCCCACGACGGGGCTTGTGCTGCACGACTGTTTCGCCATTCATAATTTAGACCGATTGGTTTTAATTGGGGGCAGGCTACGCCGATTTGACGTGCTAAGCAAGCTAAGAGAAACAAAAAAAGCCCGCACGAGGCGGGCCTGGATTCATTTTTGCCCACCAACGCGGTAGGGCGGAGCGCTGGAGGGCAAACCGGATCAGGCGGTCGTGTTGATGTTACGACCGATTGCCGGGTTGGAGGGTAATTGCGGGATCTGTTTAATAAGATCCGTTGCAATTGACTGCTGGCTATCCAGCGCCTTTTTCAGCACCAGCGTGTTGACCTGGTTGCTGAGTTGATAGGAATCAAGACTGCTGGCTAATGATGAGATTTGTATTGGATCCATGCATTCATCCTTCGTTATGGAACAAAACAACCTGATAGCAGCTGAAATTATAGCTGCACACTATTATCGGCAGATTTTGCTCAAACTTTAAGCGTAGTGCAGGACGCAGGTATTCAGTGGCTTCATTTGTTAGCGATGATTAATGAGATTTTCCTCATAAAGCATTTCTTTAAAATTTTTTGGAAAACAGGACAAGCGCTCTAACGCGAATAATTCTTTACGTGGAAAAGTGCACTCCCAATAGGGTATTGACAGCGTTGACGGAAAGTATCAGAAGAAATAATGAAAAAATGCAAGATACTCCCTTTTTTCTTTTTTTAAATTGAGGGGGTATTTATTTGCAAAGCAAAAATAACATCGTGTGTACATTCTTTTATCTTTTTAGGATTGTGCAAAAATATAATTTACACTGAAGCGATCCAGCCACTCTTTTTCGAATTGACGGTAAGTTATAAAACATTTCCCATTTGTCATATAAATGCGATTGCGCTATTTCATCAGGGACACACAATGCACGAGTACTTATTGTTTATAGTAGGGCTTATCCCCCTGTTATTAATGGTTTTTTTAATTCTAAAAATTAGAATGCCCGTCCACTATTCTGTTCTGATTACCCTGGCGTTGACGTACTTACTGACGTTATTTTTCTGGCATACGCCAATGCCGACGCTTGA
Source organism: Kosakonia sp. WA-90 (assembly GCF_039871955.1). Taxonomy (NCBI): domain Bacteria; kingdom Pseudomonadati; phylum Pseudomonadota; class Gammaproteobacteria; order Enterobacterales; family Enterobacteriaceae; genus Kosakonia; species Kosakonia sp. WA-90. The sequence goes on from NZ_JBDPLJ010000002.1 coordinate 642,695, forward strand.
ATCAGCCATCATCTATGGTGCGTTAAAAGGTTTATGGCCTATTGTCATCGTTATTCTGGGCGCCATTTACAGCTATAACCTGATGCAGGCGACCAGAGCGATGGATATTTTGCGCGAAGTGTTGGCCAGTATTAGCGATGATAAGCGCATTCAGGTTCTGCTTATCTCCTGGTGTTTCGGCGGTTTTCTCGAGGCCGCAGCGGGTTACGGTACGGCGGTGGCGATCCCCATCGGCATTCTGGTGGCGCTTGGATTCCCGCCGTTGAAATCAGCCATTGCATCACTGGTCGCAAATACCGTGCCTACCGCATTCGGTGCAGTGGGGATCCCCGTGTCTATTCTTGCGCAGCAGGTGAATCTGCCGGTGAATACCCTCAGTGGTACGATCATTTTGCAACTGGCGCTGTTTAACATTCTTTTGCCGTTCGTCATTATTTGTATTATCGGCGGTGGCCTGAAAGCCATTCGCGGCGTTTTTGGCATTACGCTTCTGTGCGGTATATCGACTTTGATCCCACAATATTTTGTGGCGGTGCACTTGGGTGCCGAGTTACCCGCTTTCGCCGGGAGCCTTGTGAGCCTGATTGCCGTGGCGATTGCCGGACGCATCCGTAACGGAAAGACAGATCCCGCCTGGCTTATCGAAACCCGTCCTGAGAGCGAGCGACCGGCACGTACCGCGGCGGTGCTACTGAAAACATGTTCCATCTATATCCTGATTTTTATTTTTATCCTGCTGTGTTCGCCGCTGTTTCCGGGAATTAAATCGGCTGTTTCTGCGGTTGCGTCAGTACTGCATTTCCCGCTGGAAAATGGCACCACGCTCACACTTAAAATTGAGTGGATAGCGACCCCTGGCGTACTCATCATTCTGGCAACGGTTATCGGAGGATGTATTCAGGGCGCTCCGATGAGCAGCATGCTACACGTATTTGTAAAAACCGTGCTGCAGCTTAGAAATTCCATTATTGCCATTATGGCTATCGTTGCGCTGGCCACGGTGATGGATGTTAGCGGGCTAATCTCCACGCTTGCACATGTACTGGTGAATATAACAGGCGGTAGCTACGTCTTTATTTCACCGATTATTGGCGCATTGGGGACGTTTGTAACCGGCAGTGATACCAATTCAAACGTCCTGTTCGGTAAGTTGCAAACCATGGCGGCGGCAAAACTGAATATTGATCCTACCTGGCTGGCGGCTGCCAATACCGCAGGCGCCACAGGCGGAAAAATGATTTCGCCGCAAAGTATCGCCATTGCGGTTTCCGCCGCGCGAATGGGAGGACAGGACAGCCATATTATGGCAGGCACGATGAAATACTGTGCTGCTTATATTCTCATTCTTGGTCTTGAAATCGGCCTTTATTATTACTGGGTCATGGCATGATGAGTGCGCAATACAGCGCGAAACCAACAACAAATAGGGCAATGGAGTTCTAACCGTGAATGTTAACTTTTTTGTCACCTGCATTGGTGACGCCATTAAATCACGTATGGCGCGTGATACGGTTTTGCTGTTAGAGCAGTTAGGATGTCGGGTAAGTTTCCCTGAGAAACAAGGGTGCTGTGGTCAGCCGGCCATTAACAGCGGTTATATCAATGAAGCCATTCCGGGCATGAAAAACCTTATTACCGCGCTGGAGGACAATGATTACCCCATCGTTTCCCCCGCCGGTTCCTGTACGTACGCGATGAAAAGCTATCCCGGTTATCTGGCGAACGAACCCGAATGGGCCGCCCGCGCCGAGAAGGTTGCCGCACGAATGTATGATCTGACGTCGTTTATTGTAAATACGCTGGGTGTCGTGGATGTGGGCGCGCGTTTGCAAGGGAAGGCAGTTTACCACCCGTCGTGCAGCTTGTTTCGTAAGATGGGCGTGAAGGAGGAGCCGTTAGCGCTTTTACATCATGTTCAGGGGCTGGAGTTGCTTCCGTTCAGCCACCCGGAAACCTGCTGCGGTTTTGGCGGGACGTTTTCCGTCAAAATGGCGGAAATTTCCGGCGAAATGGTGAAAGAGAAGAGTGTGCACCTGATGGAGGGGCAACCGGATTACCTGATTGGCGCAGATGTCAGTTGCTTGCTGAATATTGGTGGGCGTCTGCAACGTGAAGGCCGACCGGTAAAAGTGATGCACATTGCTGAAGTCCTGATGAGTCGCTGAGGGAAATGTCATGTTTTTAAAAACCAGTCAGGTCGAATTTAAAACGCGTATCCGTCAGCAGATTGATGATCCCATCATGCGTAAAGCGGTGGCGAATGCGCAGGAGCGAATTGGCGGCAACCGTCAGAAAATGGTGGACGAGTTGGGGAACTGGGAAGCCTGGCGCGATCATGCCAGCCAGATCCGCGACCATGTGCTGCAAAATCTGGACGCTTACCTGTATCAATTGTCGGAGAAGGTGACCGAAAACGGCGGCCATGTTTATTTCGCGAAAACGAAAGAAGAGGCCACGGGCTACATCCTGAAGGTTGCGCAGGCAAAAAATGCCAAAAAAGTGGTCAAGTCCAAATCCATGGTAACGGAAGAGATTGGCATGAATCCGGTTTTACAGCAGGCCGGGATTGAGGTCATCGAAACCGATTTGGGTGAGTATATCCTGCAACTGGATCAGGACCCGCCTTCGCATGTTGTGGTACCGGCCATTCATAAAGATCGCCACCAGATCCGCCGGGTGCTTGCTGATCATCTGGGCTATAGCGGCCCGGAAACCCCCGAAGCGATGACACGCTTTATCCGCCAGAAAATCCGCCAGGATTTCCTCAGTGCGGAAGTGGGCATTACCGGCTGCAATTTCGCTGTGGCCGAAACCGGGTCTGTCTGCCTGGTGACCAATGAAGGGAACGCGCGAATGTGCACTACGTTGCCCAAAACGCATATTGCCGTAATGGGGATGGAGCGCATTGCACCGACGTTTGAAGAGGTGGACGTGCTCATCACCATGCTGGCGCGAAGCGCCGTTGGCGCCCGACTGACTGGCTACAACACCTGGCTGACGGGGCCCCGGGAGGCGGACAATGTTGACGGTCCCGAGGAGTTCCACCTGGTGATAGTCGATAATGGTCGTTCAGCGGTACTTGGCTCGCAATTTCGTGACGTGCTGCGCTGCATCCGTTGCGGTGCCTGTATTAACACCTGCCCGGCGTATCGGCACATTGGCGGACACGGTTACGGCTCTATTTATCCCGGCCCCATCGGCGCGGTCATTTCGCCGTTACTGGGAGGCTATAAGGATTTTAAAGATCTGCCTTACGCCTGCTCGCTCTGCTCGGCCTGCGACACGGTCTGCCCGGTGAAAATCCCGCTGTCCAAACTGATTTTGCGCCACCGCAGAGTGATGGCGGAAGAGGGGATCACGCCAAAAGCAGAGCAACGGGTGATTAAAATGTTTGCTTACGCCAACAGTCATCCGGGGATATGGAAAGTTGGCATGATCGCCGGTGCCCGTGCGGCCAGTTGGTTGATTAAAGAGGGCAAAGCGCCGATAAATATTGGCGCCATCAGCAGCTGGACGCAGGCGCGGGATCTCCCGGATGCCGACGGCGAAAGCTTCCGTAGCTGGTTTAAAAAACATCAGGCGCAGGGGAAAAAATAATGGATAACCGAACCGCGTTTCTGGCGACAATTGCGCAGGCTTTGGGGCGCGGGCCCCGTAATACCCCGGACGCCCGGCCTGCACCAGCCCATAATTATGCGCAGAGCCGACTGACTGAGCTCAGCCAGCAGCAGCGTTGTGATGCGTTTATCGACGTGGCTTCGACGGTCATGTTGGTTCAGTGCGAACTGACTCGCGAAGAAGACGCGCCGGCTGCCGTGCTGCGGCTATGTGAACAATATGGTCAACAGCCGGTGGTGGTGAGTGGCGATGCACGTTTGGCAGCGACGGGCATTACGGCCCGTTTACAGGAAGCTTGCCGCGCGACCGTGTGGGATCCGCAGGCAGGTGAGCAAAATATCCGCCTGGCGGAGCAGGCAAAAGTGGGGGTGGTGTTTGCCGATTACGGGTTGACGGAATCGGGGGGAGTGGTGCTCTTTTCTGCGGCGGAACGCGGTCGCGCCATCAGCCTGCTTCCGGAATCCTCCATTTTTGTGTTGCGTAAAAGCACGATCCTGCCGCGTGTTGCACAGTTGGCGACGCAATTACACGCCCTGTCGCAGCAGGGTAAACGCATGCCTTCCTGCATTAATATTATTGGCGGTCCCAGCTCCACGGCCGATATTGAGCTAATAAAAGTGGTGGGTGTTCACGGCCCGGTCAACGCAGCCTATGTAATCATTGAAGATTGTTGATGTCGTAAACAGAGAGGCCAGCCGTCAGGCTGGTCTTTTTGTTAACATTAGAAATATCCTGAAAACACAATAGTAACATTAGGTTAATTATAACAAAGTAAGGTAATCATGATATTTTCCAACCGAGGTGAGGGTTAGTCATGATTCATTATGTGGCCGTTTTCTTGTCGTCACTCTTTATGTGCAGCGCTGTTTACGCCGGTTCAGTGAGCAATGTTTCACTCAGCACGTTGTCCTCTACGCTGAATCAGCGCATGGTGCTCATGCGGGATGTAGCCGAATTTAAAGCCGTTCATCATCTGCCGGTTGAGGATCTGGCACGGGAAGACAATGTGGTTTCCGCTGCCAGGAACGAGGCCGCAGAGGCCGGGCTCGATCCACAAACCGTTGAACCTTTTGTCCACGCGTTAATGAATGCGAGCAAAGCTATCCAGTATCGTTATCTGGCTGATTGGCTGGCGACGCCACAACAGGGCGCATCTGCGCAGACGTTGGCCTCCTCACGTGAGCAAATCCAGCAACTGGATCAGCAATTAATGACTACATTAAGCCAGTATTTACTCACCGGTTCATTTAGCCGCGATGACCTCACCTGGCTGGGAAGCCAGCTCAACGCCCCTAATCTCAGTAAGGCGGATATCGACAATTTGCTTCATGCTTTAACGCAGATCCGGCGTGCGGTCTGATGTCTCTTTAGCGTGGTGAAAAGGAAGTACTGAAACAGGATAAGATGTGCCTGAGTTTTTCCCGAGACGGGAAATAGAGCGATGAGAATTTACGTTGACGCAGAAAAGCAAAAAGCCTGCTCGTAAGCAGGCTTTTCTAAATTTGGCTCCTCTGACTGGACTCGAACCAGTGACATACGGATTAACAGTCCGCCGTTCTACCGACTGAACTACAGAGGAATCGTGTGAACGGGGCGCATATTAACGGCGGCCATCGGGCTTGTCAAAGGCTGGATGGCCTTAAGCCGATCGTTTGCTGACAATTTCGGCAATCTGATGGCGGGATAAGCACTTACCGGTGCATTTGCACTGATTTGGTGCAAATTACCCCTTATGGGGCAGATGTCAAACCACTGTTTTAGTAATAATTACCCAAGGGGTAATTAGAAACACTTATTATCCAGCCTGTTAGGCTGCGATCTCTTCCCTGACTAAAACTGGCAAGCATATTGCAACTCCTCCGACGACATAACATCCGGTGTTGGCCCGGTAATCCGTAACAGGAGGCAAAATGAACTTAAGACGACTGAAATACTTCGTAAAAATCGTCGATATTGGAAGCCTGACGCAGGCCGCCGAAGTATTGCATATTGCACAGCCGGCGCTGAGCCAGCAGGTTGCCACTCTGGAAGGTGAGTTGGATCAGCAGTTATTGATTCGCACCAAACGGGGAGTGACACCGACGGAAGCAGGGAAAATTCTCTATACCCATGCGCGAACCATTTTGCGCCAGTGCGAACAGGCGCAGTTAGCAGTGAACAGTGTGGGGCAAAGCTTGCGTGGTCAGGTGTCTATCGGCCTTGCGCCGGGCACGGCGGCATCGTCCATCACCATGCCGTTATTGCAGGCGGTGCGCACGGAGCTGCCGGACGTCACCGTTTATCTGCATGAAAACAGCGGTGCAGTGCTGAATGATAAATTGCTGAGCGGGCAACTGGATATGGCGGTGCTGTATGAGCGCGCGCCGGGCGCAGGCATTAACAGCCTGCCGTTGCTGAAAGAAGATCTTTACCTGGTTGGTACGCGCGACTGTCCGGGGCAGAGTGTGGATTTGACGGCGGTCGCTGAAATGAATTTGTTCCTGCCGCGTGACTACAGTGCGGTGCGTTTACGTGTGGATGAAGCCTTTTCACTGCGCCGTCTGACGGCAAAAATTATCGGTGAGATCGAATCCATCGCCACGTTGACAGCCGCGATTGCCAGCGGAATGGGCGTGACGGTGTTACCTGAGTCGGCGGCGCGTTCGCTGTGCGGCGCAACAAACGGCTGGATGTCGCGCATCACCACACCGTCAATGAATTTACCGCTGTCGCTGAATGTGTCGGCACGGGGGGCATTGTCGCCGCAGGCACAGGCGGTAAAAGATATTTTGATGTCATTGGTTAGCCGCCCGGCAATGGAAAGCCACGAGCTTCAGTTGGTGAGCTAATTATTATTCCTTAATGGAATAAGATGCTGGTTTTTATTATTTGTTCTGCCAGGCCACAGACTTTAACAATAGCGTCATGTCTGATGAGCCTGGAGGAAAGGGTGAATTTCCAGCAATTAAAAATTATCCGCGAGGCGGCGCGGCGGGATTACAACCTGACTGAAGTTGCCAATATGCTTTACACCTCACAATCCGGTGTGAGTCGTCATATCCGTGAGCTTGAGGAAGAGCTGGGGATAGAAATTTTCATCCGTCGTGGCAAGCGACTGCTCGGCATGACTGAGCCAGGTAAAGCCCTGCTGGTCATTGCCGAGCGTATCCTTAATGAAGCAAGCAACGTGCGCAGGCTTGCCGATCTCTTTACTAACGATACCTCCGGCGTATTAACCATTGCGACCACCCATACGCAGGCGCGATACAGCCTGCCTTCGGTGATCAAAGCTTTCCGTGCGCTGTTTCCGGAAGTGCGTCTCGAATTGATCCAGGGCACGCCACAGGAGATCGAATCACTGTTGCATAACGGCGGGGCGGATATCGGTATCGCCAGTGAGCGCCTGAGCAACGACAGTACGCTGGCGGCGTTTCCGTGGTTCCGCTGGCATCACAGCTTACTGGTACCCAGCGATCACCCGTTGGCGCAGAGCTCTCCGCTGACGCTGGAAGAGATCAGCCGCTGGCCGCTGATCACTTATCGTCAGGGGATCACCGGGCGCTCGCGCATTGATGAAGCGTTTGGACGCAAAGGATTAATTCCCGACGTGGTGCTGAGTGCGCAGGACTCCGATGTGATTAAAACCTATGTCGAGCTGGGGTTAGGTGTCGGGCTGGTGGCGGAGCAGTCAAGCGGCGAGAATGAAGAAGGGAAGCTGGTGCGCCTGGATACGCAACATCTGTTTGATGCCAATACCGTCTGGCTAGGGCTGAAACGCGGTCAGTTACAGCGCAATTATGTCTGGCGATTTATCGAACTGTGTAATGCCGGGCTGTCGGTGGAAGATATCAAGCGGCAGGTGATGGAGCCGGACGAAACGGTGATTGATTATCAAATCTGAAAAGCAAAAAGCCTGCTCGAAAGCAGGCTTTTTAAATTTGGCTCCTCTGACTGGACTCGAACCAGTGACATACGGATTAACAGTCCGCCGTTCTACCGACTGAACTACAGAGGAATTGTCTGAACGGGGCGCATACTACTGGCCCCGATCTGCTGTGTCAACACTAAATTTAACCTACTGATTCAATTGGCTAATTAAAGCGCAGGCTGCCGTTTTAATGCACTCTGTTCAGGTTCTCGCCGTAGCCAGACTGACCGCGCAGACGACTGAGCGGATCCTGGCCGTAAAACTGGCAAAAACGTTGCCACAGCGCCGGGAAACGCGGGGCGAACAGTTCCGGCGCGCTGAAGAAATACTCGGAGAGGACCGCAAAACACTCCGCCGGGTCGGTTGCTGCATAGGCATCAATACTGGCCGCGCTTTCCCCCACCAGATCGATCTCATCCTGAATATTGTCCATTGCCGCGTGCAGGTCGTGTTCCCAGCCTGCAACTTCGCGCAGCGGAATGAGTGGAATACCGCTGGCGCGATCGCCATTGCGCGTATCAAGCTTGTGCGCGACCTCGTGAATGATCAGGTTAAAACCGGAAGCGTCAAACGAGTCCTGAATATCCAGCCAGTTGAGAATGATTGGGCCTTGTTGCCAGCTCTGCCCGGACTGCACCACGCGCTGGTTATGCACCAGCCCGATATCGTCTTCCCACTCATCATCAACCACAAACGGGGCAGGGTAGATCAGCACTTCATGGAAACCGTCCAGCCACTCCAGACCCAGTTCGAGGACCGGAAGACAAAACAGCAGACTGATGCGTGCGCTTTTTAGCGCATCCAGTTCAAATCCCTGCAAAGGAACCAGCCTTTTTTGTTGTAAAAAGCGGTCCGCCAGTTGAACCAGTTTGATCTGTTCATCCGGTAATAAATTCGCCAGCACAGGGGCGTTTAACGCTTCTTCCCACGGGAACTCCGCCTCGTCGGCGGATCCTTTCGTTTTCCAGGGCCACTTTATCATCGCTTTGCTCGCAAACTCGCCACTTGAACCAAATTAACGGGACAGGGTCTGTTAAAATGCCAAATTACCTGGCATCATGGCAACTGTCTGTACGGAGAGATGCCAGAGCGGCTGAATGGACCGGTCTCGAAAACCGGAGTAGGGGCAACTCTACCGGGGGTTCAAATCCCCCTCTCTCCGCCACTTCCTTTACCCCTCGCGTTATCGCCCTTTTTCATCCGCCTCTGAACGTCTGAGCATACCGTAACCACCTGACTTTTTTGTGGTGTTTAAGGCTAAGGCAGCACAACGCGGATACGTTATCACCCCGTTTGCCATTCCGGGTAGCGCTTTGCGACGATGTCATTCATTTTGTGAACCAGGTCGTAACCCTGGATGCATCACGGCTGACTCCGTTTCATACACGTCTAGACTGTTTTCCTCCGTTACATTGAGCAGATGGATTTTTACTGGGGGCGGATGAACGCGGGGCCCTTATTCATCACAACGTAATGAAATAACGCCAGGTATTTCTGAATAAGATTTTTCATGCGGCTTTTTGCAGGCATTTGAATCGATTGTAATATCCGCGTTCCTGCGCCAGTTCTATTTGTTTTTGACACTGTTAGATATTTTTTGAATTAACCATTTGTTATTGTTTTTGTGTATTTAATATTAATAAAAACAGCAAGATATTCATTTGTTATCTCAAGTGGACTAATGCATTTAATCGTCAGGCAGGCGCCGCTACAGGTTATCGGGATAATTTGCATTTCGCAGGGTGACTGCCTAGCTTTTTATTGTCAATAGAGTGATGTCACGATACTCACCACATTCTCTGTTAATCGCGTTAAATCAGGAAAGTGCGGTAGCCTGCCTTTCGTAATAACAACCCTATAATCAATTGATTTAATTAACGGCAGGTAAGCGTTGGTGTAATAAATAATTCAGGAGCGACAAACGATATGACGCAAGAAATATCCTGCGACGGTGTCGATGAGAATACGACACAGGAGTGGAATTACTCCGTACTGCGCGAACAGTTTGAACGTATCGAAAATTCACTCCAACGTTATCTACGCGCTGTGCATCAGCGAGTGGAGGAGTATTCACATAAAACGCAAGAGACGATGCTCTCCACGCTGCAAATGGATATGTTCGTGCGGTTTCAAACAAAAATTCCCGCTTGTGATATCCCGGTGTGCCAGCAAAGTTTTCGCGAAGCGGAACGCGCGGTGATCCCGTCTGAGAGCAGGCTGGCGTTACTCATAGCGCGTTTTGGACTCAATCAATTTGAGCGGGATGCGTTGTTACTGGCGCTGATGCCGCTGGCGAATGGAAATGCCGGTTTCCTGTTTGCTTGTTTACAGAACGACACGCACGAAAGCTGGCCTGGTCCGGAACTGATTCTTAATCTTCTCTGCCGTGACGCCATAGAGCGTCTGGATATGCAGGCCTGTTTATCCCCATTTTCCCCACTGGTACGGTATGCGTTGGTGTTCAGCGGTGACCCGGAGAGTAATAACGATCAAGCCTCGTTCTTACAAGGAAGCATGCATATTTATCGCTATTTATCCGGCAGAGACTCGCCGCTCGGGCAGGCTTGTTGTCGCTGGCTGGAACCGCCAACGGAGGTGGATTTATTTCCCGGCGTGACGAAACAAGTACTCCACTATGTTTATCATCCGGCCCCCGCATTGCTGATTTCTCTGGCAAAAGGAAGCGCGGGCTCTCGGCAGATGGTGTTGTCGCGAGCAGCCGATATCGCAGGCCGTAAACTGCTGTTGTTTGATATGGAGCAAGCTCCCACAGACGAGACGCAATTTTGCCGCTGTTTTGTGGATGTGCTGCGGGAGTCCACGCTGTATGCCGCAGGTCTTGTCCTTCATGGATTGCACCAGGCCTGGCAAAACCATGCTGATTTACGCAACTGGATGAGTGACCGCATTCGTGAACATCGTTTCCCGCTGTTTGGTTTGAGTGAAACAGGTATTCCACTGGTGCCGTTGACGGATGTTGCCCAGGTGCTCATTGAAATGCCGCAGAGTTCGACCCAGGATGAAGCACGACTGCTAGACCGTTTCCTGCAACGCTATCGGGTTGAAGCGGATGTGGACACGCAGATGCTGGTTCGCCGATTCAGACCCCCTCCGGATACGCTGCTCCAGTCGCTCAGCGATGCGGATGCCTATCGGGAATTGCGGGGAGCGGATGCACTCTCTGTCGATGACCTCTGTCGGGCTTTCCGGCAGCGTTCTCAGCAGGCTTTTGGCGGGTTGGCCACAAGGGTTGAGCCACAGCGTACATTCGACGATCTTATCGTCGCAGATAGCCTCAACAAGCAACTGGAGGAGGTGCTGGCCGCCGTCCGGTTTCGTGAGGAGATGCTCGCTCAGGGGTTTGCCCGCAAGATTGCCTATGGAACCGGTGTTAGCGCGTTATTCCATGGCGATTCCGGAACGGGGAAAACACTGGTGGCGGAAGTGTTAGCCGGTGCGCTGGGTGTTGATATGATCAAAATCGACCTTGCCACTGTCGTTAATAAATACATCGGTGAAACCGAGAAGAATCTGGCGCGCATTTTTGATATTGCGGAAGCGGATTCCGGATTACTGTTCTTTGATGAAGCCGATGCGTTATTCGGCAAACGGAGTGAAACCCGGGATTCTCACGACCGCTACGCGAATATTGAAATCTCCTATTTATTGCAGCGTCTTGAAAGTTATACCGGACTGGTCATTCTTGCCACCAACAATCGCTCACACCTGGATGAGGCATTCACCCGTCGGCTGAGTTTTATTATCCGTTTTCCATTTCCCGATATCACACTACGCGAACGAATGTGGCGAGGCATCTGGCCTGCCGAAATACGCGTGGCGGAGGATGTGGACTTTGCCGCGCTGGCCCGACGGGCTGAAATCACCGGCGCTAACATTCGTAATATTGCATTGCTGGCAAGTTGGCTTGCTGCTGACAATCAATCGACATGTGTGGAACAAAAACATATCGAACGTGCGCTGCAACGTGAGCTCGCCAAGATGGGACGTGTCGTCTGAACCCGCACTCTCTACCGGAGAACTTCTATGTCAGATATTACTGATACTGATGCAACTGCGCCTGCCATTGCGTCTGATACTACACTGATTGAACTCAATGTCGCTATTGATGCGGCATTACGTCAGTATTTGCCACCGGATGTCGCCATCCGTTTCGACCTGCCGCCGAAAGATTCAACACCCGATGTTCCTACCGTGTGCGTGTTTCTCTATGACATCCAGGAAGATTTACAGTTGCGGGTCGGTGAGCGCAGGCAGTACGTCTCTGTCACCGGGCAGTTTGTGCCGGGGTATGTCAACATCCGCTGTTGTTATCTGGTCACGTATTTTGAGGTGGCACAAAGCAGCAGCAGTGACTCACCGTCTAGCCAGGCCAATAGCCAGTCGTTGATCATCATTAATAATGTACTCAACGCGTTGGTTAATCACCGTTCGTTCTCCTCATTGCCTGGTGCATATTTGCGCGTCATTCCTCCTTCTGAGCAACTCAATAGTCTGGGAAACTTCTGGCAGGCGGTCGGTAATACGCCGCGGCTATGCCTCAGTTATATGGTCACTGTGCCGCTGAAACTGACTGACCTGCAAACGACGTACACGCCAGTCAGCACCACCAGCGTTCAGTCCGCGCATATGTCAAATGATGATGCGACGGAAACCAGTGAGAGCTAATCCCTGGCTGGTGAGCAATGCGGTTGCCTCAGGCCCATAATCGTGTCCAACGTTGAAAGGTGAGCGAGGCAAGTTTCGTGGCAAGATGACCCGCCGCTGTTCCTGCTTCAACGCAGTGCATGCGGCACTGAAGGAGTGAAATGATGCCCAGGCATGCACCTCCCTATGAAAAAGTCAGAAGAGCGAAATATGCCCATCAGAAGAAGCGCGGTGAGCGGAGCCATAAACGTGGCAGAAGGGCGAGGGCGGAAGAGCCTGTAGGCATCCCCGGCTTTGATTCGGTGGAGGAGTGGATTCGCTATGAATTTGATGCACGGAACACCCGACTGGCACACGGGCCCGCAGAAGAGAGGCTGCCTCCCCTGCCTGTCTTCAGGGCGAGGAATCTGGCTGAGCGCGTTACGCTGATGTTGTATGCTCTTCATGTCTTCGGGATGGAATTTCAGCCAGCGGTAGGCAATTATGCGATGTTCCGGCGTGCATATGAAGACAAAGATGCGTACGAAAACAAACATACGTACGAATACGAACATACGCCCGAAGACAAAGATGTGCCCGAAAGCACTGCTGTGTCTGAGTTGACTCTGCCGTCCGGCGGTGAGCTGATTTTGCCGGAATACGCCGCTACCGGGCAGGCGTCCGGAGTCACCTCGGCCGGAGACCGTCCAAAGTATGACTATATTGCCCTGACGATGTTAGGAGGCGGCGCAGCGGCCGCACAGGCAGGGCCACAGGGCATTAGCGACCGTCTTTCTGGTATTGCCCGTACGGGCGGTTTGCTAATGGCCGGAACCTCAGCCTTGATGACCCGAAAAGGCGCGGGGATTGCGGCGGGTGCTTCGGCATTGCTGGGAAGTCTTGCGTATGCCGGGTATTTGCTGTTTGGTGAAAAGAACGGTGAGCAGAGCGGTAGCCCACTCAGTCTTGATGAACTGGCTGAGCTGACCGGTGCCCTGACTGACGAAGAGCGTGCGCTGGTTGACGAGCTATCCCACCTGTACAACGCGCTGGTGAGCAAACCTGAAGAGGCTCTCTATCCCTTTAATGCCAGCGAGATAGCCGAACTGGAGCAGATAGCCGAGGAACTGGACGCTGAATTCGAAGGCGCTGCCGTCACATCTGCGCCTCACGTCCGGGTGAAACGGTGGGGCATAGGTGGGTTGAGTGTGTATAACCCACCAAAAAAAACGACCACCACCACAAAAGCGCCAGTTAGAGCAGAGCCTGCTACAACAACCACTACCACCACCACGACGACAACCACAACCACCACACCGCCACCCGAGCCTACGACGGCCATGTCGGAAACCCGGCAGGCATACTGGGCGCGCCGCTATGAAGAAGTGGCGGAAGATTCCCCGGAAAAATTCTTTTTCGATTTGCTCCGTACCGAGCCGGAAAAATCCCACTGGGATATTCTGGCGGCGCCGAGAGAGAGCTTTCCGTTGCAGGACACCTGGATAACCCGGATGGATAGACTGAAATTAGACAAATTTCCGCATGAATTCCGTAACAAAATTGAGGAGGCATCTCGCGATGCAGCCAAAGCTCCGGGGGTTAAAGCGGGTATCGCAAACCTGCCTGATGACTCATGGCTGCATCTGGGGAAATACTATTTGTTGTTCTACCAGAAGGTGATGTCGCTGTGGACGAATTTCATTCTTAACCTGGCAGTGGACGATGCTGAAAAAAGCGAGGTACTGGTAGGGCGGCTTCAGGAGTTGACGACAGATCTTAATCGCGAATTTCATGACAGGGTGATAAATACTACCGCATTGGATACGCTCTCCAACAGGGATAAGCAGCTTAGGAAACGGACTGAGCAATTACGTACATTCCACGCACATAAATCGTTGTCTGATACGTTGAAAAATGAAACGCTGGTATTCAGTCCAATTATCCCTACAACGGAAGTCTTTTGGGGACACTACAGTTTGTCCTATCTCGATAAAATCGACCTGGCAAAATTTACGCCGCGATTTCATCCCGTCCTGCGGTCTTTCGTGGTTTCTCTTATTAACTTTATAAAGGGCAGGGGAAATACGTTCGATCTCGTTGGCTTTTATACCAATCTGGGTATCTTGACCCTGGAGCGACTAATAACGGCTCTGGAGGAGAAACAGGGAGAGGATGCCTACAACTATGCGGTGCTGGATGAGCAAGTGAGTCGCATTATTCGGGAGAATATTGCCGGGATTTGGAATATCCCAATGTTGAAGTCATATCTGGGCAGATACAACACTGCCAGGAGAGATATTAAGCCGCTACTGGATGCCTTGCTTGGGAAGCGCTTACCGGATAATACCGCAATGACAACCGACACTGCGTTGTCTGCCACGGCGGACAACACCACCACAACCGCCTCTACAGCAACGGCACTGGAAGCTGACAACAGCGTTGACTGGGAAAAAATCAGCAGGCAAATGGAAGCCATGCCGCCGTTACCGGAGCATTTCAGTCTCAGTGAACGTATGCTGGGCGAGCTTAAAGGAAAGCTGGATGATTTTTTAATGGACATGACCGGCTTTCTTGATGAGGGTATTTTAAACCCCGACAGTTATATTGATGCGTTTACCCGTGAATCGTTGCGTATTCATCAGCAGGACCAGAAGTGGTCGCCGGAAAGCCAAATCACCGTCAAGGAAATTATCTATCATCTGTCCGGCGGGCGGGCCGCAGAAATACACGAGACGATTCCCCATACCTATTCCCTTCGCGACATTGTGCGCGGGGTACCACGCAACGAACTTGGCACGGCCTATTCCGACAGCAATATTCTCTGGCCTGACGCTTTCAGCCAGCAGCTGCGCGACAGGCTGCTGAAAATAGATCTTTCTGTCGACCGGAAACTGAATACGGTGTTTGGCGAGGGCAAATCACGGGTCGAAAATGTTTACAGAGTGATGACCACACGGGCCGCGCTGGCCTATCTCAACAAGAAAAAAACGACACCCGGAGGAACCGGGGGAGAATACCATCAACACTATATTGATGCGGTAAAACAGTTCCTGGAGGGGAAAACGCAGGCCGAAACCGTGGAGTGGCATGGCAGCACGCTCACTAATCTGATGTTCATTCCGGTTCCGTCCTCTGGTGTGCTGGGTAATAAGAAAATCGGGGTGATGCTCTCACTCTGGGATACCGACTACTATGAGGTTCCCTGGCCGGGTCTGGGTGAGCAGCAAAAAAAAGAAGGGCCGGGCAGAAAAAATCCCCCGCTGCTCATCGTTGAAAACAGGTCTGACTTCAGGGCCTTTATCGAAAAATACCGGACAATCGGCACCGGGAAAGCCCTGAAGAATATTCCTGACAGATTCGATTTTTTGCCTTATCACCATGATGCGCCGGAACAGCACACGGATATTAACTTTCAGACCAGCTATAGCCTTTATAATCCTCCGTTTACCACCACCTCCAGAAGCCGTAAGGCGCTGATCGACACGCTGATTGCGCGGCAGAAGAACGACCTTGCCGATCTGTATGATGAGCTGATTAATACACCCGCTGAACATTTGCGGGCGGTTGTTCACGAGCTGGTGAATACGTTAGCCGTGATGTCCGGGTTGCTGCTGATGGTGGGAGGGATTGTGATTGGCGGGCCGGCCTTGCCGTGGATTGCGGCCTCAATGGCGACCACACTGCTGCTGGAGGTGGTGCCAACTATCGTGCTCTATTCGCAGGCGGATGACGATGAAGAGCGCAAAGTGTATATGCGTTCCCTGTTAATGGCCGTGGCATTTGAGATGGGGGGCAATCTGGCGGGCGTAATGCTGGAACAGACGCTCCGGGGTGTTTCACGGCTTACACGTCTTGCCGTCACCGCGCTACCGGACACGCTGCCTGGCATGTATAAGCTGCTAAAAAATAAAATGCTGCAGGTGATCGAAAAAACGGGGGTACGACGTTTACGGTTGCGAAAAGGCGTGACCACGTCGATAAGCCAGGAAGGGCTCGAGGATCTGGACAAGATGGTGAGGACGCTCAAAAAGCCCGCGCCGCCACCCGTGCCAAAAGATATTCCTGTTGAATCTGCGCCAGATGTGGTGCCGCCTGTCGAGTCTGAACCTGTTGCGGGTCCCTCCGGCCGACTCGCTCCTCCCGCCAGGGTTCAGGAGGAACAGGCTCTACAGGGAAGAATGATGGCGATGTCCGATGTTATTAGTGAAATGGATAAAATGCGCTTCGAATCGAATGTGCGCATTGTGACTGCCTGGAAAAAAGGCAGCACAACCCATGAAATTACGAACAGCTATTATATCCGCGGGCTGCGCAGGCAGGACCGGGTGGTGGTTCAGCTATTCTCTGACAAAGGTGATTTATCTTATATCTATTTTGATGAGGATGAGTGGCTACAAATCATGGCGAATAAGGCTCAGCAGTCAGATGACTGGTTGCTGGCATATTACGATCTGGACAGTACAGCGGACATATCCTGGGGGAGTAAAGGGCAGTTAAAACCGTTGACGCAGCTAAACAGTGAACTCCCCCTGGAAGATTACCCGCAGGAAGGGGTCCTGATCTACGCGTCACAGGCCTATAAAGACAGTGTGGCCAAACAGGGGGTGAGTTTCGAAGCGATACAGAAATTCCTCGATCAGTTACATCTTCATGAGCAAAGCCCGGCCGGAGAAAATAGCCTGTCGACTATTATCAAAAATGCAATTGAAGAAAGTGATGACTTACAGACTACATTACGGCGGGTCCCACAGTTAGACGACATACCGAAAGCATGGAAAACGTCCGACCCCGAAGATGCGCAACTGATGAAACGGATCCAGGAAATAAAAGATCTCGGCCCTGATATCACCCACTTCCGGCCTTTAATTAAGGACCTGCCTTTCAGACAGAATAATCCCCAACTGAGTGAGGCGCTTAAGTCATTTTATACAAAATCACTGCATACCGATCCGAACTTTAAAGTGATTTCGTCGGATTTCCCGCGATTGAAGGCGAATAACGGAGGCGGCAAAGTATCGATGGCGCAGTTAAACATTATCGAGCAGGCATTTAACCAGGTACATGACATCGCGGATAAAGTGCAGGCACTCCTTCTTGAAGCCAAAAATAATAATGCCTTGCATGAAAGGATTCTGGTGATACTGGCGAAATTCCTCAATACCGCCGACAGCAAAATTCTCGGCGAGGCTTATGAGCGGCTGAGTATTCTTGGTGAACGGCTCCAGACGTTTGCCCGCTATCATGTCGAGGAGACGAAACTCGGACGCGTTGTCCTCGTGAAGAAGGTCGATGCTTCAGAGCCGGTTGTTTTTGCGTATGTTTATCAAAAAGATCCCACCGCCCGTATCATGGTCGTGTTACCCGATATCTTCGAGGATAAAGCGGTTGTCGACACGATTATTCACGAGATCTCCCATCAGGCGACCGGCACGGAGGATTTTGTCTATATCAGTGATATTCCCAAAAAATATACGCCGTTCCTTGCACATCACGTCTCATTCGGTACCTACCCGTTTGAGCCGGACAGCGCACATGTGCCGCTGGGGCGTGCCGGTCAGTCTTATGGCACCACCGGGGTTGAACGCCTTAAGCCGGTATCGGAGTACGATCGCGCCCTGGCACAGGCGCGGGTGAGATTTCTGCCGATGGAGAGGGCAAATGCGAAAATGGGTAACGCTGATTCGCAGGTGATCCTGTTTCTCGCGCTGTTTAATAATTTTGAGTTTGAGAAAGTACCTGTTGCCGGAACAGATACGTACCTCTGGCGTATTAAACCTGTTGAGGACGCGGTTGCACGGTCAAAACGCGATGTGCCGGATCAACGCGATATAACAGAGCCTGTCGATCTGCCGGAAGCGACGACTGCAACACCGGAAACCCCGGCGTTATCGCAGCAGGAAGCGCTGGTTGTACAGGAATATACGGAGCATCTCCTTAACGTGGCGCTTTTCCAGGCCAGTGAGTTTACGGTCGATGATATCCTGACCGAGGAGGAGATAAAAACACTTGGCCTTGTCATCAGTGAACTGGCCAGCACCACACAGGTCACTCCCACACAGGTCACCCCTTCCGACGACGTCACTAACCCGTAATCCATGCCCTGCTGTAGAAAACAGTCTGCGGCCGGGCTGGCGTATTGGGCCAAACGCTATGATGAGGCGAAAGAAGGGAACAAGGCGAAAACGTTATTCGGTATTCTTAAACCCGGGTCGCAACCTGCAGGTAAATATAGTCTGGCTGCGCCGCAGGAAAGTTTTCCACTGAGAGATACCCGGTATACGAGAATGGATCGATTCATCCAATGGTTCGGTCGATTAAAAGAGAAAGAAATGGCAGCGCATTATCCGCTTTTGTCCTTCAGAGTGGGGGCTTGCGAAAGAGGATCGGCTGACGGATCTCGAACCTGATGAATATGATATCGACTGGAATATTCCTTGAAATAATAACATCGCACTAGTAAATATATAGGGATTTATTTATCTTGTTGTTTGTATTTGTTGTTTTTAATGAAAATAAAAATATCCTGACAGATAATGCCAGGATACCTTGTCAAATAGTGACAATAATTAAAACTCAGAGAGGTTATTAATAAGACGAAAGCATCATGGCACAATTAACCTGATAAATAAATAGCTGTCGGGGAAATATACGTATTATTTTAATATTAATATTTTCTTGGGGTATATTTTGCTTGTAACCATAAAACAGTTTAATATCCGAATGTCATTTTTGTGCGATAATTGCTCGTTATAATCCGTACGATGCTATCGTTATCGTTTTAACCAGGAGCAACAATGACTATCAATGACTGGCAGCACCGGTTTGACGTATGGATCCGCCACCACTTTAATCATGCAGATGCTGCGCACGACGTCTCGCATTTTCGCCGCGTATGGAAAACGGCGCAAACCCTGATGCAGGGGCAACAGGTGGATGCGCTGGTGATCCTGACCGCCTGCTACTTCCACGACATTGTCAGTCTGCCGAAGAACCACCCGCAGCGGCACTTATCTTCAGTGATGGCGGCGCAGAAAACCGCTGATGTGCTGGGCAAGGATTTTCCTGATTACCCACAAAATACAATACCAGCGGTATGCCACGCCATTGAAGCGCACAGTTTCAGTGCCGGGATTGCGGCGCAGACACTGGAGGCGAAAATTGTGCAAGATGCCGACAGACTGGAATCATTAGGTGCTATTGGGCTGGCACGGGTGTTTGCCGTTTCTGGCTCGTTGGGCGTTGCACTGTTCGATGGCGACGATCCTTTCGCGGCGCAGCGGGAACTGGATGACCGCGCGTATGCCCTCGATCACTTTCGTTGCAAACTGCTAAAGCTTCCCGCCACGATGCAAACGGAAAAGGGGCGTGAACTGGCGCGCAGTAACGCCGATTTTCTGGTGCATTACATGGCCAAGTTGAGCGCCGAATTACAGGGCGATTTTCAGCACATTGACGATGATGTGTTGCGTCGCTTTGGTTCTTACGCCCTGTAGCGGAGTAAAAGAATGGCGGATGTGCACGACAAAGCGACCCGTAGCAAGAACATGCGCGCAATCGCTACACGGGATACAGCCATCGAAAAGCGACTTGCAGGTTGCCTGCAATCACTGGGACTGGATTTTCGTGTACAGGATGCCGCTTTACCGGGGCGCCCTGATTTCGTGCTGGATAACTACCGTTGCGTGATTTTTACTCACGGCTGCTTCTGGCATCGCCATCGGTGCCATCTGTTTAAAGTCCCGGCGACGCGCACCGATTTCTGGCTAGAGAAGATAGGCAAAAACGTGGCGCGCGATAAGCGCGACTGTGGTTTGCTGCGTGAGCAGGGATGGCGGGTGTTAATTGTCTGGGAATGTGCGCTGCGCGGAAAATTGAAGTTGAGCGACCCGGCGCTGAGCGAGCGCCTGGAAGAGTGGGTCTGCGAAGGCGGTGCGTTCGCGCAGATTGATACGCAAGGGATCCATGCCGTCGTGGATATCGGTGAATAGCTGCCCTTTGAAGGCAGCTATTTCCCTATTACTTTTCCGCTTCACACGGGGTGACGACAGGGCGTTGCGGCAGCAAATATTTGCCCAGCGTGACCAGCACCACTGCCATAATAATAATTCCCAGTGCCAGCCACTCGATGGGCGAGAGGTGTTCGCCACCAAAGCCGGTGCCCAGCAGCACGGCGACCACCGGATTGACGTAAGCATAGCTGGTCGCCACGGCCGGAGAGACATTACGAATCAGGTACATATAGGCGTTAATCGCGATGATTGAACCGAACAGCGCCAGATACCCTACCGCCATAAAGCCCTGCAGCGAAGGCATCCGGGTCAGTTGCTCACCGGTTAGCGCCGAGGCCACCAGCAGCACGATGCCTGCCGCCAGCATTTCGATAGCGCCAGCCATCATCCCGACGGGGAGTGCGATTCGGGAGCCATAAACCGATCCAAAGGCCCAGCTCATCGACCCCACCAGAATCATCAATGCCCCCCACGGATTGCCGCTTAAGTTTCCGCCGCTGTTGAGCAAAATAATCCCCGCCAGACCAATGGCGATACCAAACCACTCAAGTTTTCGCGTAGCAATGCCGAAAAAGTGACTAAAGCACAAGGTAAATAGCGGCACGGTGGCGACCACAACCGCCGCGATACCGGAAGGCACATTTTGATGTTCGGCGACGGTGACGAATCCGTTGCCGACGGCCAGCAGCAGCACGCCAAGTAATGCGGCATTCAGCATCGGGCGCAGAGGGGGCAGTTTATGCCCACTCAATAACAAACAGGCTGTCAGGACGACGCCAGCAGAGAAGAAACGGACGCCAGCCATCATCAATGGCGGCCAGCTTTCAACGCCAACGCGGATAACAAAGTATGTGGAACCCCAAATAATGTAGAGCGCAAAAAGCGCGCCAATCAGCGGTAAAACATGCCTGAAACGCATAACCCACCCAGGAAAAAATAAGAGGCTTATAGTTAACGTCAAAACTATCGTGCTGGCGAGTGGTTAATTGCGAAGAAAGTGTTAAATTTTTGTTGACACCTGCAGGGCGTTTCCGCGTATCGTTTTTTACCGCATACTGAGGGAACGCGACAGTACCTGCGCGCTTTTGTGCAACATAATCAATAAGGAAGGATATTTTGGCAGGAAGTAGTTTATTGACCTTACTCGACGACATTGCCACATTGCTGGATGACATTTCGGTGATGGGAAAACTGGCGGCGAAAAAGACCGCTGGTGTGCTCGGCGACGATCTGTCACTCAATGCGCAACAAGTCGCTGGGGTGCGTGCGAACCGTGAGTTGCCGGTGGTGTGGAGTGTGGCGAGAGGGTCACTGCTGAACAAGGTAATTCTGGTGCCGCTGGCGCTGTTGATCAGCGCAGTGATCCCGTGGGCCATCACGCCGCTGCTGATGCTGGGGGGCGCATTTCTCTGTTTTGAGGGTGTGGAAAAAGTGCTGCATACCTTTGAGGCGAGGAAACATAAAGAGAGTCCTGAAGCGCGCCAACAGCGGTTGGAAGCCCTGGCGGCGCAGGATCCGCAACAGTTTGAGAAAGACAAAATCAAAGGTGCCGTGCGCACGGACTTTATTCTGTCGGCGGAAATTGTCGCGATTACGTTGGGCATTGTTGCAGACGCGCCCTTGCTCAACCAGGTACTGATCCTGTCGGGCATCGCCGTGCTGGTAACGGTGGGCGTTTATGGCCTGGTAGGCATCATCGTCAAGCTCGACGATATGGGCTACTGGCTGGTGGAGAAAAAGGGCGTACTGGCGCAGGGCGTGGGGAAAGGATTGCTGTTTGCTGCGCCCTGGCTGATGAAAATGTTGTCGGTGGTTGGCACGCTGGCCATGTTCCTGGTCGGCGGCGGCATTGTGGTGCACGGTATTGCGCCGTTGCACCATGCCGTTGAACATTTCGCCGCCGGGCAGAATGCTGTATTGCAGGCGCTTACGCCGGTACTGGCGAACCTCGTGCTGGGCTTTGTGATTGGCGCGCTGGTCGTTGCCGTCATGAAAGGGATAACGCGTTTGCGGGGTGCTGCTGAATAAAATCTTACGGCCGGCATTATGCAAAATAAACAAACTTCGTCTAAGGTGAAAAAGTTTCGCCCTGATACAGGAGGCAGTAATGGTCTTTTTGGTCAGTGATGAAGTGATACCCAAAAATGGTGGTCCGCGCATGATCGTCACCGGCTATGCCAGCGGTATGGTGGAGTGTCGGTGGTATGACGGCTACGGCGTCAAACGGGAAGCCTTTCGTGAAGATGAGCTGATGCCTGGCGACAGGCAAAGGATTCACGAGGAGGTGTAATCCCTGTAAACGCCCGGCAATGCCGGGCGTTTTTATTGCCCGCAGACCGGGTGAGGACGTGAGTTGCGGGACTAAAGCACAGCGAAACAGCGCATATCAGGGCTCCTGTATGCGGCAGGAAAATGTCGTGAAAGAAAAAAGGCGGCTTGGAAACCTAAAGAAGTATTTCTACCCGGCGCGGGTGGTTAACCTGTGCTTTGTCATCGTGGTGGTGTGTTCCACCATTCTCACCTGGCGTGAAGTTATCGTCCTGGAAGGCGCGTATGTCGCCAGCCAGCGCAGTATGCTGGAAAATGTCAGCAACGCGCTGGACAGGCATATGCAGGTCGGTGTGGATCGCTTGCTCTTTTTTCGCAATGGCATGCAGTCCGCACTACAGACGCCGCTCACATTAGACGTTATGCGCAATGTGCAAAATGGGTTTGAGCAGCAACGACGGCTACCCCAGTGGGATATCAAACTGGATAACCGCCGGACGTTGCCGCTGTATGGTGTTTCCGAGTTTTTTGTCGATCAGAGCGAACTGCTCAACCGTGACCACCCACTGCTGCATAATGAGCTGACGGCCGCCATGGAACTGGGTTATCTGTTCCGTCTCTCCGCCAATGGAGGGATGCTGCCGCGCCGTGCTTATTATGTCTCCCGCGCTGGCTTTTTTGTCGCTACGTATCCGTTGGAAAATAACCAGCAAATTATCCCGACTTATTATCACTTACTGATGCGGCCCTGGTTTACCGGTCAGAGTGAACATGAAAATCGCTCCCGCACGGTACGCTGGTTCACCGATCAGGCCGATGGCGGGAAAAGTGATAAGGGATTTGTTATCGCCAGCGTCCCTCTGGACTACGAGGATTACTGGTTCGGTGTGCTGGCGATGAGTTTCCCTGTGGAAGCAATTGCGCAACAGTTGAAAGATGCGCAGGAAGGGCAAAATAAGGGGGAATACCAGCTTTATAACAGCCAGTTTCAGCTATTAACCCTCGCACCGGGCGTCAGCCACACAGAACCGGTATTCAATGCGGAACAACATGCCCGACTGGCACAGGGAATGGCGCAAGACACCCGCGGTGGACTGCGTTTCGGGACACGTTATGTGAGCTGGCAAAAACTGCGGCACTTTGATGGCTTCATGCTGCGCATTCAAACCCTGCGCGAGGGTTTGCAAGGGGATTTTGGCAGCATTAGCGTTGCGCTGGCGCTGTTGTGGGTGCTCTTTACCGCCATGCTGCTGTTTGCCTGGGCGGTGATCCGCCGGATGGTCAACAACATGTACAGCATGCAAAATACCCTGCAATGGCAGGCCTGGTATGACCCGCTTACCCGCCTGTGTAATCGCGGTGCGCTGTTTGAGCGGGCGAAAATCTTAACGGAAGAAGCGCGTGTGTCGCAGCAACCTTTTGCCGTCATTCAGATCGATCTCGACCATTTTAAAAACGTTAACGACCGCTATGGCCATCAGGCGGGCGATTTGGTGCTGTCACATGCAGCGGGACTGATTAGCAGCACGATAAGCAGTGAGGATGTGGCCGGGCGCGTAGGGGGAGAGGAGTTCTGTGTTTTACTGCCGGGCAGTACACTTGAACAAGCCGTTCGCGTGGCCGAACGTATCCGTGCGCGCATTCGTGGTAAGGAGATACTGGTCCACAAGCATACGACCATTCGCATCAGCGCTTCGCTCGGTGTCAGCGGCGCACTGGAGAGTGGCAGTTATGATTTTGAAACCTTGCAATCCATTGCTGACAGCCGATTATACCGGGCGAAAAACAGCGGGCGTAATCAGGTTTGCTCGGAAGATGCTGCGCCAAAGCCAAAGAAGTGATCCAGACCTTCACGCCAGCCAGCGGCTCCTTCGGATTGCGAATGATACACTCGGTCTGGCGTATCGTTACGCAGTCGAACGCCCTGGCGGTTCAGGCCTTTCACGACGATCGCGTGATCGACGCTGTCCAGCAACGGGGCATCGTTAGGACCATCGCCCAGCCCAATCGTGAAGGGGCGTTTTCCGGTGTAATGGCGGTATTGACGGGTTAACCAGTTAACCGCCTGATCTTTACCGCCGCGCTCATCAAGCACATGCCAGAAACGCGCGCCCTGGACAAAACATAACCCCAGCCCCGCGAGGGCGGTGTCAAACGCTGCCATGTGTTCATCGCTGTCCCGCCAGATTAACGTTTCCGATGCTTCCTGCAGGCGCGCGAGGCTGGCCTGCGCCGGAGGCAATCCGGTAATCTCCGCCAGTACGCGCTCGTCGAGTTCATCAAAAGTGGTAAACTTCCAGCCCTGTTTTTGTCGTAGCTGATTTAATACTCTGGCGATTTCTTCATGGGGCGAGCCGGTGATAATCCGCGGGAAGCTGTCATGATCCTGCCAGCGTTCATCAAGCTGGATCACCGCGCCATTTTCGGCGATAAACGGTAGCCCCTGAAGTCCGAGTGTTTTTTGCAGGTCGATCATTTCGGCGGCGGTTTTACTGCTGCATAAAATAACCGGGATATGGTGCAGGCGAAGTCGCTCAAGCCACCCGGCAGCAGCGTGCCAGTCACCGGTATGGCTATCGCACAGGGTGCCATCGACATCGGTAAAAACCAGCAGTGGTGAGTCCAGACCCGGCATATTTCGCTCCTTTCGTTTTTCAAAAGACGGGGGAGTTAAGCATCTTCTTGCCTGGCGCAGGCCATTCGCACATTCAGCGCGATTTTTTTGTCATTTTGTCCTCTGCACTGAACGTCCTCGGCGGTAGCGCTTTGTATCCAATAGAATACACTTGTTTATCTAATTATTTGTTTTATCGATAGTTCTTGTCTTAATGGGTGTTTGTCGTTAGAGTTTCACTTACATCAGATTCCCTGGTGTACGAATTTTTAAGTGCTTCTTGCGCAAGCAAGTTTTCTCCCGGTTGCTGCTGCAACCGGGAGTTTTCTTTAGCGGTTCACCTCGGTGATGCTGAAGTCATGCACATCCAGTTCGAACGCTTCCGCCAGTTCCCGCCAGGTATGGTATTCCCTGCCATCCACGCTCACGCGCTGACCATCCTCGTCGTTAATCCGATGGATTTCACTTTCGCTAATTTCGTTAATTGCCGCCAGCAGGGCGTCTACGTCAACGTTGACGTCGCGTTTGGCGGTTTCGCTGTACTCTTTCACCGTTTTCATGCCGTCACCTCTTTCGCAGTCCCACGGCTAAGTATAGACGGTAGAAAAAATCGCCAGCTAAACGTCGGGGCGCTGCCAGCCCGAGGCTTTTGTTCTACACTGGCGTAAATGCAACAGGAGGGTAAATATGAAGGTTAACGATCGGGTTACGGTCAAAACGGACGGAGGTCCACGCCGTCCGGGGGTGGTATTGGCTGTTGAAGCGTTCAATGAAGGTACAATGTACCTGGTGTCACTGGAAGATTACCCGCTCGGAATCTGGTTCTTTAATGAAAAAGATCACCCAGACGGGGTTTTCGTCGAAAAGGCAGATTAATTTCTTCGCCCTCCTGCGAGGGAGGGTGAATACATACCCATTGTATCAACGCATATTAACAAATATACCCGACGTGACATTGTCTGTCAGACGCACAACATGATAAATCACTTGTTTATTATGCGTTTTAATCTTTCTTTTTATATTCCCCTTATGTGATGACACCGTCTTGGCTTTAATATTCATTTGATCGGAAATTTGAATCGTATCCTGTCCTGACATCCACATTTTTAACATGCTGGACTCAGTCCGGCTCAATGAAAGCGTGGGTAAATTAATGGTGCCAACGCTTTTTTTCTCTTTGTTGAGATAGTCCCCCAGAATATTATCCAGCGACTCAGGCTTGATTGATTTAGAGCTAATCAATAAATTTTTACGTACCAATAGATATTCATCAAAGTGGATGTTGGCAATTGCCATAAATACGATAAACAGTGTACGGGGATGCTGATTAATGACTTGCTTAATGTGTTGACTGCTGCTTGGGTCATGGATAAAGCAGTCCTCATTAATAAACACCACGGATGGCTGGAATGTGGCGCAAGCTGATTCGAGTTCATCAACGGTTTTTATATCGTTGATATCTCGTTTTTTAACCCCCCGACTTGTCAGATACCCTGTTAATCCCAACCGGGTATAACTGCATAAATCCATAATAATCGTTGACATGGCATACCCTCACTCAATGCGTAACGATAATTCACCACCGCCGGAAGCTTCAGAAGCCATACAGGAAAAACTGATATTACTGAAGTGCGACACGAAACTTCAGGCGAACCCACTATCCCGTAAAGTTACGTATAATTTGCCAGGAATCATCTTAAAGTAAAGTAAATGTTGCGTTCTGTGAGACCGTTAAAAACAAATAAGCCGCGCCAGTTATATCCTGGAAGATGTTTTGCAAATTTAACTTTAGGATTATCCTCAAAAAGGCAATGCTAACGTCATGGTTTTGTATTTTGAGGCAGTTCACTCACGATATCAGCTAACAGATTGAAAATCTCGCTGAATAATCGTTCGCAGAAGGGGGCGACCAGCGGCATCATCGCTGCCATCAGTAAAATCCCAACGCTAAGCGTAATGGGAAAACCGATGACAAACACCGATAGCTGTGGCGCCATGCGATTCAACAGGCCAAGGGAGAGGTTAATGGTCAGCAGTAAGGTAATGATGGGTAAGGCCAGCATCAGTCCATTGACGAAAATGAGTCCCGCCGAGCGCGTCAAGGCCAGAAACGCATTACCACTTACCGGGTCGCCACCAATCGGGAGTGTGTGGAAGGTATCGACCAGCATTGAGATCAGCCACAGATGGCCATTGAAGGTCAGGAACAGCAACAGCGCCAGCATGTCCAGAATACGCGCCAGCACTGGCATGTTCAGGTGGCTGGTGGGATCGACAAAGGTGGCGAAAGAGAGGCCCATTTGCAGGCCGATAAGTTCACCCGCAGTGCGGATAGCGGCAAAGGCGAATTGCATGGTAAAACCGAGCGCAATGCCTATCAGCATTTGCTGCATCGCCACCCACAGCCCTTCGACAGAAAAGATAGGCACATTCGGCACGGCCGGGAGCGTCGGGGCAATCACGACGGTAATCACTATCCCCAAACCCAGCTTTACGCGGCGAGGAATGCGCGATTCGCTGAGGATAGGTGCGCTCATTATCAGCGCCAGCACACGCATCAACGGCCAGAAATACATATTAAGCCATTGCAGCCACTGATCGCTGGTGATGTTCAGCATAAGCGGGATTACCCGATGATATAGGGAATGTTATTGAACAGACCGCGCATATAATCGAGCAGCAAATTCAGCATCCACGGCCCGGCAACCACAATCGCCACAAACACAGCGATGATTTTCGGGATAAAGGAGAGCGTCATTTCGTTGATTTGCGTCGCCGCCTGCAAAATACTGATCACAAGCCCGGTAACCAGGGCGACCAGCAGCAGGGGGGCAGCAAGAGCGAGTGCAACTTTCATCGCCTCGGTGCCCATCATCATGACCGATTCAGGTGTCATGCTTCACTCCTAACTGTAAAAACTCTGCGCCAGCGAACCGACCAGCAGTTGCCAGCCATCTACCAGCACAAACAACATCAGTTTGAACGGTAGGGCAATGGTTGCTGGTGGCACCATCATCATCCCCAGCGCCATTAGCACACTGGCGATCACGAGGTCGATAATCAGGAACGGAATGAAAATGGTAAAACCGATCTGGAAGGCGGTTTTCAGCTCGCTGGTCACATAGGCGGGCAGCAAAATGCGCATCGGTACGGCTTCCGGACCTTCAATCGGCGGCGTATTAGCAAGCCGGGCGAACAGAGCCAGATCGGCCTGGCGCGTCTGGCGCAGCATAAATTCACGCAGGGGTTGCGCGCCACGTTCCAGCGCCACATCCACAGAAATTTTGTTTTCACTGAACGGCTGATAGGCGTCGGTGTAAATCTTGTCGATCACCGGCGACATAATGAAAAAAGTCAAAAACAACGCCAGGCCGAGCAGCACCTGGTTGGGCGGTGCTGAAGGCGTCCCCAACGCATTTCGCAGCAGGCCAAAGACGATGATGATGCGGGTAAAGCTGGTCATCATCAGCAAAACGGCAGGCAGGAAGGTGAGGGAGGTAATGAATACCAGCGTCTGCACCGGCAGCGACCAGCTCTGGCCTCCGTTTGCCAGCGGTTGGCTGACCAGACCGGGGAGTTGAGCAAATGCGGCTGGCGCAAACAGAAACAGCCCGGCCAGCGCAAAGGATAACAAACGGCGCATCAGGATCTCCCGGAACGCTTAAGCAAATTCTTCATCACAGACTGAAAGTCCGCATTTTTCTCGTTCACGACTTCACTTTCGGCAGGCGCGGGAGGAAGCTTGTGCAACAGATTGATTTGGGTTGGGGTGACGCCCAGTACCAGGCGTGCGTCTTCAACATCGACAATCACCACGCGTTCGCGCGGACCGACGGTTGTACTGGCGCTGACTTTCAACCCCCGGGTACCAGCGGTTCGACCACCAAAACCCAGCCGTTTCGCCAGCCACGCGGCAATCAGGATCACGGCAATGATGCCGAACAGTGCGCCACTGACTTGCAGCAGTGGCGAACCGGGAACGGCGGAAGGTTGGCTAACCGTGGCCTGTGTTCTCATATGTGCCTCAACGGCTCAGACGGCGCATACGCTCGGAAGGCGTGATGATATCGGTGATACGCACGCCATATTTATCGGCAACGACCACCACCTCACCCTGCGCAATCAGATAACCGTTAATCAGAATATCCAGCGGTTCACCCGCCAGTCCGTCCAGCGCAACCACGGAACCCTGCGTCAGACGCAGCAGCTCTTTAATCGTCATCCGGGTACGGCCCAGTTCAACGGTCAGTTTGACCGGGATATCCATAATCAGGTCGATATCCTGGAGATTGCCGCCAACATCACCACCACCGAGCTGCTGGAACACAGCGTCAGCTGCGCTCTTACCGCCCGTCGTCGTGGTTTTTTGTTCGTTCAACGCGTCAGCCCACAGATCGTCCAGTGCTCCGCTGTTCTCATCGGACGGATTGTTCATATCACTCATTTGGGCTGTTCCTCATTCAGCGAATTCAAAATCGGGTTTATCAAATGCTCTACGCGTAACGCATATTGTCCGTTGACTGTGCCGTACTGGCTGGTAAGCACCGGTACACCGTCCACATGAGCGATAATGCGATCGGGTTTATCAATCGGCAGTACATCACCGGGTTTGAGCTTAAGTATCTGCGACAGACGCAGGGGAATATCCGCAAAATTAGCGATCAAAGTCAGCTCTGAATGCTGCACCTGGCGGACCAGGTTATCACGCCAGTTCTGGTCTTCGCTGCGGGAGTTTTCCAGCGGCGGGTTAACCAGCATTTCACGCAGCGGTTCAATCATGCTGAACGGCAGACAGATATTGAATTCACCCGTCAGGTTACCGATTTCCACATGGAACGGGGTGTTAACAACGATGTCGTTTGGCGATGTGGTAATGTTCGTAAACTTAACCTGCATCTCAGAACGCACGTATTCCACGTCCAGCGGGTTAATCGCTTTCCACGCGTCACTGTAGGCCTCAAGCGCCAGTTTCAGCATACGGTTGATCACGCGCTGTTCAGTGTGCGTGAATTCACGACCTTCCACTTTGGTTGGAAAACGCCCGTCGCCACCGAACAGGTTATCCACGGCGATAAATACCAGGCTTGGCGAGAACACAAACAAGCCGGTACCGCGCAGCGGTTTCAGGTGGATCAGGTTAAGGTTGGTCGGAACCGGCAAGTTACGCGCAAATTCATGGTAGGGCTGAATGCGGATCGCGCCGACGGTAATATCCGGGCTACGACGCAGCAAGTTAAACAGACCCATACGGAACTGACGCGCGAAACGTTCGTTGATGATCTCCAGTGCCTGCAGACGTTCACGTACCACGCGACGCTGCGTATTCGGGTCATAGGGGCGAATTTCATTGTCGCCCGCCATACCCGGTTGCGGATCATCACTCTTATCGCTGTCTCCGTTGAGCAGCGCATCGATTTCGGCCTGAGAAAGAATACTATCGCCCATGTTATTACCGCAAAATGAAAGCTGTATAAAGGACGTCAGTGACTTCCTGCTTCGGTTGTCCTTGCACTAACGGCGTTGCGAGTGTTTCTTTAATCGCAGTGGCGAGTTTCTGTTTACCCTCATCGGTGGCGAGCTGTGTCGCGTCCTGACGTGAGAACAGCAACAGCAAACGGCTGCGCACTTCCGGCAGGTATTCGCTCAGTCGGGCACGCGTTGCGTCATCTTTCAGACGCAGCGTAATACCGACATACAGCACACGATCGGCATCACCCAGATTCACAGTAAAGGTGTCCAGCGCGAAGAAGACCGGTGCCGGCGGCGGCGGAGGTGGCTCCGCTTTGGCGCTGGCCGCAGGTTTCTGCTGCATATGCCAATAACTATAGCCAGCGATGGCGCATGCTGCGAGGGTGATTAACACCAGCAGCGGGATCCAGATATTGCGCTTGCGTTTTTTGTTAATAGCGGAGTCAGTCATCTGTTACGAGCTTCCTGTTAATACTGCCTATGAGCTGATTATCCCGTGTCTTGCTTCCGCCAAAGCGCGGAAAAGACGGGGATAATCATGCTACCTCGGACGTTTAGGCAAAGATGTCGACAGCGCCGTTACCGCGAGCAGCGGACTGCAGGCTTGCAGGAGTGACTAACGCTTCATCATCATCGCTGCCAAACAGGTTGCCGGATCCTGAACGTGATGCCTGCTGTTGCTGAGAAGAGTGTTGCTGCTGGCCTGCAAAGCTCTCGCTGCTGATATTGCTTTGACCCAGCTGGATGCCACTTTCTGCAAGCGAGGTGCGCAGCACCGGCAGCGCAGCTTCCAGCGCCTGGCGAACGTGGCTATGCGCTGAAACCATTTGCAATTGCGCCTGGTTGTCTTCCAGCTTGATGGAAATTTGCACCTGGCCCAACTCTTCCGGGTGTAAGCGCAGTTCCGCACTCTGCTGGCCCTGGCGGGTGAACAGCGTGACGTGCTGGCTCAGGTTCTGCTGCCACTCATGGCTACCCAGCGGCGCACTGATAACTGGTGCGGCTACCGGGGTGCTGGCCTGCGCTGCGCTGGTGGTTGTGGTGACCGGCGCAATGCTTGCGGTGGTATTGGTGGTTTGCTGCACGGCATTATCCGTTTCTTTACGTGATGCCAGTGCGGCCGCAAAGGTAGTGGATTGCTGTGAATCATCGGCAACCTGAAGCGTGCTGGCGGTGGCGTCATGCGTGCCTTTCGTGGTGGTACGCGGCAGATCGGCGCCCGTGTCGGTAGTCAATGGGTTGGTGTTCAGCGCGCGGTTTGCCGCCGCCCCCACATCTATTGCGCTGGTGGCGGTGCTGGTCGTGGTAAGCGGCTGTGTCGCGGTCATTTGCTGCGTCTGCTGGTGTGGCAGCATGGCCATCAGCGCGCTGAGGTTAGCGAGATCTTCGTCGCTTAAGTCGGTTTTCTCATCGGCCGCTTTTGCCGTTTTCGTCAGCGCAGCCAGCACATCCGTTTGGGCGGAAGGGGTCAAGCCGGAGAGCAGGTTCTGCATATCGGCATTGCTTTCAGCGGCCGTTTTGGCATCCATTTTCACGCTTTGGCGCGCCAGCATATCGGCCAGTTTTTGTGCCGGGGTTTGCGCCGCTTCACCGGATGCGGCGGCCAGCTTACCTTTCGCCAGCTTGCCGCTTAACGCGGCCGCTTGCAGGTCGGCAAGGGTAAGGGGGGCATCGCCCTCTTGCCCTTGCGCGCCAGCGCCGGACATTGCACCAGTGAGCAGGGCGAGGAAGTCCTGAGCGGCATCACCGCCAGCCTTGCCTGTTTGCGTGCCGGTGGTGGCATCGGATTCTGTAACTAGCAGTTTTTGCAAGGTGATCATTCTGTTTTCCTCAGGGACGCTCGCTGTGCAAACTCATCCATTTTCTTCTGATCGAGACGGTTTTCCGCCAGTAACGCTGCGGCACTTTGCCTGTCCTGCAATGTTTGCCAGGCTTGCAGACGTTGCTTTTTCTCCCGCCAGCAACCCAGCGCGACATCGACTTTCTGGGTCCACTGCGCCAGTTGATGGCGGTGTTGCTCGATAGCTTTTTCCAGCGTCTGAATAAACTGCTGATAGTTTTGCCAGCGCTGGTTATCAATGCCCTGGCTCATATCGTTATTCAGACTGCTACGATACTCATGCTGATAGTCGATCAGCATTTTTAATTGTTCTTCTGCTTGCTGGCAGCCCCGACGCATCTCACCAAGCCGCAGCGCCGCGTCTTCAACTTCTTTCTCTGCCAAATCTTTAAGCGTCGTCAATGCGCTATTTTGCGTCATGAAGTCAGCCTCCACTACATTATGCTGTCGGGAAGATCAGCTCTAGTGCCTGCATCGAATCTTCCCACCCGGCACGCTCGAAAATACCTTGTTGCAAGAAAGCTTCAAGTTGCGGCCACAATGCGATGGCTTTATCCAGCATGGGGTCGCTACCTCGCGCATAAGCGCCAACGCTAACCAGATCGCGGTTACGCTGGAAACTCGATAGCAACTGTTTGAAATTACGAACTCTTGCGTAATGTTTTTCAGTAATCAATGCTGTCATCGCACGACTGATAGACGCTTCGATATCGATTGCCGGGTAGTGTCCTGCTTCCGCCAGACGGCGTGACAAAACGATATGTCCATCGAGGATCGCGCGCGCTGAGTCAGCAATAGGATCCTGTTGGTCATCCCCTTCTGTAAGAACAGTATAGAACGCGGTGATGGAACCCCCACCGTGAATACCGTTGCCTGCACGTTCCACCAACGCCGGTAATTTGGCGAAGACAGACGGTGGATAACCTTTGGTAGCTGGCGGTTCGCCGATAGCCAGTGCGATTTCACGCTGCGCCATGGCATAACGCGTCAGAGAATCCATAATCAGCAGCACATGCTGACCGCGATCGCGGAAATCTTCAGCTATGCGCGTAGCATACGCAGCGCCCTGCATACGCAACAAAGGAGAGACATCCGCAGGTGCGGCGATAACCACCGAACGCGCGCGACCTTCTGCGCCGAGGATGTTCTCGATAAAATCTTTTACTTCGCGGCCACGTTCGCCAATCAACCCGACAACAATCACATCTGCCTGGGTATAACGGGCCATCATGCCTAACAATACGCTCTTACCGACGCCGGAACCGGCGAACAGGCCCATACGCTGCCCACGTCCTACGGTTAACAGCGCATTGATGGCGCGTACCCCGGTATCCAGTACATGCTCGATTGCGGTACGTTGCAGCGGGTTAAACGGCTGCGTGATCAACGCCCCGGTTTCGCCGGTATCCGGCGATGGCAGTCCGTCCAGCGGTTTGCCACCGCCATCCAGAACGCGGCCGAGTAGGGCCGGGCCGAGCGGCAGCTGTTTGCCGCTGTGTAAATTGTCGCCCATCACACTACGCGCATAGACGCGAGCGCCAGGCAAAATGCCTTCCACTTCTTCGAGTGGCATCAGGAACAGGCGTTGACCATTGAAGCCAACCACTTCGCTTTCGACTTCGCACATCTCCTGTCCGTCCTGACGCTCGATGATACAGGTCGCCCCCAGCGGCAATTGCAGCCCGGTGGCTTCGAGCACCAGGCCAGTCGCACGGGTCAGTCGACCATAACGGCGTACAGACGGCAGTTGCGCCATCTTCACTTCAAAGTTATCCAGCGTGGTCAGCCAGCGGGTCAAACGCGCGGTCATCAAACAACTCCTGGCGCCGCCAGACGGCACAGTTCCTGCCAGCGTGTCGCCACGCTGGCGTCGAGATCGCCTTCATCGGCGGAGACTTTGCAACCGCCCGGATGCAGCGTCGGATCGCCGCGCAGACGCCAGCCGTGCAGGCTGAGCGTCGCGCCGAGCATCTCTTCGACGCGCTGCAAATCATCCGGATGAACACGCAGTTGCGGCTTGCCGCTAAACAACGGTTCTTGCTGTAATAACAGTTGGATCTGTTTAATCAGTGCGCTGTTATCCACAATCGGTACCTGGCCGAGCACCTGGCGCGCGGCTTCCAGCGCCATCTGCATCAGACGGGAGGCGATAACGCTGTCCAGCGCATCCAGCGTATACTGAAACTCGCTGACCAGTTGCTGCATACGCGCATGCAACGGGGCTTGTTGCTGGCGGGCCTGATTCAGACCCTGCTCTTGTCCTTGTGCCAGACCTTCCTGATAGCCCACGTCATAACCTGCCTTACGGCCTTCCGCCAGACCGGCGTTATAGCCAGCCTCGTGCGCTTGCATCTGGATTTGCGCCAGTTGCTGCTGCTGTTTCTGTTCTGCAGATAACGCGTCTTCTTCCTCATCGATCATCGGCTCGTCCTGCGTCAGCAGGGGAGCGAACTCGGCAGCGAGAGGAAGCGCCAGGTCATCCGGCTTCCAGATCTTCCACGGCATTTCGTTAGACATAGGTATCCTCGCCGCTGCCAATTACCATCTCGCCGGTTTCCGCCAGACGACGAACAATAAGCA
This sequence comes from Kosakonia sp. WA-90, assembly GCF_039871955.1. NCBI lineage: Bacteria > Pseudomonadati > Pseudomonadota > Gammaproteobacteria > Enterobacterales > Enterobacteriaceae > Kosakonia > Kosakonia sp. WA-90. The sequence goes on from NZ_JBDPLJ010000002.1 coordinate 677,644, forward strand.
GGATGGCTTTCTGCTCGTTCTCCACCTGAGACAGACGAACCGGGCCACGGTTGGCAAGGTCGTCGCGCAGGATATCTGCCGCACGTTGCGACATGTTGCGCAGGAATTTGTCGCGCAATGGTGGTTCGGCGCCTTTGAGGGCAACCAGCAAGGATTCGGAGTCCACTTCCTGCAGAAGACGCTGGATGCTGCGGTCGTCCACGTCCACCAGGTTTTCGAACAGGAACATCTCGTCGATAATTTTCTGCGCCAGTTCGCCGTCGAACTCGCGAACAGCAGTAATAACGGCTTCTTCCTGCTGCGTTTTCATCAGGTTGATGATTTCCGCCGCTGTTCTCACGCCGCCCATTTTGCTGCGTTTGAGGTTGGTGCCGTCGAGCAGGTTGTTCAATACTTCGGTCAGTTCCGCCAGTGCAGCAGGCTGTACGCCGCCGAAAGTGGCGATACGCAGCATCACGTCGTGACGCATACGCTCATCGAACAGTGCAAGGATATCCGCCGCCTGAGCACGTTTGAGGTGCACCAAAATGGTGGCGATAATCTGCGGATGCTCGTCGCGAATAAGGTCTGCGGCGCTCTGCGGCTCCATAAAGTTGAGCGTTTCGATGCCGCTGGTGGTATCGCGGGTTTCGAGAATGTCTTCCAGCAGGCTGGATGCACGTTCTTCGCCAAGGGCTTTCACCAGTACGGTGCGCAGGTAGTCGTTGGCGTTGATGTTCAGCGCCGCGAATTGTTCCGCTTCCGTTTCAAACTCCTGCAACACATCCATCAGCTGTTTGTTGGAAATCTGACGCACGCTGGCCATCGCGGTACTCAGGTGCTGAACCTCCCGGGCGGAGAGGTGTTTGAACACCTCGGCCGCACGGTCTTCACCAATGGTCATCAGCAAGATGACGCTTTTGTCCGTTCCGGTAAGATTATTGCTCATGTTCGTTATTCATCCACTGGCGAATGACCAGCGCCACGACGCGCGGATCGTTGTCTGACATTTCGCGGATACGCTGGCTCATCACCTCGGCGTTCAGGCGCTGGTTAGTACGACGCTGTTGCTGCTGCTCGTCCTTGCTGAGACGGACTTCCACCGACTCTTCGAGCTCTGCGCGAGCCTGAGCGGCTTCCTGAATCGCTTTCGCTTCTTCCTGACGGCGTATCAGTTGCGGACGCACCGCTTTACGCCACAGGATAAACGCGACAATCAGAACCAGCAGCCAGCGACCTGCAGACATCAGCTGATCGATAAACGCTTGTTGCTGCCAGAAGGGGAGTTGACCACCCACATCGTCTTTCGCGTTAAACGGCGAGTTGACCACGTTCAGGGTGTCACCGCGTTTTTCGCTGTAGCCCATTGCTTCACGGGTCAAATCTTCAATCTGTTTCAGCTGATCGGCTGTCAACGCGGCGGTTTTGCCATCGGCCAGCGTACGGTAGTTTACCACCACGGCCACGGACAGACGTTGCACATCACCCACGTTCATTTTGGTGTGGCGAATCGTGCGGTCTACTTCATAGTTCGACGTTTCGTTGTGTGTCGAATTACGCGGACCGGTCGCAGTGCTGGCGGTGGACGTCGTCTGACCTTGCTGATTCTGTTGGTTCTGTTGGTTCTGTTGGTTCTGCTGATTGGCCGGCGGCGTAGAGATCGGCGCAGTATTCGCCGGTGCAGGCTGGTTAGACAGTGCGCCAGGAACGCCGCCAGGATTCTGGCCACCAATCTGTTCGCTGCTGTTGACCTGACGTGAACGCAGCACCGCTTGTGAAGGGTCGCCGTTCGGGCTGTATTGCTCTTCGGTTTGTTCTTTGTTCGAAAAATCAAGCTGCGCGGTAACCTGTGCATGCACATTGCTGTTACCCACGATAGGACCCAGAATCGCTTCGATGCGGCGTTGAATACGACCTTCAACGTCGGCGGTATATTTCAGTTGAGCATCGTTCAGGTCACGACCTGCAGTACCGGCTTGCGTCAGCAAACGGCCGCTCTGGTCAACCACGGTTACGTTGCCCGGCGGCAAGCCTGCTACGGCACTGGAGACCAGGTGCACCATGGCGCTGATCTGACCATCGTCCAGGGCGCGGCCTGGCTCAAGGTTAACGGTGACAGAGGCTGACGGTGATTTCTGTTCACGCACGAACAGCGACGGTTTTGGCATGGCCAGATGTACGCGGGCACCTTTTACCGGACCCAGCGTTTCAATAGTACGGGCCAGTTCACCTTCCAGAGCGCGTTGGTAGTTGACCTGCTCGCTAAACTGGCTGATGCCGAATTTTTCCTGATCCAACAGTTCGAAACCGACCGCGCCACCTTTCGGCAGACCTTGCTGGGCGAGACGCAGACGCAACTCGTGGACTTTATCCGCCGGAACTTCAATAGCACCACCGGCATCAGCAAACCGGTAAGGAACGTTCATTTGTGTTAACTGGGTAACAATAGCGCCGCCGTCCTGATCGGACAGGTTGCTATAAAGCGTGCGATAGTCCGGGCTTTTTGCCCACAGAACCATTGCAACGATGATGGCAACGGCTGCAGCGCCGGCCACCATTAATGGAACTTTGGGGTTCGCGCGCAAGCGGTTGATCCACTCAAGAGATTTATTCTGCGGTGCAGTTGTAGCAGTTGCACTCATTGCACACCTCGTAACTCTGGGCGGATATTGTTATTTGAGTTGAGAAACAAAACAGGCTCCCGGGTCGGCAAACTCGACAATTGTCCATTTACATGGCAATGCCATTATTTGATGAATCCGAATTTTCTATGCCCCAAATAACCTGGTTTTTTATCGCTATTTACCGCAATTATCTCATTGACAAGCTGTTAACCTTGTCGAGTATCAAACCATCCGGGGAAAAACCATGGCTATACAGGGCATTGAAAGCGTCGTCAGTCAGTTGCAGGCCACTGCGGGGATTGCGCGCAATCAGAGCGTGGAAAGCGAACCGACAATCAGTTTCGCCGGTCAACTGCATGCCGCGCTGGATCGCATCAGCGACACGCAAAACGCAGCCCGCACGCAGGCGGAAAAGTTCACTCTCGGCGAGCCGGGCGTGGCGCTGAATGACGTGATGACCGATTTGCAAAAATCCTCTATCTCATTGCAGATGGGGATTCAGGTGCGTAACAAACTGGTTTCGGCATACCAGGACGTGATGAACATGCAGATCTAGTCGAACCGCGTTTCAAAGAGGGAGGATAATTTGCAGGTTATCCTCCTTTTCCTCGCTTTATCCCTCTTTTCGGTGCTTAACACTATGCGCCGCTCCCACGCTTTGTGCATGAGCACGGATGATCACATCGGTTTTCCGCCGGGCGGCTAAAGTCCGTCATCACAACACCTGTGAACGACGAGGAGTGTCTGATGACTTTTACGCATATGCGCATCGCTAAACCCGTGACGGATCTTGAACTGACTTGCCGCATGTATTGCGACGGTCTTGGGTTACAGAAAATCACCGCTTTCCATGACCATGACGGGTTCAGTGGCGTAATGGTGGGGGATCCTGCATTGCCCTGGCACATCGAATTTACCCATTGCCACGGGCATGCGGTGCAACCTGCCCACACGGCTGAAGATTTACTGGTGCTCTATTATCCGGATACGCAGGAAGCGGGCGTTCGTTGCGAGATGATGATGAAAGCCGGATTTTGCGAGGTTAAATCCTTTAATCCTTACTGGGCCGTGCAGGGTAAAACCTTCGCAGACAGAGACGGTTACCGTGTTGTGATTCAGAACAGAGACTGGTCTTCAACCTGACGTTTTCGTGACCGGAGGCGGTAGACGCCGGGATTCTCGCCCCCTCCGGGTCCGGAGAGGGCGGGTACGGGTTACTTCTGGATCAGATAACGAATCGTGGGGCCATCCTGCTGAATGTCCAGTACGGTATACCCGTGGTTACGTGCATCAAGAGGAATGTTATTAATCGACTGCGGGCAGTCGCTCACCACTTCCAGTATTTCACCTTTTTTCAACTGCGGCATGGCTTCCAGCGTGGCCACAGCCGGGTAAGGGCAGGGTTCACCGGTCATATCCAGACGGTAATCAGGCACGATGTTCATGCAGCCTCCTTCGCAGGGGTAACCGCTTTAGTGCGGAAAAAGTGTTTTTCCCAGCCAATCACCAGCAGCAACGCCGCCAGCAGCAGCAGGTAAGTCACCAGTAGTCCGCCGAGCGGGCCAAACGTATTGAGTAAATTGATTTTATCCCACTGGGTTGCCAGCGCAGGGGAGATGTCATCCCAGAACCAGGCGAGGATTGTTGAGCCTATCACGTTGCCCAGCCCTACCCACCAGTAGTGCACCTGCCCCTCAACAGCGCGATACATCCAGCCGGTTTCACAGCCGCCCGCCAGCACGATGCCGAAACCGAACAGTAACCCGCCGATCACGGCGTTTGGCCCGGCCCACATGATTTTGGCTTCTACGCCAAGTTGCACGTAACTAAAGATACCGATGGCGCTTGCCGCCATGCCGAAGATAATCGCTTTGGTCATCATGGTACGCCCGGTGATCCACATATCGCGGAACGCCGATGTAAAGCAGATTTGCGCGCGCTCAATCAGTAACCCAAAACCGACGCCGAACAGCATAGCCAGCCCAAGTTTAGGCTGGTTCATGGCGGTGAGGAGCGCCCAGCCGAGCATTCCCGCGAACACCAGCATGCCGAGGCGGAAGCGACGCTGCGCCTGAGCCGGTTTTTGCGTTAACGGCGATGCGGCGGAGACTTTTTGTATTTTTACCGGAATGCGGAACAGCGGCAGCAGAGTAACGCGTGCACCAAACCATGAGCCGATGGCCGTCGCCACAGCGAAAAACCAGGCGTGCAGGGAAAACTGTGGAATACCGGTGAAAAACGCCGCGAGGTTACAGCCCATCGCCAGACGTGCGCCGAAACCGGCAATCATCCCACCGATGATCGCCTGCGCAATGCGGATCCGGCTGTGCGGGAAACGTAACTTAACGTTATTGGCCCAAAGTGCGGCGGCAAAACAGCCGCCAAACATACCGATGATCATCATCCCGTCGATACGCGTCAGCGGCGTGCCGTCCAGATGGATCAATTTGAAATAGCCCCATGTTTCCGTGTGCACGCCCGCCAGTTGCAGCAGTTGCCCACCCCAACGGGTAAATTCGCCGGTAACGGCCCAGAATGTGCCGGTAAGACCAAAATAGTAAGTGGAGAGAATACCGGCGGCGATAACGGCCGGGACAGGAGACCAGAATTTAATTAAAAACCGATCCTTAAACTGTTGCCAGGACATAGTAAAAACCTCTGAACTCAGAAGGAGTGTGGATAGTCTTGCGAAAAGAGTCGGATGATACACGGGCTGCGCAAAATCTGATGCGAAATAATGTGAAAACCTGGTGCAGATCAAACTTGTTACGCGTGGGGAAAGGGTGGCGACGATAACGCTTTAATGCCACAATATTTTTTTCTTCGCGAGCAGGGCAAAAGATGAAAAAGCGAGTGATCCTCGGTGCGGTAATGCTGCTAAGCGGCTGCATGCAGGTGGAAAATTATCAGGCGGTGGTCAAACAACCCGCGCCTGCTGGATTGGCGGGCTACTGGCAGTCGGTGGGGCCGCAAAGCAAACTGGTTAGCCCGGAGGCGATGGCCAGTCTGATTATTACGCCCGGTGGCGATACACTGGATTGCCGCCAGTGGCAGCGAGTGATTGCCGTCCCGGGTAAATTGATGCGCAATGACGACAAACTGTACAACGTGACGCAGAATCGTGACATCTACCGTCTTGAACACGATGGTGCGTTGTTGGAGGTCGATGGCATGACGCTGAAGAAAGTGGATAAACTCACCGTGGAGTGTGAGAAGGCGCGTGATGATGCCGGGCTAAGTCTCGCCCACTAAGTTTACTGGCCGGGTGACACGCTCACCCGGCACAGCGTCAGAGCACATCCTCGATTATCCACACGCTGACGCTGCCGCCATTGCAGGTAAACACCCCGGCGCCGCTCTCATCGGTCGTCACCCATTCGTCGCGGTTGCCCAGAAAGTCACGCCAGGTTTTATGGCCATAATTCTCGCCCAGCGTCATGTGCTTTTCGCCATCATCACCGTTGGATAGTACCACCACGCAGCCGGGATCGTCGTCGGTGCCGCTGCGGCTGAAAGCAATACAGTTGGGGTGATCAAACCACAGCGTTTGTACCCCATGTGCAAAGCGCTGGCGGGCGAGAATCAACTGATCGAGTTGGTCGATAACCGGCATATCCACAGCGTACGTTTCTCCATCACCGCCAGTATCCTCGTAATGGGCACCATACAGGTCAGGGTAGAAGATCGAGGGCACGCCATTTTCCCTCAGCAGGATCAGGGCATAGGCCAGGGGTTTAAACCAGGTTTCCACCGGTGCTTCCAGTGCCTGCAACGGCTGTGTGTCATGGTTGGCGACCAGCGTCACCGCATGAAAGGGGTCAGCTTCAACCAGGGTGCCGGTAAAAATCTGGCTCATGTCATAATCGCGCCCCAGTTTCGACGCTTCATGAAATTTCATATGCAGTGGGGCATCAAACAGCATGGTTTTACCGTCGACCTGATCGATATATTGCTGTAGCTTTCCTACCTCGTGTGACCAGTATTCCGCAACGATGAACAACGGCTTTGGCGCAACTTCCTGCACATGTTCGATCCACTCTTTGTAGAACCAGGCGGGAATATGTTTTACCGCGTCCAGGCGAAAGCCATCGCATCCGGTTTGATCCATTACCCAACGCGCCCAGTACTTGATCTCTTCGGTTACGGCATGGTTGCGAAAATCAATATTTTCACCCATCAGATAGTCGAAATTGCCCATTTCGTCGTCCACTTGATCGTTCCAGCCCTCGCCGGTGTAATCGTTGACGATTTTGAACACCCCGTCCTCATCCGGATTTTCAATATGGTCGATACCGCTGAAACATTTGAAATCCCAGATAAATTGCGAGTATTGCCCGGCGCGAGTCGGAAAGGTATAGCGTGTCCAGGCCTCACATTCGATGATTTCATCATCAATCTGTGTGCGATCCTGCGCATTAACCCGCTGAACACGAATGGCTTCTTTTTCGTCAGCCCCCATTTTGTGGTTGACCACCACATCCAACAGCACAGCGATATTGTTCTCTTTCAATGCATTGATGGCGGTCAGTAGCTGTGTTTTATCACCGTATTTGGTGGCCACAGACCCTTTTTGGTCAAACTCGCCTAAGTCAAACAGGTCATAACTGTCGTAACCCACCGAGTAGCCGCCGGATGCACCTTTATACGCCGGGGGAAGCCAGACCATGTTAATGCCAATATCGTTAAAGCCCGCAGCGCGTTCGCGCAGTTCCGGCCAGAGTTTGCCGCCATCGGGGTAATACCAATGAAAGGTCTGTAACAGGGTGGGGTTTTTCATATTCGGTGCTCCAGAGTAAGACTCTGGAAGTATGGATGAGATTTTAAAAACAGAATGAGAAAGCGCATTTTTGCAAAACCGGGGAAGGGATGCGCAGGCAAAGCCAGGTGGTATTACGTGTCAAAAAAGAGGGGAGGAGTGAACAAAACAAACCAGGCGGGTGATTGACGACAAACGTATCACCCGCCGGGATGAGAATTAAATCTCATTAGGGAAGAGTATGTTTCCAGAGAGACGTCCATATGTCGAATGCAGGTTATGTTGTCGGGATGTCTGTCCAACTAATGTCCGTAATTCGTCCATCCGTTGGTTCAACAGGAGTTTCAGCACGACTTCATTATCCAGAATTTGCTGGAGCAGGGGGCGAATTTGCGCCTGCATCTGAGGCGCAATTTCACTGGCATCCTGGAATTGAGTCAATTGTTCTACAGCTTTGACATAGCCTATCTCGTGCTCAATGAGTTCATCCCAACGCCCTTCCTTCGCGAGGCTAAGCATGGTACGGCTGACGACCAACAGCTGCTGATAGTGGTGGAGCAACCCGAAATTTGCTTCCATTAGTAAGTGTCCCGCGCGGATTGATTATTGGGGCCAATCTCTTTCCAGGCATCAGCGATGTTGTTCAGCAACGTTGAAACTTCATCAATGGCTGAGATGTCATTGTGGAGGTTTGCCTGTAAAAGACGTCTTGTCATATAGTCATAAAGACTATCCAGGTTTGCGGAAAGCTCGCCACCAACTTCGTGGTCAAGCCCGGCCCGCAAGCCGTTGGTAATGATATTAATAGCCTTTGAAAGCGCCTGTCCTTTACCGGGAATATCTCCCTGCTCAATCAGGATCGCGGCCTTTTTCATGGCGCTTAACGCACCATCAAAAAGTAATACCACGAGTTGATGTGGGCTGGCGCTCAGAACGGCGCTTTCCACGCCGACCTGTGCATAAGCCTGAGTTCCCGATTTCGTATACATGTCAAACCTCAACTAACTGGTTTATGCGTTCATTGCGTTAAATTGCTGAGTCAAATAGTTCCCGGTGGATGTCAGGGACGAGACCAAAGTACTTAAGCTGGTGAACTGCGTTTTATAACGCGCCATCGTCGCTGTAATCTGCTCATTTGTGCGATCGTACTGATCGGACAGACGCTTCAGCGTCTTGTTGATGCCATCAGTCGCGTTCTGCACAGAGCCGGAAGTACCTAAAAAGTCTGCCAACAGGTTACTGGCCTGGGTTGCAAAACCGGTGGTTTTACCGTCCCCGGACAGGAAACTGATCACATCCGCCGATTTTTCATTCAGCGCCTTGTCAAGCTTGGTGCTATCTACGGTCAGTTTGCCGGAAGTATCCTGCGTAATTCCCAGTTGCGACAGTATAGAAACACTGCTGCCGGTTGCGCTCTGACTTGCGGACAATACTGAACGCAGGCGCGTCTGAATATTACGCAGTGTACCATCGCCTAATAAGTCGCCGTTTGACGTGCTCTGGGCGTCGCTACCTTTATCCACCGCTGTATATTTGGTCTGGTTAGCGATAGTCGTTTGCAGCGAGTTATACGCATCCACATAAGCCTGAATGGCTGCGGTCATCGGCGCATTGTCTTTTGTTACCGACAGCGTTTCCGGGGAGCCGGCGGTTGTCAGTTTGTTCAACGTCAACGTTACGCCTTCTGGCGCATCGGTGATCGTGTTGCTGCTACGGGTGATTTCAATCCCGTTAATCTTCACTTTCGCATCCGCAGCGGCGACCTGTTGGGTCATCTTGTTGCTGGTGCTGCTGGGGTTTGTAGAATCGTAGCTAATGTACTGCGCCAGTTGCGCATCATCAGTAGTGATGGTCATCTGGTTTTTGGTGCCGCTATCACGCGATGTCAGCGCCAGGTAGTAGCTGCTGTCATCCGCTTTAATGACGCTTGCGGTGACGCTGCCTTGCTGTTTGTTAATCGCATCGCGAATATCAGCAAGACTGGTTTTATCACTCGTCAGCGTCACCGTCATCGGGTTGGTTTGACCCGGCTGCGTAATGGTGATAGTGCGCGAGCTCATGCTGCTGTCACCTAAATCAGTATCTTTGCTGGTGACTTTCGGGCTCAGCAGAGACTGTGATGCAGCCAGTGACGTTACGTCGATAGAATAGGTACCCGCTGCGGCGGTATTCGCCAGCGTGGCGGTAAACGCTGTATTGGTACTTGATACCTTAGTTGCTGCGATATTCGACGTATTTTTCAACGCGTTAGCAGCAGTCTGCAGCTTCGTCAGCGACGTTTGCACCACGCCCCATGCTGTCAGCTTTGCTTTATACGAAGTCTGTTGAGTAGTAATTGGTTTAAGCTTGGTCTCTTCCGCTGTTTGCAAGTTAGCGTACAGCGTATTGAGATCCAGGCTGGTGCCTGCGCCGAGCGAACTAATACTTGACATATCTTCATCCTTCCAGTTTTGGACAATCACTGAGGGGATTATCGGCAGCGACTGCGAAAAGATTAGAGGGTTTTTTTAAAAACAATGGCGGAATAAAGCCAGATAATAGCGGGCTCTTTTCCGCTTTAAAAAAGTGATGTTTTTTCCTAAAGGTTACCAGCAAGCTGTCGATAATCTGGGTGACGGTGAGAAAACCGTAGGCAGATGCCTGAATCTGATAACTTTTTTTTGAAGGAATTACATCATGGCTGTTATTAATACTAACACCCTGTCGCTGATGACTCAGAACAACCTGACCAAATCTCAGTCTTCTCTGGGAACGGCGATTGAGCGCCTGTCTTCTGGTCTGCGTATTAACAGCGCTAAAGATGACGCAGCGGGTCAGGCGATCGCTAACCGCTTTACTTCTAACATCAACGGTCTGACCGTTGCTGCGCGTAACGCGAACGACGGTATTTCTCTGGCACAGACCGCTGAAGGCGCGCTGAGCGAAGTCAACAACAACCTGCAGCGTATCCGTGACCTGACCGTTCAGGCGCAGAACAGCTCCAACTCTGCTTCCGACATCGACTCCATC